>NZ_JBFAQZ010000016.1:0-177644 GCF_040673975.1 Actinosynnema sp. NPDC050801 | reverse complement strand
AAAAGCGTCCCGCCCTGCCTGCCCGGCTTCGTCCAGCCTAAGGCACCCGAACCCATGTCAAATCGGGCCTCGGTGGGGGTGTGCCGGGGCCGTTGGGGGTGGGTTGGTGGTGGTGGGCTCGCGGGGTGCGAGGGCCGGCTGGGGTGTTGGGTTCAGGGTGTGTGGGCTGAGGTCAGGTTGAGGGTGTCGGGTGTGGGGGCGTTGGTGGTTGGGCCGTGGTGGTCTTGGCCGTGGGACCAGAGGCGGGCGTAGTGGTTGTTGGCGGCCAGCAGTTCGGTGTGGGTGCCCTGTTCGACGATTCGGCCCTCGGACAGGACGACGATCCGGTCGGCGCGGGCGGCGGTGGCGAGGCGGTGGGCTACGACGAAGGTGGTCCTGGCGCCGGACAGGTGGTCGCTCGCGGCCAGGACGGCTGATTCGGTTGCGGGGTCCAGGGCGGCGGTGGCCTCGTCCAGGAGCAGGATCGTCGGCTGGACCAGTTCGGCGCGGGCCAGGGCCACCAGTTGGCGTTGGCCCGCGGAGAGGCCTTGGCCGCGTTCGCCGACCTGTTGGTGGAACGCGTTGGGCAGGGAGGCGACGACGGGGACAGCGCCGACGGCGCGCACTGCCCTCTCGATGTCGGCGCGGGTGGCGTCGGGGTTGCCGTAGGCGACGTTCTCGGCGATGTCGCCGCCGAAGAGGTGGGCTTCCTGGGGGACGATGCCGAGGCGTTGGCGCAGGGCCGACAGGTCGTAGTCGCGGATGTCGACGCCGTCGATCAGGACCGTGCCCTCGGTGGCGTCGTAGAACCTCGCGACCAGCTTGACGAGGGTGGACTTGCCCGCGCCGGTCGCGCCCACGAAGGCGACCGTTTCGCCGGGTGCGACGCGCAGCGAGACGTCCTCGACCGCCGGGCGCGTGGTGCCCTGGTAGGTGAAGGTCACGTTGCGCAGCTCCACCTCGCCGCGCAGGTGGGGCACGGGCACGGGGTCGGCGGCCGGGGGGACCGTGGTCGGGGTGCGCAGCAGGTCGCCGATGCGGCTCAAACCCACCCTGGCCTGCTGGTAGCCGTCGAAGACACCGGACAGCTGGTACAGCGGCGAGAAGAACAGGCCGAGGTAGAGGACGAACGCGAGGAGCACGCCGGGGGACAGGGTGCCGTCCGCCACGCGGTACGCGCCGACCACCAGGATCCCGGCTTGCGCCACGCCGGAGAGCAGCGACAGGAACGGGAAGTAGGTGGCGATGTACCGCTGCGCCCGGATGCGGGAGCGGCGGTAGGCGTCGCTGCGTTCGGCGAACGCCTCGGCCGAACGTGCCTCCCTCGTGTACGCCTGGGAGACGCGCAGGCCCGAGACGTTCTCCTGGAGGTCGGCGTTGACGGCGCTGACGCGTTCGCGCGCCTCCGCGTACGCGGCCGAGGAGAGGCGTTGGAAGATCACCGTCGCGATGAGGAGGATCGGCAGGACGGCCAGTGCCACCAGGGCCAAGCCCGGGTCGGTGGCCACCAGGGCGGCGGCGATGCCGACCACCGTCAGCACGCTGATCGCGAACGTGGTCAGGCCCGTCTGCAGGAAGCTCGACAGGGCGTCCACGTCGGTGGTCATCCGGGTCATGATCCGGCCGGCCATCTCGCGCTCGTAGTAGTCCAGCCCCAGCCGTTGCAGGTGGGCGTAGCTGCGCACGCGCAGCAGGTAGAGCAGGCGCTCGCCGAGCCTGGAGGTCACCACGGTGCCCGCGGCCGCGGCCGCCCAGCCCAGCACGACCAGGGTGAAGCTGATCGCCACGGCCGTCCACAGCCAGCCGACCTGGCCGCCGACCACGCCCTTGTCGATGCCCAGGCGGACGAGGTTCGGTGAGGTGACGGCCAGCGCGGTGTCGATCAGCAGCAGGCCGGCCACGCCCAGCATCGCCCAGCGGACCGGGCGGAGCAGGGTGCGGAGGCGGAAGCCCGGGTCGGGGGCGCGCGGGTCCTCGCCGTCCAGGGTCGGCACGTCCCGCGCGGGCGGTAGGGCGTGGACGCGGGCCATCAGGTCCGGGGTCGGCGGGGTGCCGCCCACCAGTGCCGACGTGCCGCCGCCTCCTCGGGAGGCCGCCGGGGCGCCCACGGCGCGGTTGGCCGCGCGCACGACCAGTTCGTCCTCGTCGGACGAGGGCCAGAGGTCGGGGGTGGTGCCGTCCGGGCCCGGTTCCAGTCGGGCGTCGGCACGGGGGTCGACCTGTTCGATCGCCTCGCCCGGGCCGGCCAGGAGCTCGCGGTAGAGGCGGCAGCGCCGTTGCAGTTCGGCGTGCGTGCCGATGTCCACCACCCGGCCCGCGTCCAGCACGGCTATGCGGTCGGCGAGGGTGAGGGACGACCTGCGGTGCGCGATCAGGAGGGTGGTGCGCTCGGCGGTCACGGCGGCCAGCGTGCGGTGGATGGCGGCCTCGGTGGCGTTGTCCACGGCGGAGGTCGCGTCGTCCAGGACCAGCACGCGGGGGTCGGAGAGCAGGGCGCGCGCCAGGGCCACGCGTTGGCGCTGACCACCGGAGAGCGTGAGGCCCCGCTCGCCCACGACGGTGTCGTAGCCGTGGGGCAGGGCTTCGATGAACTCGTGCGCCTCGGCTGCCCGCGCCGCCGCTCGGACCTGGTCGTCGGAGGCGTCCGGCAGGCCGTAGGCGATGTTCGCGCGGACGGTGTCGGAGAAGAGGAACGCCTCCTCGAACACGGTGCCGACGGTCTGGCGCAGTGAGGTCAGGCGCAGGTCGCGGACGTCCACGCCGCCCACGGAGACCGTACCCTCGTGGACGTCGTAGAACCGGGGTAGCAGGAGCGAGACGGTGGACTTGCCCGAGCCGGCGGTGCCGACGACCGCGAGGGTCTCGCCCGGTTCCACGCGCAGGGACACACCGGACAGCACCGGCTCGCTGCGCGTGTACCCGAACGTCACGTCACGCAGCTCCACGGCGACCGGGCCGGCCGGCACGTCGCGGTCGCCCTCCACGACCGAGGGCTGCGAGTCGATCAGCTCGTACACCCGCTCCACGCCCGCGCGGGCCAGCTGGGCGGTCACCATCAGGCTCGCCAGCAGCCGCGTCGGGCCGACCAGGGTGGCCACGTAGGTCGCGAACGCCAGGAACGTGCCGAGGGTGACCTCGCCGCGCAGGGCCATCCACCCGCCCAGCGCCAGGACGGCCACCTGGCCGAGGTAGGGCAGGGAGTTCAACGTCGCCGACGGGCGGGCGGTCAGGCGGGCCGCGCGCATCCGCTCGGCGAACAGGAGCTCCGCCCGGTCCTCCAGGCGGGCGACCTCGCGCGCCTCCTGGCCGAAGCCCTTGACCACGCGCACGCCGGTGACGGTCTCCTCGACGTGCTGCGCCACGTCGGCCGCGCGTTGTTGCGCCGACCAGGTGGCCGGGAACAGCGTCAGCCTGCTGCGCGCGGCCACCACCCCGACGGCGGGCACGATCACCAGCGCGATCACGGTCAGCAGCGGCGACAGCCAGAACATCGCCGCCAGGGCCGCCACCGCGAACACGACCGTGCCGAACGCCAGCGGCGTCATCGACAGCAGGCTGTTGACCAGCTGCAGGTCGGTGATCGAGCGGGACACCACCTGCCCGGTGCGCAACGCGTCCTGCTTCGGCCCGTCCAGCCGCTGCACCGCGCCGAACACCGCCTGCCGCAGGTCGTGCTGCACGTCCACGGCCAGCCGGCCGCCGAGGAAGCGGCGCACGAACGCCGTGCCGAAGGTCAGCAGTTCCAGCCCGACCAGCACGATCGCGAGCCAGGCCAGGCGGTCCGTGCGACCGGCCATGGCGTCGTCCACCGCGACCTTGATCAGCAGCGGGCCGACGGCCTGCAGGCCGACGCCCACGACGGCGGACAGCACCGACAGCACCACGAGCGCGCGGTGCTGCCAGCACGCCCTGGCGAGCCTGCGGATCCAGCCGTCGGTAGGTGTCACGGGATCCAACATAGGTCGGGTCACCGACAGTTTTGGCCCGGCTGGTGTGACGAAGGCCGCCCCGAACCTTCGGGGCGGCCTTCGTCAGGCGTGCGAGATCACTGGATCAGGTGATGTCCTTGCGCTGGGTGGCGGCCCAGCCACCGAGGAAGAACAACGCCGTCCACACCAGGAAGATCAGGCCGCTCAACCACCAGTCGAACGCGCCGAGCGCGCCACCGATGGCCCGCAGCCCCTCCACCAGGTCCTCCGGCACCACGCCCGCGTTCGCCACGAACAGCGACGACGCCACGGAGCCGGTCAGGCCGTTGACCGCGCCGTTGGGCAGGAAGCCGATGATCTCCGGCAGGCCCTGGGACGCCAGCACCAGCTGGATGCCGTTCTCCACGATCAGCATGTAGAGCAGCAGCACCACGGTGGTGCCCACGACGCTGGTCATCAGCGCGCCGACACCGACGCCGAACATCGTCATCAGGATCGACGACAGGACGCCGACACCGGCCAGCGCGAGCCACCCGCCGACGTCCGGCAGCGAGCCGGAGTCCGAGGTGATCGCGATGCCGATGCTCACCGACGCCACGATCACGACGCCGAAGATCGCGCCCCACAGGATGTAGACGATCATCTTCGCGGTCAGCGCGGAGACCCGGTTCGGCGCGGTGAGGAACGTGGTGGTGATCGTCTTGCGGTTGATCTCGTTCGCGATCGCCAGGCCGCCGAAGATCATCGGGAAGATCGTGGCCACGTTGATGCTGCGCGCCATCCCGAACACCGACATCTGCCACTGCGACGCGTCGACGCCGAGCAGCGTGGTCAGCTCCTCGGCCTCGGAGCTGCTCATGAAGTCCGTGATGGTCTTGAAGATGGCGCCGGTGCCCAGCGCCCAACCGAACGCCAGCAGCACGGTCGGGATCATCAGACCCCACCACAGACCCGTGCTGGTGGTCTTGCGGAACTCCGACTTGATCAGGTTGCCCATCACGCGCCGCCCCCCAGGCCGCCCTGACCCTGTTGTGGACCGTACGGGTTGTCCTGCGGCGGCGGCTGGGATCCCGGCGGTGGTGGTTGGTAGCCCGGCTGGTCCTGCGGGGGCTGTTGGTACTGCTGCTGGTAGCCGGCCGGCGGTTGCTGGTACGGCTGCTGCTGGAACGGCTGCGGCGGGGTCTGGTAACCGGGCTGCTGCTGGTAGGGCTGCTGGTAACCCGGTTGCTGCTGGTAAGGCTGCTGATACCCCGGCTGCTGGTAAGCGACCGGCTGCGCGTACTGGCCCGGCGCCGCGTACTGGCCGTTGGTGAGCTGGAAGAACAGCCGCTCCAGGTCGGCCTTCTCCTCCTGGATGCCGTAGATCGACACGCCCGCCTTCAACGCGATGTCGGCGACCTGCTTGGCGGTCACCCCGCTGATCGCGATGCGACCGTCCGGCAGCTGCTCGATCGCGCCGACGCCGTCCTCGCGCAGCGCCGCGACCAGCGCGCCCGTGTCGGACGGCTGCACGAGCACCCTGGCCTGCTGCTGGTCGCGCAGGTGGTCCAGCGGCCCGTGGTACATGGTCTGGCCGCGGCTGATGATGACCACCTGGTCGACGGTCTGCTCGACCTCGGCCAGCAGGTGGCTGGAGATCAGCACGGTCCGCCCGCCGCGGGCGTAGGACTGCAGGAACGTCCGCAGCCACGCGATGCCCTCCGGGTCCAGCCCGTTGGCCGGCTCGTCGAGCACCAGGACCTGCGGGTCGCCCAGCAGCGCGGTGGCCAGCGCCAACCGCTGCTTCATGCCCAGCGAGAACCCGCCCGCCTTGCGGTCACCCGCCGCGCCGAGGCCGACGAGCTGGAGCACCTGGTCGGCGCGCGAGTCCGGCACGCCGATCGCGGCGGCGTAGACCAGCAGGTGGTTGCGGGCCGTGCGCTTGGGGTGGAAGCCCTGCGCCTCCAGCACCGCGCCGACCACCCGCGCCGGGTTGCCCAGGTGGCTGAACGGCCTGCCGTTGATCAGTCCGGTGCCCGCCGTCGGGGTCACCAGGCCGAGCAGCATGCGCAGCGTCGTCGTCTTGCCCGCCCCGTTGGGGCCGAGGAAACCGGTCACCGAACCGGGTTCCACCGTGAAGCTGAGATTCTGCACCGCTGCGACCGGACCGAACTGCTTGGTCAAGTTCTGCACCACGATGCGGCCAGTGCCGTCGTGCACGCGTCCCTCCCGAGTACTCCTACCGGGCGTCATCCTGCCCTAGGCGGATCACTCGGGGAGGGCGTGTCGCGGTTTCGACGCCACTCTCGGTATCTCGGTGGTCGTCTCCACCTCCGTCGAACGGCGCAACGTGCGCAGCGGGCGGCGGCGTTCGCGGTGCGGCAGGCCGTCGCCGATGAGGTGCTGGTGGGCCATCGTCCACACCTGGCACGGCCACTTCCGGTGCCGCAGGATCCCGGGGCACGCGCCGCAGCGGCCGTCCGGATCCGGTTGGTGCACGGTCAACAACAGCCGCCAACCGTCGGCCAGGCGGTGGATCTCGGAGCGCGCGAGCGGCACGAGGGCGTCCGCCTCACCGCTCTCGGCCACCTCGTCCAGCAACGCCAACCGGCGCAGCACGGCGGCCCGCAGTGCCTCGTCCACGCGCCTCACATCCTGTCGGCGGCTTGGTCGAGCAGGCGGTGCAACCTGCGGGTCTGTGTGACCGACATCACGGCGGACTCGCCCGGCGGTGCGACCAGCAGAACCCGGTCGTCCTCGACGAGCACGGTCATCGACCGGTCCCGTCCGAACGGGTCGTGGCAGTCGATCCAACCCTCAGGCTCAGCCATCTGCGCTCCGATCGCCAGGTGCGCGGCAGACGCCGCGCGAGCGGACGACCCCGCTGCGTAGCTGCGGAGTTCCCGCCCTGTGCATCGGTCACCGGGCCGTCGTGACTTACCTGTTACGACGTGAATTCACTCGTTTGCTTGAGCGCGCACACAGCGAGTCGCCACCGCCGGGCGAAAAGTCGTCCGGATCGGTGGGGTCACTGGGCACGGCGCCGTGTTCCCGGCTAAGATTGGTGACGCGGCCCGCTCCCAGTGACCCCCAGGCTGGTTGAGCGGGCCGTCTTATCGTCGAAGGGCCCCGCTCACAGCACGTGAGCGGGGCCCTTCGCACTTGGCGGAGCGGTCGCCTCAGAGGTCGAGCGGCGTGTGGGTCATCCCGTGGGCCTGCGCCACCGGCAGGTTGGCCAGCAGGCCGTCGTGCGCGTTCAGGCCGAGCGCCAGCGACGCGTCCGCGCGCAGCGCCGCTTCCCAGCCCTGGTCGGCCAGCGCGACGGCGTGCGGCAGGGTCACGTTGGTCAGCGCGTAGGTCGACGTGCGCGGCACCGCGCCGGGCATGTTCGCCACGCAGTAGAAGACCGAGTCGTGCACATGGTAGGTCGGGTCGGCGTGCGTGGTCGGCCGCGAGTCGGCGAAGCAGCCGCCCTGGTCGATCGCGATGTCCACCAGCACCGAGCCGGGCTTCATGTCGGCCACCAGCTCGTTGCCCACGAGCTTCGGCGCCTTCGCACCGGGCACCAGCACCGCACCGATCACCAGGTCGGCCTCGCGCACGGCCTGCTCGACCGAGTAGCGGTTGGACGTCACGGTGCGCAGGCGGCCCTGGTAGAGGGCGTCGATGTGGCGCAACCGGTCCACGTTGGTGTCCAGGATCTGCACGTCCGCGCCCATGCCGACGGCGATCGCGGCCGCGTTCAGGCCCGCCACGCCGCCGCCGATGACCACCACGCGCGCCGGGTGCACACCGGGCACGCCGCCGGGCAGCACGCCGCGGCCGCCGGAGGGCTTCATCAGCGCGAACGCGCCCACCTGCGGCGCGAGGCGGCCGGCGACCTCGGACATCGGCGCCAGCAGCGGCAGCGCGCCGTTCGCGGTCTGCACGGTCTCGTAGGCGATCGCGGTGGTGCCGGAGTCCAGCAACGCCTGCGTCAGCGGTCGGTCGGCGGCCAGGTGCAGGTAGGTGAACAGGACCTGGCCCTTGCGCAGCCGCGGGTACTCCTCGGCGATCGGCTCCTTGACCTTGAGCACCAGGTCGCCCTCGGCCCACACGTCGTCCGCCGTGGCCAGCACCTTGGCGCCGGCGGCCAGGTACTCCTCGTCCGTGATCGCCGATCCGAGGCCCGCACCGGTCTCGACCACCACGTCGTGACCGCGCTGCGTCAGCTCGTGGGCGCCCGCCGGGGTCAGCGCGACGCGGTACTCGTGGTTCTTGATCTCCCGGGGGACTGCGATCCGCACGGTGGACTCCTTCGGCCGTTGTTACACCAAAGGTCCGGTAACGGGGTTTCGGTGTCATCGTGCCGCCGGCACCAACGGACCGGTGCGGTGTTGTGCGGATCGAACAAGTCGGCGGTCGCGTTGACACCCGTCGACCTCGGCACCTAGCGTTCGGGCCACCAACTGAACATCGGCCGCGGCGCAGGATGAGCGCCGGAACCCGCGCGGGAGAGACCTCGGTGAGCGTGCCGGGGCGCCGAAGGAGCAAGTCCCCCGCACACTCTCAGGCAGCGAGAACCGCTCGGGTGAGGCGACTCTGGAAAGCGTGCCCCTCGGCGCGCACCCACGGTGCAAGCCGGGTCGGATCGACGGTCAGCCGTCGCGCCGGCGCGGCGAAGCTCTCAGGTCCCAGGACAGAGTGGGGATCCGGACCTCGCCCAAGGGAGCGCTGTCGTGACTTTTCCGGACAACCTGCTGTACACGCCCGAGCACGAGTGGGTGGACTGGGCGCCGGGTACCCAGGACCCCGTGGCGGTCGGTATCACGTCGTACGCGGCGGAGTCGTTGGGTGACATCGTCTTCGTGGAGCTGCCCGCGCTCGGCGCCGTGGTCACGTCCGGCGAGGTGTGCGGCGAGCTGGAGTCGACCAAGTCGGTGAGCGACCTGTACGCGCCGGTCAGCGGCGAGGTGGTGGAGGTCAACACCGCGGCCGCCGACGACCCGTCGTTGATCAACAACGACCCGTACGGCGCCGGCTGGCTGTTCAAGGTGGCCGTGACCGACGCGACCGGGTTGCTGACCGCCGCCAAGTACGCGGAACTGACCGGGGACTGACGTCATGGCGATCAGCGTGTTCGACCTGTTCTCCGTGGGGATCGGACCGTCCAGTTCGCACACCGTCGGTCCGATGCGCGCGGCCATGATGTTCGCCGACCGGCTGCGGCCGGTGCTGGAGTCCGTCGACCGCGTGCACGTGGAGCTGTTCGGGTCGCTCGGCGCGACCGGGCACGGGCACGGCAGCCCGAAGGCGGTGATGCTCGGGTTGGAGGGCCACCGGCCGGAGGACGTCGACCCGGCGGAGGCCGAGCGACGGTTGGCGGAGATCCGCGCCACCGGGCGGTTGCGGCTGGGCGGCGTGCGGGAGATCGCGTTCCGCGAGGACCCCGACCTGGTGATGCACCGGCGGAAGTCGTTGCCGTTGCACCCCAACGGCATGAGCTTCACCGCCCACTCGGGTGATGCCGTGGTCGACTCGGCGGTGTACTACTCCGTCGGCGGCGGCTTCGTGGTGGACGACACGGCCACCGGCACCGACCGGATCAAGGCCGACGAGACGCCGCTCGCGCACCCGTTCCGCACCGGTGACGAGCTGTTGGCGCGGTGCCGCGAGACCGGGTTGTCGATCAGCGAGGTGATGCTGGCCAACGAGTTGTCCTGGCGTGACGAGGCCTCGGTGCGTTCGGGGCTGCTGCACATCTGGGACGTGATGCAGGCGTGCGTCGAGCGCGGCTGCACCATGGACGGCGTGCTGCCCGGTGGGCTGAAGGTCCGGCGGCGCGCGGCCGAGATGCGGCAGCGGATGGCCGCCGAGCACTACGCCACGGACCCGTTGCGGGTGATGGACTGGGTGACGTTGTTCGCCTTGGCGGTGAACGAGGAGAACGCCGCCGGCGGTCGGGTGGTGACCGCGCCGACCAACGGCGCGGCCGGCATCGTGCCGGCAGTGCTGCACTACTACTCGCGGTTCGTGCCCGGCGCGTCCGACGACGGGGTGGTGCGGTTCCTGCTGACGGCGGGCGCGGTCGGCGTGCTGTTCAAGGAGAACGCGTCGATCTCGGGCGCCGAGGTGGGGTGCCAGGGCGAGGTCGGCTCTGCCTGCTCGATGGCGGCGGGCGGGCTGGCCGAGGTGATGGGCGGCACGCCCGAGCAGGTCGAGAACGCGGCCGAGATCGCGATGGAGCACAACCTCGGGCTGACCTGCGACCCGATCGGCGGGCTGGTGCAGATCCCGTGCATCGAGCGCAACGCGCTGGCGTCGATCAAGGCCATCACGGCGGCGCGGATGGCGTTGCGCGGCGACGGTTCGCACTTCGTGTCGCTGGACAAGGTCATCAAGACCATGCGTGAGACGGGCAAGGACATGAAGGTCAAATACAAGGAGACCGCGCGCGGCGGGCTCGCGGTGAACGTCATCGAGTGCTGATCCGGGCGCGGGAGGTGGCCGGTCGGTCACCTCCCGCGCGCCGGACTACGGCAGCACGGACTCGATCGCCTTCACGACCGCCTCGTCCTCCGGCTCGGTGGACGGGCGGAAGCGGGCGACGACCTCGCCGGAGGGGGCGAGCAGGAACTTCTCGAAGTTCCACTGCACGTCGCCCGCCGCGCCGTCGGTGTCGGCGAACGCCGTCAGCTCGGCGTACAGCGGGTGCCGGGACGGGCCGTTCACCTCGACCTTCTCGAACAGCGGGAACGTCACGCCGTACGTGGTGGAGCAGAACGTGGCGATCTCCTCCGCCGTGCCCGGCTCCTGCCCGGCGAACTGGTTGCACGGGAACCCGACCACGGAGAAGCCCTGCGCCGCGTACCGCTCGTGCAGCCGCTCCAAGCCCTGGTACTGCGGCGTCAGACCGCACTTCGAGGCGACGTTCACCACCAGCAGCGCCTTGCCCGCCAACGCGCCGAGGGTCGACGGCTCACCGGACAGGGTGTGCAGCGGGATGTCGTGGATGCTCATGCCTGCGAGGCTACGTGCCGCTCCACCAGCGCACGCAGGGCCGCCATCTCCACCGCCAGCGCGGCACGTCCCGCCGGGGTGACGCCGACCCACGTCCGCGGCCGCTTGCCGTCGTAGTCCTTCTCCACCGCCACCAGGCCGGCCTGCTCCAGCACGGCGATGTGCCGCGACAGGTTGCCCGCCGTCAGCTCCAAAGTGGACCGCAGGTAGCCGAACCCGACCCGCTTCGCCTCCGCCGCCACGGTGAGGATGCCCAGCCGGTGCCGCTGGTGCACCACGTCGTCCAGTGACGCGGTCGGGTGCTCAGCCACGCCGCAGGCCCACCAAGCCGCCGACGAGGAGCACCGACCCGGGCAGCACGACCACGCTGCCCAGCGACCAGGCGGTGGGCTGGGACACCACCAGCGGCGTGAACGCGGCCGACACGCACAGCGCCACGAGGTACGCGGCGGTGATCGTGGTGAACCGGGTGCTGCGCTCCAGCGCCGCCAGCACCACCAGGCCCAGGCCGATCGCGATGAACTGCGCGATCGCCGGCTGGTCGTGCTGGAGCACCGCCGTGCCGAGCACGGCCGCCGTCGACGTCACCGCCCGCGGCGCGCCCCGGTGCCACAGCACGGTCGCCACCGCCAGGACGATCAAGCCGGCACCCGTGCCGGAGTAGAACCGGAACGGCAGGTGCTCCAGCGCCAACCCGACCACCGGACCGCTCAGGCCGATCACCGTCGCGCCGAGGTAGCCCCGCGTGGACGTCTCGATCCCCACCCGCGTGCCGCGCCTGCGGTACCACCACACCGTCGCCAGACCGCCCGCCAGCAGCACGACCAGCCAGAACAGGCCGAGCAGCACGGGGTAGCGCACCTCGAACCCCCGGCTCGGCGGCTCGGCGGGCGCGTACAGCGGCAGGGCCAGGAACGACGCGACGCCGAAGAACAGCAGCGGGAACGAGTAGGCGTGCCGGTCCTCGCGCGCTCGACGGCGCAGCTCGGCCAGGTCACCCAGCAGGTCTGCCACCCAGTCAGGTTTGCAGCGCAAACCAACCGCGTCAACCCCGCGGCCGGAAGATCGTCACCACCACCCGCAACCCGAGCAGCACGCTGATGACCAGCAGGTTGTAGCCGAACAACTGGAACAGCGACAGGTCCGGGCCCACCTCCGGACCGCCGTCCGCGCCCATCAGCAGCACCGCCATCACGCCCGCCGTCGCGCCCAGCACGGTCAGCATCACCTGGTGCAGCAGCGAGACGATGAACTGCCGGTCCCGTTCGTCGGCGAACAGCCGCATGCTCATGCCCAACCGCCCCTGCTCCAACGCGGCGGAGATCCGGTCGGCCCGCCGCGGCAGCCGGCGCAGCATCGGCAGCATCGCGTGCAGCTCTTCGGTCACCGTGCGCCGCAGCGACTCCGGCGTGAGGTGCGCGCTGAACTGCTTGTCGGCGAACGACCGCGACTCGACCACGATGTCGAACCCCGGCGACAGCGCGGCCAACGTGCCCTCCACCGTCGCCAACGCCCGGAACACCGCCGCGATCTCCGGCGGGATGCTCAACCCGTACCGGTAGACCAGCTTGAACAGGTCGCCGAACATCCCCGCGTCCGGCCTCATGCCGGTGCTCAGGTGCCGTGCCATGAACTGCCCGAGCGCGCGCTCCAACTGCTGCTCGTCGATCTCGTCCGGTCTGGCCACCAGCTCCAGCAACGCGTCGCGCAGGCCCGCCGGGTCGGCGTGGTCGACGGCCAGCAGCAGCTTGCCCAACGCCGACCGCAGCTGCGCGTCGATCCGCCCGACCGAACCGAAGTCCAGCATGCCGAGCCTGCCGTCGTGCAGCAGCATGATGTTGCCCGGGTGCGGGTCGGCGTGGAAGACGCCGTTGATCATCACCTGGCGCAGCAGCGCGTCCAGCAGCGCGCGGGCCAGCGCGTCCCGGTCGACCGACTCCAGCGACGCCGACCGCACGGGCACGCCGTCCAGCCGTTGCATCACCAGCACGCGTGCCGTGCAGAGGTCCTCGTGCGCGGCGGGGAGCACCACGTCGGTGTCGGCGGACGCGGCCCGCACGGCGGCCAGGTTGCGCGCCTCGACCCGGAAGTCCAGCTCCTCGCGCAACGCGGCGGAGAACCCGGCGGCCAGGTCGCGCACGCCGATCGCCTTGCCCCAGCGCGTCCTGTCGTGCAACGTCGACGCGAGCCGGTTCACGATGTCCAGGTCGCCCTCGGCGACCCGCCGCACGTCCGGCCGCTGCACCTTCACCACCACGTCCTCGCCGGACCTCAGCCGGGCCCGGTGCACCTGCGCCACGGACGCTGCGGCGATCGGCCGCTCGTCGAACTCGGCGAACACGTCCTCCGGCGGCTGCCCCAGCTCGGCCACCAGCACCTCGCGCACCGCGGGCCACGGCGCGGCGGGCACCTTGTCCTGCAGCAGCGTCAACTCGTCCACCACGTCCGGCGGCAGCAGGTCGGGGCGCGTGGACAGCACCTGGCCGAGCTTGACGAAGGTGACCCCGCCCTCCTCCAGCGCGAGCCGCAGCGACCGCGCCACCCGGGTGTCGGTGCGTTCCCGGCCGCGCAGGTACGGGCCGAGGCCGTGCCGGAACGCGATCGCGGTGATGCGCGAGTACCGGCGGGTGCGCGCGACCCTCCTGCGCAGCGCGCGCCACCACTCGGTGGGCGGTGGGATCGACCCGGTCGGCACGACGATCTCGGCGAACGTGAGCAGCGCGATCATCATCAGCAGCGCGACGCCGACCTGCACGGTCGCCAGCGCCGGCGTCGTCTCCGGGCCGGGCATGGCGCTCAGCGCGGCCTCGCTGGACGACAGGCCGACCATGCACGCGAGCGTGGTGCGGACCAGGCCGACGCGCAGGCCCAGGATGCGTCGCGCGGCCAGCGCCATGCCCAGCACCAGCGCCAGGAACGTCGCCGGAACGGCGATCGTGTACAGCAGGAAATCACCCATGCGTCTTCCCCCAAGCGGTTCGCGCGGAGGATAGAACGGCCTTCCTGAGACGGTCCGTGGCGTGACCAGAGCTCCGACCACACGAATGGCTCAGGCGGGGTGCTCCAACGGGTAATGGTCTGTGCGAAGCCCGGTAACCGCCCCAATTCATGAATGTGAAGGATGTTGACGAACAGGTCGCGGAGTCCCTACGGTCGCCTCAGAGGTCCGAGGACCTTTGCGCGATCCCGTGGAGGGGCCACGACTTCGGCGGCGGTGTCGAGGGCCCTCCACGGGCACGTCGCGGCCCGGCCTTCACCTTCGGGCTTCCGGTCGTCGCCGCCCGCCTCCAGCTTCCGGCTTCGACCTGTCGGCTTCCGCCTGTCCGCTGCGAGCGTCCGGCTTCCGACCTTCGATCAGAAGTCGAACACGGGGCCGGTCTGGGCGCGCATCGCGCACGAGTTCGCGAACTCGGCCTCGAACGTGCGGGTCTCGCCCCGCCACGTGCCGGTCGCCTTGACCCGCACCGGGTCGTACTCCAGCGTGCACAGGGCCGGGCCGGTCGACATGCCGTCGATCTGTCCGTCCACACCGGACAGCGCGAGGCAGGCCTCGTCGGCCCTGGGGTGCAGGCCGCCGGTCGGCTCGCAGGTCAGGTTCGAGAGCTGGAGCGACTCGCCGCGCTGCACGCTGAGCACGAAGCTCGACTCCGGGGCGGAGAACGCGGGGATCAGGGTGGCGATCGCCGCGAGGAGGGGAAGTGGTGCCATGGTTCACAGCGTGACCGCCTGGCAACGCTCTCTCTAGGATTCTCACCGGATCGTGTGGTTTCCCGAGCCGGCCCGGGAACGCCGCGATGACGTCGTCCTGCCGTCATATCGCGAGGTCATGCGTGTGACGTAGATCACTGTCGGGTTCGGCTCTTTGGGCGGGCAGGCCAGGGTGGACGAATGGCTTCCGACGTGCGCCGGGTGGCGCTCGCCAGTTCCGCGGGCAACGCGGTGGAGTTGTACGACTTCCTGCTCTACGGCACCGCGTCGGCGCTGGTGTTCGACAAGCTGTTCTTCCCGTCCTTCGACCCGCGCATCGGCACGCTGCTGGCGTTCGCCACGTTCGGCGCGGGTTTCCTGGCCCGGCCGCTCGGCGGGGTGGTGATCGGTCACTTCGGTGACCGCGTCGGGCGGCGGTCGATGCTGGTGCTGACGTTGACCGTGACCGGTCTGTGCACGGCCGCGATCGGCCTGCTGCCGACGTACGAGTCCATCGGGTTGGCCGCGCCGCTGTCGTTGGTGCTGCTGCGGTTGGTGCAGGGGTTCTTCCTGGGCGGTGAGCAGGGCGGCGCGACGCTGATGGCGGTCGAGCACGCCCCGGTCGGGCGGACCGGGTGGTACGGCAGTTGGACGTTCCTGGGTTCGCCGATCGGGCTGCTGATGGCCAACGGCGCGATGGCGGCGTCGACCGCGGTGTCCGGCGACGCGTTCCTGAGCTGGGGCTGGCGGATGCCGTTCCTGTTCAGCCTGGTGCTGGTGGGTGTGGGGCTGTACGTGCGGCTGTCGGTGGAGGAGAGCCCGGCGTTCCGCGAGGCGCGGGCGTCGGCGGGGGTGGTGCGGGCGCCGGTGGCCGCGGTGCTGCGGGAGTCGTGGCGGAAGGTGCTGCTGGGCGCGGGGGTGAACCTGGGGTTCAACATGTTCATCTTCGTGGTGGCGACGTTCGCCGTGTCGTACGGGACGCGCCAGCTCGGGATGACGCGCGGCACGTTGCTGAACGCGGGGCTGATCGGGGCGTTCGCGCAGGCGGTGGCGATCCTGGTGTTCGCGCGGCTGTCCGACCGGGTCGGGAGGCTGCCGGTGATGCTCGGCGGTGCGGCGTTCCTGGGTGTGTTCGCGTTCCCGTTGTTCTGGTTGCTGGAGACGCGGTCGCCGGGGTTGGTGGTGCTGGCGATGGTGCTGGCGTTCGCCGGGTCGGCGGCGGTGTTCGGCCCGATGCCCGCTTACTACGCGGAGCTGTTCGGCACGCGGGTGCGGTACAGCGGGGTGTCGTTGAGCTACCAGCTGGGCGCCGTGCTGGGTGGCGGCCTGTCGCCGGTCGTCGCCACGTGGCTGTTGGGCGTGACGCCGACGCACGACTCGTGGCCGATCTCGCTGTACCTGATCGCGGGCGCCCTGATCAGCACCCTGTCCCTGCTGGCCATCGGCGAAACCCTCCGCCACCCCGCCAAGTCCCCGACCTGACCAGCGTGTCCTACCTCCAAACCGCGCGAGTCCTACCTCCAGAACGCGCGTGTCCTACGTTCGCGTACCCCGAGTTCAACGCTCAAAACAAGATCGACTGTTCTGAGCGTTGAACTCGGGTGTTCTGAACGTAGGACACGCGGGACGTGAAGGTACGACTCGCGCGGGTTGGGGGTTGGGCTCTCGGGGGTTAGAGGGATTTCAGGGTGGTGAGGATGGTGGAGAGGTGGGAGGTGGGGGTGGGAGAAGGGGAGGTGGGAGAAGGGGAGGTGGTGGTGCGCCAGGCGATCACGCCGTCGGGGCGGATCAGGGCGGCGCCGTCGGGGCCGATGCCGTAGCGCTTGGTCAGGTCGTCGGTCGGGTCGGTGATGGTGGGGACGTGCAGGGACGGGACGTCCGCGGCACGCCACGACGGGTTCACGGTCAGCAGGGTCCAGGTGGTGAAGAGGTCCAAAGTGGACATCAGGGTGCCCTCGTGCTCCACCATGACGTGCGGGGCGCGGAAGCCCGGTCGGCCGCTGGGGTCGGCGGGGTCCTCCATCGGCGCCGGGTCGGTGTCCTCGGCCAGCACCGCGTTCGAACGGCACCGGTAGCCCAACGTCAACCACAGGTGGTCGACCTCGTCCGGCACGTCGGGGCCTGCCAGGTGCGGTGCGAACCGCTGCACGTAGTTGGCGTACGACCCGTCCACCACGAGCTGCGCGTACGGCCGCCGCTCGGCCTCGTAGCTGTCCAGGAGGCCCTCGCCCGCCTCACCGCGCAACACCGCCGCCAGCTTCCACGCGATGTCGTACCCGTCGCCGATCGCGGTGTTCCCGCCGAGCCCGCCGGTCGGCGGCGTCACCTTCGCCGCGTCACCGACCAGGAACACCCGCCCCGCCCGGAACCGGTCGCTCACCCACGCCGCCATCTCCCACGCCGTGACCTCCAGGACCTCCGCCTCCAGGTCCGGCGCGTCCGTCGCGATCCGCAACAGCTCGACGCACCGCGCCACCGGGTAGTCCGCCGCGGACTCGACCGCCGGGTCGTACTCGACCGTCAGCACGTTGCGCCGTGCCGTGTTGGTGCCCACGAACGCGCCGGTGAACGCCGGGTTCTGCAAGTAGTAAAGGGTCAACCGGTCGGGCACGATGTGGGCCCTCAGGTCGGCGTTGAAAACCACCCCGATGTGGTGCGACAACTCGCCGGGCCCCTGCCGCCCGATGCCCACCAACCCGCGCACCACCCCGCGGTGCCCGTCCGCGCCGATCACGTAGTCCGCCCGGACGGTGTGCTCCCGCCCGGCCGACCGGACCCGCGCGGTCACGCCGTCGGCGTCCTGCGCCAACGACACCAGTTCCGTCTCGAACTCCACCTCCGCGCCCAGTTCACGCGCCCGCCGCAGCAGCACCGGCTCGACGTGGTCCTGGCTCGCCATCCCCGAGCGCTCGGGGCTGAGCGCGGTGGCCCAGTCCTGGTCCTCGTGCACGATCGTGTGAAACACCCGCCCGCGCAGGCTCTCCGCGACCTTGATCACCAGTCCGCCGTCGAGCCCCGCGCCACCCGCCAGCACCTCGTCGGCGACGCCCGCCCGGCGCAGTAACTCCATCGTCCGGTGGGTCTGCCCGGTCGCCTTCGGGTGCGGCGACGTCCCCCGGTGCTTGGAGATGCCCAGCACCTCGACCCCCTGCTGCGCGAGGAACAACGCGGCGGACAGCCCGCCGAGCCCTGCACCGACCACCAATACCTGCACACGCTTGTCTCCCATGACCAAGAATCTTAGTCACTAAGAGATTCACCTAGCAAGAGGAGTCAGGCCAGCGGGACGACGCCCCCGGTCCGCGCCGACTCGAACGCCGCCTCCAAGACCTCCAGCCCGGTGATCGCGTCGGCCACCGGAACGGGCGCCTGACCAGCCGCGACGGCCGCGTAGAAGTCCTGGTACGACCCCGGCTCGGTGCGCACGGGCTCCGTGCCGAGCACGCCCCACAGCTCCACCGCGTCCTCGCCCCACCCCGCGCCGCCGGGCACCTCGCCCGCCTTCAACGCCTCCTCCTGCGGGTCCATCCCGTGCTTGACGTACGCCGAACGGTCACCCAGCACGCGGAACCGCGGCCCGAGCGACGCCACCAAGGCCGACGCCCACAGGTGTGACACCGCGCCCGACGGGTGGTTCAGCGCCAGGAACGCGTCGTCGTGCGCCCGCGCGCCCGGCCGCAGCGTCCGCACCTCCGCGTACACGCTCGTCGGACGACCGAACAACGCCACCGCCTGGTCCACCAGGTGGGTGCCGAGGTCGAACACGATGCTGCCCAGGTCGGCCGGGTCGCCGGACTCCTTCCAACTCTCCTTCACCTCCGGCCGCCACCGCTCGAACCGCGACTCGAACCGGTGCACCCGCCCCAGGGCGCCCTCGCCGACCAGCCGTGCGACCGTGCGGAAGTCGCCGTCCCAGCGCCGGTTGTGGAACGGCGCGAGCAGCACGCCCCGCGCCGCGGCGAGTTCGGCCAACTCGCGCGCCTGCGCGGCCGACGACGCGAACGGCTTGTCCACCACGGTGTTCAGCCCGTGCTCCAGCGCCGCGCGGGCGTGCTCGGCGTGCAACCGGTTCGGCGTGGTCACCACGACCAGGTCGAACTCGTCCGCCCGCCGCCACACCTCCGCCACCGACGCGATCAGCTCGGCCCCCGGGTAGCGCGACGCCACCTCGGCGCGCCGGTCCGGGTTGCCGGTCACGACCGCGGCCAGCTCCAGTCCGGGCGTGGTGGACAGGAACGGTGCGTGGAACGCGGCTCCACCGAGCCCGTAGCCGATCAGTGCGGTGCGCATGACCGCCAACCCTAAGCGTCCCACGGCATGGACGCCCTGTCGCGGACCGTCACCCGGCGCTACCGTCGGACCCATGATCCCGCTCGTGACCCGTCGGCACGTGGACTACGTGCGCGTCACCAGCATGGCCTGTCGACTCGGCTGACCCACCTCCCCACCGCGCGCGCCCGGTGTCTTCGGCGTGCCCGAAAAACCTCCCTGCCAGACAGGAGACGTCAGCATGTCCTGGTCCTTCGACACCGCGCAGGTCCACGCGGGCGCCGCGCCCGACCCGGCGACCGGCGCGCGCGCCACCCCGATCTACCAGACCACGTCGTTCGTGTTCCGCGACTCCGCGCACGGCGAGGCGCTGTTCAGCCTGGCCGAGCCGGGCAACATCTACACCCGCATCAACAACCCCACCCAGGACGTGCTGGAGCAGCGGGTCGCCGCGCTGGAGGGCGGGGTCGCGGCGGTGGCGTTCGCGTCCGGCCAGGCCGCCGAGACCGCCACCGTGCTCAACCTGGCCCGCGCGGGCGACCACCTGGTGTCCAGCGCCTCCCTCTACGGCGGCACGTACAACCTGTTCCACTACACGCTGCCGAAGCTCGGCATCGAGGTGTCCTTCGTGGACGACCCGGACGACCTGGAGGCGTGGCGCGCCGCGGTCCGGCCGAACACCAAGCTGTTCTTCGCCGAGTCGCTGGCCAACCCGCGCAGCAACGTGCTGGACATCGCGGCGGTCGCCGAGGTGGCGCACGCGGCGGGCGTGCCGCTGGTGGTGGACAACACCGTGCCCACGCCGTACCTCCTGCGGCCGATCGAGCACGGCGCCGACATCGTGGTCCACTCGGCCACCAAGTACCTGGGCGGGCACGGCACAGCGGTTGCGGGCGTCGTGGTGGACGGCGGCACGTTCGAGTTCTCCGACGCGGCGAAGTTCCCCGACTTCACCGAGCCCGACCCCAGCTACCACGGCCTGCGGTACTGGCCCGCGCTCGGCCACGGGGCGTTCGCCGCGAAGCTGCGGGTGCAGGGCCTGCGCGACACCGGCGGCGCCATCGCCCCGTTGACCAGCTTCCTGATCCTCCAGGGCATCGAGACGCTGTCCCTGCGCATCGACAAGCACTCGGCGAACGCCCTGGAGCTGGCCCGCTGGCTGGAGGCGCGGGACGAGGTGGAGCGGGTGCACTACGCGGGCCTGCCGTCGAGCCGCTGGCACGACCTGGCGCGGAAGTACCTGCCCGGCGGCGCGGGCGGCGTGGTGTCGTTCGAGCTGCGCGGCGGCGTGGCGGCGGGCCGCGCGTTCGTGGACGGCGTCGAGCTGTTCAGCCGGCTGGTGAACATCGGTGACGTGCGCAGCCTCATCGTGCACCCGGCCAGCACCACGCACAGCCAGCTCACGCCGGAGCAGCAGCTCGTCAGCGGCGTGTCGCCGGGGCTGGTGCGGCTGTCGGTGGGCATCGAGGGCGTGGAAGACCTCAAGGCCGACCTGGAGGCGGGTTTCCGGGCCGCCAAGTCGGTGCAGTGAGGTCGGAGTCCGCCAGAGGTTCCGGGTCCACTGCCGGTGAGACCCCTCCCGCCGCCGGCGGGTGGCGGGAGGGGGACCCGAACGGGCGACGGCAGTGGGTGCGCGGCGCGCTGCCGGGCCTGCCGGTGTCGATCGCCTACGAGACCTGGGGAGAGCTGAACGCGGACCGGTCGAACGCGGTGCTGGTGCTGCACGCGTTGACCGGCGACAGCCACGTCGCGGGCCCGGCCGGACCCGGCCACCCGACGCCCGGCTGGTGGGACGGGCTGGTCGGGCCGGGACGCGCGCTGGACCCGGAGCGCTGGTTCGTGGTCGCGCCCAACGTGCTGGGCGGCTGCCAGGGCACCACGGGGCCGTGGGCGACCGCGCCGGACGGCGAACCGTGGGGCGCGCGGTTCCCCCGGATCACGGTGCGCGACCAGGTGGCCGCCGAGGTGCTGCTGGCCGACGCGCTGGGCGTCGACGCGTGGGCCGCCGTGCTGGGCGGCTCCATGGGCGGGATGCGGGCGCTGGAGTGGGCGGTGTCCGAGCCGGACCGGGTCCGGGCCCTGCTCGTGCTGGCCGCGCCCGCCGCGTCCACGGCCGAGCACATCGCACTCGCCTCCGCCCAGCTGCACGCCATCCGGCTGGACCCGGTCGGCGGCCTGGGCGTGGCGCGGCGGATCGCGCACGTCAGCTACCGCAGCGAGCGGGAGCTGGCCGCCCGGTTCGGGCGCGAGGTGCGCGCGGACGGCCGGTTCCAGGTGGAGTCCTACCTCGACCACCACGCGGCCAAGCTGGTCGGCCGGTTCGACCCGGCCAGCTACGCCACCCTGACCGAGGCGATGAACAGCCACGACGTGGGACGTGACCGGGGCGGGGTGCGGGCGGCGCTGGGCCGCGTCACGGCCCGCACCGTCGTGGCCGGGATCGACTCCGACCGGCTCTACCCGCTGCGCCAGCAGGCCGAGGTCGCCGACGCCGTGCCCGGTGCCGGCGAGCTGCGCGTGGTGAGCTCGCCGCATGGCCACGACGCGTTCCTCATCGAGGTGGACCAGGTGTCGAAGCTGGTCGCCGAGCTGCTCGACGGGGTCTAGCACCCCGGCCGTGGTGCGGTCCACGTCCGGGTGATCGCCACCTCCCGCGGCGAACCCGGGCTACTCCTCCAGCGCGGTGGCGATCCACGGCGACACGGGCAGGTCGCGCATCCCGCACTCGACGGCCAGCTTCACCGTCCACCGCAGCGCCTGGAGCACCACCGTGGCCAGCTCCTGCGGCTGCCCGTTGGCCAGCGCGATCTCGATCTGCTCGGCGGCGGCCGCCTGGTCGCCGTGCACCTCGGCCAGCAGCGTGCGGATCGCGGTGCGGACCGGCGGGTCGGCGTCGTCGATCGGCACCTCCTGCCCGTCCTCGTCGAAGACCTGCATCTTGACCGGTGTCGCCCCGCCCGAGCCGAGGGCGGCGACCATGGCGCTGCACTCGGAGAACAGCAGGAGGACCAGCTCGCGGATCTCCTCGTTGCCCTCCGGCGAACCGCTGAGGTATCCGGTGACCAGGTCGACCGCGACAGCGTCCTCCCCGACCTTGGCGGCGGTCAGGGCCTCGCCGGCCACGGCCTGGAGCCGCGACCAGCGATCCGGATCTTGCTGCGGGTGCATTCAGCCATCTTCCATCACGGAGTAGGGGCGCACAGCTCTGCATATTGCCTACCCGGTGGTGTTCGCCCACCGCAACGGCTTGTCCGTGGTCCCGCCTCTCGGGTATGGGCCGGTGTTTCGCTCGCGTGCTACCCGGGTATGACAGACCTCGGGCTCATGTGCCCGGGCACGTCGCCGCATAGCATCGGGCCGTGATCCGCACCCTCCTCCAGGTCGTGCTGTTCCGCGACCGCGCGCGGATCTTCGACGGCTTCCGCTTCCGCCACCCGCTGATGGCGTCGGTGCTGCTCTACGGCTTCGTCATCGCGATCGGGGTGAGCTCCGACTACGTCTCGCGGGAGGAACCGGACGGCTGGTGGCCGCTGCTGTTCGCCATCGTCGCCGGCAGCACCGCCCTGACGTTGCGCTCCACGCTCCTGGCGTGGCGGCTGGCCACGGCGGGCCTGGTGGTCATGCGGCTGCTGGTGCCTTCCGAACCCTCGGTGCTGGGCAGCTGGCAGTGGTGGTGGTACGTGCCGGTGCTGCTGGCGGTCGCGACCGTGCACCGCGGCCGGGTCGTGCTGCTCGTGGCGTTGATCACGTCGGGCGTGCTGTTCGCGATGGGGCAGCCGGGCGACGTCCTGGAGACGATCGGCTTCCTGCTCCCGGTGCTCCTGCTCGGTTACGCGGTCGGCGCGCGCGGGCGGGCCGAGCGGCGGTTCCACGCCGAGCAGGACGAGAAGGCGGCGCTGGTCGAACGCGCCCGGATCGCCCGCGAGATGCACGACGTGGTCGCGCACCACATGTCGCTGGTGGTGGTCCGGTGCGAGACCGCGCCCTACCGGATCCCGGACCTGCCCGAGGCGGCCAAGGAGGAGTTCGCCGAGCTCGGCGCTGCGGCGCGGTCCGCGATCACCGACATGCAGCAGCTGCTGGGCGTGCTGCGGGCCTCGGACCAGCGGGCGGACCGGACGCCGCAGCCGGGGTTGGCCGACATCCGGTCCCTGCACCCCGACGCGTCGGTGCCGGACGTCGAGGTGCCGGAGGCGGTCGGGTTGACCGCGTACCGGATCGTGCAGGAGGCGCTGACGAACGCCGGTCGGCACGCGCCGGGCTCGACGACGTCGGTCGCCGTCGAGCTGGTGGCCGAGGAGCTGCGGGTCGTCGTGCGCAACACGGCGGGCGGGCCGTCGCTGGGTGGTGGCGGCGGGCACGGTCTCACCGGCATGGGGGAACGGGTGGCGGTGCACGGCGGTTCGATGACCGCCGGACCGACCGAGGACGGGGGGTTCGAGGTGCGAGCGGTGGTCCCGGTGGGCCGACGATGATCAGCGTGCTGGTGGCGGACGACCAGGAGATGGTGCGGGAGGGCTTCTCCGCGCTGCTGGACGCCCAGCCCGACATCACCGTGGTGGGGTCGGCCGGTGACGGCGTCGCGGCCGTCGGCGAGGTCCGCCGGCTGCGACCGGACGTGGTGCTGATGGACGTGCGGATGCCCGAGATGGACGGGTTGACCGCCACCCGGCTGCTGGTCGACGACCCGGTCAAGGTGCTCGTGCTGACCACGTTCGACCTGGACGACTACGTGTACGAGGCGCTGCGGGCGGGTGCGAGCGGGTTCCTGCTCAAGCACGCGCCCGCGAGCGAGCTGCTGACCGCGGTGCGGGTGGTGGCGCGTGGCGACGCGTTGCTCGCGCCGTCGGTGACCAAGCGGCTCATCGAGGACTTCGTGAAGGCCCAGCCGGTGCGCGTGGTGAGACCGGCCGCGCTGGGCGCGTTGACCGAGCGCGAGACCGAAGTGCTGCTGCTGATCGCGCAGGGCCTGTCGAACGGCGAGATCGCCGGTCACCTCGTGCTGGCCGAGCAGACGGTGAAGACGCACGTGAGCCGGATCCTGATGAAGCTCGGGCTGCGCGACCGCGCGCAGGCGGTGATCGCGGCGTACGAGTCCGGTCTGGTGGTACCCCGGTAGGGCCCGCGGATGGGCACCCCGGGGTGACGATCGCGGCGCCGTGGTCTTCCTAGCGTCGGCGTCATGTCGAAGAAGATCGCGTTGGTGGCCGCGCTGCTGGTCCTGGCGGCGCCGGGTGGCGACCCGCCCGGGTTCAAGCCCCGGATCGAGGTCCACGGCGACCTGACGCGCGCCGCGCACGTCGCGGTCGTGGTGCCGGGGTCCGATGTGGACGAGCGGCGGTTCGGCGCGACGGTCGGGCGGATGGCGCGCGACCTGCACGCGTCCGTCGGCCGCGACGACGTCGCGGTGGTCGCGTGGCTGGGGTACCGGACGCCGTCCGGGCTCGGGGTGGACGCGGCGGGCGGTCGGCTGGCGCGGGCCGGTGCGGTCGCGCTGGACGGGTACGTGCGGACGTTGCCCGGTCACGTGCACCTGATGTGCCACAGCTACGGGTCGGTGGTGTGCGGGCTGGCCCGGCCCGCCGTGGCCGACGTGGTGTTCCTCGGGTCGCCCGGCGTTCGGGTCGACTCGGTCGAGCCCGGTGCGCGGGTGTGGGCGGCGCGCGGCGGGCGGGACTGGACCCGGTGGGTGCCCGCGGTCCGGTTGGGCGACCTGGGGCACGGGGCGGACCCGGTCGACCCGGCGTTCGGCGCACGGGTGTTCGACGCGGGCGACATCGGGCACGACGAGTACTTCCGGGAGGGCACGCCGTCGTTGCGCGCCCTGACCCGGATCGCGGTGGGGGAGACGCCGTGACGACCCGGGATCCGGTGATCGACGCGACGCGGGCCGTCGCGATCGTCGGTGTCGTGCTGGGGCACTGGCTGGTGACGGCCGTGGTGCTGACCGGTGACGGGCTGGTGGTGGACAGCCCGCTGCGGTGGGTGCCGGAACTGGCCCCGGCGAGCTGGGTGCTGCAGACGTTGGGGCTGTTCTTCTTCACCGGCGGCTTCGGCGCGGCTCGGTCGAGCGCGCCGTGGTGGCCGCGGGCGCGCAAGCTCGTGCTGCCGGTGGCGGTGCTGCTCGGCGCGTGGGCCGCGGTCCTGTTCGGACTGTCGGTGCGCGGTCTGCCGCAGCAGACGGTGATGACCGTCGGGTACCTCGTCGTGACGCCGTTGTGGTTCCTGGCCGTGTACGTGGTGCTGTCGGCGTTCACGCCGCTGTTGCGCCGGCTGGGGTGGTGGGGCGTGGCGATCCCGGTCGTGCTGGTGGCGGTGGACGCCGCCCTGGTGGACCTCGGCTGGGTGAACGTGGTCGCGGTGTGGTGGGCGCCGTGGCAGGTGGGCGTGCTCGTCGCCCGCGGCGGGCCCGCCCGGCACCGCTCGTGGGGTGCGGCGTTGCTGGTGGCGGGCGCGGGTGCGTTCGCGGTGCTCCTGGGCGCCGGTTACCCGGCCAGCGCGGTGGGGGTGCCCGGTGCGGCGGAGTCGAACCTGTCGCCGCCGTCGGCCGCCGCGCTCGCGCTGGCGTTGGCGCAGGTGGGGTTGGTGCTGCTGGTGCGGCCGTCGTTCCTGGCCCGGTGGTCGATCGCACGGGCGCTGAACGCGCGGGCGCTGCCGATCTTCCTGGTGCACCAGAGCGCGTTGCTGGTGGTGGTGTTGGTCGGCTCGGCGTTCGGTTCGTTGCGCGGTCTGAACACGGTGCCGTCGGACGCGCTATGGGTGTTGGAGCGCGGGACGTGGTTGCCGGTGTTCACCGGCGTGTGCCTGGTCCTGCTTCGGTATCGCCGCGAGCAGGGCGATCGCGATCGTCGCGCCGTGCAGGACGACCATCGCGCCGGTCGGCTCCGGCGCCAGCAGCGGTGGGACGCAGGCCAGCGCGGTGAGCAGCCAGGGACGGCGGCGGTCGCACGTGCCGGCGTGCGCGGCGTGCAGGAGGTACCAGCCGAGCAGCAGGTGGATCAGGTTCTGCAGCGGGTCGACCTTGAACACGACCAGGGTGCCCGCGGCGCCCGCGAACCCGGTCACCACGAACCCGAGGACGCCCAGCACGCCGTAACCGGCGCCGAGCGTGACGGCGAGCCGGGTGCGGTGGGTCTCGCGGGTGCGGCAGGGGCTGAGCGCGGCGTTGCGCTCGAAGCGGTGGAACACCAGCAGGACCGGCAGGAGCAGCACCACCAGCACGGCCAGCCAGCGGGGTCGGGTGGTGACCCAGTCGAACGCGGCCGGTGAGTCCAGCAGGCCCAGCACGCCGACCACGGCGGCCAGCACGGTCAGGTAGCCGAGGTAGACCGTCATGGGCGCGGAGCGGGCGAACTCCACGACCCGCCACCGGTGCTCGCCCGCGAGCCACGCCGTGACGCGGGGTTTGAGCAGCAGCACCAGGCAGATCTGGACCAGGCCGAGCACCAGCAGGCACACGGTGGGCGGGCTGAGGTTCGAGCTGCCCTCGCCCGGCAGCGGCATCATGGTGCGCGGGTAGCCGCCGAACGTGATCAGCGCCAGCAGCACGGGCACGGCAGCGAGCGCCAGGGCGCCGAGCACCTTGCGCGACACGCGGTGCAGGCTGCCGTCGGCGTAGTAGAAGCCGAGTTGTTGCAGCAGCAGCGCGCCGAGCACGAGGTTGAGGTAGCCGCCGGTGCGCCAGCCGAAGCCGATGCGCGCGAGGTCGACCACGATCATGAGGGCGACCAGCGCCACCGGCGTGGCCAGGCGGGCGTGGCGGTGCAGCCAGGCCATGACCGGGGTGGCGGCGACCGCGACCAGGTACAGGCCGAGGAACCACAGCGGGTGCGCGATGAGCCTGCCGAACATCTCGACCCGCGACTTGTCCACGTCGAGCAGTTCCAGGGGCAGCGGGAGGACCAGCCAGGCCAGCACGAACGCCAGCACGGGGCGCAGCAGCCAGGAGATGCGGGCGGCGAGGTAGCGGCCGTAACCGCCGTGGTCGGCCTGCACGGCGTACCAGCTGGTCAGGTTGGCGTGGCCGCCCGCGAAGTAGAAGACGGGGATGGCCTGCAAGGCCCAGGTGAGCAGCCACAGCCAGGTCGCGCTCACGCCCGCCCAGTGCAACACGGTGATCAGGGAC
The DNA here is from genome assembly GCF_040673975.1 of Actinosynnema sp. NPDC050801. Taxonomy (NCBI): domain Bacteria; kingdom Bacillati; phylum Actinomycetota; class Actinomycetes; order Pseudonocardiales; family Pseudonocardiaceae; genus Actinosynnema; species Actinosynnema sp. NPDC050801. The sequence continues at coordinate 150,677 of NZ_JBFAQZ010000016.1, read as the reverse complement.
TGCCCGACGACCACCAGGGCGAGCGCGCCCAGCCGCAGGAACGTGGCGTAGCGGTCGTGGGTGGCCCGGGGGCGCGGTGCGCCGACCGGCCCGTCGGGCTGCTGCCGGCGGGGCAGCCGGGCGAGCAGGAGGAACACGACGACCGCGCTGCCGAAGCCCCAGGCGAGGACCGGTTCGTGACCGGGCGGGCCCCAGCGCTGCCGCCACGAGTTGAACTCCAGGCCCGCCGCGTAGAGCTGCGCCGTGGCGTGGCACCGGGTGGCGTGGCCGCGCGGGTTGACGTCGCACTGGGCGTGCATGTCCCGGGCCAGGCGGGCGTCGAGGGACTTGCGGGCGTCCTGGTCGAGCGGGCGGCCCTTGTGCTCGGCGTAGCGGAGCAGGTCGTAGCCCAGGTCGTGGGCCTTGCAGCCGGTGCCGAAGTCCCACTCGGTGTTGCCCGCGGGTCCGGAGCAGCCGCCGTTGGGGTCGATGGCGCGCGTGGTCCCGTCCGGCCCGGTGGCCACCACGGGGTCGCGGTTGGTCACCTCGTTGAAGTCGGCGGGGAAGGCGACGAGCGGGTTGGCGTCGGACGGGTCGGCCATCGCCTCGACCGCCCTGGCGGCGGTGGCGATGTCGCCGGTGAGCGGTGTGGTGTCGGTGGCGCCGGCGGGCCGGGACGCGATCACCCCGCACACGAACACGGCTGACGCCACCAGGACGAACCTGAACCAGGCGGGCAGGCGGGCGAGCAACCGGAGCCCCGGCCACCCCCCGGTGGTGTTCACCGCCACGTCACCCATCGGCCGCCCAGCGTACGCGAAACCCCCACCTCCACACCCGCGCGTTCCCCACATCCGCGTCACCCGCGCCCTACCCCCACACCGCGCGAGTCGTACCTCCACGTCGCGCGTGTCCTACGTTCAGAACGCGCGTGTCCTACGTTCGCGTCGCGCGTGTCCTACGTTCGCGTCGCGCATGTCCTACGTTCGCGTCGCGCATGTCCTACGTTCAGGACCCCCGAGTTCAACGCTCAGGGCAAGCGGGACGACACGGGGAGCGCGCCGGAGAGGGAAGCCAGCGCCATCTGCGAGAGCAGTGCGGCCATCTGGTCGCGGTCCAGGTGGGCGCTGTGCGGCGTGGAGTTGATCAGACCGAACACCGCGTGCGCGGCGGCACGGGCGGTCGGCTCGTCCACCTCCGGCGACGTCTTGCGGATGGTCTCCACCCACACCTCGACGTAACGCCGCTGGAGCGCTCGCACCCGCCGCCGGTCGGGGTCGGTCAGGTTCGCCAGGTTGCGGATCTGCACGGTGATCAACGCGGGGTCGTCCAACGCGAAGTCGACGTGCCACCGGATCAATTCCCGCAGCGCGTGCTCCGGGTCCTGCGACGCGGCGACCCGGCTCACCCCGCCCTCCAGCAGCCGCTCGCTGATGGACGTCAACATCTCGCCCAGCATCGCGTCCTTGCTGCGGAAGTGCCGGTACAGCGCCGGCCCGGAAATCCCCACGGCGGCACCGATGTCGTCGATCCCGACGCCGTGGAAGCCGTGCCTGGCGAACAGCTCGGCGGCGGCGGCCAGGATCTGCTCCCGGCGGGATTGCTTCGCTGGCTCGTCTGGCACGTCGCCCATCTTAAACGCCCAGCCCAGTGCACGTAAACGGACGTTAACCTCGCCGTACGCCAACGATCACCGAGCACCGGTCGAAACGCGTAGTTAACTCTTGACCCACTCTTTTTATATAGGACTACTTGCTGGTAACTCTTGTTGTGCTCCGCATCACACCCTGCGTTGTTTCCCTCCGGGAGGCTCCGATGCGCCTTGTCCGAACCCTGTCCAGCGCCGCGCTGGCATTAGTCGCCTCGCTGGCGCTCGTCGTGCCGGCCCAAGCCGCCGCCGCCAACTACGTCGCGCTCGGCGACTCCTACTCGTCCGGAACGGGCACCGGCTCGTACTACAGCGACTCCGGCAGCTGCAAGCGCAGCCAGTACAGCTACCCCGCCCTCTGGGCGGCGTCGCACGCGCCCGCGTCGTTCAAGTTCGTGGCCTGCTCCGGCGCCAAGACCGGTGACGTGCTCGCCAACCAGGTCGCCGCGCTGAGCGCGACCACCTCCCTGGTCAGCATCTCGGTCGGTGGGAACGACGCCGGCTTCACGGACGTGATCACCACCTGCACGTTCGGCTCGGACTCGACCTGCGTGAACCGGGTCAACCAGGCCAAGGCCTACGCCACCGGGACCCTGCCCGGCCTGCTGGACAACGTCTACACGCAGATCCGCACCCGCGCGCCGTCCGCGACGGTCGTCGTGCTCGGCTACCCGCGCCTGTACAAGGTGCCCGGCAGCTGCTCGGTCGGCCTGAGCGACACGAAGCGCGCGGCGATCAACTCGGCCGCCGACACCCTGCACCAGGTCATCTCCGCCCGGGCGGGCGCGAGGTCGTTCGCCTACCGCGACCTGCGCACGGCGTTCACCGGGCACGAGATCTGCTCGGCGGACTGGTGGTTGAACAGCCTGTCCTGGCCGGTGGAGGAGTCCTACCACCCCAACCGCAACGGCCAGCGCCTCGGCTACCTGCCGCAGCTCACCGCCGTCACGGGCTGACGCACCGCGGCACGCACCCGCAACACGCACCGCAGCACCACCCGGAGGGGGCCGCACCCGCGGCCCCCTCCGGCTTGTGAACCGACGTTAACAAGCGCTAACATCTCCTCAGGTTAACGACTGCTAACCGCGAGGAGCCCGATGGACGCCCCGGTGCTGCGCAGCACGGCCGACAAGTCGGCCGACGCCTTCCGGCGCTACCACGACGAGCACGCGCGCCTCGTGCACGACCTGCGCGCGAAGCTCGGCCAAGCCGCCCTCGGCGGTCCGGAGAGGGCACGCGCCCGCCACGTCGAGCGCGGGAAGCTGCTGCCCCGCGACCGCGTCGACACGCTGCTCGACCCCGGTTCGCCGTTCCTCGAACTCGCGCCGCTGGCCGCGAACGGCATGTACGGCGACGAGGCGCCCGCCGCGGGCGTCATCACGGGCGTCGGCCGCGTGTCCGGTCGCGAGGTCGTGGTCGTCGCCAACGACGCCACGGTCAAGGGCGGCACGTACTACCCGATGACGGTCAAGAAGCACCTGCGCGCGCAAGAGGTGGCGTTGCAGAACAACCTGCCGTGCGTCTACCTGGTGGACTCCGGCGGCGCGTTCCTGCCCAGGCAGGACGAGGTGTTCCCGGACCGCGACCACTTCGGCCGGATCTTCTTCAACCAGGCCACCATGTCCGCCCGCGGCATCCCGCAGATCGCCGCCGTGCTCGGCTCGTGCACGGCGGGCGGCGCGTACGTGCCCGCGATGTCGGACGAGGCGGTGATCGTGCGCGGCCAGGGCACGATCTTCCTCGGCGGCCCGCCGCTGGTGAAGGCCGCGACCGGTGAGGTCGTCACGGCCGAGGAGCTCGGTGGCGGTGAGCTGCACTCGCGCACGTCCGGCGTCACCGACCACCTGGCGGAGGACGACCCGCACGCGCTGCGGATCGTGCGCTCGATCGTCAGCACGCTGGGTCCGCGCGAGCCGCGCCCGTGGCAGGTCGAGCCGACCGTGGCACCCGCCGTCGACCCCGCCGAGCTGTACGGCGTGGTGCCGACGGACAGCCGCACGCCCTACGACGTGCGCGAGGTGATCGCCCGGGTCGTGGACGGCAGCCGGTTCCAGGAGTTCAAGAAGGAGTACGGCGCCACGCTGGTCACCGGGTTCGCCCGGATCCACGGCCACCCGGTCGGCATCGTGGCCAACAACGGCGTGCTGTTCGGCGAGTCGGCGTTGAAGGGCGCGCACTTCATCCAGCTGTGCGACCAGCGCCGCGTGCCGCTGGTGTTCCTGCAGAACATCAGCGGGTTCATGGTCGGCCGCGAGTACGAGGCGGCGGGCATCGCCAAGCACGGCGCGAAGATGGTGACGGCGGTGGCGTGCGCGCGGGTGCCGAAGTTCACCGTGGTCATCGGCGGGTCGTTCGGCGCGGGCAACTACTCGATGTGCGGGCGGGCCTACTCGCCCCGGTTCCTGTGGATGTGGCCCAACGCCCGGATCTCGGTGATGGGCGGTGAACAGGCCGCGTCGGTGCTGGCGACGGTGCGGCGCGACCAGCTCGGCGACGCGTGGTCGACCGAGGAGGAAGAGGCGTTCAAGGCGCCGATCCGGCAGCAGTACGAGGACCAGGGCAACCCGTACTACTCCACGGCACGGCTGTGGGACGACGGTGTGATCGACCCGCTCGACACCCGCATGGTGCTCGGCCTGGCCCTGTCCGCGGCGGCGAACGCCCCGATCGAGCCGGTTTCCTACGGCGTCTTCCGGATGTGATGACGATGGAGCACCAGGAGATGTCGCGCCAGGAGACGGTCCGCCAGGAGATGGTCCACGAGGGGATGTCGCGCCGGGGGATGTTCGACAGCGTCCTGATCGCCAACCGGGGCGAGATCGCGGTGCGCGTGATCCGCGCGTTGCGGCGGTTCGGCATCCGGTCGGTGGCCGTCTACAGCGACGCGGACGCCGACGCGCTGCACGTGCGGCAGGCCGACGTGGCGGTGCGGATCGGGCCCGCGTCGGCCCGGGAGAGCTACCTGTCGATCGAGCGGATCATCGAGGCCGCCCTGTCGACGGGCGCGCAGGCCGTGCACCCCGGTTACGGGTTCCTGGCCGAGAACGCGGAGTTCGCGCGGGCGTGCGAGAAGGCCGGGCTGGTGTTCATCGGGCCGCCCGCCGACGCGATCGAGGCGATGGGCGACAAGATCCGCGCCAAGCTCACCGTCGCGGCGGCCGGCGTGCCGGTGGTGCCGGGGCGGACCGAGGTCGGCATGACCGACGACGACCTGGTCGAGGCGGCCGCGGAGATCGGTTTCCCGGTGCTGCTCAAGCCGTCCGCCGGCGGTGGCGGCAAGGGGATGCGGCTGGTCGAGGCCGCCGACGGCCTGCGGGACGCCATCGAGTCGGCACGGCGTGAGGCGCGCGGGTCGTTCGGCGACGACGCGTTGCTGATCGAGCGGTTCATCGGCAACCCGCGGCACATCGAGATCCAGGTGCTGGCCGACGCTCGCGGCGGGGTGGTCCACCTCGGCGAGCGCGAGTGCAGCCTCCAGCGGCGGCACCAGAAGATCATCGAGGAGGCGCCGTCGCCGCTGGTCTCCCCGCAGATGCGGGACGCCATGGGCACGGCCGCGGTGGAGGCGGCGAAGGCCGTCGGGTACGTCGGCGCGGGCACGGTCGAGTTCATCGTGGACGGCGCGTCCGGCGACTACTACTTCATGGAGATGAACACCCGGCTCCAGGTCGAGCACCCGGTCACGGAGCTCGCGACCGGCGTGGACCTGGTCGAGTGGCAGTTGCGGGTGGCCGCGGGTGAGCCGCTGGCGCTGGGCGAGGTGACGATGTCGCGCCACGCCGTGGAGGCCCGCGTCTACGCGGAGGACCCGGCGCGCGGTTTCCTGCCGACCGGTGGCACGGTGCTGGCGCTGCACGAGCCGTCGGACGTGCGGGTGGACTCGGCGCTGCGCGTCGGGCTGACCGTGGGCAGCGACTACGACCCGATGCTGGCCAAGGTGATCGCGCACGGGGCCACGCGGGAGGAGGCGTTGCGCCGGCTGGACGCCGCGCTGGGGCGGATGGTGCTGCTCGGCGTGACGACCAACATCCCGTTCCTGCGGGCGTTGCTGACCGACCCGGACGTGCGGGCGGGCGCGTTGGACACCGGGTTGGTGGAGCGGAAGCTGGAGTCGTTGGTGCGCCACGACGTGCCGGACGAGGTGCTGGCCGCGGCGGCGTTGGAGCGGCAGCTCGCGGCGCGCGGTGACGACCCGTGGGAGCACGTCGGCGGGTGGCGGATCGGCGAGCACGCGTGGACCAGGTGGCTGATCGACGGGGTCGAGGTCCGGGTCCGCGGCGACGAAGTGTCTATTGCAGACAAAGTACCGATGCGGCTCGCCGCCGCCGTCGACGGCGAGTGGTTGGTCGTAGGCGGTCGACGGTATGCAATGGCCCGGGCGGGCAACGTGCTGTGGCTCGGCGCGGACGGCCACGCGTGGGCGTTGACCGAGACGTTGCCGTCGGAGGTCGCGTCGTCGTCGGCGGCCGGCAGCGGTGGCCCGGTGACCAGCCCGATGCCCGGCACGGTGCTGGTGGCGCGAGCCGCCCAGGGCGCCCACGTGACCGCCGGACAGGCGTTGTTCGTGGTCGAAGCGATGAAGATGGAGCACACCGTCACGTCACCCGTGGACGGCGTGCTCGCCGAAGTGCACGTCCAGGCAGGCCAACAGGTCGCGCTGGACCAGACCCTAGCCGTCGTCGTGCCCCACCAGGAGTGAGCGATGTTGGACTTCCGCCTTGACGAAGAGTACGAGGCGCTGCGCAAGACCGTCGAGGAGTTCGCCCGCGACGAGGTCGCGCCGGTGATCGGCGAGTTCTACGAGCGCCAGGAGTTCCCGTACGCGATCGTCGCCAAGATGGGGCGGATGGGCCTGTTCGGGCTGCCGTTCCCGGAGGAGTTCGGCGGCATGGGCGGCGACTACTTCGCGTTGTGCCTGGCGCTGGAGGAGTTGGCGCGGGTCGACTCGTCGGTGGCGATCACGCTGGAGGCGGGCGTCTCGCTGGGTGCGGTGCCGTTGTTCCGGTTCGGTTCGGCGGAGCAGAAGGCCGAGTGGTTGCCCCGGTTGTGCTCGGGCGAGGTGCTGGGCGCGTTCGGGCTGACCGAGCCCGGCAGCGGGTCGGACGCGGGCGCGATGCGGACCACCGCGCGGCTCGACGGTGACGAGTGGGTGATCAACGGGACCAAGGCGTTCATCACCAACTCGGGCACGGACATCACCGGGCTGGTGACGGTGGCGGCGGTGACCGGGCGGCGTGAGGACGGCAAGCCGGAGGTGTCGGCGATCATCGTGCCGTCGGGGACGCCCGGTTTCTCGGTGTCGCGCAAGTACTCCAAGGTCGGGTGGAGCGCGTCGGACACGCGTGAGCTGTCGTTCCAGGACTGCCGGGTGCCCGTGGCGAACCTGGTCGGCGAGCGCGGGCGTGGGTACGCGCAGTTCCTGCAGACGTTGGACGAGGGTCGGGTGGCGATCGCGGCCGTCGGCGTCGGGCTGGCGCAGGGGTGCGTGGACGAGTGCGTGCGGTACGCGGGTGAGCGGGAGGCGTTCGGGCACAAGATCGGTGCGTACCAGGCGATCCAGTTCAAGATCGCCGAGATGGAGGCGCGCACGCACACCGCGCGGTTGGCGTACTACCAGGCGGCGGCCAAGATGCTGCGCGGTGAGCCGTTCAAGCGCGAGGCGGCGATCGCCAAGCTGGTGTCGTCGGAGGCGGCGATGGACAACGCGCGTGAGGCGACCCAGATCTTCGGCGGCTACGGCTTCATGAACGAGTACCCGGTGGGCCGTTTCTACCGCGACGCGAAGATCCTGGAGATCGGCGAGGGCACCAGCGAGGTCCAGAAGATGCTGATCGCCCGCGAACTGGGCCTCCGCTAACCCGCGTGTCCTACCCCCAGAACGCGCGTGTCCTACGTCCGGAACGCGCGTGTCCTACGTTCGGAACACCCGAGTTGAACGCTCGGAACGGCGGCCGGTTGTCCTGAGCGTTGAACTCGGGGGTCCTGAACGTAGGACACGCGGGACGCGAACGTAGGACACGCGCGTTCTGAACGTAGGACACGCGCGTTCTGAGGGTAGGACACGCGCGGGGGTCAGAAGTGGCCGTGGCGGCCCTCGCCGGAGTGGAAGCGGCGCAGGCCCTGTTCGACCTCGGTCAGCGAGGTCAGGCCGTGGTCCAGTTCGTTGGTCAGGGCGTCCTGCTCGGACAGGCCCTCCTGTTCGAGCAGGGACAGGCGGTCCTCGCGCAAGCACACCTGGGGGAACGCGGCCAGTTCCAGCGCCAGCGCCTCCGCCGCCGAACGGGACGTCCCCGGCGGCACCACCCGGTTCGCCAGGCCGATGTGCAGCGCTTCCCCGGCCGACACCGCACGGCCGGTCAGCACCAGGTCCATCGCCCGCGACGCACCGATCAACCGGGGCAACCGCACCGTCCCGCCGTCGATCAGCGGCACGCCCCAACGTCGGCAGAACACGCCGAACACCGCGTCCTCGTCGGCCACCCGCAGGTCACACCACAGCGCCAGCTCCAACCCGCCCGCCACCGCGTGCCCGGAGACGGCGGCGATCACCGGCTTGGACAGGCGCAGCCGGGTCGGCCCCATCGGACCGGACGTCGACCGCGGGTCGTTGCTCCGGGCGGTGCCCAGCGCCTTCAGGTCCGCGCCCGAGCAGAACGTGCCGCCTTCCCCGTGCAGCACGGCCACCGCCGCGGTCGGGTCCTCGTCGAACTCGCGGAACACCTCGGTCAACGTGTGCGCGGTCGGGCCGTCCACCGCGTTGCGCACCGCAGGCCGGTTCAGCAGCACGGTGAACACCGGCCCCGACCGCTCCACCCGCACCGCGCTCACGGCTTCGGCCGCCCCCGCTCCACGATCGCCCCGAAGTCGACACCGCGCGGCAGGGTGCCGAACGCCACGCCCCAGTCACCGGACAGCCGCGACGCGCAGAACGCGTCCGCCACCGCCGGGTGGCCGTACCGGACCAGCAACGCTCCCTGCAACGCCAGCGCCATCCGCTCCACCAACCTCCGCGCCCGCACTTCCAGGTCGGCGAGGTCGGTCAGCTCATCCTTGATCCCGTCGACCGCTGCGTCCAGCCGCCGATCGGCACCGCGCGCCGCGTCCAACTCGCCGAAGAACTCCTCCACCGCCTCCGCCGAACGCCCGAGGGCGCGCAGCGCGTCCAGCGCTGCCACGTTCCCCGAGCCCTCCCAGATGGACATCAACGGCGACTCGCGGAACAGCCGGGGCATCCCGGAGTCCTCGATGTACCCGTTGCCGCCCAGGCACTCCAACGCCTCGGCGGCGTGCGTCGGAGCCCGCTTGCACACCCAGTACTTGCTCACCGCGAGGCCGAGCCGGCTGCGGTTGCCGGCCAGCCACAACGCGACCGTGGTCGCCGCCTCCGACTCCACCGCCAGGTCGGCCAGCACGTTGCGCATCGCGGGCTGGTCGACCAGGTACGACCCGAACGCCTTGCGGTGCGCCGCGTGGTGGGTGGCCTGGGTCAAGCCCAGCCGCATCCCCGACGCGGAGCCGAGCACGCAGTCCAACCTGGTCGTGTTGACCATCTCGATGATGGTCCGCACGCCCCGCCCCTCCTCGCCGACCAGCCACCCGACCGCGCCGTCGTACTCCAGCTCCGCGGACGCGTTCGACTTGTTGCCGAGCTTGTCCTTGAGCCGCTGGAGGAACATCGCGTTGCGCGTCCCGTCGGGCAGCACGCGCGGCAGCACGAAGCACGACAGGCCGCCGGGCGCCTGCGCCAGGGTCAGGAACAGGTCCGACATCGGCGCCGAGGTGAACCACTTGTGCCCGGTCAGCAGGTAGTGGTCACCGACGGGCACGGCCCGCGTCGTGTTCGCCCGCACGTCCGAGCCGCCCTGCTTCTCGGTCATCGACATGCCCGCGATGAGGCCGCGCTTGGTCGACGGCGCGCGCAGCCCGAAGTCGTACTCGCGCGACGCCAGCAGCGGCTCGTACCGCGCCGCCAGCTCGGGCGTCGCGCGCAACGCGGGCACGGCCGCGTACGTCATCGAGATCGGGCACCCGTGGCCGGCCTCGGCCTGGCTCCACACGTAGAACTTCGCCGCGCGGGCGACGTGCGCGCCCGGCCGGTCGTCCTGCCACGGCGCGGCGTGCAGGCCGTTGGAGACGGCGGTCCGCATCAGCTCGTGCCACGAGGGGTGGAACTCGACCTCGTCCACCCGGTGCCCGTACCGGTCGTGGGTGTGCAACACGGGCGGGTGAACGTTGGCCAGCCGTCCCAGGTCCTGGACGTGCGCGGTGCCGGCGAGCACGCCGAGCGCGCGGACCTCGGGTTCGGCCCACTCCGCGCCACCGCGCCGCAGGCCGTCCAGCAACGCCGGGTCGGCGGAGACGTCGTGGCCCGCCAGCGGCGGCGCCTGGTTGGTCACCTCGTGAGTGGCGTGGGTCATAACCACGTAGACTACTACCCACCGGTAACTTAGACAGCCGTGAAATTTGGGGGTGCTGATCAAGCTCCGGCCGCCTAACGTCGGTGCCGTGAGGGATCAGCGGCAGAGCCAGGACCACGAGCGGGCGGTGGCCGCGTTGCGCGGTCAGTACGCGGCGATCCCGGCGGGCGCACCCGTGCGGTTGGCCAAGTCGACGTCGAACCTGTTCCGGTTCCGCGCCGACCAGTCCGGGGGACTCGACGTCGCCCGGTTCGACCGGGTCCTCTCGGTCGACCCGGCCGCGCGGACGGCGCAGGTCCAGGGCATGACGACCTACGAGAACCTGGTGGACGCGACCCTGCCGCACGGCCTGATGCCACTGGTCGTGCCGCAGCTCAAGACGATCACGCTGGGCGGCGCGGTGGCGGGCCTCGGCATCGAGTCCAGCTCGTTCCGCAACGGCCTGCCGCACGAGTCCGTGCGCGAGCTGGAGGTGATGACCGGCGACGGCGAGGTCGTCGTCGTGGGTCCGGAGGACGACCTCTTTCGCGGGTTCCCGAACTCGTACGGCACGCTCGGCTACACGTTGCGACTGGACATCGAGCTCGAACCGGTCAAACCGTACGTGCGGCTGCGGCACGTGCCGTTCGCGGACGCGGCCGAGTGCGCGCGAACCATCGCCGAGGTCTGCGCCGAGGGCTCCTACCAGGGCGAACCGGTCGACTTCGTGGACGGGACGGTGTTCTCCGGTGGCGAGCAGTACCTGACGCTGGCGAACTGGGCCGACACCGCGCCGTGGGTCTCGGACTACACCGGCAACCACATCTACTACCGGTCCGTGCAGCAGCGCAGCTTCGACTACCTCACCGTGCGGGACTACCTGTGGCGGTGGGACACCGACTGGTTCTGGTGCTCGCGCGCGTTCGGCGTGCAGCACCCGGTGGTGCGGCGGTTGGTGCCCAAGCGCTACCTGCGGTCCGACGTGTACCGCAAGGTCGTGGCCTGGGACCGGCGGCACAAGCTGTCGGACCGGTTGAGCAAGGCGGTGCAGGAACCGGTGATCCAGGACGTGGAGATCCCGGTGGACCGGCTCGCGGAGTTCCTGGACTTCTTCCACCGGGAGATCGGGATCAGCCCGGTGTGGCTGTGCCCGGTGCGGCTCAGGAGCCGCGAGGACGGGCGCCCGCCGAGCTGGCCGCTGTACCCCATGGACCCGGACGTGCTCTACGTCAACGTCGGCTTCTGGTCGACGGTGTCGTTGCGGCCCGACGAGGAGCTGGGCAGCCGGAACCGGCTGATCGAGGACAAGGTCACCGAGCTGGGCGGCCACAAGTCGCTCTACTCCGACTCGTACTACGGCGAGGAGGAGTTCTGGGACAACTACAACGGTCCGATCTACGACGACCTGAAGAAGCGGTACGACCCGGCGGGTCGGCTGCCGGATCTGTACGCCAAGTGTGTTCTCCGTAGGTGAAGGGAGCCGCGGCCATGCGGTTGGCGGAGGTGTTCCAGCGGGCGGTCGGAGGCGACGCGTCCGTGGGGTTCAGCGCGTACGACGGCAGCCGCGCGGGGCCGGCCGACGCGGGTGTGCGCATCGAGGTGCGTTCACCGGAGGCGTTGTCGTACCTGGCGTCGGCGCCGGGCGAACTGGGGTTGGCGCGCGCGTACGTGACCGGGCACCTGGAGATCATCGGTGACGTGTACGGGGCGTTGAAGCACCTGTCCGAAATGTCGTTGCGGGAGGTGCCCTGGGGCGAGCGGGTGGAGCTGTTGGCCACGCTCGGCCGCACCAGGCTGGGTACGCGGGTGGAGGTCCCGCCGCAGGAGCGCCGGTTGCGCGGCCTGCGGCACTCGAAGGCGCGCGACCGCGAGGCGATCGCGCACCACTACGACGTGTCGAACACGTTCTACGAGTGGATCCTCGGACCGTCCATGGCGTACACGTGCGCCGTGTACCCGACCGCGGAGTCCACCCTGGAGGAGGCGCAGTTCACCAAGCACGACCTGGTGGCGCGCAAGCTGGGGCTGAAGCCGGGGATGCGGCTGCTCGACGTCGGCTGCGGCTGGGGCGGCATGGTGATGCACGCCGCGCGCGAGTACGGCGTCAAGGCGCTGGGCGTGACGTTGTCGCGCAACCAGGCGGAGTGGGCGCAGAAGGCCATCGTCGAGGCGGGCCTGTCCGACCTCGCCGAGGTGCGCTACCTCGACTACCGGGACGTGCGGGAGACCGGGTTCGACGCGGTCAGCTCGATCGGTCTGACCGAGCACATCGGCAAGGCCAAGCTGCCCGCGTACTTCCGGTCGCTGTACGGGAAGCTGAAGCCCGGCGGGCGGATGCTCAACCACTGCATCACCCGGCCGGACAACAAGCAGCGGGCGCGGACCGGCGGGTTCATCGACCGGTACGTGTTCCCGGACGGTGAGCTGGTCGGGCCGGGGCACATCGTGTCGTTGATGCACGACACCGGCTTCGAGGTGCGGCACGAGGAGAACCTGCGCGAGCACTACGCCATGACGCTGGCGGGGTGGTGCGAGAACCTGGAGAAGCACTGGGACGACGCGGTGACCGAGGTCGGGCTCGGCCGCGCCAGGGTATGGCGGCTGTACCTGGCGGCGTCCCGGTTGGGCTTCGAGCGCAACAACATCCAGCTGCACCAGGTGCTGGGCGTGAAGCTGGACGGCACCACGTCGCACATGCCGTTGCGCCCGGAGTGGCTGAGCTGAGGTGAGGTGACGCGGGTCGGCGTCGCGCGGCTCCCCGTCGCGCGACGCCGGCCCTCACCGCACCCGGAACCGCAGCCGCGTGGACGGCACCGGCTCCACCCGGTCGACCTCGGTGACGGCGCCGGTCGCGACCGAGGCGACGACCGACCGCCAGAACGCGGCCGCGACCGGGTTGGCGTGGTCGAAGGACAACGTCCAGAGCCCGGGGTGCCGGGCGAACAGCCGTCGTGCCGCCTCGCGGGCCACGCCCCGCCGCCGGTGGCCGCGGGCGACGAAGAACTCGGCGACGTTCCACGAGCCGTCGTCGTCCACGTCGCCGCGGGCCAGGGCGAAGCCGGCGAGCCCGCCACCGACCTCGATGAAGTACGCCTCGCGCGCGGGCTCGGTGAAGTAGTGGTCCAGGTACGGGTAGCCGAAGGTGCCGTGCCGGCTGAGCGGCAGGTCCCGGATCTCCGAGAAGTCGTGTTGGTAGAGCTGGACGAGGTTCGCCAACACCACTTTGTCGACCGCGTCGACCGGCACGATTCCCACGTCCACGACCCGATCCAACCACTCACGACAGCCCGTTGACGATCTGCCGCACCTGGTTGGCCGGGATCGCGAAGCCGATGCCCACGCTGCCCGCCGCACCGCTGTCCGACGCGGGCGAGTAGATCGCCGAGTTGATGCCCACGACCTCGCCGGCCGAGTCGACCAACGGCCCGCCCGAGTTGCCCGGGTTGATCGAGGCGTCGGTCTGGATCGCCTGGTAGCTCACCGACGACGAGCCGCGGCGACCGGTCGACGTGCCGGGCACGGTGACCGTGCGGTCGAGCGCGCTCACGATCCCCGACGTCACGGTGCCCTGGAGGCCTTCGGGCGAACCGATCGCCACGACCTGGTCACCGATCTTGACCTGGTCGGAGTCGCCGAACTTCGCGGGCGTCAGCCCGCTCACCCCCGACGCCTGCACGACCGCCAGGTCGCTCGACGGGTCGGTGCCGACCACGGTGGCGTCGACGGTCCGACCGTCGCTCAACGTCACGGTCACCTGCTGGGCGCCCGCGACCACGTGGTTGTTGGTCAGGATCCGCCCGTCGGAGGTCAGCACCACGCCCGAGCCGAGGCCCTGGCCCTGTGCCGACACGACGTTCACCTGCACCACGCTCGGCAGCACCCGGGCGGCGATCGCCGAGACGTCCGAAGTGGACGTCGCGTTGAGCGCCACCGGGCTGCCGCTCGTGGTCGCCACCGCGGCGCCCGACGCGTTCACCGCGCCGACCACACCGCCGGTGACCCCGCCGAACAGCGCGGCGACCAGCGCCGCCGAAGTCACGACCGTGCCGGTGCGCCGCCGCCAGAACGGCGCCCGCTCCTCCAACGACCCGCGCAGCGCGGGGAAGTCCTGTGTCGTCATGACCTCAGCGTCGACCCCGAGCCTATGAGCAGGCTGAGCGTCCCATCAGGACTTGCCAAGAATCGCGGCGACCTCGTCGGCCGAGAGCGGCTCCGAGCCGAACAGCGGGCCCTGCGCCCCCGTCACACCCAGCTCCACCAGCCGCCGCGCCTCGAACTCCGTGCGCACGCCCGCCGCGTACAGGGGCAGGCCCAACGTCCGCGTCCACGTGAGCAGCGCCACGGCCGCGCTCTCCTCGAGCCGGTTCGCGCCCTCCGCCAGCCCGTAGACCGGCGAGCCCTGGAACTTCACCGCCGTCAACGGGATCCGCCGCAACCGGTCCAGCGGCAGGTTGCCGCCGCCGACCTGGTCGAGCACCAGCCGCACGCCGTGCCCGGCCAGGTACGTCAGCTCCTCCACCTGGTCCTCGTTGATCAGCGCGGGCAGCTGCTCGCCCAGCTCGAACTGCAGCAGCCGCGCGGGCAGGCCGGCCTCCCGCAACGCCTGCCGCACGGTCGCCACCAGCTCCGGCTCCTGGCACTGCCGGGCGGTCAGGTCCATGCTCACCACGGGCGCGGCGTCGCCGAACTCGGCGTGCCACCGGCCCGCGTCCTCGCACGCCTGCCCGATGGCCCACCGGCCCAGCCGTGCCGCCATGCCGGTGCACGTGGACAGCGACACCAGCTCCTGCGGGTCGAGCACGCCCTCGGTCGGGTGGTCCCACCGCACCCGCGCCTCGACGGCCAGCAGCGACCCGTCGGCCAGCGAGCGCACCGGCTCGTAGTCGACCCGGAACTCGCCCTGCTCCAACCCGCCGGAGATCGACGCGGCCAACCGCATCCGGGCACGTTCCCGCTCGTCGCGCGCCTGGTCGTAGAGCGCCCACTGCGCCTTGCCGTCGTCCTTGGCCCACCGCACGGTCAGGTCGACGCACCGCAGCAGCTCGGCCGCGTCCGCACCGCGGGCCTTCCGCACCACGATGCCGACGCTGGCGGTCACGCCGATGCCGTCGTCACCGACCCACACCGGTTCCACGAGCCGTTCGAGGGCCGACTCGGCCAGCGCCACCATGGACGCCACGTCGTGCGGGTCGTCGACGAGCACGCCGAACTCGTCCGGTCCGATCCGGGCCAGCCGCCCGATCCCGTCGAACACCGCCCGCAGGTGCCCGGCGACCGCGGTGAGGACCCGGTTGCCGACCTCGTGCCCGAACGCGTCGTTGACCACTCGGAACCCGTCGAGGTCGAACACGACCAGCGCGAGCTCCGCGGGGCCGCGCGGGCCGACCGCGCCCTCCAGCCAGCCCACGAACTGCGCCCGGTTCGCCAGCCCGGTCTGCACGTCGTGCAGGCTCTGCCGGACCAGCTGCGACTGGAGCGCCCGGACCTCGTCCAGGCTTTCGATCATGGTCACGTAGAAGGCGGGTTCGCCCTCGTCGTCGCGCAGGAGGGCGAGCGCGACGAGCACGTCGACCGGTTCGCCGTCGGCGCGCACGAGCCGCGTCTCCACCCGCACGTGCTCCTGCCCGGCGTGCAACCGCTGGGCGACCCGTGAGATCAGGTCGCGCTCGTCCGGGTGGACCAGGTCGCGGCTGATCGACCCGACCAGCTCCTCGGCGGTGCGGTCGAGCATGGTCAACATGGCGTCGTTGCAGTCGAGGATCACGCCGTCGACGTCGGAGACCGTGATGGCCAGCGCCGAGGTCTGGAACACGGCGCGGAACTTCGCTTCACCCGCCCGCACCGCCGATTCGGCTGATCGGGTGGACCTCAACGCGTTGGCGTGACGCTGCTCCTGGTCGTCCAGCGCGCGTCGGCGCACCGCGTCGGCGAACCCGGCGGCCACCGCGCCCAGCACGGCGATCACGCGCTGCGAGTCGGTGGGGTCGACGTCCAGGTGTTCACCGACGAGCGTGAGCGTCCGCTCCAGCGTCTCGGGGGCCACCAGGCCGTGCTCGACCAGGCCGCGGCCGACCGCGTGCGCGGCGGACGTCGGCCCGTTCGGCCGGACGGCGGCGCGCAGCTCGTCGGTGTACTCGGTGAGCAGGGCTTGCAGCCGGTGCGGCGGCAGGTCGGCGAGGGCGGAGGCCGGGACGGTGTCGACGACGGCGTCGGCCCAGCGGCAGGCGAACGCGTCCCGGGTTTGCCCGGGTTCGTCACCGAGTCTCGCCGCGCCTGCCTGTTCGGCCATCGTCATTCAGCTCTGCGGGCCTGTCGTCGAAGGGCACCGTGTTGTCGGCGTGTCGCGTGAACGGATCACGGTGGTGCACCGACGTGGTATTTCCGGCCCACCGTCACTCGAATGGTGCAACTCGGGACCGCAGGTCCCAGCCAGCTTACTTGGCTGGGACCTGCCTTCGGCAAGACGATCAGCACTTCGCGAGCGCACCCGGGGCCCCGCTCGACGTTCTGAGCGTTGAACTCGGGGGTCCTGAACGTAGGACTCGCGCGTTCTGAACGTAGGACTCGCGCGACGCGAACGTAGGACTCGCGCGTTCTGGAGGTAGGACACGCGCGCGGTGTGAGGGTTGGACTCTCGGGCGGGTGGTCAGGAGACGGTGGCGAGGACGGAGGCGATCCGGGTGGCGATGCGGTCGTTGTCGGTCGGGGCGAGGCTGAGCCAGCCGTCCTCGTTGACCATCAGGTAGCGGCCCTGGTGGGTGTCGAACCAGGTGATCAGCGCGCCCGCCCGGGTGCGGCGGTAGCCGCCGCCCACGGTGACGCCGAACTGGCCGCCCGCGACCCGGCTCGTGGCCAGCTCGCTGACCACCGTCGCGTCCTCCCGCGACAACCCGGCCTTCTGCAACGCCTCCCGCTCGTCCAGCTCGCCGCTGCCCCACGGGTCGTCGTCCTCGGCGTCCTGCGGCTCGCCCTGCATCGCCACGGCCGCGTTCAACGCCTCCACCCGCAGTGACAGCGCGGCGCCGGGCCCGGCGGACCCGTCCGGCAGCACCTCCACGATCGACCGGGCCAACGCCGTCGGCCGGATCTCCAGCACCCCGATCGAGCCGCCGTCGATCACCGCCAACGCGCCCCGCCCGCCGCCGGACACGGCCACCGCGCGCACCGACCGGTCCACCTGGGCGACCGCGTCCACGGCCACCTCGTGCTCGCCGAGCAACCGGAGCAGGCCCACCAGCCGGGGGTCGGGCTCGCCGTACGCGGCGAGCACCTCGTCCCGCACGCGCTTGCGCTCCTCCTCGGTGGAGCCGTGGCTCGGCACGTCCAGCGGGTAGGGCAGCCGACCGAGGCCGAGGTGGTGCCACAGCACGTCCAGCTCGCGTGGCGTGAGCACGAACTCGGGCTCGATCACGACTGGTCGCCCTTCTTGCGCGGCTTGGCGCCACCGATCACCGACGGCGGCAGGTTCTCGCCGGGCACCTCGAAGATGTCCTCACCGCGGATGTACGCCGCGGCCCGGTGCTCCTTGTCCTCGCCCTGCTGACCGCCGGCCGGTGCGCCACCCATCGGCGCGCCACCCGCCATCGGGGACGCCGCCGCCGCGCCGCCGGGGCCGAAGCCGCCGACGGGCATCGGGCCACGCGCGCCGGGACCGCCGACCGCGCCGGTCGAGCCGCCGGCCGCCAGCGCGCCGCCGCCACCACCGCCCGCACCGCCGGACCCCGTCGGGCCGAAGCCGCCGGCGCCGCCACCGCCGAAGCCGCCGGCGCCGCCACCGCCGAAGCCGCCCGCGCCGCCGCCGAAGCCACCCGGCGGCATGCCACCACCGGGCATCCGGGCGCCGCCACCGCCACCGCCACCGGCAGCACCACCACCGCCACCGCCGCCGGGCATGCCGGTCACCGGGGGCGTGCCGGGGCTGCCGGCCGGGATGTAGCTCGGCGGCTTCACGCCCGGCGGCAGGGTGCCGCCACCCTGGCGCGGCGGCGTGTTCGGGTTGGCCGGCTGGTACGGCGGCACGTAACCGCTGCTGCCGGGCGGGTTGTAGCCGCCACCGGCGGGAGGCGTGTAACCGCTGCCCTGGTAGCCCGGGCTGGTGGGCGCCGCGTACGGGTTCGCCACCGGCACCTGGGCCGCCGCGGCGGCGGCCGTGGTGCCCTCGGGCCGGTAGATCGGCTGCGGCGCGGCCGGGGCCGAGCCGGCGGCGTACGTGCCGGTGCCCGCGCCACCGTAGGACCCGGGAGCGGTCTGGTACGAGGCCGCGGCGGGCGAGTACCCGGCCGGGTGCGTGGCCGAGGTCGTCTGGGCGGGCTGGTAGGCCTGCGAACGCTCCATCGCCTGCGCCGCCTGCATCGGCTGGGCCGGCTGCGTCGCCGTGTAGGCCGAGGGCGCCGTGGCGCCGCCCGCGCCACCGGCGCTGTCCGCCGCCGCGCCCGCCAACGTCGCCGTCGACACCGCCCGCATCAGCGCGACCTGCGGCTCCTCGGTGCGACCGGTGACCGGGTTGAACGGCGCGCTGAACTGCGGCGTGGTCTGGTCGACCGCCTGCGACTCGCGCTCCATCGTGCTCATGACCGTCACGGCGTGCTCGTGCAGCGCCCGCGCGTGGTCGTTGGCCGCCTGCACGTCCGCGGCGGAACTCGCCAACCCCTGGATGCCGCCCGCGGTGAACACGCCGGTGGCCTGGTTCCAGTCGAAGTCGACCGGCTCGGGCATGCTGGCCCGGGCGTTCTCCATGATCTGGCTCTCGTCCTGCACCCGCTTGCCGACCTCGACCGCGGTCTCGGCGGTGTGCGTGACCCAGTCCGCCAGGCCCTTGATCGCGAGCCGCGCCGCGTCCGCCGCGTCACCGGTCCAGCCGGACTCGCTCACCGCGACCCGCTCGTTGATCAGCCGCGCGGACTCGGTCAGCTCGGTGCCGAACTGGCCCCACTCCGCGCCGATCTCGCCCGTCTGGCCGGGGTCGTTGTTGTTGTGCACCGCCTCGTACAGCTCGCGGTGCGACCGGGACGCCCAGTTCTGGGTGTCGGTCAGCACCAGGTCGACCTCGCGCTCGTCCCGCGTCAGCCGCCTCACCTGGCCCACCTGCATCGCCCGGGCCACCTGCGCCACCTGCTCGTCCGCCATCGCCGCCGCCCCCTAGTTCCCGCTCAGCCTGGTCAACGCGACGCCGCTCTCCTCGTCGACCGAGGTGAAGTTGCGGATCGCGCTCTGCACCGAGTCGTGCGTCTGCTGCAACACCTCGCGGTAGGCCGTCATCACGGCCACGAACGACCGCGGGTCGCCGTCCGCGCGCGTCTCGAACTTGCGCGCCAACCGGTCGCCGACGGGGTTCGCGCCGATCGGCGCGGGACGGGCGAGCCGACCGGCGCGCTCCAGCCACGAGTCGACCTGGTCCATCTGCTCCAGGAGCATCTTGCGCAGTTCCTCGCCGGTGGCGGGATCGAGCGACACCCGGCCGGAGTTCACGGTCTCCTGGAGTGCCACGACCTGACCGCTGGCGGTCGGGACTCCCTGGGGCGGGGCCACTTCATCCCCGTTCTCGGCGATGTACATCGGTATCCCTCGCGAAGGCAGCCTGCTGGACGAAACCCACCATCCCGGTCCGCTCCAACGCCCGGCCAACGCGCGCCCAACGCGGCCCGCCGGAATGCGGTGACAACTGTGGGAAACTCTTCGACTACAGGGTGACAACGCCGAAAGGGTTGCGGATGCGGGTGAACCTGCTTGGCCCTGTTGAGCTTGTTTCCCCAGGTGGGGAGGCCGTCCGCCTGGGTGCGGCCAAGCGGCGGACCGTGCTGGCCGCGCTCGCGCTGGAGCTGAACCGCGTGGTGTCCGGCGACCGGCTGCTGGAGCTGGTGTGGGACGGCTCACCACCGCCGCAGGCCAAAGCCGCCCTCCAGGGACATATCGCCCAGCTCCGCAAGGTCCTCGACCACGGTGTAGCGCTCGTCACCCGCGCGCCCGGCTACGTGCTGACCGGCGAACGCGCGGCCGTCGACGTGTTCCGGTTCGAGGACCTGTTGGTGACCGCCCGCGAGGCGTCGGACGAGGACGCGGTGCGGCTGCTGGGTGAGGCGTTGGCGTTGTGGCGCGGCCCGGTGCTGGCCGACGTGCCGGGCGACCAGCTGCGCGAGGCGGTGTCGGCGCGGCTGGAGGAGCTGCGGCTGGTGGCCGTGCAGGAGCTGGCGACCCGGCTGTCGCGGCTGGACCGGGCGGCCGAGGCGGTGTCCGGGCTGCGTGACGCGGTGGAGGCCAACCCGCTGCGCGAGGCGTTGGTGTCGCGGCTCGTGCTGGCGTTGCACTGGACCGGAAGGCAGGCCGAGGCGCTGGCGTTGTTCCACCGGACGCGGGAGCGGCTGGCCGAGGAGCTGGGCGTCGACCCCGGGCCGGAGCTGCGCGAGGCCTACCGGACCGTGCTGGCGGGTGACGCCGCGCCGGTGGACCGCACGCCCGCGCAGCTGCCCCGTGAGCACCGGGCCCCGGCCCAGTTGCCGCGCGAGCACCGCGGGTTCGTCGGGCGGGAGCTGGAGCTGTCGGACCTCGGCGCGAGCCTGACCGGGCACGACTCGGCGATCGGGCTGCTGGTCGGTCCGGCCGGGGTGGGCAAGACCGCGTTGGCGTTGCGCTGGGCGCACGGGGTGGCCGCCGACTTCCCGGACGGGCAGCTGTTCGTGAACCTGCGCGGGTTCGACGAGACCGAGCCGCTCGACCCGCGCACGGCCCTGGTCGGCTTCCTGCGGGCGCTGGGGCTGGCCGACTCGCAGATCGCGGTGGACCTGGAGGACCAGGCCGCGCAGTACCGGTCGCTGCTGGCCGGGCGGCGGGTGCTGGTGTTCCTGGACAACGCCCGGTCGGCCGCGCAGGTCCGGCCGCTGCTGCCCGGCTCGTCGCGCTGCCTGGTGCTGGTGACCAGCAGGCACCGGTTGGACGACCTGGTGGTCACCGAGGGCGCGTCGTCGCTGCACGTGCCGACGTTGCCGGAGGAGAGCGCCGAGCACCTGCTGGCCGCGGTGCTGGGCCGTCCGCGCATCGAGCAGGAGCCGGAGGCGGTGGCGGAGCTGGTGGAGCTGTGCGACCGGCTGCCGCTGGCGTTGCGGATCGCGGGCGCGCGGTTGGCGTCACGGCCGCGGTGGACGATCCAGTCGCTGGTGGACGAGCTGCGCGACGAGCAGGGGCGGCTGTCGGCGTTGTCGCTGCCGGAGGCGGGGCGCGGTGTGCACGCGGCGCTGGCGGTGAGCTACCGGGAACTGCCCGAGGGCGCGGCGCGGCTGTTCCGGCGGCTGGGCCTGCACCCGGGCACGGACCTGGACAGCTACACGGCGGCGGCGTTGCTGGACATTAACGTGGTCAGCGCGCGCACGCACCTGCGCACGTTGGCGTACGCGAACCTGCTGCACGAGTCGACGCCCGACCGGTACTCGCGGCACGACCTGGTGCGGCTGTTCACCCACCACCTGGCGGCCACGGAGTCCGAAGTGGACAACCAGGTGGCGACCAACCGGCTGCTGGACTACTACCTGCACGTGGCGGACCGGGCGCGGGCGCACCTGTCCGACCACGTGCGGCCGTTCGGACCGGCCGAGCACCGGCCCGCGTCGTTCCCGGAGCTGCCTTCGCACGCGGCGGCGCTGGACTGGTTCACGCTGGAGGAGGCGAACCTCGGGCTGGCGCTGGACATCGCGGTGAACGGCGGGCAGCGGGAGCGGACGTGGCAGCTGGCGCTGTGCCTGGACGCGTTCCACTTCCGCCGGGGCAACCGGCTGGACCGGCTGGCGTTGTGCCGCATCGGGTTGGCGGCGACGCGCGCGCTGGGTGACGGGTACGCGGAGGCGACGTTCCTGCTGCGGTTGGGTTCGACGTTGGCCGACCTGGGGCGGATCGACGAGGCGATCGAGGCGTGCACGCGGGCGGCGTCGTTGGCCGACGGTGACCGGCACCTGGAGCTGGCGGCGTTGGCGAACCTCGGGTACTGCCTGATGGCGGACGACCAGCTGGACCGCGCGCAGGCGACGATCCTGGAGGCGCTGGAGGTGGCGCGCGAGGTCGGGGACGACCGGTCGCAGGCGAGCATCCAGAACAACCTGGCCAACGTGCTGCTGCGCAAGCACCAGCCGGAGGAGGCGTTGCGGCACGCGCGGGAGGCGTTGAGCCTGTTCCCGTCGGCGCCGTCCAAGGCCCACACGGCGACGCTGCACACCGTGGGCACCGCGTCCCAGCAGTTGGGCCGTGCCGACGAGGCCCTGGAGTCGTACCGGGCGGGGTTGGCGCTGGCGGCCCGGCTGGGCGACCGCTACCAGGAGGCGTTGTGCCACCGTGCGATCGGTGACGTGCTGGAGCAGTCGGAGGGCCCACCGGCCGCCCGCCCGCACTGGCTGGCCGCCTACCAGCTCTACCGCGACCTGCGCCTGCCGGACGCCGACGACCTGGCCCGCAAGCTCGACCTGACCACCTGCCCGACCTAGGACACCGGCGAGTCGTACGTTCGCGTCCCGCGTGTCCTACGTTCGGAACGACCGTGTCCTACGTCCAGGTACCCCGAGTTCAACGCTCAGGTCAGCGGCGGGCGGGGGTGCCGACCGTCGAGACGGGGTACGGGCCGGCGGTGGAGCCGTCCGGCTGGTCCACGAACGCCTCGCCTGAAGTGCTGAAGCGGTCGGCCGACAACGCGCCCTCCTGGTGGCTGCGAACGGTGCCCAGCACGCCGCCACCGGGTGAGGGCAACGGGTGGGTGACCTCGAAGCCGAGCCCGTCCGCCGACGTGGTCCACCAACTGCCTCCGCCGACGCAGGCCGGCGCGCCGGCGATGCTGGTCTGGCCGGTGATCTCGACCCGGTGGTCGGTGCGGAACACGATGACGACCCTGGTCGGCGGCTTGCCGGGGGACGACACCGTGGTGTGCCACCGGCCGACCACCGAGTCGATCGCCGAGTCCGCGGCCGAGTCGGCCGCCGCACGGCGATCAGCGGGCCGGCCTTCGGGCCCGCAAGCTCGACCGGACCACCTGCCCCACGCCCTGAGCGTTGAACTCACGTGTTCTGAACGTAGGACACGCGCGTTCTGAAGGTAGGACACGCGCGTTTTGAACGTAGGACTCGCGGGTTCTGGAGGTAGGACACGCGGGTTTTGGAGGTAGGACACGCGAGGGTTGGGTGGTTGGGGTGGTCACTCGATCCGGTGACGGATCGGCGCGGCCGGTGGGACGTGCCGACACTGGAGGTCGGTTCGGTGGACCGGATGGAGAGTCGCGTGGAAGTCTCCCCGGCCGAACTCGCGGCCGACTTGCGCAGGCTCCGCCGCGGTCGCGGGGCCCAGGCGGCGCGCCTCGGCGACGAGGTCGGTCCGGCGTTGCGGGCGCTGTGCGGTGTCCGCGAGACCGACTCGCACGCCGCGGTCCGGGAGAAGGTCCGCACGACGCTGCGCGGGTGGGGCGCGAGGTTGCCGGTCGACCTGCGGGCGGTGTTCGCCGCCGCGCTCGCGCTGGACGTCGACGTGGCCGGCAAGTTCCTGGGCGAGCGGGAGCGGTCGCTGGCGGTCGCGTGCCACCGCGACGTCCGCACCATCCGGCGGCGCGTCGAAGAGGCGATCGACCTGGTCGCGGAGGACGCCGCGGCCGGGGCCCGCCCACCGCCCGGTGGCGAGGTCGACCACTGGCACGTCGAGCGGCTGGAGGCGCTGGTCCGTCTCGACGTGCCCGAGCCGCAGTGCGTCGAGCGCTGGACGATCGTGGCCGATCGCGACATCGGTGACCACGTCCGGGTCGCGGTGACCCCGCCGTGCGGGCCGGCCCCCGACGGCCACGGCTTGCGCGCCGTCCCGTTCTTCGGCGTCGAGGTGGCCGGTGAGCAGCGCGCGCCGAACGGTCGCCTGCTGCTGGACCTGCGCCTGCCGCGCACCCTGCACGCGGGTCAGCGGCACGAGTGCGGCCTGGTCGTCACCGCGGCCGGTGGTGGCGCGCGCTCGCAGCACCTCTACCGCCCGCAGCGGCGGTGCGAGTCCTTCGAGCTGACGGTCCGGTTCCCGGGTGCGCACGTGCCCACCGAGATCAGCCCCGTCCGGGGATCACTCGCGGCCGACGACTGGGCGGCCGACGACTGGGCGGCCGACGACTGGGCGGCCGACGACTGGGCGGCCGACGACTGGGCGGCCGACGACTGGGCGACCGGCGGCGAGGAGGTGGTGGTCGACGCGGTGCGCGAGGCGCACGCCGCTTTCGAGGACCTGCGCGCCGGCCACGTCTACGGGATCCGCTGGCGGCCGGAGGTGCCCGGCGGGTGACGCGGTCAGCGGCGCGGCACCGTGGTGCCGGCGGACGTCCCGGTGTGGGTGAGGCGCTTGGCGAAGCAGTCGTCCGGACCGATGAGTTCCCGGTCGCACCACGCGTTGGCCTCCGCCCCGGTGGCGTAGGTGTAGGGCACCACGGTGACCCAGAAGTCGTCGCTGTCGAAGCTGACGAAGTGCGCGGAGGACAGCAGCAGCGCCCCCGGGTACCGCGCCCGGGTGAGCTGGAAGTCCCACCAGATGTCCTCGTGGGTGAACCGGACCCCGTGGACCACGAGCCCGAAACGCTTCGACGACAGCTGCGGCACCCACCGGTCCACGAGGGCCTCGACCGCCGCCCGGTCGGCCGCGACCTGTGCGTCCAGGCGTCCGCGCGCGACCTCGTCGGGCGGGATCGCGTTGGTGGTGGGCCGCTGGGTGGTGGTGGTGGTGGTGGGGTTCGGCGCGGGCGTCCACGTCGGCGGCTGGACGGTCGCGGTGCTCACCTCCGCCGCGGCGGCGACACCGGTGACGTGTCGGTTCGAGTAGCGCACCGCGGCCGTGGACGCGACCGCCACCGTGATCGCGAGCACCACCGCCGCGGTGACCACGAGCGGCAGCGGCAGGCGCGGACCGTCCGGCCCCACCCGCGTGGACCAGGCCTCCAGGTCCGCGCCGCAGGCCGTGCAGTACCGGTGGTCGGGGATCCGACCGGCGCCGCACCTGCCGCAGACGTTCATGGGGTGTCCCTGCCGTGGTCGTGGCGAGAAGACAGACCACGCTAGCCCCGGCCTCGTCGCCGCGGCACCCGGTGCGGCGATTGGCCACTTTCTGGCCGCTTGTTGTCCAGCCTCAGCCGGTCGCTTCGGCCGCCGCACGGCCGGCCACCCGGCCGGAGAAGATGCAGCCGCCCAGGAACGTGCCCTCCAGGGCGCGGTAGCCGTGCACGCCGCCCCCGCCGAAGCCGGACGCCTCACCGGCCGCGTAGACGCCCTCCAGCGGAGTGCCGTCGTCCTTCAGGACCCGGGCGGAGAGGTCGGTGTGCAGGCCGCCCAGGGTCTTGCGGGTGAGGACGGACAGGCGCACGGCGATCAGCGGGCCGGCTTTCGGGTCCAGCAACGGGTGGGGTTCCACCACGCGGATCAGCTTGTCGGTGATGAACTTCCGGGCCTCGCGCATGGCGTTGATCTGCATGTCCTTGCCCAGCCCCGAGATCACCTGCCGGTCGCGCTGCACGATCGTGCGCCGCAACGCTCCCGCGTCGATCAACGACGTGCCGGTCAGCTTGTTCATGCCGGCCGCCAGCTCCTCGGGCGTGCGGCCGAAGATGAACTCCTCGGACCGCTTGGCGAACTCCTCCACCGGCGCCACGGCACCCGGCATCGCGCGCTTCAGCACCGCCTTGACGTCCTTGCCGGTCAGGTCGGGGTTCTGCTCCGACCCGGACAGCGCGAACTCCTTGCCGATGATCCTCTGGTTGAGCACGAACCACGAGTAGCCGTGCCCCGTCTTCACGATGTGCTCCAACGCACCCAGCGCGTCGAACCCCGGGAACAGCGGGATCGGCAGCCGGGAACCGGTCGCGTCCAGCCACAGCGACGACGGTCCGGGCAGGATGCGGATGCCGTGCCGGTTCCAGATCGGCGCGTAGTTGGCGATGCCCTCGGGGTAGTGCCACATCCGGTCTTCGTTGATGATCTCGCCGCCGGTGTCCTGCACGACCTTGAGCATCTCGCCGTCCACGTGGTCGGGCACCCCGGACAGCATGTGCTCGGGTGGCGTGCCCAGGCGCGACGGCCAGTTGCGGCGCACCATGTCGTGGTTCGCGCCGATGCCGCCGGACGTGACCACGACGGCCTGCGCGCGCAGCTCGAAGTCACCGGACACGGCCCGCGAGCTCGGCTCGCCCCGACCGGCCGTGCTGATCTCCAGCACCTCGCCGCGCACGCCGTCCACCGCACCGCCGGTCGTGGTCAGCCCGGTCACGCGGTGCCGGAACTTCAGCTGCACGAGCCCGCGCGCCACGCCCTCGCGCACCCGCCGCTCGAACGGCGCCACGATGCCCGGCCCGGTGCCCCACGTCACGTGGAAGCGCGGCACGGAGTTGCCGTGGCCGTCGGCGAGGTACCCGCCGCGCTCGGCCCACTGCACGAGCGGGAACCAGCGCACGCCCATCGCGTGCAGCCACGACCGCTTCTCGCCCGCCGCGAAGTCCACGTACGCCTCGGCCCACCGACGCGGCCAGTGGTCGGCGTCCCGGTCGAACGCGGCCGAACCCAGCCAGTCCTGCAGGGCCAGCTCCGCCGAGTCCTTGACCTTCAACCGCCGCTGCTCGGGGCTGTCGACCAGGAACAACCCGCCGAACGACCAGAACGCCTGACCGCCGAGCGAGGCCTCGGGCTCCTGGTCGAGCAGGATGACCTTGCGGCCGGCGTCGACGAGCTCGGCGGTGGCCACCAGGCCTGCCAAACCCGCGCCGACGACGATGACATCCGCGTCGTGATGTGCCATCGGGCGAGTCTAGATCGAAGTGCCAGGATGGACGAGAGTTGAAGAAAGTTCACTTTAGGGAGTGGTGACGGTGTCGTACACGGGGGACGTCGGCGAGGTCAACGCGGTGTGGCGGCCGGTGGCGGAGGTGCCGACCATCGACCGGCCGCTGACCCAGGCCAGGTTGGTGGGGACCGGTGACGTCACGCGCAAGCAGTTCGGATTGTTCGAGTGGCGGATGAAGCCGCACGCGGGCGGTCCGGCGGCGCACTTCCACAAGACGTTCTCGGAGTCGTTCTACGTGATCTCCGGAACGGTCCGGTTGTTCAACGGCGAGACGTGGGTGAACGCCGTGGCGGGCGATTTCCTCTACGTGCCGGAGGGCGGTGTCCACGCTTTCCGCAACGACGCCGACGAGCCCGCGTCGATGTTGATCCTCTTCGCGCCCGCGCCGCCGCGCGAGGAGTACTTCCGGGAACTGGCCGAGATCGGGGAATCGGGCCGGCAGTTGAGCCCGCAGGAGTGGACCGAGCTGTTCGCCAGGCACGACCAGTACATGGTCTGAGCTGCGGCGACAGGGGGTGAGCGGCCACGGTGGAGAGGTGGCAGGCCGCCGGCCGTTCGGTGGGGGGTGACCGTTCGGCCGGCGGCGGTCGGGCATGCGTGGGCGCACCTGCAACGCCTCGGGGAGGGGTGCCGCACGGGCCTGGGGGTCGTGCCCGCGGGGCTGACGTCCGGTGCGGCGTCCATCGCGCCGACCAGCAGTAGAACGGGTGGTGTCGGGCGGGTGTTCCCCGGATCGACCGGGGGTGTCGGGCGTCACGCAGAGTGTCGAAGAGGCGGCGTCGGGCGTCATCGCGAAGCTCTGGAACGGCCGGGTCGCGCGGTCTCAGGCATCCCCGCGCAGCTCGGTCATCCTGGCTTCGGCGCCCGCGAGCTTGCCCCGCGCGGTCTCGGCGCGGCGCTTGGCCCGCGCCAGCCTGGTGGTCGCCTCCTGCTCGGCCTGCTGGGCCCGCCGCAGCTCGGCGTGCAGCGTGGCGGTGTGCTCCTCGCGCTCGGCCAGGGTCTGCTCGGCCTCGGTCACGACGGCGTCCGCCTTGCGCACCTCCTCCTGCGCCGCGTCGATGTCCTCACGCGCCTGCGCCAGCTGCCGTTCCCGCCGCTGCTCGCGGCGCGGGGCCAGGTCGTCGCGCACCGGGGTGGCGGTCTCGCTCAGCGGCCCGAAGCCGGACTGCTCGACCGGCTTGACCAGCCGCCCCGCCCTGATCCGCGCGGCCAGCACGGCGTCGGCCAGGGCCGCGGTCAACGTGGTGCGCACCTGCTGCACGGCGTCCGGTCCGAGTGGCTGACCGGCGTGGCTCGCCAGCACTTCCACCCGACGCACGAGCGCGCTCAGCACGGCCCGCCGGCGCGCGCTCAACTGCCGCAGCGCCCCGCCGCGCAACTCCTCCTGAGCCGTGCGCAGTTCGTCACCCAGAGCGAGCGCCTCGGCCAGGTCGGCCGGGTCCTCGCGGGCCAGCCGGTTCAACGCCCACGCGGACGAGGTCGGCTTGCGCAGTGCCGAGACCTGCTTGGCCAACGCCTTGTCGCCGCGCTCGGCGGCCGTGCGGGCGTGGGCGTCCCGGGCCGCGACGAAGTCCGCCGGCGGCAGGGCGTAGAGCTCGTCGGCTATCCGGTCGATCGGCGCGGTGTCCACGATGTCGCCCAGTGTGCTCGCCATCGCGGTGATGTGCGATTTGTTACCGATTTCCGGTGCTCGCGGGCGGTTCACCGTTGACAGTGTTTGACATTCCGGCCGGTCGGCTCTTGACTGGAGTGGTCGCGCCCGTTCCGGTGTTCTGCGGCACTTCTCGCACGTTTGCGCAATAGTCCGTTCAGTCCAATGTGGACTTTATTGTTGGGCTGTTCGTCCGATTGTTACCCGGGTGCCGGGGGGATGTGCTTGCGCCAATCTTTCCCCACGAAGGGTTTGCGCCGTGATCAACTCAGCAAGCCGGTGGAGACACCGCACCAGCGCGGCCTTGCTGGCCGCCGTGCTGGGCACCACTGGGTTCGGCTTCGCCGCCGCCCCGGCCGTCGCGCAGGAGGCGCCGAGCGCGCCCGCGCCCGCCGACAAGCTCGACAAGCAGGACCGGGAGCGCATCGTCGAGGCCGAGCAGGCCGGTCTGGCGAACGTCACGCTCCTGGTCGCCGCCGAAGAGGGCAAGCTGGACTCCGCCGCCAACGACCTCAAGGCCCTCGGTGGCGTGGTCGAGTCCACCGAGCGTGACGTCGACTACCTGAAGGTCTCGGTGCCGCGGGACAAGGCCGAGAAGGCCGCCGGGCTCGCCTCGGTGAACGCGGTGGACGTCGACGGGCTGGTCGTCCTCGACAACCCGCGTCCCGAGGGCGCGACGACCCCGCTGCCGCAGCCGGCGCCGGGCGCGTCCACGCCCAAGAAGAACCCGTACATGCCGACGCAGGACACCAAGGCGGCGCACTTCACCGACGAGCACCCCAAGTGGGACGGCCGCGGCACGACGATCGCCATCATGGACTCCGGCATCGACCTGGACCACCCGGCGCTGGCGACCACCACGACCGGTGAGCGCAAGATCGTCGACTGGTACAACGCCAACGCCACCAACTCCGGCGACGGCACCTGGCTCCAGGTCTCCGGCCGCTACAACGGCACGTTCACCGCGGGCGGCGCGACCTACACCGCCCCGGCCACCGGCGGCCCGTTCAGCTTCGGCTCGTTCCGCGAGACCGCGGGCGACCTGGGCCTGGCCAACAGCGAGACCGGCGGTGACATCAACCGCGACGGCGACCGCGTGGACACCTTCGGCGTGCTCCAGGACATCACCACCAAGGAAGTCCGGGTCGACGTCGACGGTGACGGTGACTTCACCGACCAGACCGCGATGATCGACTACAAGTACAAGAAGGACGTCGGCCACTTCGGCGCGGACAACCCGGCCACGCCGGTGCTGGACACCGTGGCGTTCGTGGTGCAGACCGACAAGTCGATCTACGACGCGGCCGGTGCCGCGTGGGTCAACATCGGCATCTCCGCCGCCGCGCACGGCACGCACGTCGCGGGCATCACCGCCGCCAACAAGATGTTCGGCGGCAAGATGGCGGGCGCCGCGCCCGGCGCGAAGCTGATGGGCATCAAGGTCTGCCTGTCGACGCCGTCCTGCACCAACAGCGGTCTGATCGACGGCCTGCTGTACGCGGCGCGCAACGGCGCGGACGTGGTCAACATCTCCATCGGCGGCCTGCCGGCGCTCAACGACGGCAACAACGCGCGTTCGGAGCTCTACAACCGCACCATCGCCGAGTACAACGTGCAGGTGTTCATCTCCGCGGGCAACAGCGGCGCGGGCGCGAACACCGTCGGCGACCCGTCGGTGACCACGGACGCGGTGAGCGTCGGCTCGTACATCACCAAGGACACCTGGCTGTCCAACTACGGCTCGGTGACGGCGCAGCGCGAGGGCCTGCACGGCTTCTCCTCCCGCGGTCCGCGTGAGGACGGCGGGTTCAAGCCGCAGATCGTCGCGCCCGGCTCGGCGATCTCGACCACGCCGCAGTGGCAGGCGCCCGGCCCGGTGGCCGGCACCTACGCCCTGCCCGCCGGCTACGCGATGTTCAACGGCACGTCGATGGCCGCACCGCAGGCGACCGGCGCCGCGGCGCTGCTCGTGAGCGCGTACAAGGCCGAGCACAACGGCGAGCGCCCGCCCGTCGCGGCGCTGCGCAACGCGATCCAGTCCGGCGCCAAGTGGGTCTCCACCCTCCAGGCGTACGAGCAGGGCGCGGGCCTGTTCGACACCAAGCGCGCGTGGACGCAGCTCAACGCGCACCCGGAGACGCAGGCGGTCAGCACCTCGGTGACCGTGAACACCGCGCTGTCGGGCCTGCTGGCCACCCCCAACACGGGTGTCGGCATCCACGACCGCGAGGGCGTCGTCGTGGGCAAGGAGTACACCCGCACCTACACCCTGACCCGCACCACGGGCCCGAACCGCAACCAGAGCTTCGTGGTGAACTGGCAGGGCAACGACGGCACGTTCTCGTCCAAGGCCTCGGTCACGCTGCCGCTGAACACGCCGGTGAAGTTCGACGTCAAGGTCAAGCCCACCGCGGCGGGCGCGCACTCGGCCGTGCTGCGGCTGGACAACGTGCTCACCCGCGGCATCGACGTGTTCACCCTGAACACCGTGTTCGCGGCGGACGAGTTCACCGCGGCGGGCAAGTACGCGGTGACCAAGACCGGCACGATCGCGCGCAACCAGTCGAAGAGCTTCTTCGTGCGGGTGCCCGTGGGCACGAGCGCGCTGAAGATCGACCTGGCGGCGGGCGGCACCGAGCCGGGCAAGGGCCAGGTGCGGTTCCTGCGCTACGACCCGTACGGCGTGCCGTTCGACACCACGTCGTCGACCAACTGCTACAACCCCGACGCGGGCGCCGGCTGTGCCGGTGGCTCGCCGACCAGCCGCACGGTCAGCAACCCGCTGCCGGGCGTGTGGGAGGTCGTGGTCGAGGCCCGGCGCACCTCCGACGCCGACGCCGCGCCGTACTCGGTGACCGCGTCCGTGCTGGGCACGACGATCAGCCCGAACCCGGACACCATCGAGTCGGCCGTGATCGGCACGCCGATCAGCCGTGAGTACGCGGTGACCAACTCGATGGCCGCGTTCACCGGCAAGCTCGTCGGCGGTTCCCTGGCCAGCGCCAGGATCGACCGGCCGACCATCGCGAACGCCGCGGTCCAGAACTACGACCTGACCGTGGCGCCCGGCTCGACGTCGCTGCGCGCGACGATCGGCAAGACCAGCGACGTGTCCGCCGACCTCGACCTGTTCGTCTACAACTGCACGTCCGGCACCTGCGTGCTGGCCGGTCAGGCGGCGGACGGCGACTCGGAGGAGTCGGTCACGATCGCGAACCCGGCCGCCGGTGCGTGGCGGGTGCAGGTCGACGGCTTCGAGGTGCCCGCGGGCACCACGGAGTACGACTACATCGACCTGTTCACCGCCGCGGGCCTGGGCACGGTCGCGGTGACCGACGCGGACGCCGAGCGCACCGCCGGTGCGACGTGGACGGTCCCCGCCACGGTGACCGCCGCCGGCCAGGCCGGTGCCGGTCGGGTGCTGCGCGGTGAGCTGACCGTGCAGACCTCGGAAGGCGCGGTCGTCGGCCGCGGCGCGGTGATCCTGAAGAACGTGGCCTGACGCCACCCGAGAGACCTCAGGGCCACTTCCGCGCAACGCGGGGGTGGCCCTGAGCCTTTCCCGGACCGGTCAGGGGGTGGGGTCGCCGTTGGACAGCGGTTCGTCCACGTCGACCCGGCTGATGCCCTCGATGCCGGCCAGCTCCGCGACCGCCCCGACCGGGGCGGTGACGCGGACGTAGCCGATGGCGGGGTCGGTGGTCTCCACCGTCGCGCCGAGCCGTTGCACGGCGGCGGCCACCTCGGCGGCCCGGCCGGGTTCGGTGGAGACGGTCAGGCCGATCGTGCTCGCGCCGTTGCGCTCGGCGTCCTTGAGCACGTCCAGTCCGTGCGGGCTGAGCCTGGTCGGGTGCACGGGTGCCGACGGTACGGCGGTCGACGTGGTCGCGGGCTCCGGGCCGGTCGAGCCGGTGTCCGCCGGTCGTTCGGCGCAGCCCGCCAGCGCCAACCCCGTCAGCACCAGTACCGCGATCCTTCGCATGCGCCCTCCTGCGGCCGATTCTGCTACCAGGACGGAACGGGAGGTCAGCGAGGTTGCACGACCTGGTCGGGGCCGCTGAACGCCTGCACCCGCTCCTGGCCGTCCGCGCTCTCGCCGAACACCCGGTTGTCCGACGAGCCGTTCGCCGCCGGCGTCGGGGAGTGGCCGGCGGCGCGGGGCAGGTCGCGCACCCGCACCTGCGGCAGCGCGCCGGGGTGCCGCGACCGCAGCCAGCCGACCAGGTGCTCACGCGCCACGCACCGCAGGTCCCAGAGCCGCCCGGCGTCCGAGGCGCTCACCAGCGCGCGGATCCGCACGAACGACCCGACCGCGTCGGTCACCTGCACCACGCAGACCCGGCCGTCCCACAGGTCGCTCGTCTCCAGCGCGTGCCGCAGCTCCTGCCTGAGCTCCTCCACCGGCACCGTCCAGTCGAGGTCCAGCTCGACCGTGCCCAGCAGCGCCGACTGGGTCCGCGTCCAGTTCTCGAACGGCGTCTTGAGGAAGTAGGCGGTGGGCAGGATCAGGCGCCGGTCGTCCCACAGGTGCACGACCACGTAGGTCAGGGTGATGTCCTCGATGCGGCCCCACTGGTTCTCCACGACCACCACGTCGTCCAGCCGCAACGCGTCGCTGAACGCGATCTGCACGCCCGCGAACACGTTGCCCAGCAACGACTGCGCCGCCAGCGCGGCGATGGCGCCGATCACACCGGCCGAGGCCAGCAGGCTCGTCCCGGCGGCACGGGCGCCGGGGAACGTCATCAGCACCGCGGCCGCCGCCAGGACGCTCACCACCACCACGGTGACCCGTCGGACGAGGGTGATCTGCGTGTGCACGCGGCGTGCGTGCCGGTTGTCCGACACGTCGACCCGGATGCGCGCCAGCGTCGCGTCCTCGATCACCACCAGCAGCGAGGCGAGCAGCCACGCGCCGGCGAGGATCAGCGCTATACCCGTCACGTGCAGCGCGACCGGCCGCCAGTCGCCGCGCGCCGCCACGCCGAGCGAGAACTGGGTCGCCACCAGCACCGCCACCACCAGCGCGGGTTTGTGCGCGTGCCGCGCCAACCCGGCGAACAGGGCCGACCGGCGGCCGATGCGGCGGACCACCCGGTGGACGAGCGCGACGGCGAGCAGCGCGACCAGCAGCGAGCCGGCGAACGTGGTGACGGCTGCGAGCATGGACGGGCACCTCCTCTGCGTGGGTACGTCCGGTGATCCGTACCCACGAACGGAGTAACTCAGGCGGGTGGCCGCACGATTGCGAGATTCCCCACGCGTGCTCAGGACCCGGGCGGGGTGCTCGCCGGCAGGGAGTGCGCGACCTGGCCGACGAACCCGACCAGCCGGTCCGGCGTGAACCGCGCCGGGTCCGTGATGGCCAACCGACCCGCCATCTCGGCCAGCGCGAGCATGGTGTGGCCGAGCAGTTCGGCGTCCGCCCCGGCGCTGCCCGACGACCGCAACCCCAGCTCCGCCAGGGCGTTGACCTGCTCCGACACCTGCGCGCGCACCAGTTCCACCTGGCGGCGGAACTCGACCGGCGTGCCCTCGGGCGGCAGCAGCACCAGCCGCCACCGCTGCGGTGACGCCACGACCGCGTTGATGAACGCGCGGACGGTGTCGGTGTAGACGTCCTCCGGTGCGCGGTCGCCGAAGTCGGCGGTCGGGATCGCGTCGAGCACCTGGGCGGTGGCGCGGTCGGCCTCACGGCGCAGCAACGCGGCGATCACCTCGGCGCGGTTGGCGAACAGCTCGTAGACCACCGGTTTGGTCACGCCCGACCGCCGTGCCACGGCCTCCATGGTCAACGCGTCGAAACCGCCGTCGGCGATGAGGTCGAGCGCGCCGTCCAGCAGCTGGTCGCGCCGTTGCCCGGGTGGCATGCGCGGTGCGTACTTCCGGCGCGTTGTGCTCACCGGACCATATTGCTACGGTGGCGTAGCTTTCACAAAGCTACGCAGGCGTAGTAAGCAGGCGTGGCACGGCGCTCGGAGGCAACGGTGTTCGTGGAGTCCGAGGGCGTGCGGCTCGCCGTGTACGAGCACGGCGACCGGTCCGCACCGACCGTCGTCCTGGTGCACGGCTACCCGGACACGCACCGCGTGTGGGACGAGGTCGTGCCGCTTCTGGCCGAGCGGTTCCACGTGGTCACCTACGACGTGCGCGGCGCGGGCGCGTCGTCCTCGCCGCGCGGGTTGGCCGCCTACCGGCTGCCGGTGCTGGCGCGGGACCTGTTCGCGGTGATCGCGGCGGTCAGCCCGGACGAGCCCGTCCACGTGGTCGCGCACGACTGGGGATCCATCCAGTCCTGGGAGGCGGTGACCACGCCCGGCGCGCCGATCGCGTCGTACACCTCGATCTCCGGGCCGTGCCTGGACCACGTCGGCCACTGGATCCGCCGCCGGCCGACCACGCGCCACCTCAAGCAGCTGCTCCACTCCTGGTACATCGTGGTGTTCCACCTGCCGTTCGTCGCGCCCCTGGTGTGGCGGTACCTCGTGGGACCGCGCTGGGAGGCGATCGCGCGCCGGCTGGAGGGGGTCGCGCCGCACGTGCCGCCGACCATCGTGCCGGACGGCGAGCGGGGCATCGCGCTGTACCGGGCCAACTTCATCCCGCGACTGCGCTCACCGCGCGTGCGGCGGACCGACGTGCCGGTGCAGGTGGTGCAGCCGTTGCGGGACAAGTACGTCACGGCCGGCGTGAGCGAGGACGTCGAGCGGTGGGCGTCGGACGTGCGGCGGCGTGAGATCGACGCCGGGCACTGGGTGCAGCTCACGCACGCCGGTGAGGTGGCGACCCTCGTCACCGACCACGTCACCGCGCACAGCCGTCCCGCCTGACCTCGGCGAGCGCCTCCCTGGCCTGGCTGCGGCCGAGGTTCCAGGAGCGCCAGTCGTCGCCTTGGACGCGGCGGAACTCCAGCGCGCAGGCGCGCAGGTCCTCCGGGAGCGTGGCGAGCGCGGGCACGGCGTCCTCCGACAGCCCGGCGAGGTACGGGACGTCGATCTTCTGCGTGGCGTGGTAGCGGTCGACGTTGCGCTCGGCGATGAACCGCTCGGGGTTGAGCGCGGCCAGACCGACGAGCGCGGTGAAACCGGTGGCGACCACGGCGCGGGCCAGCCACCCCGCCCGCAACCGCACGCCCGCGGCCAGGACCATCAGGTAGACGACGCCGAGCCACAGCTCGCAGGCGATGACCAGGACGCGCAGCACGGTGAAGCCGTAGGCCTGCTGGTAGAGCCACATGCGGGCGATGGCGGAGGCGACGATCACCAGGGTGAGCGCGCTGAGTGCGCCCAGCAGGCCGCGCAGCCACCGGCGGTCGTCGGGCGAGTCGAGCCGGGCGAGGCGTGCGACGACCGCGATGACGCCGAGGGTGAGCACGGCGACGGCGAGCAGCTGCCAGAAGCCGCTCCGGGCGTGGTCGGCGTAGGTGAGGTCGGGGGTGGTGATGACGTGCTCGTCGCCCGCGAACAGCGTGTTGATCTGCACGGCCACGAACGTGGCGAAGAGCAGCACCAACGCGCCGACGGGGAGCACCCAGTCACGTCGCGCGACCGTGCGGGGCAGGTCGGAGGTCTCGTCGAGGACCGGTCGGGTGACCAGCAGGTAGGCCGCGCCCATCGTGCCGAGGCCGACGGTCAGGAACAGCACGATCGGCTGACCGGAGGTCTCGTCGGGTGCGATGGAGCCCAGCAGGTCGGCGAACGCGGCGTCGGCGCCCGCCAGCAGCGGGACGAAGATCAGCAGCAGGCCGACGGTGATGAGGATCGGGCGGACCAGGGCGGGCGTGCCGCGTTCCTTCACGCCTCGTGCCACCCACGGGACCGCCCTGATGGCGGCGATCGGCACGGCGCCGGAGCCGAACACCAGGCCGCGCGCGGTCCGGCCGCCGACGACCGCGAGTGATCCGGCGGCGCAACCGGCGATCGCGCAGAGCGTGAAGAACCACTCGGCCGCGACGAACGCGCCGACCCCGAACAGCGCGACGGACAGCACGGCCCAGCCGGGTCTGACCCGGCGCAGCAGCGCGAAGACGACGACGGCGGTCAGCGACCAGCCGAGGCCGGGTTCGTCCAGGGGTAGCAGGACGGCCGCCGCGATCCCGGCTGCGGCGCCGGTGAGCAGTGCGCGGGTGGGGGTCATCGGGTGTTGCCTCCAGGGCGTGCGCCATCGCCCGCCGAACGCGCGGCGGTGTTCCGAGTGGTGAATTCAGGGGTCCTGAGCGTCGGACTCGCGGGACTTGAGCGTTCGACTCGCGTGTGCTGAGCGTTCGACTCGCGGGTGCCGGGTGGGTCAGGTAGTGGGGGGAGAGGCGGGCAGGGTGGCCCGGATGCGGCAGCCCGGACCGTCGACCACGGCGATGGTGCCGCCGTGCAGGTCGACCACCCAGCGCGCGATGTTGAGGCCGAGGCCGGTGCCGCCGCCGCCCGCGCGTTCGCCGCGGGTGAAGCGCTCGAAGACCCGGTCGCGGTCCTGCGGCGCGATGCCCGGCCCGTCGTCGGCGACCTCCAGCACCAGGTCCGCGCCCACCTTCGCGGACACCCGCACCTCGCCACCCGCCGGGCCGTGCCGGGCGGCGTTGTCCAGCAGGTTCGCGACCACCTGCGCCAGCCGGGCCTCGTCCGCGTAGACCGTCGCCCCCGGCGGCGAGACGTCGACGGTGAACCGCACCCCCCGGGCGGCCACCGACGCCTCGGCCACGACGTCCGCCAGCAACGGCGCCAGCACGAAGTCCGCCTTGTCCAACCGGTGCGCGCCCGCGTCGATCCGCGAGAGGTCCAGCAGCTCGGTCACCAACCGGCCGAGCCGCTCGGTCTGCGCCAACGCCGTCCGCATCGTCGCCGCATCCGGCTGCGCGACCCCGTCCACGACGTTCTCCAGCACGTTCTGCAAGGCAGTGATCGGCGTGCGCAACTCGTGCGAGACGTTCGCGATCAGCTCCCGCCGCTGCTGGTCCGCCGCGTGGAGGTCGGCCGCCATCTGGTTGAACGCGCCGGCCAGCTCGCCGACCTCGTCCCGGGCCGTCGCGCGCACCCGCCTGCTGTAGTCGCCGGCCCGCATCGCCCGCACCGCCGCCGTCATCTCCCGCAGCGGGCGGGTCATCCCGTGCGCGAGGATCTGCGACGTCACCAGCACGATCGCGATCGTGCCGAACGTGGTGCCCGGCGCCAGCCACTGGATGCGGTACCAGAAGTACGTGAACCCCGCCGCCATCGCCGACACCAGCAGGATCCCGAGCTTCAACTTGATCGACCGCACCGGGTCCAGCGGGCGCGGCAGCAGCTCGACCGTGGTCTCGAACGCCGATCGCAGGCTCACCGGGGCACCTCCAACGCGTAGCCGACGCCGTGCACGGTCCGGATCAGGTCCGTGCCCAACTTCCGCCGCAACGCCTTGATGTGGCTGTCCACCGTCCGCGTCCCCGTGCCGTCGGCCCAACCCCACACCTCGCTCAACAGCCGCTCCCGCGACTGCACGGCGCGCGGCCGTTCGGCGAGGTGCACCAGCAGCTCGAACTCGGTCGGCGTCAGGTGCGCCTCCTCGCCGGCGCGCACCACCCGCCGCTCGGCCAGGTCGATCTCCAGGTCGGCGACCGCGATCCGGGCCGACGCGGCCGACGCGGCCCGTTCGACCCGCCGCAGCAGCGCGTGCACCCGCGCGGCCAGCTCCCGGATCGAGAACGGCTTGGTCAGGTAGTCGTCCGCGCCGACCGCGAGCCCCACCAGCAGGTCGGTCTCGTCGCCCCGGGCGGTCAGCATGAGCACCGGCACCGGCCGCTCGGCCTGGATCCGCCGGCACACCTCCAGCCCGTCGAACCCGGGCAGCATCACGTCCAGCACGACCAGGTCCGGCCGCACGTCACGGGCACGTGAGACGGCCGAGGGGCCGTCGTGCGCCAACTCGACCTCGAACCCCTCGGCCCGCAGCCGCGCGGCCACGGACCCGGCGATGGTCAGGTCGTCCTCGACCACCAGAACCCGGCGTGTCATGCGACCGACTCTATGTGCGAGCCGTGGAGGTGGTCGGCGTGACTTGTGAACGTCCTGTGGAGACCGCGCACGGCTCGTGGCCGGGGCCGAAGTCGGTGCGCCAGGTGTCAGCCGGTCGGCGGCACGTCCTAGGGTGACCGGGTGGCTGACGCGGTCCTGGAAGCGGTGCTGGAGCGGATCACGTTCGCCAACGAGGAGACCGGCTACACGGTGGCGCGCGTCGACCCCGGTCGCGGCGGTGACCTGGTCACGGTGGTCGGCTCGCTGCTCGGCGCGCAGCCCGGCGAGTCGATCCGGATGCGCGGTCGCTGGGGCTCGCACCCCCAGTACGGCAAGCAGTTCCACGTCGACGACTACACGACCGTGCTGCCCGCCACCATCCAGGGCATCCGCCGCTACCTCGGCTCCGGCCTGATCAAGGGCATCGGGCCGGTGCTGGCCGACCGGATCGTCACCCACTTCGGCGTGGACGCGCTGGACGTCATCGAGCACGAGCCGCAACGCCTGGTCGAGGTGCCCAAGCTCGGCCCGAAGCGCACCAAGATGATCGCCGCCGCCTGGGAGGAGCAGAAGGCGATCAAGGAGGTCATGGTCTTCCTCCAGGGCGTCGGCGTGTCGACGTCGTTGGCCGTGCGCATCTACAAGCAGTACAACGACAAGTCGATCGACGTCGTGCGGGAGGAGCCCTACCGCCTGGCCAACGACGTGTGGGGCATCGGGTTCCGCACCGCCGACGTGATCGCGAAAGCCGTGGGCATCCCGCACGACAGCCCGCAGCGGGTGAAGGCGGGGTTGCAGTTCACGCTGTCCGAGGCGACCGGCGACGGCAACTGCTACCTGCCGGAGAACGAGCTCATCGGCGACGCGATCAAGATCCTCCAGGTCGACGCCGGCCTGGTGATCGAGTGCCTGGCCGAGCTGGTCGCGGAGGAGGGCGTGGTCCGCGAGATCATGCCGGACGGCGAGCCGGGCATCTACCTGCTCGCGTTCCACCGGGCCGAGATCTCCCTGGCCAACCAGCTGCTGCGGCTGCTCCGGACCGACGACGAGCGGATGCCCGCGTTCCAGCAGGTCGACTGGGACAGGGCGTTCGGGTGGCTCGGCGCGTCACTGGAGGACAAGCAGCGCGACGCCGTCCGGCTGGCCCTGACCCGCAAGGTGGCGGTGCTGACGGGTGGTCCGGGGTGCGGCAAGAGCTTCACCGTGCGGTCGATCGTGAAGCTGGCCACGGCCAAGGGCGCGAAGGTCGTGCTGGCCGCGCCGACCGGCCGTGCGGCCAAGCGGTTGACCGAGCTGACCGGGCACGAGGCCCGCACCGTGCACCGGCTGCTGGAGCTCAAGCCCGGAGGTGACGCCGCCTACGACCGCGACCGACCGCTCGACGCGGACCTCGTGGTCGTGGACGAGGCCTCGATGCTGGACCTGCTGCTGGCGAACAAGCTGGTGAAGGCCGTCGCGCCGGGCGCGCACCTGCTGCTGGTCGGTGACGTCGACCAGCTGCCGTCGGTCGGCGCGGGCGAGGTGCTGCGCGACGTGCTGTCCGACCGCAGCCCCGTCCCGAACGTCCGCCTCACGCACATCTTCCGGCAGGCGCAGCAGTCCGGCGTGGTGACCAACGCGCACCGGATCAACAACGGCGACTACCCCGTCGTGCAGGGGATGCCGGACTTCTTCCTGTTCCCCGCAGAGGAGGCCGAGGACGCGGCGGCGCTGGTGGTGGACGTCGTCGCCAACCGCATCCCGCGCAAGTTCGGGCTCAAACCGCGCACGGACGTGCAGGTGCTCGCGCCGATGCACCGGGGACCGGCCGGTGCGGGCGGGCTGAACGCCCTGCTGCAGGAGGCCCTGACACCGTCCACACCGGACCTGCCGGAACGCCGCTTCGGCGGCCGGGTGTTCCGCGTCGGCGACAAGGTCACCCAGATGCGCAACAACTACGACAAGAACGTCTTCAACGGCACGCTCGGCATCGTCACGGCGATCGACGCGGTGGAGCAGAAGCTGACCGTTCGGACCGACGAGGAAGAGGACGTGGACTACGAGTTCGGCGAGCTGGACGAGCTGACCCACGCCTACGCCATGACGATTCACCGCTCACAGGGCAGTGAATACCCGTGCGTCGTCATCCCAATCACGACGAGCGCGTGGATGATGCTCCAGCGCAACCTGCTCTACACGGCGGTGACGCGGGCGAAGAAGCTGGTGGTGCTGGTCGGGTCGCGCAAGGCGATCGGGCAGGCGGTCCGCACCGTGGGCGCCGGACGTCGCCACACGGCACTGGACCACCGCCTCGCTCAGCTGGTCTGACCCGCCTGGCGCAGGGGGAACGCCACGTCGCAGACCTCGTCGTCCGGGCCCGCGGTGTCCCAGTCCGCGAAGTAGACCTCGCGCGGCGCGTCGTGCACCGCGAACCCGTTGTCCTTGATCCACACGGCCACGGCGTCGTAGGCGGACAGGATCTGCGGGAACACCACCTGCGCCTTGGTCAGCCGCACGTACGCCTCCCGGTGCGCGGGCTCGACCCGGGCCGCCACCCCCGCCGGCGGCCCGTCCGCGCCGATCGGCACGCACGACTCCACCGGTCCGTCGCTGTCCTCGTTCACCTCGCCGTGGTAGACGACGAACGGCGCGTCGGACACGCCTCCGTGGCCCTCGGCGGCCTTGACCAGCCGGGCCATCGAGCCGGCGATCCACTCCTCCAGCGCGGGCTGGAGCAGGTGCCGCTGCTCGGTCAGGACCACCTGTTCGGGTACGTCTCGCTGCTTGATCTCGTACATGTCCACCAAACCCTTCCCTCCGGACAACACGACGCGGAGGTGGGCGGCCAGACCACGTTGGACGGCCATCCGGTGCTCGACCCGAGCCCAGTAGTCGGCGAGCAGGCCGGCCCGTTCGCCGTCGGGCGCGGCGACGATCTTCGCCACCTCGGCCAGCGGCATGTCCAGCCTGCGCAGCAGCGCCACCAGGCGCGCACCGACCAGCTGGTCCTCCCGGTAGCGCCGGTAGCCGTTGCCCGCGTCGACCTGGGCCGGCCGCAGCAGGCCCTGGCGCTCGTACAGCCGCAGCGCCTTCACCGACAGCCGTGACCGGCGGGCGAACTCACCGGTGCCCAGTAGCCGTGCCACCCCCACATCCTCCATGGCGAGGACCCTGCGGGCTGCCCCAAGGGCTGGGTCAAGAGCCCGTGCGCCGGCGCGGGCACTGCCGCCGTGCACGACGGCCGAGCACGGACTGCCGCGCACTACTGCCGGTAGCCCTCCACGGTGCCGGGGTCGCGGGGCTTGGCGCCGTCCGGGTCCATGCCGGCGGCCCGGCGGGCGCGGCGCTGACGCAGGAGGTCCCACGTCTGGTCCAGGGCGACTTCGAGGTCCCGCAGCCGCCTGGCGTCGCCCGCGCTCAGGCCCTCGCCGATGCGGGATCCCTCCAACCGGTGCTCTTCCTCCACCAGCCGGGTGATGCGCTCGACTAGTTCTTCGTCCGTCACGACTCCTCCTCCATCCGGACCAAGGGCCGGGGTACCTCAGCACCACCAGTCAAAACACCGAGGCATAACGGAGAGGAATGGCCGGATGGCGGGTGTGCAAGACAGCGGTTCGTCCCGCATCCTCCAGCTCAACCCTGCCTAGGAGGAACAACCGTGAAGTCGACCAGACGTTCCCTGCTGACGCTGGCCATAGCCGGTGTCGCGGCGGCCGCGGTGGTCACCGGGGGCATCCCCGGCACCGCCGGTCCCGCACCCGAGGTCGCCGCGGTCCAAGCCGGACCGACCTACGTCTACAAGGTCCACGCGCCGCTCGGCGCCGCCGCCCAGAACCTGCTCGGGCGCGGCTTCGACGTGCTGGAGGACCGCGACGGCGACTACCTGTTCGTGCTCGGCGACGCCGGCACCGGCCAAGGCCTCAAGCAGGCCGGTTTCACCGCCGTCATCGACGAGGTGCTGCCCGCGCCGCAGTGGCAGCCGCCCGCCAAGAAGTCGCAGTCGCCGACGTTCGACGCGGCCGACATCAACGAGACCTACTACGGCGGCTACCGCACCATCAACGCCCACTGGTCGCACCTCGACCTGGTCGGCCAGCAGTACCCGAACCTGACGACCCTGGTCGACTACGGCGACTCGTGGAAGAAGACCCAGGGCGCGGGCGGGTACGACCTGCGGGCCGTCTGCATCACCAAGAAGAACGCCGGCGACTGCGCGCTGAGCACGTCCGCGCCGAAGCCCCGGTTCTTCGTGATGGGCCAGCTGCACGCCCGCGAGCTCACCACCGGTGACACGGCGTGGAAGTGGATCGACCACCTGACCACCGGTTACGGCGTCGACGCGGAGGTGACCGCGCTGCTCGACACGACCGAGGTGTGGGTCGTGCCGATCGCCAACCCGGACGGCGTGAACATCGTGCAGCAGGGCGGCAACTCGCCGCGCTACCAGCGCAAGAACGCCAACACCACGAACGGGTCGAACTGCTCGGGCACGTCGTCGTCGCAGATCGGCATCGACCTCAACCGCAACACCGACTCCCACTGGGGCGGCGCGGGCACGTCCTCCAACCCGTGCGACCAGACCTACAAGGGCCCGTCGGCGAACTCCGAGGTGGAGACGAAGGCGCTGCAGGGGTTGTGGCGCAGCCTCTACCGCGACCGTCGCGGCACCGGCAACACCGACGCCGCGCCCGCCGACACGACCGGTGTCGTGATCTCCATGCACAGCTACTCGAACCTGGTGCTGTTCCCGTGGGGTTGGACGACGTCGTACAAGACCGGCAACGACGCGGCGCTGCGTGGGATGGCCAAGGACATGGCGACGTTGGCCGGCGGTTGGCAGTACGGGCAGCCGGGCGAGGTGCTCTACAACGCGGCCGGCGCGACGGACGACTGGGTGTACGACGACCTGGGCGTGGCGTCGTTCGTGTGGGAGATCGGGCCGTCGTCGGGCACGTGCTCCGGGTTCTTCCCGGCGTTCTCGTGCCAGTCGTCGACGTTCTGGCCGAAGACGAAGCCGATGCTGATGTACGCGGCGAAGAAGGCGGCCAACCCCTACGGCGGCGGCGGCAACCCGCCGGTCGGGTGCGCCAAGGCGACCAACGACGCGGACGTGAGCGTGCCGGACAACGGTGCGGCCGTCACCAGCACGATCACGATCGCCGGCTGCGAGGGCAACGCCTCGGCGACGTCGCAGGTGGAGGTGCACATCGTGCACACCTACCGGGGTGACCTGGTGATCGACCTGGTCGCGCCGGACGGCACGTCGTACCGGTTGAAGGCGTCGAACAACGACTCGGGCGACAACATCGACACCACGTACACGGCGAACGTCTCCTCGGAGGCGCGCAACGGCGCGTGGCAGCTGAAGGTGCAGGACGTGTACTCGGCCGACACCGGGTACATCAACTCCTGGAGCCTGACCGTCTAGTCGCTCGTCCGGGGGCCCGCGTGTCTCTCGGCACGCGGGCCCCCGTCACGTGGCGCGGTTCCGGGCAGTGGACCGTGACGCTGATCGGCGCCGGCACCACCGCCCGAGTGAACCGGAAAGCCCACCTCGGCCGTCCTGAACGTTGAACTCGGGGGTCCTGAACGTAGGACACGCGCGACGCGAACGTAGGACACGCGCGTTCTGAACGTAGGACACGCGCGTTCTGGAGGTAGGACACGCGCGAGTCGAACGTTCAGGTCGCGCGAGTCCTAC
This sequence comes from Actinosynnema sp. NPDC050801, assembly GCF_040673975.1. Lineage (NCBI taxonomy): Bacteria > Bacillati > Actinomycetota > Actinomycetes > Pseudonocardiales > Pseudonocardiaceae > Actinosynnema > Actinosynnema sp. NPDC050801. The sequence goes on along the minus strand of NZ_JBFAQZ010000016.1, from coordinate 106,525 downwards.
GTTCAGGTCAGGTGTGTCCTACGTTCGGAACACCCGAGTTCACCGTTCAGGACGGCGAAGGGCCCTGCGGGGGAGACGCCCGCAGGGCCCTTCGGGTGGTGCAGGAACGGGTTACTTCAGGCCGTTGCCCATCGCGGTGATCAGCTCACCGTTCGAGGTGTCGCCGTCGAGCGACCAGAAGAAGGCGCCGCCCAGGCCCTGGGTCTTGGCGTAGCCCATCTTGCCGCCGATGGTGGCCGGGGTGTCGTAGCTCCACCACTGGTCGCCGCAGTGCGCGTACGCCGTGCCCGCGATCGTGCCGGTGGCCGGGCACTTGGTCTTGAGGACCTTGTAGTCCTCGATGCCCGCCTCGTACGTGCCCGGCGCCGCGCCGGTCGCCGTGCCGCCTGGGGCGGACTGGGTCACGCCGGACCAGCCGCGGCCGTAGAAGCCGATGCCGAGCAGCAGCTTGGCCGCCGGGACGCCCTTGCCCTTCAGCTTCTGGATCGCCGCGTCGGAGTTGAAGCCCGCCTGCGGGATGCCGGTGTAGGAGGTGAGCGGGGAGTGCGGAGCGGTCGGGCCCTTGGCGTTGAACGCGCCGAAGTAGTCGTAGGTCATGACGTTGTACCAGTCGAGGTACTGCGCCGCGCCGCCGTAGTCGGCGGCGTCGATCTTGCCGCCGTTGGAGCCGTCCGCCGTGATGGCGGCCGTGACCAGGTAGTTGGCGCCGAAGCGGGTGCGCAAGGCCTGCGAGACCGTCTTCATCGAGCTGAAGCCGGAGGTGTCGCAGGTCAGGCCGCACGCGTTCGGGTACTCCCAGTCGATGTCGATGCCGTCGAACACGTCCGCCCAGCGCGGGTCCTCGACGAGCCGGTGGCAGGACTCGGCGAACGCCGCCGGGTTCTGCGCCGCCTGGCCGAAGCCGCCCGACCAGGTCCAACCGCCGAACGACCACAGCACCTTGATGTGCGGGTACATCCTCTTGAGCTTGCGGAGCTGGTTGAACGAACCGCGCAGGGCACCGGTGTCCCAGGTGTCGGCCACGCCGTCGACCGAGTTCGCGGCGGTGTAGGCCATGTCGTAGTCGGCGTAGGCGTCACCGATGGTGCACTGGCCGTTCTGCACGTTGCCGAACGCGTAGTTGATGTGCGTCAGCTTCGCGGCCGAGCCGGAGGTGTGGATGTTCTTCACGAAGTACTGGCGGCCGTAGACGCCCCACTGGGTGAAGTAGCCCAGGTTCTTCCGCGTGCCGACCGGCGGGTTCGACGTGGTCGTGGTCGTACCCGTGGTCGTCGTGGTGGTGGTCGTTGTCGTGGTTGTCGTGGTGGTCGTGGTGGTCGTCGTCGGGTTGGTCCCGCCGGCGTCGCACGACGCGCCGTTCAGCTTGCAGTTGGCCGGCCCGCTGAACGCGCCGGAGTACGTCACGTTGAAGCCGAAGCTCACCGACCCGCCCACGCCGACGTTGCCGTTCCACGTGTTCTTCACGGTCACGTGCTGGCCGGCGGCGGTGTACGAGCCGTCCCACAGGGAGCTGACCTTGTGTCCGGTGGGCAGGTCGAACTCGACCGTCCACGAGGTCAGGGCGGACGTGCCGCCGTTCTTGATCGTGTACTTGCCCTCGTACCCGGTGCCCCAGTCCGAGCCCTTGCTGAAGGTGGCCGAGACGCCGCCCGCACCGCTGGCCGCGGGCGCGACGACCAGCCCCACCACCAACGTGGCGACCGCCACGAACAACGCTGTGACATGCCATCGGATCTTGGACATCGTGCTCCTTGTCAGGAAAGGAGTGCAGGGTTGACGTCACCATGTGGTTCAGACCACTTCACGGTCAAGGTCTAGACCATTGTCGTCACTCGAACGGACTAGTGGTGAACCCTTCGGAACCGGTTCCGAAGCCCGACGACCACTAGGGGTGGATGAGCCTAAAGTCGCGTGACCTCCAAGACCAGAGGCGGACGTAGGGGCACGGCCGGACGGCAAGACTCGATCTCGTCGAGAGGGGTCTCGACGTCACTGAGGGAGGCAACACGTTGATGGGCAAGAGGGGAATCGCCCTGGCCGCCGCCGTCGGGCTGGCGGTCGTGGGCATCGGGGGGACGGCGGTGGCCGAGCCGTCGGTCGACCAGGCCGGCCGCGTCGACCGCCAGGTCGTCCAGCGGGCGTTGGACGACATGGCCCGCACGGGGGCGCAAGGGGTTCAGGTCCGCGTCAACGACGGTCGGCGCGAGATCACCGCCCGCAGCGGCACGGCGCGGGTCGACTCACCGCGTCCCGTGCCGACCGACGGCCGGTTCCGGGTCGGCAGCATCACCAAGACGTTCGTGTCGACCGTCGTGCTCCAGCTGGTCGGCGAGGGCAAGGTCGAGCTGGACGCGCCGGTGCAGCGCTACCTGCCGGGCCTGCTGCCGGACGGCGACCGGATCACCGTGCGGCACTTGCTGCAGCACACCAGCGGGCTCTACAACTACACGTCCGCGCTCCCGCTCACCCCGGACGGCCTGCTGACCATCCGGTACAAGGCGTGGACGCCCACCGAGCTGGTCGCCCTGTCCACGGCCCGGCCGCTGGACTTCCAGCCCGGCACCGAGTGGCGGTACTCGAACACCAACTACGTCGTGGCCGGGATGCTGGTGGAGAAGGTCACCGGCAAGCCCTACGGCGCGGCGGTGGAGCAGCGCATCCTGCGTCCGCTGGGCCTGCGGTCGACGTCCGTGCCCGGCACCCGCACCGAGGTCCCCGGCCCGCACGCGCACGGTTACATCCGGGCCGGCGGGCAGGTCGTCGACATCACCGAGATCAACCCGTCGGTCGCGTACGCGGCGGGCGAGATGATCTCCACGACGGCCGACCTCGACCGGTTCGCGGACGCGCTGCTGGACGGCAGGCTGCTCCGCCCGGCGCAGCAGGAGCAGCTGACGTCGGTCCTGCCGATCACCGGGGGCTACGGGCTGGGCATCGAGGAGCGGGAACTGCCCTGCGGCGTCAAGGTCTGGGGCCACAGCGGTGGCATCCCGGGCTACGCCAGCCTGATGGTCAGCACGGCGGACACGAAGACCCGCCTGACGGTGTCGGTGACCTCCGCTCCCGACCCCGGTCCGGTCTCGGGTTACGAGGAGCTGATGAACGAGGTGTTCTGCTGAGGCGATGACGCGCTGAGGTGATGACGCGGTGAGAGCGGTGACGCGGTGAGAGCGGTGGGGGCACCCGGTCGGACGCCCTCACCGCTTCGGATGGCTCAGGCCCGTCGTCCCGTCCGGGCCCGGGGGTAGACGCCCGACGGCCCGTCCGGGGGCAGGACGGGCCGTCGGGTGGGGAGGGGCGCGGCGGCTGGGCGGCAGCCGGTGCGCCCGCGGTCTACGTGGTGGCCAGGAACTTCTCGAGCTGCTCCACGACGAACGCGTGGTCGTCGGCCTGCGGCAGGCCGGACACGCCGACGGTGCCCACCACGCCGACACCGGCCACAGTCACGGGGAACACGCCGCCGTGCGCGGCGTAGCGGTCGGAGTCCAGGCGCGAGTCGGCTTCGAACGTCCTGCCGTTCGCGCGGAAGCTCTCGCCGACCCGGAACGAGCTCTGCCCGTACCGGTCGACCACCCGGCTCTTGCGGTCGATCCACTCGTCGTTGTCGGCCGACGTGCCCGGCAGCGCCGCGTGGAACAGGCGCTGCTGCCCCCGTCGCACCGAGATCGTCACCGGCAACGACCGCTCGCGCGCCGCCTCCAGCAGGAATGCGCCCAGCGCCAGCGCCACCTCGTTGTCGAACGACGTGAACACCAGCCGGGACTCCTGCTCGGCCAACGTCTCCAGCAAGCTCACAGCGACACCACCTGTCCGGTCCGGGCGGAGGTGAAGGCCGCCTCGATCACTTCCAGCGCGCGCACCGCCGACTCCGGGTCGACCGGCAGCGGACCGCCCTCGGTGAGCGCGGCAACCAGCAGCCGGTAGAACTCGGAGTACGCGCCGGGCAGCCCGACGACCTCCTCGGCGTCGTCCAGCAACCCCAACCGCCCATTTGTCGACAAATCGTCAAACGGTTTGCCCGCGGCGAGGGCGTCCTCCTGCCGGTCCAAGCCGTGCGAGACGTACGCGCCGGTCGAGCCCAGCACGCGCAACCGCGGCCCGTGGTGCGACGCGGCGGAACTGGCCCAAAGGTGTGAACGCACCCCGTTCGCGTGCGTCAACGCCACGAAGACGTCGTCGTCCACCTCGACGCCGGGCCGTCGCCGGTCCAGCTCGGTGTACACCGAGGACACCGGCCCGAACAGCTCCAACGCCTGGTCGACCAGGTGCGCGCCCAGGTCGTAGAGCAGCCCGCCGGCCTCCTCGGGGTCCCCGAACTCGCGCCAGTTGTCCCAGATCTCCGGCGTCCACCGCTCGAACCGCGACTCGAACCGCGTCACGGTGCCCAGCGCGCCCTCGGCCAGCAGCGACCGGACCGTGCGGAAGTCGCTGTCCCACCGCCGGTTCTGGAACACCGTCACCGGCACGTCCCGGTACCGCGCGGCCTGGAGCACCCGGCGGGCGTCGGCCGACGTCGGCGCGAACGGCTTGTCCACCACGACCGCGAGCCCCGCCTCGATCGCCGCCAGCGCCAGCGGCACGTGCGTGCGGTTGGGGGTGGCGACCACGACCACGTCCAGGTCGAGCGCGAACAGCTCCTCGACCGTGCGCGGCAGCGCCACGCCGGGGTAGGTGGCCTCGGCCTGCGCTCGTCGCGCCCGGTCGGCGGTGACGACGGCGCTCAGCTCCAGGCCGGGCGTCGCGGCTATCAGCGGTGCGTGGAACACCCGGCCGGCGATGCCGTAGCCGAGCAGTCCGGTGCGGAGAGGCATGACCCGATTAAAGCAACAGTGTGTAGTAAAAAGCCAGGTGCGATGATGGACCCGTGGCCAACTTGCGCTTCCTGCGGGGGTACAACGACGCGGTGGTGCTCGGGCTGGCCAGGTCCGGTGCCGTGACCAGGGTCGAGCTGGCCGACCGCAGCGGGCTCACCCCGCAGGCGGTGTCCAAGGTCGTGAGCAGGCTCATCGACGACGGCCTGCTGGTCGAGTCCGGCACCCGCAACGTGGGCGTCGGCAAGCCGCGCACCCTGCTCAAGCTCGTCGCCGACTCCCGGCTCGCGCTGGGCGCCCAGGTCGAGCGCGACGAACTGCGGGTCGTGCTCACCGACCTCGCGGGCACCGTGCTGGACCGCGCGGTGGCGCCGCTGCCGCGCGACTTCGACCCGCCGACGTTCGTGGAGGAGCTGAACCGGCTGGTCGACGGTCTGCGCAGCGACCGGCTCCTCGGCGTGGGCATCGGGTTCGTCGGCCCGCTGGACCACCGGACCGGCGTCGTGCACTACCCGACCGGCCTGACCGCGTGGCACGACGTGCCGCTGCGCGCGTTGGCCGAACAGCGGCTCGGCCTGCCGGTCGTGCTCGACAAGGACACCAACACGGCGGTCGTGGCCGAGGCGTGGCGACGCGGCGAGGAGCTGCGCGACGCGGTGCTCGTGCTCGTCGGCACCGGCCTGGGCATCGGGATGCTGCTCGACGGCCGGGTGCACCGGGGCGTGCGCACCAACGCGGGCGAGTACGGGCACACCACCATCCAGCTCGACGGCCCGCCGTGCGTGTGCGGGCGCAGCGGGTGCATAGAGGCGTTGCACAACCTCGCCGCCGCGCGCGGCGACCTGGTCGAGGCGACGTCCATCGTGGGCGTCGCCGTGGCCGACCTCGTGCAGCTGCTCGACATCGACCACGTGGTGCTGGCCGGTCGCGCGGTGCTCGCCGAACCCGCCGCGTACCTCGACGGCGTGCGCGCCCGGTTGCCGAAGGACGAGTGGCTCCCGGTGGACGTGTCGATCACCCCGTTGGGTGACGACGTGGTCGCCGCGGGGGCGGCGATGCTCCTCCTGAGCGAGTTCTACGGCCGTCCTCGCTGACCGGATTGGTCATGCCCTGCTCACGGGCACCCGTGCGGGTGATTCACTGTGCGGCATGTATGCGCTCCGGTACGCCGTCGGCACCGACCCCGGCCTGCGCCGTGAAGCGAACGAGGACTCCGTGTACTTCAGCGAACGCCTGTTCGCCGTCGCCGACGGCATGGGCGGGCACGCGTACGGCGAAGTGGCGAGTTCGATCGCGGTGGCGGTGCTGGCCGACCTCGACGTGGATGCCGACGACCCACTCGGCGAGCTGTCCGGCGCGGCCCGGGAGATCGCGATCCGGCTGACCGACCTGGCCGAGGAGAACTTCGACATGCGCGGCATGGGCACCACGCTCACCGCGCTGCTGTGGGACGGCGAGCGGTTCGCGGTCGGGCACATCGGCGACTCGCGCTGCTACGTCGTCCGCGAGGGCGCGCTGAGCCAGGTCACCCGGGACCACACCATGGTCCAGGCGTTGGTGGACGACGGGCGGATGGCCGCCGAGCAGGCCGCCGAGCACCCCGGCCGTTCGATGCTCATGCGCGCGTTGCAGGCCGGGAGCGCCCACGACCCGGACCTGTTCTTCCAGGACGTCGAGGCGGGGGACCGCTACCTGATCTGCTCGGACGGCCTGTCGGACGTGCTGGGCGCGGCGGAGATCGCCGAGCTGCTCGCCGGGTCCGCGGACGGCGACGAGACCGTGCGCGCGTTGATCGAGGCGGCCAACGCGGGTGGCGGGCCGGACAACATCACGTGCGTGGTGGTCGACGTGCTGCCGGCGGGGAACTCCTCGTGGCTGCCGAAGTGGCTGACGCGGTCAGTCTGACGGCCGGCTTCAGGGTGCCGGGACGCCCAGCAGGCGGTGCAGCGCCGCTTCGCCGGTCGGGGTGAGGCGCACGGCGCGGCCCGTGCCGATCCTGCGCACCCAGTCGTGGGCGTGCAGGTGGGCGGACACGTGCGCGCCCACCGCGCCGCCCAGGTGCGAACGGCGCTCGGTCCAGTCCAGGCACGCCTTGGCCAACGGGCGGCGGGAGGACGGCGGGGTGAAGGTGAGCTCGTCCGCCAGCCACGCGAGGCCGTCGTCGGTGACCGCGAGGTCGTCGGTGAGCAGGCCGCGGGCCGCCATGGCGTCGGTGATGGCCACGCCCAGGCGTCCGGCCAGGTGGTCGTAGCACGTCCGGCCGCGGCGGAGGGCCTGGTCGGCGGCGGACGCGCGGAGCGTTCGCTCCGGGGACGCGGTGGGGCCGAGGTAGCCGAGCAGGTCTTCGAGCAGCCTGGCCTGCTCGGGCCCGGCGAGCTGGACGTAGCGGTGGCGGCCCTGGCGGCGTTCGACCAGGAGGCCGCCCTCGACCAGGCGGGTCAGGTGCTCGCTGGCCGTGGAGGGCGCGACCGCCGCGGCGGCGGCCAGTTCACCGGAGGTCCACGCGCGGCCGTCCATGAGCGCGAGCAGGAACCGGGCGCGGCTGCGGTCGGCGAGCAGCGCGGCCAGGTCTGCCAGTTCGTCCGCTGCCACGTGGGCCATTATGCGTCGGGGACGGTTCGGTGCCCGCCGAAGTGAACCGGGCTTACGTTGACCGCATGCGTGTTCTGTCGGATGAGGCATATGTGGTGACGCCGGTGCCTGCGGCGACGTCCGGGGTGGCGTGGTTGCGGGCCGGCGTGGTGCGGTTCAGCGAGGGTGCGGACCACGTGCGGCGGCGGGCGTTGGCGGAGCGGCTGCTGTCCACTGTGGATCTTTCGTCGTTGCGGCGGGCGGGCGACCCGGTGGCGGTGCTGGCCTCGGCGTCGGGGCTGTCGGGGTCGGTCGCGTCGGACGTCGCGGTGGTGGCCGCGTGCTACCAGCCGCACGTTCCCGTGACGCGTGAGGCCGATGAGGCGGTGGCACGGCTGGTCTCCGCGTGCGGCGGGGTGTGGGACGAGGAGACGGCCAACCGGATCGGGTTGCTGGTGCAGGCGTGCGACGCGACCCGGGCGTTGATCGCCGGGGTGGAGCCGCCGGTGCCGCTGACGCGGCGGGTCGCGCCGGACGGGTCGGTGGTCGAGGTGGACCTCGGCGAGGCGTGGTTCGGGGCTGGGCGGCACGCGTGCCCGGGGCAGGCGCACGCGATGGCGCTGGTGGAGGGGGCGCGGGCGTTCCACCGGTTGCACGAGGACTTCCTCGTGCTGCCGAACGCGTGGGACTTCGCGTCGGCGGCGGCGCTGGTGCGGGCGGGGTACGCGGCGGTCGGGACGACGAGCCTGGGCGTGGCGGTGGCGAACGGTCTGCCGGACGCGGCGGGGGTGGCGCGTGAGGCGACGGTGGCGTTGGCGCGGCTGCTGGTGCGGCTGCCCGTGCCGGTGACGGTGGACGTGGAGGCGGGGTTCGGCGGCGACGTGCGTTCGTTGGCGGCGGAGCTGTGGGAGCTGGGCGTGGCGGGCGTGAACGTCGAGGACGGGCGTGGCGCCGGTCTGGCGGACCCCGAGGAGCAGGTCGGGATCATCCGCGCGTTCAAGGAGGCCGCACCGGGCCTGTTCGTCAACTCCCGCGTGGACACGCACTGGCTGGCCGTGGACCGGCCCTCCACCCTGAGTCGCGCCCGGGCCTACGTGGACGCCGGCGCCGACGGCGTCTTCATCCCGGGCCTGAAGCAGGAGCACGGGATCGCCGAGGCGGTGGCCGCCCTGCCCGTGCCGCTGAACGTCCTGCCCGACCTGCCCACCCCGACCCTGCGCGACCTGGGCGTCCGCCGCGTGAGCACGGGCTCCCTCCTCTTCCGCGCCGCCCTGGCCGAAACCGTCCGCACCGCCGACGCCGTCCGCGACCACACCCCGCTCCCCACCGACCTCCCTTCCTACCCCGAAACCAACTCCCTCACCACCCCGTGAGTCGAACCTCCAGTCCCCGCGAGTCGAACCTCAAGGTCCCGCGAGTCGAACGCTCAGGACCCCCGAACTCAACGCCCAGGACATGTCCGCTCGCGCTGAACGTTGAATTCATGGGTCCTGGAGGTTCGACTCGTGGGTCCTGGAGGTTCGACTCGCGGGGCCCGAGTGTTCGACTCGCGGGACGTGAGGGTTCGACTCGCGGGGTTAGTGGGGGTTGGTGGCGTGGGTCAGGGTTTCCCAGGCGACGAACAGGCGGTCGGTGCCGGCCGGGCGTTGGCGTTCGGTCAAGGCCTGGGTGTTGGTCATGGCGATGCCCAGGCGGGTGTGCAGGGCGTTGAACGCGACCTCGGTGGTCGGGCCCAGGGCCTGCTTGCGGGTGCCGCCGCACAGCCAGGACGGCATCGGTTCGGTGCCCAGCTGGTACTTGGCGTGCAGGCCGTAGGCGTGACGCAGGCGTTCGCGCACCTCCGACCACAGGTCCTGGCCCTGGTGACGGGCGGTCTCGGCGATGTGCGCGGCGGCGGCCAGGCCGAAACCGGTGTGGGCGAAGTCGCGGCACGTCTCCTGGGACAGGCCGTCGACGAACGTGCTCTGGCCGTGCCAGTACGAGATGATCTCGTCCCGGGTGTCGATGCCGCTGCCCGGCGGCGTGCGGGGCAGCGCGCCGTCGGTGGTCAGGTAGACGTACGCGGGCATCCGGGTGCGGTAGGTCGAGACCGCCCGGTCGTACACCGCCCGGTCCTCCAGGAACACCGAGATCCCGAGCGTCGCCTCCATCATGGACAGTTCCCAGTTGCCGTTCGTCGCCGCACGGCCGTTGACGATCTCCGGCAGGTAGACCTCCCGCAGCATGGTCGCGAACCGGCCGGAGTTCGGCCAGTTGCCGCGCACGTGCTTGATGATCTCCGCCGCACGGGGCCACGACGACCCCGCCCACGCCGTCTGCAACGGCGCGTTGGTGTTGGTGTGGTCGCGGATCGCGGCCGACCACGCGTCCATGATCTCGATCGCCTTGGCCGCATACCGGTCGTCCCGCGTCACGTACCACGCCAATGACAGCGTGTACGCCGCCAACGCGTCCTCACGCTCGTCCGTGCACCCGTAGTTCGGGTTGGAGTACGACCCGCACTCCACCACCGCACGCGGCTTCGGCACGCGCGACAGCGAAGCGAACGGGTGCGCCATCATCTGGTCGTACGCACCGCGCCACGGTTGCGTGCCCGCGTTCACCGCCGCCCGCACGAAGTCCAGCTGTCCCCTGCTCACCAACACCCCGGGATGGGTGAACGTGGCCGGCGCCGCCGGGGACTGCGACGGCACCACCACCAAGCCGACCGCCACCAGAACGGCGGTGAAGACCGATTTCCCAACCATGACGACGAGCTTGTGTGGTCTGGACCACATTCGTCAACAAGGTTCACGGTGGTGAAACGACCGTGTCGTCCGGTTCCGGCCGGGAGCGCGACCGGCCGGAGAGCACCCTGTGCCTGGAGAACGCCCTGGGCAGGACGAACGCGGGCACGAGCACCACGACGGCCACCGCGACCACGCCACCGGACACCCAAGCCCCGTACACGGCGAACGAGAACACCTCGCTGCCCAGACCCGCCACCGACGTCACGGTCGCCCGCGCGTCACCCGTGATCCGCGACTGCAACCGCGCCTCCGCGCTCACCCACACCAGCCGGTACGCGCCGTAGAACACGGCCACGCCCGCGAGTCCGAACGGGTGCGCGACCACGCCCACCACGCCCAGCAGCACCGCCGAACCACCCAGCAGCACGCCCAACGGCAGCCGCGTCCCACCCAGCGCCGCCCCCGCCGCACCGGCCAACGGGATCGCCAACGTCGCCGCGGGCACCAACGCCACCGGCACGCCCCAACCCGCCGCGACCAGCGGGAAGTACTCCTCGAACGCGTCGATCGCCGCCAACATCGCCACCACCAGCACGGCGAGCCGCACGTCCGGCACCCGCACGGTCTCCGCCAGGCCGGACCGCAACAGGGTGAGGTACCCGGACGGTTCCGGTCGTGGCGTCTCGGGCAACCGGGTCGCCACCAGGGCCGCGCCCAGGCACGTCGCCACGCTCACCCACCCGACGAGCACGAAGCCACCCGACGAGAACAGCACCACCGCCAGCAGCGCGGCCGGGATCTGGGCCAGCAGCCCGACCGCCGTGACGCGACCGAGCACGCGCCCGAAGTGCGAGGCGGCACCGACCTCCGCCAACCCGTCGTGCAGCAGCGCTTCGACCGCACCGGACGACATCGCGCCGCCCACGCCCCACAGCACGAAACCCACGGCGAAACCGGTGAACCCGGGCAGCACGGTCCACAACGCGTAGCCGGCCGCCTGGCACGCGCCGGCCCCGACGATCGACCACTTCCGGGAGAACCGGTCCGCGAACGCGCCGAACGGCACCTCGGCCACCACCGCGACCGTCGACCAGATCGCGAACAGCACCGAGACCTCGGCGTCCGACAACCCGGTGGACACGAACAGCAGCGCGTACAGCGGGTAGATCGGCACGGTGTCGGCCAGCACCGCCCAACCCACCGCGAGGCGGGCCAGCGGCCGAGCCGGGGGCGGTACGGGGCGTCAACCAAAGCGCATGGCTGAGGCTAACCCGCACCCGGCTCGGCCGTCGCGCCGTTTTACCCGGACACCCGCTCGACCGGCCCGGTGACCTCCTTGCGCCGCGCCCGCGTGCTCAGCACCACGTCGACCAGCAGGAACGCCAGCAGGCTCAGCCCGAACAGCGGCACGAACCAGCCGACGCCCGCGGCGACGACCAGCACGGCGACGAACTGCGCCCGCGGCACCTTCCGCCACTGGCCGCGGGGCACCGGCCGGCCGAAGCCGGTGGTCGGGCGGCGCAGCCACCACACCCGGTAACCCAGCACGACCAGCGCCACCAGGCCGAGCCCGAGCGCCAGCAGCACGAGCTGGTTGGGCCAGCCGAACAGCACGCCCATGTGCGCGTCGATGCCCCACCTGGTCAGCTTGGCCGCCAGCGGGTAGTCGGCGAACCGCACCTCGTCCACGACCTCGCCGCCGGAGATGGCCACCGCGTCCACCTGGGTCGGCCACGAGCGCTCGATCTCCGTGACGTTGTACGGCATCCCCGCCATCGGCGGCACGGCGATCTCGATGGTGCCCGCGTCGATGCCCGCCGCCCGGGCGGCGGCGAGCACGGAGTCCACCTCGCCCGGTGACACCGGGATCGGGTCGGTCATGTCGTGCCCGGCGTGGTCGCCGCCGCCGGACAGGGCGGGCGTGGTCCAGTCGAGCGCCTGGCGCACGGCGGCGACGTTCTCGCCGGCATAGGTCGACCACGTCAGGCCGGTCGCGGACAGGAACAGCGCGCCCGCCAGCACCCACAGGCCCAGCGTGGCGTGCCGCTTGGTGGTGGGCCTGACCCGCTGCGCGCGGCGGCGGCTGAACCACAGGAACACACCGCCCAGAGCCACCACCCACAGCCAGGACGCGGCCAGCTCGCTGTAGAGCCGGCCGGGTTCGCCGAGCAGCAGGTTGCGGTGGATGCCGTCGATCGTGGTGCGCAGCGGCAGGACCCCGCTGGTGCCGTAGGTCATCAGGTCGCCGACCACCGCGCCGTCGGCGGGGTCGACGAACACGGTGGGGCGCGCGTCGCCGTCGCTCGCGAACAGCACGCGGGTCGTCGCGCCGGGCTCGGGCGCGGGCCGGACGGCGACCAGCCGGTCACCGGGTCGGGCCGCCACCGCCGCCTTCACCTGCTGTGACAGCGGCACCGACGACGTGGACGCGGGCACCCGCAGCTGATCGGAGTAGAGCCACGACTCCAACTGGGGAGTCGCGGCGTAGAGCACGCCGGTGAGGGCGGCTACCAACACGAACGGGCCGACCAGCACGCCCGCGTAGAAGTGGAAGCGCAGCACGAGGCCGCGCCAGGACTCGGTCATGGCGAGGAACTCCTAGGTATGGGGATGTGCCACCGGTCCCCGAAGCGCGGGACGGTGGTGGGGAGGTGCGGTTCCTAGGAGTGGGGCGGGCCGCGGCGGGGCAGCGTGCGGCGGCGGAGCGCCTCCGCCAACGGCTGTGGCGGGTGCGCGGCGATCGGGATGCGCAGCGGCGCGAACGCGGGCCGCGGGCTGAGCCTGCGCGGCAGCACCGCGGCCAGGGCGGCCGCCAGCCGGAACACGGCCTGCTCGAAGCCCGCCAGGGCCGCGACGACGATCGCGGTGGCCACGAGGTGGGTCAGTAGCATCGTCGGCGACGGCACCACGTCGCGCGGGTGCCGGGACAGCCCGGCCAGGAACACGTGCGCGGCCAGCTGCACCACGCCGACCAGGCCCAGCAGTTCGGCGAACCCGAGCTGCCGGTCGGTCAGCGGCACGCACGTCCACGCCATGGCCAGCGCGAACACCAGCACGTGCGGCAGCGAGGGCAGGTGGCCGCCGCCCCCGGCGTGGGCCAGCACGGCGAGCAGACCGGTGGACAGCCCGACCGCACCGCAGCGCACCACGCGCGCGGCGCCTCGGGTCGGGGCCGGTGCCACGCTTCCGCAGCGTAGCGGCGGGAGGACGGCGGAAGAAGGCCGAATGCCCGGGGTGCGACGGGGTGCGCCGGACTCCGTTGTCCGGACGTCCCCTATTCGTCGCTATTCGCCAACCCGGGTGGAATACCCGCGGCGCGGGTTGGAATATCGCCGGTCAGTTGTAGGGCATTCCGCCGAACGGGCTGGTGGCCACTTGTGCGGCGGTCGTGAAGAGGGCGACCACGAGGGTGGCGATGAGCACTCGTCCGATTCGCATGCGTTCTCCAGTCGACGGGGTCGGGGAATTCCGGCGATTACCGTGGCAGCAGTCGACGGGACGTGGAGCGTAATCGGCGTGAACAAACGGGCAACTGTGCGACGATCAGGTTAATTGGCAAAGAATGTAACATCTTGTTAACCTGGGCTTAGCGCCGTATTCTCACGGTGTGCGTGCGGTCACCCTGCGTCTCGCCGGCCGCGAGCGTGAACTGGGCCGCCTCCTGGCGCTGGTGGACGACCTGTCCCAGGGGCGGGGCAGCGCGCTGCTCGTCGAGGGTGAACCGGGCATCGGCAAGACGGCCCTGGTCCGAGCCGCGTGCGACGTCGCGGCGGCCCGCGGCTTCCGGGTGTGCCGGGGTGCCGGCGACGAGCTCGGCCGACCCCTCCCGCTGCTGCCGCTGCTGGACGCGCTCGCCGTGGCCCGGTCGGAGAGCGCCGCCGTCACCGCCGAACGCCTGCTGGCGCGCGTGGACGACCTGTGCGCCATCGGGCCCGTGGTGCTGGTGCTGGACGACCTGCAGTGGGCGGACGAGGCGAGCGTCGCGGTGTGGCGCCGGCTGGCGGGCCTGGTGCCGCAACTGCCGCTGCTGCTGATCGGCGTGCTGCGGGCGTTGCCGCGCCGGGACGACCTGGCCGCGCTGCGCAAGGGCCTGGCCCGGCTGCCGCTGCCGCGCCTCGCGCCGACCGCCGTGGTCGAGCTGACCGGTCAGCTGGCGGGCGGCACGCCGGACGAGGCGTTGGCGCGGCTGGCCGAGGACGCCGGCGGCAACCCGCTCTACCTGGTCGAACTGGTCGAGGCGTTGACCCGCGGCGCGGCGATCGAGGTCGACGCCACCGGCACGGCCCGGCTGGTCGACTCCGGCGTGCCGCCGTCGCTGTCGGCCGCGATCGCGGACCGGATCGGGTTCCTCGGCGCGGACGTGCGCCGGGTGCTCGTCGCGGCCGCCCTGCTCGGCGTGGACTTCCCGGTCGCCGACCTGGCCGCCGTGCTCGGCATGCGCGTGGTGGAGCTGCTGCCCGCGTTGCAGGAGGCGACCGTGGCGGGCGTGCTGGTGGACGGCACCGCCGGCCTGTCGTTCCGGCACCCGCTGGTGCGCACCGCGCTGTACGACGAGGTGCCCGAGGCGGCCCGCGGCGCGTGGCACGTCGAGGCGGCCCGGGCGCTGGTCGACACGGGCGCCGGCGTCGACCGGGTCACCCGGCAACTGCTCGCCGCCGACGATCGGATGCCCGACTGGGTGACGGACTGGCTCGTCGTGCACGGCGCGATGCTCGTGGCGCACGCGCCCGAGGCCGCCGTCGACCTGTTCGGCCGGGTCGTGGTCGCGCCGAACGCGGGCGCGCGGCGCGGTGTGCTGCTGGCGCACCTGGCCGAGGCCAGGTTCCGGCTGGGCGACCACCACGGCGCGGAAGCCGTCGCGCTCGCCGGCCTGGAGCACGGGACGCTCGTCGACCTGCACTGGACGTTGGCGCAGTGCCGCAGCATGACCGGGCGTTCGGCGGACACGTTGGTCGAGGTCGACCGCGCCCTCGCCGCGCCGGACCTCACCTCGTCGGACCGGGCGCGGCTGCTGGTGCTGGCCGCCCGCGCGCACTGGGACGTCGGTGAGCTGGACGACGCCGAACGACTCGCCCGCGCGGCGTTGGTCGACGGCGACCGGTGGGCCACGAGCTGGGCGCTGCACGTGCGCACGATCGTGGCCATGGTGCGCGGTCAGATGGCCGAGGCGCTGCCGCTGTTCGACCGGGCGCTGGCGGTGGCCATGGGCGAGCCCGCGACGTCGGACCTGCGGCTGCTGCTGCAGATCAACCAGGCCGTGACGTTGGGCGAGCTGGACCGCGGCGCGGAGGCCATCGCGTCCGCGCAGGTGGTCAGGCACGCCGCCGACCAGGTCGGCAACCTCGTGCGGCTCGCGCAGGCGCAGAGCGCGCTGGGGCAGTTGTTGCTCGACGCCGGTCGGTGGGACGAGGCGCTGGTCGACGTCGACCTGCTGGCGGACGACCTGAAGCACCCGATGGTGTCGCGCTGCGACCACGGCGTGGCCGCGTTGATCCACCTGCACCGGGGTGACGCGGCGGGCGCGCGGCGACACCTCGGTCCGGTGGTCGACTCCGTCGACGGTGACGCCGCGCCCCGCCTCGAAGGGCACGTGATCGGGCCGTTGGCGCTGGCCGTGAGCCTGGAGCTGGAGCAGGCCGGGCGGGTGCGCGAGGCGTGGTCGGTGCTGACCGGGTGGGAATCGGTGGAGGACCTGCTGCCCGACTTCGTGCGGCTGGCCGTCGAGCTGGGCGAGGACGCCGCGGCGGCGGTCGCGCACGCCGAGGCGTTGGCCGCCGAACTGGACGTCCCGCACCGGCGCGCGTCCGCCGCCTACTGCCGGGCGCTGGTGTCGGCCGACCCGGTCGGGTTGCTGCACGCGGCGGAGGAGTACCGGGTGGCGGGACGGCCGCTGTTCCGGGCCAAGGCCTTGTCGGGGGCGGCGGAGGTCTTCGCCGCGGCGGGCGACCGGCCGTCGGCGCGGGCGGCGTTGAGCCACGCCGTCGACGTGCACGCCGAGCTGGGCGCGGAGTGGGACTCCACCCGGCTGCTCGCGCGGCTGCGTGAGCACGGCATCCGGCGCGGCCCGCACGCCAAGCACCGGCGGGCCACGCACGGGTGGGAGAGCCTGACACCGATGGAGCTGAAGGTCACCGAACTGGTGGCGTCCGGCCTGTCGAACCGCCAGATCGGCGAACGCCTCTTCCTGTCCGGCCGCACGGTGGCCACCCACGTCTCGCACGTGCTCGCGAAACTGGGCGTGCGATCACGCACGGACATCGCCCGGGAAGCTGTATCTTTTGCCGCTGCTCCGCAGACGGCGGGCTCGGTCGCCTGGAAGTCGATCGCTCGCGCCTGATTTTTCGGCGATCGAAAAGCGTGATCGCCGAAAAATCAGGCGCGAGCGATCGACGCGACCTCGCGTGGTGGTCCGGTTGGTCGAGGGATGGAACAGGGCGGGGGATGGGGCGGGTCAAGGTGATGCGGTTGGGGTGGGAAAAGGGTGGGGGAGGGTTGGGGGAAGGGGTAGGGATCAGGAGGTGGTGGTGGGGTTTGGTGGTGGGGTTGGGTAGTGGTGGCGGGCCCAGGTGGCGTAGGTGCGGGCGGGGCGTCCCAGGATGGTGGCGATGTCGTCCGACAGCAGGGATGCGTCGCCTCGGCGTACGGCACGCACGCCCTCCGCGTAGGCCTCGGGCAGTGACTCCAGGGGCACGTCCACGGTGGACAGTGGGCGGCCGAGGACTTGGGACAGGACGGTCACCTGGTCGGGGGTGCTCAGCAGTTCCGGGCCGGTGAGGGTGTAGGTCCGGCCGTGGTGGTCGGCGAGCAGCGCCCGCACCGCCACCTCGGCGAGGTCGCGTGGGTCGACCACGCCGAGCGCGGTCGTGCCCATCGGGTTCGGGATCGGTTCGCCGGCGGCGATGTGCGGTGCCCATTGCAGCGAGTTCGACGCGAACAGGCTCGCGCGCAACAACGTCCACCGGGGGAACGCGCGGGTGGCCTCCTCCCCGGGACGGTGCCACTCGGCGACCGGGCCCGTCGGGATCGACGACAGCTTCACCACCTTCGGCACGCCCGCGCGCTTCGCGGCGTCGAGCACGGCCAGGTCGTAGGCGGGCAGGTCGGGGGTTCCCGGGCCGAGCAGGAACACCGCGTCCACGCCCTCCACCGCCCGGTCGAGGGACGCCGGGTCGGTGTGGTCGCCGTGCACCTGGCCACCGGTCGGCGTGCGCGACATGGCGCGGAACGCGGTCCCGGCGTCGGTGAGGAGGCGGACTACTTCACGGCCGGTGGTGCCGGTGGCACCCGTGATCAGCAA
The DNA here is from genome assembly GCF_040673975.1 of Actinosynnema sp. NPDC050801. NCBI lineage: Bacteria > Bacillati > Actinomycetota > Actinomycetes > Pseudonocardiales > Pseudonocardiaceae > Actinosynnema > Actinosynnema sp. NPDC050801. The sequence goes on along the minus strand of NZ_JBFAQZ010000016.1, from coordinate 89,117 downwards.
CATGGGACGAGTCTCGGTTCCCGGCGCCGGGAAGGTCTTGGACGTTTCGGTGGTTGTCGTCGGACGTGGAAGAGCACTTGCGGCCGTGGGTCGCCGGGATCGGGACCCAGTCGTTCGACGGCGACACGCACGTCCACGCGCCGGACGCGGCCACCACGCTGGTGCTGTGCACGGAGTCGGAGGGCGCCTACGTGATCGGGCCGCGCGCCCGGGCCCGCTACAGCGCCGGGCGGCAGGCGCGGCGGACGGTCGTGCGGTTGACGCCGGGGCGGGCGCAGGCGGTGCTGGACGTGCCGGTGGACGAGCTGGTCGACCGGGCCGTGCCGTTGAGCGAGGTGTGGGGCCGGCCGGTGCCCGACGTGGCCGCATTGCGTTCGGCACTGCTGAGCCGGATCACGTCGACCGACCCGAAGCGGTCGGACCTGGTGCACGCGGCGGTGCGGTTGCTGCGGACGCGGGGCGTGGCGGAGACGGCGCGGGCGCTGGACGTCAGCGAACGGCACCTGCGGGCGTTGTTCACCAAGGCGGTCGGGTTGTCGCCCAAGCAGTTCGCCCGGGTCGACCGGGTGCGGCGGGTGGTGGCGCGGGGCGGTCGCGGCGAGTGGGCGCGGGTGGCGGCCGAGCTCGGCTACTACGACCAGGCGCACCTGACCCGCGAGTTCCGGGCCACGATGGGCGTGCCGCCCGGTGCCTACCTGGCGGGGAACCTGCCCGCCGCGACCTACTGCTAGAGGTCGCGGGCGAAGAACAACGCGGTCTCACCCTCGGCGGGCGTGCCCCGGTAGAACGTGGTGTCCAGGCCGCACAAGGAGAAGCCCATCCGGCGGTAGGCGCGCACGGCGGGCACGTTCACCGTCGACGTCTCCAACCACGCCGTCACCGCGCCGTGCTCGCGGCCGTGGGCACAGGCGTGGGCCACCAGCGCCCGGCCGATGCCGCGCCCGCGTTGCTCCGGCGCGACGGTGACCTGCCGGATCACCAGGCGCCGGTGCCAGTGCTCCAGGTCGACCACGACGAACCCGTGCACCCGCGGCCCGTCGGCGACGACGAACACCGTGCCGCCCGGGTCGTCGTCCGGCGGGAACACCTTGTGCAACGGCGGGTCGACCGGGGTGGGGCGCAGGGTGAAGCCCTCGGGCGTGGCCACCACCTCGAACACGGTGTCGGTGGTGAACGAGTCGTCCAGCGCGGTGATCCGGTCGAGGTCGGCGGGCTCGGCGGTGCGGGGTTCCACCGCCCCGAGGCTATAGCCGGGCGTGGCGGACGGTGGAGCCGGTGATCCAGGCCGCCTGCCCGACCAGGCCGACCACGGCGGTCCACAGCGCGGTGCGGAAACGCCACCCCGACCGCCACCCTAACGAGCGACCTCACCGATCCGGCCGTCCGACGACCGACCCAGCACCCGGCCGATGAGGCGGGCCGCCTCGGGGAAGCGCTCCGGGTCCGGCCCCGAGTAGTTGAGGCGGATGAAGGCGCCCGAGGGCTCCGCCGGGAACCACTCCCCGCCGGGCGCGATCACCACACCCTCGGCCTCGCACTCGCGGACGAGCCGGTCCAGGTCGGTCGCGTCGGGCAGCCGGGCCCAGAGGTTGAGCCCACCGGGCGGCACGTGCTCCAGGTGCGCGTCCGGCACGTGCTCGGCCAGGCTCCCGACCAGCAGGTCACGTCGGGCGCGCAGCCGGTGGCGCAGGGTGCGCAGGTGGGTGCGCCACCCGGGCTGGGTGACGATGTCGAGCGCCGCGGCCTGGAGCACGCCGCTGACGTACATCGACTCCGCACCCCGGTCGGCGAGGACGCGGTCGCGCGCGGGGCCGCGGGCGATCACGGCGGCGACCCGCACGGCCGGTGACGCGCTCTTCGTCAACGAGCGCAGGTAGACCACGTGGCCCGCGTCGTCGTGCGCCGCCACGGGCCGCGCGCTGGTGTCGATCCCGAAGTCGTGCGCCCAATCGTCCTCCACCAGGAACGCCCCGTGGGCGCGCACGACGTCGAGGACCCGACCGGCCAGTTCCGGGGACCACTGCGCGCCGGTGGGGTTGGCGTAGTTCGGCTGCGCGTAGAACGCCCGCGCCCCGGTCTCCTCGAAGGCACGTGCCAACTCGCCCGGGTCCGGTCCGCCCGCTCCGCTGGGCACCGGGACCACCCGCACGCCGGCCTGCGCCGCGGCCAGGATCGCTCCCCAGTAACCGGGCGACTCGATGAGCAGCGGCTGCCCGGAACCCACCAGGGCGCGGAAGATCGAGCTCAGACCGCTCTGGCTGCCGGGCAGCACCACGACGTCGCGCGGCGCGGGCGGGGTGACACCGGTCGGCGTGGCCTGGGCGAGTTCGCTCGCGAACCACGCCCGCAGCTCCGGCAGCCCGGCGGAGTCCGACTTGACCAGTGCCGCCTCGGTGCGGGCGGCCCGCGTGAGCGCGGCGCGCACCAGCCGTTCGGGGAGCAGCTCGCGGTCGGGGTAGCCCGCGTGCAGGCCGATCGCGTCCGGCGGGTTCCCGCGCAGGGGCGTGGCCAGGACCGGGATGCGGGCCGGCGGCGAGCGCAGCGCGCCGGTCTGCCAGCCGTAGTCCGGTGGCCGCACGGCCCGCGCCGCGCGGACGAACGTCCCCACGCCGGGACGGGCCTCGACGAGCCCCAGCGCGGCCAGTGCGTGCATCGCTTTCTGGACCGTCACCGGGCTCGCGCCGTACTCGGCCGTCAGCGCCCGGTTGGACGGCATGCGCGCGCCCGGCGGAGCTTGGGCGACCCACTCGCGCAGACCGGCGACGATGCGCGCGGTGCTATCGTTGGACATGTCGGCACACGATAGCGTTACTGCCCGTTCGACGCCGGTGCTATCGACTCCCCGAGCGCGCGTGAACGGCCTGGGCTGGGGCTTGCTCGGCGTGCTGGCGTTCTCGTTCACCCTGCCCTTCACCAAGGTCGCCGTCGTGGGCATGTCCCCGCTGTTCATCGGTTCGGCACGCGCGGTCGTCGCGTCGCTGCTCGCCGCCGGCGCGCTCGCCCTGACCCGGCAGCCCCGGCCGACCGGCGCGCAGTGGGTGCGGCTGGCCGTGGTCGCGGGCGGGGTCGTCGTCGGCTTCCCGCTGCTGAGCTCCTACGCGCTCACCACCGCGTCGGCCGGGCACGGCGCCGTCGTGATCGCGCTGCTGCCGGCGGCGACCGCGGTCATGGCCGTGCTGCGCGGCAAGGAACGGCCGCCGTCGGCGTTCTGGGGCACGGCCGCGGCGGGCGTGCTCGCCGCGCTCGTGTTCGCGTCGCTGTCGGGCGGCGGGTTCGGGCCGCCGCGCTGGTCGGACCTGCTGCTGTTCGGCGCGGTCGCCACGGCGGCGGTCGGTTACGCGGAAGGCGGGCTGCTCGCCCGTGAGCTCGGCTCGTGGCAGACGGTGTCCTGGGCACTCGTGCTGTCCTCGCCGGTGATGATCACCTTGGCGGCGGTCTCGGCGGTCCGGCAGCCGCCGGCGGGGACCGCGGTCCAGTGGGCGGCGTTCGCCTACCTGGCCGTGGTGAGCATGTTCCTGGGCTTCTTCGCCTGGTACCGCGGCCTGGCCGTCGGCCCGATGGCGCAGGTCAGCCAGGTGCAGCTGGTCCAGCCCGTGCTGACCATCGGGTGGGCGGCGCTGCTGCTGCGCGAGCAGTTGACCTGGCCGACCGCCCTGGGCGGGCTGGCGGTCATCCTCTGCGCGGGCTTCGCCGTGCGCATCCGCCTCGACCGCCGTTGACCCGGCGCCGGTGGCACCCCCGCCGGTCGCGCGGGCCGCCGATCGCGCCTAACAGCCGGCCGCGCGGTCGAGCAGCAGCTTGCGCTCCCGCTCGTTGCGGGTGAGCCCGGCCGCCCGCTCGAACTCCTCCCGCGCCTCACCGTGCCGGCCCAGCTTCGCCAGCAGGTCGCCGCGCACGCTCGGCAGCAGGTGGTAGCCCTTCAACGCGGGCTCGTCCACCAACTCGTCCACCAGTTCCAGGCCGACCGCCGGCCCGAACGCCATCCCGATCGCCACCGCGTGGTTGAGCTCGACGATCGGTGACGGCGCGACCAGCGACAGCGCCTCGTACAGGCCCGCGATGCGGGTCCAGTCGGTGTCCTCCGGCACGCGTGCCCGCGCGTGGCACGCGGCGATCGCCGCCTGGAGCGCGTACGGGCCGTCCGCGCCGCCCAACGACTCGGCCTTCGCCAACGCCGCCAGACCGCGCCGGATCAGCAGCTGGTCCCAGCGCGCCCGGTTCTGCTCCAGCAGCAGCACGGGTTCGCCGTCCGGCCCGACGCGGGCCTTGGCCCGGGACGCCTGGACCTCCAGCAACGCCACCAGGCCGTGCACCTCGGGTTCGCGCGGCATGAGGCCGGACAGCACGCGGGCCAGCCGCAGCGCGTCCTCGCACAGCGCCGGGCGCATCCAGTCCTCGCCCGCGGTGGCCGAGTATCCCTCGTTGAAGATCAGGTAGATGACGCCGAGCACGGACGCCAGCCGGGCGTCCCGCTCGTCCTCCGCCGGGACCTCGAACGGGACACCGGCCTTGGCCAGCGCCTTCTTCGCCCGCACGATCCGCTGCGCCACGGTCGCCTCGGGCACCAGGAACGCGCGGGCGATCTCGTCCGTGGTCAGGCCGCCCAACATGCGCAGGGTCAACGCCACCTGCGCCTCGGTCGACAGCACCGGGTGGCACGCGGTGAACACCAGCCGCAGCAGGTCGTCGTCGATCTCACCGACCCCGGCGGCGGCGTCCGGCGCGTGGTCGAACGCGGTGTCCCGCCCGATCTCCGCGAGCTTGCGCTGGTAGTTCCGCCCGCGCCGGAACTGGTCGACCGCCCGGTTCTTCGCCGCCGTCATCAGCCACGCACCGGGGTTGCGCGGCACGCCGTGCTCCGGCCACTGCTCCAGGGCGCTGACCAGCGCGTCCTGGGCCAGTTCCTCGGCCAGGCCGACGTCGCGCACCATCCGCGCCAGACCGGCGATCAGGCGGGCGGACTCGATCCGCCACACGGCCTCCACCGCACGACGCGCATCGGTAGCCATCACGACCCGGGATCAGATCAGCTACCGATGCGCGTCGGCAAGCGGACGCCACGCGCGCCGCCGGTCGGGTCAGCCGTTGGCGCGGGCCTCCTGCTCGGCGCGCAGCTCGCGCTCGCGCGCCTTGAGCTCCTCGGAGGCGTTGACGAAGTCGTCCTCGGTGAAGACCTGCCGGATCTCGATCTGGGACTCCGAGCCGGTGGGGTTCGGCACCCGCTTCACCCACTCGACCGCCTCTTCCAGCGACTTGAGCTCCAGCAGCCAGAAACCCGCGATCAGCTCCTTGGTCTCGGTGAACGGCCCGTCGACGACGGTGCGCTGGTCGCCGGAGAAGTAGACCCGCGCGCCCTTGGCGCTGGGGTGCAGACCCTCGCCCGCCAGCAGCACGCCCGCCTTGACCAGCTCCTCGTTGAACGCCCCCATCTCGTTGAGCTGCTCCTCGGTCGGCTGGGCGCCGGCTTCGGTCTCCTCGGTCGCCTTCACGATCACCATGAAACGCATTTCGATCTCCCTGTCGGGTCCGTCGGCCGGTCCATCCTGGCCCTGCTGACGCGACGATCGGACGGGGTGCTGGATCGACACGCGGCCCGAAATTCTTCCAAGATTTTTTGACGAGCCTCTGACCAGCGGTTCTACGTGATCGGCGAGCCGCCGGTCACGCCGATGACCTCACCGGTGATGTAGCTCGACTCGGCCGAGGCCAGGAACACGTACAGCGGCGCGAGCTCGGCGGGCTGCCCGGCCCGGCCCATGGGCGACTGCTCGCCGAAGCCCTCCACCTTCTCCGGCGGCATGGTCGCCGGGATGAGCGGCGTCCACACCGGACCGGGCGCGACCGAGTTCACCCGGATCCCGCGGTCGACCAGGTTCTGCGCCAGGCCCTTGGTGAAGTTCACGATCGCGGCCTTGGTGGTGGCGTAGTCGAGCAGCTGGAACGAGGGCTGGAAGCCCTGGATGGACGACGTGGTGATGATCGAGGAGCCTTCGGGCATGTGCGGCACGGCCGCCTTGCACAGCCAGAACATCGCGTAGACGTTGGTCTTCATGACCCGGTCGAACTGCTCGGTGGTGATGTCGAGCAGGCCGCCGTCCTGCGCCATCTGGTAGGCGGCGTTGCTGACCAGGACGTCGATGCCGCCGAACTGCTCGACGGCGCGGGCCACGACGGCCGCGCAGTGCGACTCCTCGGTCAGGTCGCCGGCGACGGTGACCGCCTTGCGACCGGCCTCCTCGACCAGCCGGGCGGTGTCGCGGGCGTCCTTCTCCTCCTCCGGCAGGTAGGTGATGAGCACGTCGGCGCCCTCGCGGGCGAACGCCAGGGCGACGGCGCGGCCGATGCCGGAGTCGCCACCGGTGATCACGGCCCTCTTGTCGGTCAGGCGTCCCGTGCCGCGGTAGGTCGTCTCGCCGTGGTCCGGCGTGGGGCGGACGTCGTCGGTCAACCCTGGGTACTTGATCGGAGTCTCGGCCATGCCCGCAGGGTGCCCACGCACGTGGGGCCTGAACACGCCGACGGCGCACCTCCGGGAGGAGGCGCGCCGTCGGCGGGCGTTCGTTCCGGCTCCGTGCCTACCTGCCGGTCCGCGTCCGCTTGCGCAGGGCGCGCTGGAGCGAGAAGGCGCCGGGGCCGAAGGCGGCGAGCAGCAGGAACACCCAGCTGTAGACGGCGGCCAGCTCACCCGTGTTGTGCGCCGGCAGGAGCGCCTCGGGCTGGTGGACGGTGAAGTAGGCGTAGGCCATCACGCCGGAGAGCACGAACGCCGCCGGGCGCGCGGCCAGGCCGACGAGCACCAGGACCGCGCCGACCAGCTCGATCACGCTGCCGTACCAGCCCGGCCAGGAGCCGAACGGCACCGCGGTGCCCTGGCCGTCGATCCCGCCGAGGAAACCGAGGCCCTGCAGGCCGTGGCAGCCGAACAGGAACGACACGACGATGCGGAACGCGGCGAGCACCAGGTCGTTGCGCCTGCCGGTGCCGGTGGCGGTGCTCACGGCGGTGGTGCGGGCGGCGGCGCGGGTGTCGTTCGTGGTGGTCATCTCGGGCTCCCCTGCTCGGTGGTCTCACCAAGGCGACGAACGGGGACCCCACCGGATCGACAACTACGCCGAACTTTTTTCCGGGAGATTCACCCGCAGGGTGAAACGGCTGGTCGGGGTGGGTAGGCGTTGGCCGCGGCGGAAGAACCGGACCGGACGCGGGTCGGTCGCCTCGGCCCGCATGGCCGCCAGGTCGGCCTCGGTGGGCACGCGGGCGACCGACGGGCCGGGTCGGTGGTCGAGCGGTGGCGCCGGCGGGAGGTGCTCGTCGGGCAGGGCGGGGCGATCGAGCCGGCACGCGACCAGGCCGGGCGTGTCGGGCAGGTCCAGCGGGAACACCGGTCCGGGCCAGACGTAGTCGAGGTCGTCCGGGACGTCGGGGAACAGCGGGCGGTAGAAGTCGGGGTCCTTGCGCAGCAGGGCCGACCGGTGGCTGCGGTGCAGGTCGTCGTCGCCGAGCCAGGGCGGGAGCAGACCTTCGGCCAGGCACCACGACCACGACGGCTCCCGGCCGCCGGTGTAGTCGAGCAGCACGGCCCGCACGCCGTCCCGGTGCCCCCGGCGTCGCCACTCGTCGCACACCGCCACGCCGTAGGCGACCAGCGCGGGCGTGAAGCCGCGCCACATCACCACGGCCGGGTGGTTCTTCCAGCCGTACTCGGGCCAGACCAGGGCCCGCAGGATCTGCAAGGTCTCCACGCGCTGCTTGCCCAACCGCCGCGAGTCGAGGGCGGCGGCGCTGCGGCCGAAGGTCGCGCACGGCAGGAACGTCTGCACCCCCGGCACCTACCCCGCGTGACGGCGCTCAATCGCACCGCCCGGCGAAGACCCCGGTGACAGGCGGGTGAGACGCCGCGACGGGCAGGCGAAGCCCCCGGGCCACGGGCAGGCGATGACCCCCGGTGACGGCAGGCAAAAGACCGGTGGGCTGTTAGCCTGCTGCGGTGGAGTTCCAGCGCGCCAGGCGGCCCGAGCAGGTGGAGCAGCGGCGGCGGACGATCCTCGACACGGCGTGCGCGATGCTGCGGGAGCGGCCCGTCGCCGACATCAGCCTGCGCGAGCTGAGCCACCGGGTGGGCCTCGCGAAGTCGAACGTGCTGCGGTACTTCGACAGCCGGGAGGCGATCTTCCTGGAGGTGCTGGACGAGGAGTGGGGCGCCTGGCTGGACGAGGTGCAGGAGCGGCTGGCGGAGGTGTCCGACCCGGTCGAGGTGGCGACGGCGGTCGCGACGTCGTTGTTGCGCCGGCGGCTGCTGTGCGAGCTGGTCAGCGGCATGGCAGGGGTGCTGGAGCGCAACATCCGGGTCGACTTCGCGCGGGTGTTCAAGCGGCGCGCGCACGCTCGGACCGCCCGGCTGGCGGACCTCGTGCGGGCACGCGTGCCCGTGCTGGACGAGGCGGCGGCGCGGCACTTCGCCGGTGCGGTCCTGGTGATGACGGCCGGCCTGTGGCCGCACGCGAACCCGACCGACGCGGTCGCGCAGGTGATGCGGGAGATGGGCGGGCCGACGGCGGCCGAGCTGGTCCGCGACGGCCTGACCGAGGGCTTGGTCAACCAACTGGTCGGCCTGGTCGCCCGCGCCGCGACGTGACCACCGGGCGGTGGGCCGAGGTGCCCGGCCGGGGCGCGCCGGGTCGACCGCCCACGCCGCAACACGACGCGGGCACCGCCGCCACGACCGGTCGATCGCCTAGGGTTCGGTCCCGTGAAGGCACTCGTGGTTCGCGGTGGTTGGGCCGGGCACTCGCCGGTGGAGGCCACCGACTCCTTCCTGCCGTTCCTGCGGTCCTCGGGTTTCGCCGTCGACGTGTCGGACTCGCTGGAGGTCTACGACGCCGGGCTCGGCGCCTACGACCTGGTCCTGCAGTGCTGGAGCGACGGCGTGCTGACCGACGACCAGTTCGCCTGCCTGGAGGCCGCGGTGCGGGGCGGCACGGGGCTGGCCGGCTGGCACGGCGGGCTGGTCGACGCCTTCCGCCACTCCCGCGGGTACATGCAGTTGGTCGGCGGCCAGTTCGTCGCCCACCCGGGTGATTTCGTGGACCACCGGGTGGAGATCACCTCCACGCACCCCGTGGTGGAAGGCCTGTCCGGGTTCCCGTTGCGGACCGAGCAGTACTGGGTGCTGTCGGACGGCCTCAACGACGTCCACGCGACGACCACCTTCGCCGCCGAGGCGCCGTGGCACGCGCAGCTGACCGTGCCGGCGGTGTGGACGCGCCGCTGGGGCGCGGGCCGGGTCTTCGCCTGCACGATCGGCCACTTCCCCGCCGACCTCGCCCTACCGCCCGTCCGCACGATGGTGGAACGCGGCCTGCTCTGGGCCGCGCGCTCCGCGCACTGACACCGCGGGAAACCGTCGGGCCCGCCCGGGCAGCCGGTCAGCCCCCCGCACCGCCGAACCCGCTCACGCCCCCGTACCGCTGAACCCGCTCACGCCCGCGCGCCGCCGAACCCGCTCACGCCTCCGCACCGCTGAACCCGCTCACGCCCCCGAGGCGGGCAGCGCGGCGGGCTCGGAGTCGGCCAGGTTGTCCGGCAGCCGCAGGCCCTCGTGCAGCGGCACGAGCTCGGACTGCAGGACCAGCGCCGCGCCACCGATCGCGGACGCCGTGGCGGCCGAACGGGACAGTCGCACGTCGACGCCGTGCGCGGCGCGGGAGAAGAAGGCCCGGTCCAGCTCGTCGCGCACGACCGGCAGGTAGACCGACCCGGCGATGGCGAAGCTCGGCCCCGTCAGCACCAGGACCTCCAGGTCCATGATGTTGGCCAACGTGCGCGCCGCCACCGCGATGTACCGCGCGGACCGCTCCAGGATCGCCAACGCCGACGGCTCGCCCCGCCGCGCCGCCCGGCTCACCGCCGCGAAGTCCGACGACACCGACTTCGCCCGACCGGTCAACCCCGCGGAACGGGCCAGCGCCGCGTCCGCCCGCGCGGCCGCGACCACCGCCGCGGGCCCGGCCAGCGCCTCCACGCACCCGCGCGCGCCGCACCAGCACTGCGGCCCGTTCGCGTCGACGCAGATGTGCCCGATCTCCCCGGCGTTGCCGCTGCTGCCGCGGTAGGTGATGCCGTTGATGATCAGACCCGCGCCGATGCCCGTGCCCATGTACAGCGCCGCCGAGATGGCCGTGCCGCCGATGCCGCCCGACCAGTGCTCGCCCAGCGCCGCCGCCGTGGCGTCGTTGTCGAGCACCACCGGCAGGCTGGTGGCCCGCTCCAGCTCCTGGTCGAGCGGGAAGTCCTCCCACTTGCGCATGGACGGCGGGGTCAGGCCCATGCCGGTGTCCGAGCTGAGCGGCCCGGGGGAGACCAGGCCGAGGCCGAGCACGGTGGTGCGGTCCACGCCGACGCCGTCGATCAGGCCCTTCACCTCGGCGGCCATCCGCGCCACCACGGTCCGCGGTTCGGCCGCGCCCGCGCCCGCCCTCGAAATGCGCGCCACGACCGATCCGCCGAGATTGGTCAGCACGTAGGTGATGCCCGCGTGGTCCAGGTGCACGCCCACGGCGTAGCGGGAGGAGTGGTTGAGCTGGAGCAGCACCCTCCGCTTGCCGCCGGTCGACTCCGCCCGGCCGGTCTCCACGACCAGGCCCTCGTCGATGAGCTTGCGGACGACCGTCGAGATGGTGGCACCGGTGAAACCCGTGGCGTTGATCAGGCCTACGCGGCTGATCGTGCCCGCCGCGCGGATCACGTCGAGCACGGCGGACTTGCTGCTCGCGTGTTGCGTCGCCCGCGCCGGTCCGCTCACCAGGTCCCCCGCGTCCGTCTTAGTTCGTTCGTTGGACGAAGGGTAGCAACTTGACCGGTAGATGACGCCGAGGTGTTGACTTCGTTTCTTCGATGACTTAACAATCTGCCTCAACGCGGGACCGCGGCCGGTCTCGGGCCACGAGAGGAATCGACGATGTTCCTGAAGGCAAGGCGCTTCTCACGGGCGCGCACGGCGGCGGCCGGACTGGCCGCGGTCGCCATGCTCGCAACCGCGTGTGGCGGATCGAGCTCGGGCGGTAACGAGAACAAGGACACGCTGATCGTGTACACCGGGCAGTCCGGTGACTGGCAGCTGAACTTCAACCCGTTCTCGCCGACGATGCTCGAAGGCCCCGGCACGATCTTCGAGCCGCTGTTCTTCTTCAACAACATCCGCGACGTCGAACCCAGGCCGCGGCTGGGCAAGAGCTTCGAGTGGAACGCCGACGGCACCCAGCTCGACATCGTGCTGCGCGACGACGCCAAGTGGACCGACGGGCAGAAGTTCACCGCCAGGGACGTCGTCTTCACCCTCGACATGATCACCAAGAACCCGGCCATGAACGGCACGGGCTACAAGGGCGTCGCGACCGCCGTGGACGACACCCACGTGTCGGTCAAGTTCTCCGAGCCGTCCTACATGGAGGGTCCGCAGGTCCTCGGCCGGATCTGGATGGTCCCCGAGCACAAGTGGAAGGACATCGCGAACCCGTCGGCGGACGTCGTCAAGGAGCCCGTGGGCACCGGCCCGTTCATGCTCGACGAGTTCAAGGCCCAGGCCTTCACGCTCAAGGCCAACCCGGGCTACCACTCCGGCGAGCCCGCCCTCAAGAAGGTCCGCTACCTGGCGCTCTCGGGCAACCAGTCCGGTGAGGCCGCGCTGCGGCAGGGCCAGATCGACTGGCAGACCGGCCCGGTGCCCGACATCGCCAACGTCGAGAAGAACTACCCGGGCTACAAGGCCATCACCATCCCGATGAACCAGACGGCCCTGTTCACCTGCTCCAACGCCGCCCTCGGCTGCCAGGGCCCGCAGACCGACGTGGCCGTGCGCAAGGCGATCTACTACGCGATCAACCGCACCCAGGTCAACGCGCTCGCGTTCGAGAACACCTCCAGCGAGGTCTCGCCCGGCGCGGCGCTGCTCGACCGGGACAAGGACCAGATCTCCGGCAAGCTCAAGGAGAAGACCGCGCCGATGCAGCCGGACGAGGCCAAGGCCACGCAGCTGCTGGAGAGCGCCGGCTACACCAAGGGCGGCGACGGCGTCTACGAGAAGGACGGCAAGCCGCTGGCCCTGACCCTCAAGGTCGTCGCCGGCTGGACCGACTACATCACCGCCGTCGACACGATGAGCCAGCAACTGCAGAAGGTCGGCATCAAGGTCACCGCGCAGCAGCTGTCCTGGAACGAGTGGTCCGACGCGCGCGGTCGCGGCGAGTTCGAGCTGCTGATCGACTCGCTGCACCAGGGCCCCGCGCCCGACCCGTTCTACAACGCCTCCTACTTCTTCAGCACCGGCACCACGGCCAAGGTCGGCGAGGTGGCGAACCCGAACTTCGCCCGGTTCTCCGACCCCGAGGTCGACGCCGCGCTCGCCGCGTTGAAGGGGATCGACCCCGAGGACGACGCCGCCCGGCAGCCGTACTTCGACACCATCCAGACCAGGATCGAGGAGTCGATCCCGTACATCCCGGTCCTGACCGGCGGCACCACCAGCGAGTTCAACGCGAAGAAGTTCACCGGTTGGCCCACCAAGGACGACCTCTACGCGTTCCCGGCCGTCTGGGCGCGCCCGGAGCACTCCGAGATCTACCTGAAGCTCAAGCCGGCCGGCCAGTGAACGACTGAGTGAGGCGATAGGCGGACCGATGAGGTACTACGCCCGAAAGTTCGCGTTCTACCTGGTCGCCCTCTGGGCGGCGCTGACGCTGAACTTCTTCATCCCGAGGCTCATGCCGGGCAACCCGGTGGACATCCTGATGGCGAAGCTGGCGCAACGCGGCGGCACCGTGGACCCATCGGCCCGCAGGGCGTACGAGCTGCTGCTCGGCACGAACAGCGGCGAGCCGCTCCTCCAGCAGTACATCGCGTACCTGGGCAACATGTTCCGCGGTGATCTGGGCATCTCGGTGAGCTCGTTCCCGACACCGGTGTCCCAGATCATCGCGGAGGCCCTGCCCTGGACCCTGATGCTCGTCGGCATCGCGACGTTCCTGTCGTTCGCCCTCGGCATCGTGCTGGGCACGTTCGTCGGGTGGCGGCGCGGCACGTGGTTGGACAACCTCGTGCCCGCCACCACCGTCCTGGCCGCCGTGCCGTACTTCTGGCTGGCCCTGATCCTGGTCGCGGTGCTGTCCTCCGCGTGGGGCTGGTTCCCGCTGCAGGGCGGCTACGACGTCGTGCTGTGGCCCGGCTGGAACGCCGACTTCATCGGCTCGGCGATCTACTACGGCACGCTGCCCGCGCTGACCATCGTCATCTCCTCCGTCGGCGGCTGGCTGCTCGGCATGCGCAACATGATGGTGTCGGCCACCGCCGAGGACTACGTGCTGACCGCCAAGGCCAAGGGCCTGCGCGACTCGCGGATCATGATCAGGTACGCGGCCCGCAACGCGGTGCTGCCGTCGGTGGCCGGTTTCGCGATCTCGCTCGGGTTCGTGGTGTCCGGCTCGATCATCACCGAGCAGGTGTTCTCCTACCCCGGCATCGGGTCCAAGCTCCTGCAAGCGGTGCAGAACAACGACTACGCCCTCATGCAGGGCATCTTCCTGGTGATCACGGTCGCCGTGCTCGGCGCGAACCTCGTGGTCGACCTGCTCTACGCCGTCATCGACCCGCGCACCCGCGTCAGCGGCTGAGAAGGAGAACGGACACCGTGACGAATCTCAGTGCTGTCGCCGTCGAGCCTCCACGCGGCCGGGCCGGCTGGCGGTCCATGCTGCCGCGCTGGTCGCCCAAGCTCGGCGTCGGCCTGGTCCTGATCGTGCTGATCACGCTGCTCGGCGTGGTCGGCCCGCTGCTGGTCGGCGACCCGAACGCGATCCGCGACATCAGCCTGACCCCGCCGGGCGGCGAGTTCTGGCTGGGCACCACGTGGACCGGCCAGGACGTCGTGGCGCAGCTCGCGCACGCGACCAGGGGATCGCTCTACATCGGCCTGATGGTCGGCGTGATGGCGACCTTCCTGTCGGCGCTGTTCGGCATCGTCGGCAGCTACATCGGCGGGTACGTCGACGAGGGCTTCAACCTGTTCTCCAACGTGATGCTGGTGATCCCCGGCCTGCCGCTGGTGATCGTCATCTCCGCGTTCGTGCCCGCCGACCAGCGCGGCACGTGGACGATCGCGGTGGTGCTGGCGATCACCGGCTGGGCCGCGTCGGCCCGCGTGCTGCGCGCGCAGACGCTGTCGTTGCGCAACCGGGACTACGTGGCCGCCGCGAAGGTCTCCGGCGAGAAGCCGTGGCGGGTCATCACCGTCGAGATCCTGCCGAACCTGCTGCCGCTGCTGGCCTCGCAGTTCGTGTTCTCGGTGATCTACGCGATCCTGAGCGAGGCCGGCCTGTCGTTCCTCGGCCTGGGCGCGTCCAACTCGTCCACGCTGGGCACGATGCTCTACTACGCGCAGAACAGCTTCGCGCTGCAACGCGGGGCGTGGTGGTGGTTCGTACCGCCGGGCCTGGTCATCGCCCTGTTCGGCTGCGGCATGGCGCTGGTCAACTTCAGCATCGACGAGATCATCAACCCGAAGCTGCGCGACATCCCCCGGCGCAGCAAGGCCGAGGTCGTGCGCACGCCCGAGCCCGCGGACCGCACGGACGACGACGTGGTGCTGACCGTGGACGGCCTGTCCGTCGTCTACCAGGTGGAGCACCCGGTGCACGCGGTCAAGGACGTGTCGATCACGTTGCGGCGCGGCGAGATCCTCGGCCTGGCCGGCGAGTCCGGCTGCGGCAAGACGACCCTGGCCTACGCGATCAACCGGCTGCACCGGCCGCCCGCGGAGGTGACCACCGGCTCCGTCACGTTCCACGATCGTTCTGGCCAAGACCGCGAGGGCGGCGACGTCGACGTGCTCGCGCTGACGCCCGGCGAGCTGCGGGCGTTCCGCTGGTCGAAGCTGTCGATGGTGTTCCAGGGCGCGATGAACGCGCTGAACCCGGTCATCACCGTCCGGGCGCAGCTCGACGACGTGCTCACCACGCACCGGCCGGAGATGACCAAGGCGCAGCGCAGGGCCAAGTGCGAGGAGGTGCTCAAGCTGGTCGGCGTGGACGTGCGCCGGCTCAGCTCCTTCCCGCACGAGCTGTCCGGCGGCATGCGGCAGCGCGTGATGATCGCCATGGCGCTGCTGCTCGACCCGCAGGTCATGATCATGGACGAGCCGACGACCGCGCTGGACGTGGTCGTGCAGCGCGGCATCCTGCGCGAGATCCTCCGGCTGCGCGACGAGATCGGCTTCGCCGTGCTGTTCATCACCCACGACCTGCCGCTGCTGCTCGAACTCGCCGACCGCATCGCGGTGATGAAGGAGGGCGAGGTCGTCGAGTACCGGCCCGCGCAGGACATGTTCGAGCAGCCCGAGCACCCCTACACCCGCCAGCTGCTCGACTCGTTCCCCAGCCTGACCGGCGAACGCGGCTCGTTCGTCCGCTCCGGCGAGCAGATGACGCCGGTCGACCGGTCCGGCGAGCCCACCCCCTCCGGAGGCGTCCGATGACCACGTTGGCGGCGAAAGAGCTGGTCAAGGACTTCCACGTGCGGGTGGGCCTGCGCCGGGTGCGGCTGCGCGCGGTGGACAACGTGTCGTTCACCCTCACGCCCGGCCGCACGGTCGCGCTGGTCGGCGAGTCCGGTTCGGGCAAGTCGACCATCGCCCGGATGATCGCCCGGCTGGAGAAGCCCAGCGCCGGCTCCATCACGGTGACCGGGCCGGACGGCGACCGGGTGCCCGAGCGGGAGTACCGGGACAACGTGCAGATGGTGTTCCAGGACCCGTTCGCCTCGCTGAACCCGTTCCACACCATCGAGCACCACCTGGCGCGGCCGTTGAAGCTGCACGGCAAGCCGCACGGCTGGAACGACGTGGTGCGCCTGCTGGAACGCGTGTCGCTGCCCGGCCGCGAGATCGCCGGCCGCCGGCCGCACGAGCTGTCCGGCGGTCAGCGGCAGCGGGTGGCCATCGCGCGGGCGCTGGCGCCCGGCGCGAAGGTCGTGGTGGCCGACGAGCCGGTGTCGATGCTGGACGTCTCGATCCGGCTGGGCGTGCTGAACCTGATGTCGCGGTTGCAGCGCGAGGAGGACCTGGCCGTCCTCTACATCACCCACGACCTGGCCACCGCGCGGCACTTCTCCGACGACATCCTCGTGCTCTACAAGGGGCGCGTGGTCGAGCGGGGACCCGCCGACGAGGTGATCCTCAACCCGCAGCACCCGTACACCAAGATCCTCGCCTCCGCCGCACCGAACCCGGAGGCGCGCGGCCGGGCCGTCGAGATCGACCCCGCGGACGTGGAACGGGCGGGCGCCGCCGCCGCGTACGACCACAACACCGGGGTGTGGGAGGAAGTCGCCACATGACGGTCACCTGGTCCACCGGCGCCATCCGGTTGGTGCTCGGCCACGCCGAGGACAGGCCGGTCAGCCTGGTCTCGACGCGGCCGGGCGGACCGCCGGACGGCGTCGGCGTGCCGCTGGTCGAGGTGCAGGCGCTCGGCCACGGCCGGTTCCCCGGCAGCCACCGCTACGCCGACACCACGATCGGCGCGCGCCTGCGGTACCGCTCGCACGTCGCCTCGGTCGACGAGCTCCGGGTCGTGCAGCACGACCCGGTGAGCGGGCTGGTGGTGACGTCGGTCTTCCAGGGGGTGGCCGGCGTGCCCGCGGTGCGGACGTGGACCGAGGTCGACGTCGAGGGCGACGGCGAGGTCTGCCTGCAAGCCGTGACCTCGCTGTCGACCGGGGCGTTCCTGGTAGACGCCGGCCGTTCGGTGGACGAGGTCGACCTCGTGCACGGCGACTCGGACTGGGTCGCCGAGTCGCGCTGGCACCGCACGCCGCTGCGCGAGGCCGGTCTGGTGTCCATGGACCCGACCGTGCACCACCACGCGTCGCGCAGCAGGTTCGCGTTGACGTCGCGCAGTTCGTGGTCCACCGGTGAGCACCTGCCCACCGGTGTGCTGGTGGCGCGGGACGACAGCTGGGCGATGGCGTGGCAGGTCGAGCACAACGGCGCGTGGCACTGGGAGGTCGGCGAGACCGTCGCGGGCGCGTACGTGGCGGTCCTGGGGCCGACCGACGCCGAGCACCAGTGGTCGCGGGTCGTGTCGGCCGGGCACGGCTTCACCACCGTGCCGGTGTCGGTCGCGGTGGCGGCGGGCGGCGTGGACGAGGCGTTCGCCGCGCTGACGCGGCAGCGCCGCGCCACGGTCCGCAGCCGCCGTGCGCCCGAGCTGCCGGTGATCTTCAACGACTACATGAACACCCTCATGGGCGACCCGACCACGGAGAAGCTGCTGCCGCTGGTCGACGCCGCCGCCGACGTCGGCGCGGACTACTTCTGCGTCGACGCGGGGTGGTACGACGAGGACGGCAAGTGGTGGGACAGCGTCGGCGAGTGGCGCCCGTCGCGGACCCGGTTCCCCGGCGGGTTCGGCGAGGTCGCCGACCGCGTCCGGGAGCGCGGCATGGTGCCCGGGATCTGGCTGGAGCCGGAGGTCGTCGGCGTGCGGTCGGCGTTGGCGAGGTCCCTGCCGAACGAGGCCTTCTTCCAGCGCCAGGGCGCGCGGGTGGGCGAGCACGGCCGGTTCCACCTGGACTTCCGCCACCCCGCGGCGGTCCGCCACGTGGACGAGGTCGTCGACCGGCTCGTCGGCGAGTTCGGCATCGGCTACCTCAAGCTGGACTACAACATCATGCCCGGCGCCGGGACCGACGTCGGTGGCGTCGCGCCGGGCGACGGGCTGCTCGGGCACAACCGGGCGCACCTGGCGTGGCTGGACGCGGTGCTGGCGCGCCATCCCGGGCTGTTGCTGGAGAACTGCGCGTCCGGCGCCATGCGGATGGACTACGCGATGATGTCGCGGCTGCACCTCCAGTCCACCTCGGACCAGCAGAACCCGTTGCTGTACCCGCCGATCGCGGCCGCCGCGCCCGCGTCCGTGCTGCCGGAGCAGGCGGGCAACTGGGCTTACGCGCAACCGGGGATGACCACGTCGGAAGCCGCGTTCACGCTGGCGACCGGCATCCTGGGTCGGCTGTACCTGGCGGGCCGGGTCGACCTGATGGACGCGGCGCAGCGGGGGCTGGTCCGCGAGGCGGTGACCGTCCACAAGGGACTGCGACCGGAGATCGCCGCGTCGGTGCCGTTCTGGCCGTTGGGCCTGACCGGCCGCACCGGTCCCTGGGTGGCGCAGGGCCTGCGCGCCGCCGAGAACGGCTACCTGACGGTGTGGCGCCTGCCCGACGCCGCACCGGCCGTCGACCTGCCGGTGCCGCACCTGCGCGGGCGGGACGTGGCGGTGTCCCCGGTGTTCCCGGTGACGTCGCCGGAGTGGGCCTTCGAGTGGGACGCGGAACGCGCGGTGCTGCGTGCCACCCACACCGGCGCCACCCCGGCCGCGGTCGTGGTGCGCTTGACGGCCTGACCGCCGCACCGGGCGGCCTGACCGCCGCACCGGTGCTAGGGCAGCCTCGGCTCGACCAGTTCGGCGACCCGCATCGCCGCCGGGCACGGGTCCTCGTCGGGGCTGCCCGAGTTCAGCACGACGTCGACCCGGGACGACTCGGTGACGCCGATGAAGATCCCGCAGCTGCCCGTGGCGCCGACGGCCTGCTTGGCCTGGTGCCGGCCGATCACGAGGTCCTGCACCACGTTGCCGTTGGACTGCACCTGGTCCAGGCCGGAGGTGGTCCGGATACCGACGCCGAGCCGCGCCTCCTGCGGCGCGAAGTTGCACACCCGCGCCGAGCCGAGCTGCTCCACCACCGGGTCGGCGGTCTGCGCGCCGGTGACCTGCTCCGCCTCGGCCTTGGTGAGCAGGTCGCACGGGTCGGCGCCGTCCAGCAGGCCACCTCTGCTGGGGCCGACCTGCGGCGCGGTGGTGCTCTGCGACGTGGCGGTGCTCTGGGGTGTGCTCTGGGGTGTGGTGCCTTCGGTGGTCTGGCCGAGCGGACCGTCGGCCGGGCCGCCGCAGGCGGTCAGGGCCGCCGCCACGACAGCGACACCGGCCAGGATGAGTCGAGGGTTCACGGGTTCTTCCTGGTCGGTCAGCTGACGCTTCGTGCGTCGACGGTAACCAATCGCACCGGACCGCCGCTAGACCGCCGTCGCACGCCCCGACACCGGCCGGGAGCCCGCGCACCGGCCGTTCCACCGCCAGCGGCGGCCGCGAGTACCGGAGAGCACTCGCGGCCGCCGCTTTTCGTCCGTCTGATCACACCGCCGTCGCGCGCACCAGCACCAAGCGTTCCGGGTAGAGGACCGGGGCTTGCACGCCGGCCGAGTCCAGCACCCGGCCGGGCAGCGTGATGCCCTCCGGCGACCACCACGGCAGCTGCACGCCCCAGTTGTGCGCGTTGCCGTCCGGCAGGTCACCGGGCGCGCAAGGACGCACGTGGTACGAGCGGTCGGGGGAGAGGCCGGGCAGGCGGACCGCGCCGGGCGGGTACGACGCCGACGTGGCCAGCGCGACGATGGCGAACACGGCGTCCGAACCGTCCTGCGCCACCACGCCGTGCACCTCGATCGCCGGGTCCGGGTGGTCGCCGTGCACCGACACGCCGGTGTGCAGCAGGGGGCGCAACTCCTTGTACAGCGCCACCCACGACGTCAGCCGCGCCAACTCCTCCGCCGACGCCGCCGTGAGGTCCCACTCGATGCCGAAGTGCCCGAACAGCGCCGTGCCCGCCCGGAAGTCGATCGGGTGCTGCCGATGCGTGGTGTGCGACGCGCCGGCGCCCACGTGCGTGCCCATGAGCTCCAACGGGATCAGCGCGTTGGTCCACCGCTGCATCGACTGCCGCTCCAGCGCGTCGATGCAGTCCGACACCCACACCCGGTCGGTGCGCTCCAGGATCTCCAGGTCCACCCGCGCACCACCGGACGAGCACGACTCGACCTCCACGTCGGGGTGGCGCCGCCGCAGCTCGTCCAGCAGCCGGTAGACCGCCAGCGTCTGCCCGTGCACGCCCGCGCGCCCGGTCGGCCGGTGCCCCGCGTCGACCAGGTCCCGGTTGTGGTCCCACTTCAGGTACGACACCGGGTACTTGGTCAGCAGGTCGTCCAGCCGCTCCAGGATGTGCGCGAACGCCTCCGGCCGGGCCAGGTCCAGCACCTGCTGGTGCCGCGCCGAGCCGGGCAGCCGGTCGCCCGCGGCCATCATCCAGTCCGGGTGCGCCCGCGCCAGGTCCGAGTCGGGGTTGACCATCTCCGGCTCGACCCAGATGCCGAACTGCATCCCGAGCCCGGTCACGTGGTCGGTCAGCGGGCCCAGCCCGTCGGGCCACACCTCGTCCGACACGTACCAGTCGCCCAGGCCCTGCCGGTCGTCGCGCCGCGACCCGAACCAGCCGTCGTCCAGCACGAACCGCTCGGCGCCGACCGAGGCGGCGGCGTCCGCCAGCGCCTTGAGCCGGTCCAGGTCGTGGTCGAAGTACACCGCCTCCCAGGTGTTCGCCACGACCGGGCGCGGCGACGTCGGGTGCGACCGGCGCGACCGCAGGTGCCGGTGGAACCGCGCGGACACCTCGTCCAACCCGTGCCCGTAGGACGCGTACTGCCACGGCGACGAGTAGGACTCGCCGGGCGCCAGCACGACCTCGCCGGACAGCAGCAGCTCACCGGACCCGAGCAGCGACACCGAGTGGTAGGTGCGCTCGGCGAACGTGCGGTGGTTGCCCGACCAGGCCGTGTGCACGGCCCAGATCTCGCCCGAGCGGTTGCCGAACCCGGCGGTGCCCGCGGCGAACAGGTACGCGGAGTCGTAGCCGGTCCGACCGGTCCGGTTCTCCCGCACGCGCAGGCCGTGCGTCCACTGGGTGCGCTGCGGGCTGCGCTCCCGGGTCCACCGACCGGTGAAGTCCAGGATCTCGACCGCCTGCGCCGGTACCGGCAGGGTCAGGTTGACCGCGTCCACGGTGAAGTCCGAGGAGCCGGTGTTGGACAGCACGGCCCGCTGCCGCACCAGCCCGGACGGGGTCAGCTCGACGACCAGTTCCAGCCCGAGCCCGGCGACCTCGTCCACCGCGCGCACGACCGGCCCGTCGACCGACACGACCCGGAACGCGGTCGAGAAGTCCCGTCCGCCCCGGTTGCCGATGACCCCGGGCGTGCCCAGCCAGCCTGCCGACTGCTCGGGGAGCACCGCCACGTCGACCGCGCCGTCCACCGAGTAGCCGATGGGGTGCGGTGCCTGTGCCAGCAGCACGGCGTCCAGTTCGGACTCGGAGAGCTCGCCCAGGTCGGCGCCCCAATGGCGGACCCGGGGCAGCGTGCCCCCGGAGAAGTCGAGCACCAGGCTCACACCTGCGGCCCGCAGGTGCGTCACGTCTGCCACTTGTGGTCTTCCTCTCTGGTGGTGAACCTCGTTGACTTACTTTAGTTGCTGGCGTAAGAATCGCCATACCTTGGATGTCACACGGCAGAAACCCACCGCCCCCCGCCGGGAAAGAGGAACGATGATCCGCACGACCTTGCACGACGGGTGGCGCCTGAGCGCGGTGGGTGGGCCGATCCCGGCGGTCGTCGCCGACCGCTTGGTGCCCGCCGCCGTACCCGGCAGCACGCACCTCGACCTCCTCGCGGCGGGTCTGATCCCCGAGCCGTACCTGGACACCAACGAAGCCGAGCTGGCCTGGATGCACCGCGCCGACTGGCGCTACGCCCTGACCTTCGAGGCCGAGGCCGCCAAGTCGGGCGAGAAGGTCGAGCTGGCCTTCGACGGCCTCGACACCGTCGCCACGATCACCCTCAACGGCCACGTCCTCGGCCGCACGGCCAACATGTTCCGCTCGTACCGCTTCGACGTGCGCGAGCACCTCGTGGACGGCCCGAACGAGCTCGTGGTCACGTTCCGCTCCGCCCTCGCCTACGCCGAGGAGCAGGAGGCGGCGCTGGGTTGGCGCGACCGCGCCTACCCGCACCCGATGAACGCCGTGCGCAAGATGGCCTGCTCGTTCGGCTGGGACTGGGGCCCCGACCTGCAGACCGCGGGCATCTGGAAGCCCGTGCGGCTGGAGCGCTGGACCGAGGCGCGGCTCGCGCGGGTCCGCCCCCTGGTCACGGTGGACGAGGACGGCACCGGCCGGGTCGAGGTGCACGTCGAGGTCGACCGCGCCCGCGACACCGAGCTCACCGCGGTCGCGACCGTGGCCGGCGTCGAGCGGCACGTGCGGGTCGAGGGCGACGCCGCCGTGGTGACCGTCGAGGTGCCCGACGTCGACCTGTGGTGGCCCGTGGGCTACGGCGACCACCCCCTCTACGACCTGGACGTCATTCTGCGGTCCGGCGGCGAGGACGTCGACCGCGTCGACCGCCGCATCGGCTTCCGCACGATCATCGTCGACACCACGCCCGACGAGGTCGGCACCCCGTTCACCTTCGTGGTGAACGGCAAGCCGGTGTTCGCCAAGGGCGCCAACTGGATCCCGGACGACCACTTCCTCACCCGCGTCACGCGCGACCGCCTGGTCCGCCGGGTCGAGCAGGCCATCGACGCGAACATGAACATGCTCCGGATCTGGGGCGGCGGGATCTACGAGACCGAGGACTTCTACGACGTCTGCGACGAACGCGGCGTGCTGGTCTGGCAGGACTTCCTGTTCGCCTGCGCCGCCTACGCCGAGGAGTCGCCGCTGTGGGAGGAGGTCGAGGCCGAGGCCCGCGAGAACGTCGCCCGGCTGACCTCGCACGCGTCCCTGGCGCTGTGGAACGGCAACAACGAGAACCTGTGGGGCTTCGCCGACTGGGGCTGGCGCGAGCAGTTGCAGGGCCGCTCCTGGGGCCTGCGCTACTACACCGAACTGCTGCCGGAGGTCGTCGCCGAGCTCGACCCGACCAGGCACTACTCGCCGGGCAGCCCGTACAGCCCCGGCGACCTGCACCCCAACGAGGACACCCACGGCACCCGCCACGAGTGGGAGGTCTGGAACCGGGTCGACTACACCCACTACCGCGACGCCACGCCGCGGTTCTGCTCGGAGTTCGGCTTCCAGGGACCGCCGACCTGGGCGACGCTCACCAAGTGGGTGCACGACGAGCCGATGACGCCGACCTCGCCCGCGTTCCTGCTGCACCAGAAGGCCGAGGACGGCAACGGCAAGCTCGACCGCGGCCTCGCGCCGCACCTGCCCGCGCCCGCCGCGGCCGAGGACTGGCCGTTCGAGGACTGGCACTGGGCGACCCAGCTCAACCAGGCGCGCGCGGTCGCGTTCGGCGTCGAGCACTTCCGCTCCCACTGGCCCCGCACGGCGGGCGCGCTGGTGTGGCAGCTCAACGACTGCTGGCCGGTCACGTCGTGGGCCGCGATCGACGGCGACGAGCGGCCCAAGCCGCTGTACTACGCGCTCAAGCACGCCTTCGCGCCGCGCCTGCTCACCGTCCAGCCGCGCGACGGCGTGGACGCCCTGATCGCGGTCAACGACACCGACGAGGTCTGGACCGGCGACGTCGTGCTGGAACGCCAGACGTTCGCGGGCGAGGTGCTCGCGGCGGTTAAACTCCCGCTCGACGTGCCGGCCCGGTCGGTGGCGCGGCTCGACCTGGCGGCCGAACTCCGCACGCCGGGCGACCCGAAGGGGGAGGTGCTGGTGGTGAGCACGGCCGACGCGCGCACCGCGCACCTGTTCCGGGAAGACCTGGAGCTGTCCTACGACCCCGCGCCGCTGACCGCCGAGGTGCGCCGGGTGGCCGAGGGCTACCGGGTGGACGTCACCGCGTCCTCCTTCGCCCGCGACGTCGCCGTGCTGGCCGACCGGGTCGCCGAGGACGCCGTCGTGGACGACACCCTGGTGACCCTCGCCGCGGGCGGCGCGCACTCGTTCCTGGTCCGGACCGCGACCGAGCTCGCCGACCCGTCGGCGCTCGCCGGTCCGCTGGTGCTGCGATCGGCCAACAGCCTCAGCGCGGTGCGCACGTGACCACCGGCTGGACCGGCTCCGTCGGCCTCGTCCTGGCCCGCCCCGCGCGGCTGCTGGGCGCGGAGCCGTTCTTCATGGAGTTCATCGCGGGCATCGAGGAACGGCTGGCCGAGGACGACCGGTCGGTGCTGCTGCACATCGTGGGCAACCAGGACGCCGAGATCGCCGCCTACCGCCGGTGGGCGGCGGGCGGTGTGGTGGACGCGGTCGTGGTGGTGAACCGCACCGTGGACGACCACCGCCCGGCGGTGCTGCGGGAGATGGGGCTGCCCGCGCTGTACGTCGGCGAGCCGGACGAGCTGGCCGTGCCCGCGGTGCGCACCGACGACGCGGGCCCCGTCCGCGAGGCCCTGGCCTACCTGCTCGAACTCGGGCACCGGCGGATCGCCCGGGTCAGCGGCCCGGACACCCTGCTGCACACCAGGGCGCGCACCGCCGCCCTGCTCGAAGGCTGCGCCGAGGCGGGCGTCGAGCCCGTGGTGGTGGAGGGCGACTACTCGGAGGAATCCGGGGCGAAGCTCACCACCGCGCTGCTCAACGCGGCCGAGCCGCCCACCGCGATCCTCTACGACAACGACGTGATGGCCGTCGCGGGCCTGAGCGTCGCCAAGGAGCTCGGCATCGCCGTGCCGGATCGGCTGAGCCTGGTCGCGTGGGACGACTCGTCCCTGTGCCGGCTCGCCTCGCCCGCGCTGACCACGATGAGCGTCGACGTGCACCAGTTCGGCGTGACCGTCGCCGAGTCCGTGCTGGAGCTCATCGCGGGTGTCGAGGTCGTCGAGCGCTGGTCGCCCAAACCCACGCTCATCCCGCGGGAGAGCACCCGGTAAAGGATTCACATGACCCACCACGCCGCCGAGTCGCGGTACGACGCCATGCCCTACCGCCGGTCCGGCCGCAGCGGGCTCAAGCTGCCCGCCGTGTCGCTCGGCCTGTGGCACAACTTCGGCCACGACCGGCACCTGGACGGTCAGCGGGCGATCCTGCGCCGCGCCTTCGACCTGGGCGTGACGCACTTCGACCTGGCCAACAACTACGGTCCGCCGCCCGGCTCCGCCGAGGAGAACTTCGGCAGGCTGTTCGCGCAGGACTTCCGGTCCTACCGGGACGAGATCCTGGTGTCCACCAAGGCCGGCTACCACATGTGGAACGGCCCGTACGGCGAGTGGGGCTCGCGCAAGTACCTGGTCGGCTCGCTGGACCGGTCGCTGGCCCGGCTCGGCTTGGACTACGTCGACGTCTTCTACCACCACCGGCCCGACCCGGACACGCCCATCGAGGAGACGATGGGCGCGCTGGACCACGTCGTCCGCTCGGGCAAGGCGCTCTACGTCGGCATCTCGAACTACTCGGCCGAGCAGACCGCGCAGGCGGCCCGGGTGCTGCGCGAGCTGGGCACGCCGCTGCTGATCCACCAGCCGTCGTACTCGATGTTCAACCGGTGGGTCGAGGACGGCCTGCTCGACGTGCTGGCCGAGGTCGGCGCGGGCAGCATCGCGTTCTCGCCGCTGGCGCAGGGCCTGCTGACCGACCGCTACCTGGACGGCGTGCCGGCGGGCTCGCGGGCGGCGAGCGCCTCGCCGTTCCTGTCCGAGGCCAACCTGGACGAGGCGACGCTGGCGAAGGTGCGGGCGTTGAACGACGTCGCCAAGCGGCGCGGGCAGACGTTGGCGCAGCTGGCGATCGCGTGGGTGCTGCGCAACGTCACGTCCGCGCTGATCGGCGCCTCCAGCGTGAAGCAGCTGGAGGACAACGTCGCCGCGACGGCGAACCTGGCGTTCGAGGCCGACGAGCTGGCCGAGATCGAACGCCACCTGTGACGGAGGTCCGCCACCGCCGACGCCGGCCCGCCACCCGGTCGACGGTGGCGGACCGGTCGCGGCGGTCGTGCGCGCGGGCACCGGGTGAACCGGTTCACCTTGCTCCGATCAGCCGCGTCAACGACTCTTGACGAAACTTTGCTTAACCGCTTAACTAAGTCCATGGGCCAAGCACTCGACCCGGTCGCGGTCGCCATCGACATCGGCGGCACCAAGCTCGCCGCGGCGTTGGTCGAGTCCGACGGCACCGTCCTGGCCCGCCGCACCACGCCGACGCCCGCCGGTGACGCCGACACCGTCTGGCGCGGCCTCGCGGGCCTGCTCGACGAACTGCTCGGCCTCGCCGCCGACCGCACCGTGCTGGGCGCGGGCATCGCCTCGGCCGCCCCGATGGACCTGCGCACCGGCACGATCAGCCCCGTCAACATCCCCGGCTGGCGCGACTTCCCGATCACCGCACGGGTCGGCGACCTGCTGCCCGGCCTGCCCGTCCGGCTCGGCGGCGACGCGCTGTGCATGGCGCTGGCCGAGTACCACCACGGCAACGGCCGGGGCAGCGAGTGCCTGCTCGGCATGGTGGTGTCCACCGGCATCGGCGGCGGGTTCGTCTTCGGCGGCCGGCCGCACTTCGGCACCACCGGCAACGCGGGCCACGTCGGTCACTTCGTGGTCGACCCCGCCGGTCCGCCGTGCGGCTGCGGCGCGAACGGTTGCTCCGAGGCCATCGCCAGCGGCCCCTCCATGGTGCGCTGGGCGTTGGACCAGGGCTGGCAACCCCTGGGCGGCACGGCGGACGGCGTCGCGCTCGCCGCCGCCGCACGGGCGGGCGACCCGACCGCGCGGGCGGCGTTCGGGCGTTCCGGCGCGGCCGTCGCCCACGTCATCACGGTCGCCTCCGCGTTGTGCGAGATCGACCGCGTGGTCATCGGCGGCGGTGTGGCGCAGGCCTGGGACCTGCTCGAACCGGCCGTCACCGAGCCGCTCGCGGACTACGCGGGGTTGGACTTCATGCGCCGGGCCGAGGTGTGCCCGGCGACGTTGGGCGTCGACTCGGGCCTGATCGGCGCCGCGGCGCTGCTCGCGGGCGACCGCGTCCCGTCCGTGCCCGTGGGAATCTGAGGGATCGCCGTGCGCAAGTTGGAGACCATCGTCCGGGAGTACCACTGGGGTTCGCGGACCGCGCTCGCCGAGATGCGCGGCGAGCCGTCGCCCAGTGCCGGGCCGCAGGCCGAGCTGTGGGTCGGCGCGCACCCCGACGACCCGTCCCGGCTGGCCGACTGCGACGTGCCGCTGGACGCCTACCTGGCCGCCAACCCCGCCGGGCTGCTCGGACCGGACAGCCTGGCCGCGTTCGGCCCGCGCCTGCCGTTCCTGCTGAAGGTGCTGGCCGTCGACGCGCCGCTGTCGCTGCAGGTGCACCCGAACCGCGAGCAGGCGGTGGTCGGGTTCGCCGAGCACGGCTACCGCGACGACCGGGCCAAGCCGGAGGTCCTGGTCGCGCTGACCGACTTCGAGACGCTGTCCGGCTTCCGCCGGCCCGCCGAGACGGTGGCGCTGCTGGACGAGCTGGACCTGCCGTCGTTGGCGCCGCTGCGGGCCGCGCTCTCGGTCTGCGACACGTGGAGCGCGCTGCGCTGGGCGTTGCACACGGCCGACGCGGACCTGGTCGCCGAGGTGGCCGCGGCGGCGGCCCGCGTGCCCGCGCTGGCGCACGTCGCGGCACTGGCCGAGTCCTACCCGGGCGACGCCGGCGTGGTGGCGGCGTTGCTGCTCAACGCGGTGAAGCTGCGGCCGGGCCAGGCCGTCCACGTCGGCGCCGGCGTCCTGCACGCGCACCTGCGCGGCACGGGCGTCGAGCTGATGGTCAACTCCGACAACGTGCTCCGCGCGGGCCTGACCACCAAACCGGTGGACGTGCACGCCGTGCTGACGCTGGTCGACCACAAGGCCGGACCCGCCGCCGTGCTCGACGGCGAGGGTGACGGTCCGCTGCGGACCTACCGCACGCCCGACCCGGAGTTCCGCCTGCACGCCGTGCGGCCGGGTGCCGTGCTGCCCGGCGGGGGACCGCAACTCCTGCTGTGCACCAAGGGTCACGTCGTGGTCAGCCGTGGTGGTGAAGAGGTCGGGCTGGGCGGTGGCGAGTCGGTGTTCCTGTCGCACGGCACCGACGCGGCCGAGGTCGCCGGCGACGGCGAGGCCTTCTGGGCCACCACGAACCTCACCGGCTGAGGCGGCGCACGCCCGACGTGGACGAGCACACGGGCGCGGCGGAGGTCCTGCCGCACCCGTGTGCCCGAAGTGGTGCTACTACTGGAAGTTCACGTCACTGCACAGGTAGTAGGCCTGGTCCATGTGGCTGGCCTGCCAGATCGTGAACACCACGTGGCGGCCCGTGCGGCTGCCCGCGTTCACCTGGGCCTGGTACAGGCCCGTGGTGCCGTAGCGACCGGTCGAGGTGACCAGCTCCAGGTCGCTCCAGCGCAGCGGCGTGGTCGCCGTGTTCACGCCCTGGCGGGTGATGTAGATGCGGAGGTAGTCCGCACCGTGCCTCGCCTGGTCCGTGATCGTGAGGGTGAACTGGCGCGGCTTGGTGGCGGTGTTCCACGCGCCGACCGTGTCGAGCGCGCGGTAGCGGCCGCTCTCGGCCAGGCCGCCACTGCACAGCTGGCCGTTCGCCAGGGCGCCCTGGTGGTTGCCACCGACACCGTTGCGGTACAGGCCGTTCCAGTTCCACATCGCGTTCGGGTCGGCCTTCCAGGCCTGCGCGCACATGGGGTCGGTCTGACCCATGTTCGGGTTCAGGTGGTCGCTACCCCAGCGCTGGTAACAGCCGTAGTTGCGCGACGGCGGATCGGTGACCGAGCCGTGTGCGCTCGCGACGCCTGATGCTCCCACCAGGACCACGACACTGGCGGCGAGGACCGCCAGGACCGAGCTGAAGACGCCGATCACCGAGCGGAGTCTGAAGGTCATCTGTTGTCCTCCACGTTGAGGATTTACCGACTACCGGGCTGGGAGCGCTCCCAGATCTCAAGGTAGCGAACCGGGCACAATCTGTGAACCCCATCCGGCCACGAAGGTTATTCGCCCCGCCCGGCCCACCAACCGGCCCAACCCACCCCCCTCCAAACACGAGAACCCACCCTCCACCCCCGCGCCCCCACCCCCCGCGCCCCAACCTCCACCCCCCCGCGTGTCCTACGTTCAGAACGCGCATGTCCTACGTTCAGAACGCGCGTGTCCTACGTTCGGAACACCCGAGTTCAACGCTCGGAACACGGCCGCGATCAGCGGTAGTAGCCCGCCACCGGCACGGAGGCCTCCTCCAGCAGCGCCGGACCCTCCTGCGGCACGGGGGCGAACCCGCCACCCGGCTTCAGCGCGTTCAGCTGCTCGGTCGACAGCGCGAACACCACCCGCCCCAACCCCGACCGCTCGATCGCCCCGACGCACATCCCGCACGGCTGGCAGCTGGTGAACATCGTCGTACCCGCCGCCACCTCCGGCGTGAGCGACCGGGCCGCCCACCGCGCCAGCTTCAACTCCGGGTGCGCGGTGATGTCGTCGTCGGTGAGGCTGGTGTTGCGCTCCTCCACCAGCACCGCCCCGTCCGGTCCCACCAGCAACGACCCGAACGGCGGGTTGCCCGCCGCACGCGCCTCCGCCGCCAGTTCGATCGCCCTGTGCAAGCTCATCGGAACTCCTTCCGCACGGTGGCCAATGCCTGCCACGCGATTTCCGGCTCGACCGTCTCCTGTGGATCGCCGACGAACGGGTCCAGCACCACCGCCTGCGCCCCCAGCGAACGCAACTCCACCAGATCACCCACGACCTGCGCGACGGTCCCCTCACCCAACCGCCGCTCCGGCCCTGGAACCTCGTCGGGCGTGATGTTCAGCAGGATCCGAGGGGTCAAAGCGGGCAACGGTTTCCCCTCCGCCGTCGCGATGACCTCCAACCGCCCCACCGCTTCCCGGAACCCCGAAGGTGTCAGCCGCAGCCCGTGCCAGGCGTCCCCGAGCCGCACGGCCCGCCGCAGCGCCGCGTCGGAGTGACCGCCCACCCAGATCGGGATCCGCCCGGCCCGGTAGTCGGACTCCTCGCGCCACGCCGCCCGCACGACCCGCAGCCCTTCGTCGGTCAACCGACCGCGGTCGCCGAACGGCACACCCAGCGCCTCGTACTCCTGCCGCGCCCACCCCACCCCGACCCCGAGCACGAACCGCCCGCCGGACAGCTCGTTCAGGTTCGCCGCCATCCGCGCCACCAGCAGCGGGTGCCGGTACGGCAGCACCAGCACGGTGGTGCCGAGCCGGATCCGCGACGTCACCCCCGCCAGCCACGACAACGCGGTGAACGGCTCGTAGAACGGGGCCGGGTACTGCGCGGCCACGTCCGGCGTCACCGCCACGTGGTCGGACACCATCAACAGGTCGAAACCCAGGCCCTCGACCGTCCGCGCCCAGTTCCGCAGCACGTCCGGCGAGGTTCCAGGGCCGAAGTTGGGGACGTTCACACCGATCTGCACGTGATCAAGACTAGGCGGCGACCCCGCCGTGCTGAAGAGACTTCGCGCGGTCTAACGGCCCGGTCGCCGTGGATTCCCCGGTAATCTGCCCCGGTGACCGGGAACCTCGATCCGACCGACTGGGCCATCCTCGACGAGCTGCAACGCGACGGTCGGATCGCGCTCAGCGAGCTGGGCCGCCGGGTCAACCTCAGCGCGTCGGCGACCACCGAACGCGTGCGCCGGTTGGAGTCCACCGGCGTGATCACCGGCTACCGGGCGGAGGTCGACCTGGCCAAGGCCGGCTACGCGGTGCTCGCCGTCGTCCGCCTGAAGTACCCGGGCAACCGGCACGAGCCGCTGCACGCGCTCCTCGCCGAACGCCCCGAGATCCTGGAGTGCCTGCGCACCACCGGCGACGACTGCTACACGCTCAAGGTCGCCGCCACGTCCATGCCGCACCTGGAGCAGGTGGTCAACGACCTGACCGGCTTCGGCAGCACGACCACCAACATCGTCTACAGCCAGACCCTGCCGTACCGGGGCGTGTCCCGGACCTGAGGACGCACCCCGGTCGCGACTACCGCCAGGCCACGGCGGGCAGGCACTTCGCCGGGTCGAGGTCGCGCGCGCCCGCGACGACCACGCCGTCCGGGCGCACCCAGCACCTGGTCGGGTCCCACTCGTTGCGCCACTCGCCGAGCAGGGCGCCCTGCGCGTCGTACGCGTGCACGACCCCCATCCGGTCCCACCCGTCCGGCGGCACCCAGTCGGCCGGGTGCGCGATGCGGGCCACGAACGTGCCGTTGGCGATCCGCGCCTCCACCGACCGCCCGCCGTGCAGGTAGACGACCTTGGCGACCTGCCCGGTCACCCGGCCCACCGCCATGTCGTACCCCGCCCGGCCCGCGTGATCGGCCTTGCCGCCGTCGCCGCCGGCGGCCGAGGCCAGGCCGTCGAGCGCCAGGGCGCCCGGCAGCCACCCGGAATCCCACACCAGCGCGGAACTCGCGTTGTACGGCGTGGTCGGCCCGTCGACGGTGCAGCTGAGCTGCTCGCTCGCGGTGTAGAGCAGGGCGAAGGCGCCCACCTCGTCGGTGAGGTACTGGTACAGGGTGGCCTTGCCCTGCCGCAGAGTGCTGTCCAGGCAGCCCTGCTCGACTTCGGCGACCCGTTGCGGCGACAGGCCGGGGATGACCGGTCCCTGCCACGCCGGTGAGGCGGACGTCGTGGTGGTCACCACGACCGGGTCGCCGACCGCGGCGTCGCCGCTCGTCTGCCGCCACGGCGCGACGACCGCGACCAGCACGACCACGGCCGCCGCCGCGAGACCGGCGACGACCAGGGGCGCGAACCGGACTGCCCGGCGACCGCCGGTGACCTCCTGCTCCAGTCGCGCGCGCAGCTGTGCCCGGCGGTGCGGCGGCAGGTCCCGGGCCGGGGGGAGTGTGGTGTTCAACGGTCCTCCAGGGTGAGCGCGGGGACGGCGACGACCGGCGCCGGGCCGAGCCTGCGGGTCAGCCGGGCCTTCGCCTTGCTGACCCTGGCCCGGACGCTCCCCTCGGCGATGCCGAGCACACCGGCGGCGTCGGCGTACGACACGCCGGACCACACGCACAGCGCGAGCGCTTCCCGTTCGTTGCGCGGCAGATCCGCCACGGCGGCCAGCAGCAACGCCATCCGCCGCTGGTCGTCGACCCGTTCGGCCACCTGGTCGGCGTGGTCGGGCACCGAGGTCTCCACCGGCGCCTTGCGGAACAGGCGCAGCCTCCGCGCCACCGTGCGCCGATCGCTGCGCACCACGTTCGTGGCCACGGCCAGCAGCCACGGCAGGGCCGAGTCGTGCTCCAGCCGCAGCCGGTCGCGCTTGCGCCAGGCCACCAGGAACGTGTTCTGCAGGTGGTCCTCGGCCGCCGCCCACGACGCGGTCAGCCGGAAGCAGTGGTTGTAGACCGCCTTGGCGTGCCGGTCGAACAGCACGCCGAAGGCGGGTCCACTCCCTGCCGCGGCCTGTGACCACAGGGTGCGGTCGTCAGGGTCATCGGTCGTCATGTCCCACTTGTGCCCGCCGGTCGAGGAGGTGTTGCCTCCTCCCGCGTCCCGAGCGGCGGGCACCCGGCCTCACGCGCTCGCGGAGTGCGGGCAGGTGTCGCGGTACTCCGAGATCGCCGCGCCGCGCGGCGCGGGGCAGAGGAACTGCTCGTACCGCACGTCGTCGTCGATGAACCGCTTGAGCCACGAGATGCTGTACTTCGCGATCGTCGTGTTCGAGCTGTTCGGCGCGTAGTGGCTGGCGCCCTCCAGCTCCAGGTAGGCCTTGTCCAGGGTGGACGGCAGGCCGGTGTAGAACCGCTCGGAGTGCGACGAGACGGAGGCCACGGAGTCGTTCTCCGCGCCCACGATCAGGGTCGGCGTCTGCACGGTCGACCACGTCTTCGTGGTGTTCCAGGCGGTCAGGGGGATCGACGCCTGCAGGCTCGGTCGGTCCTTGGTGGCTTCCAGCGCGCCACCGCCGCCCATCGAGTGGCCCATCACGCCGAGGCGGGTGGCGTCGATGCGGGCGCGCACGCTGCTGCTGGTCGTGAGGTAGTCCAGCGCGGCCAGCAGCTGGTCGCCGCGCGAGGCGGGCTGGTCGTAGCGGGAGTTGGTGTCGATGATGAAGATGACGAAGCCCTGCGAGGCCAGGCGCGGGCCGAGCCAGGACAGGCTGGACTGGCTCGCGGTGTAGCCGGGCGAGACCGCGACCGCGCCGAACGTGCCTTCCGCGGTGCTGGTCGGGTAGTAGATCGTGCCGCCGCCGAAGCCGCGCACGCTCGTCGCGGACACGGCGGTCTGGCTGGTGGCGAACGGGCCGCGAGTGGCCTCGATGCTCGCCGTGGTGGGGGCGGGACCCCGCTCGTACGGGTTCTCGGCGGCCTGCGCGACCGCGCCGGAAGTGGTGAGGGCGACCGTCGCGGCGAGGATCAGGGCGCGACGGGACAGGGGTGACCTCAAGGACATGATTGTGCTCTTCCCAGCGGTGGTAAGGACCTGGCGGAGAAAGTCCTGTGTGGACTGCACTTACCGGTTCGGAGTCTGGCCCACTACCTACTCGCGGGTCAAGTAGCGCTCGGTCACTGTCTCATCAGGTCGTCGCGGCGACGGCCCGGCCGGTACCGGGAACGACCCCGGGACCGGAACGCCCACCTGCGAGGAAGCGCTCCCACGAAGGTCTTGACCGGGACCGGCGCGGTCACCAGGATCGGGCGCGACAGAGCCGTCGCACCAGAAGACGAACGGAACCGCCGATGCCCCGCAGACACCTGAGCGCCGCGCTGGCCGCGGTGCTCGCCGCCGGTCTCATCACCGCAGGCGCGGCAGCCGCCGCCCCGGAGACGGCCTCGCGCCAACCGGTCATCGGTGAGCCGCGCACCGAGCACGGCTGCGCCCGGATCGAGCACGACCTCCCCGAACTGGCCCAGTGGCCGAAGGTCGACAGCCGGGTCAAGTCCAACCCGGCCGACGAACGGCGGGTCAGGCGGATCCTGGCCGGCATGACGCTGGCCGAGAAGGTCGGCCAGATGACCCAGCCGGAGATCGGCGCGATCACCCCGGACGAGGTGCGCGAGTACGGCATCGGCTCGGTCCTCAACGGCGGCGGCTCGTGGCCGAACCGCGACAAGCACGCCGCGCCCGAGGCGTGGCTGGCCCTGGCCGACGCCTATTGGGACGCGTCCAAGGCCAGCCGCACGCAGGTGCCCGTGATCTGGGGCATCGACGCCGTGCACGGCAACAACAACGTCTACGGCACGACGGTCTTCCCGCACAACATCGGCCTCGGCGCGGCGCACGACCCCTGCCTGATCAGGGACATCGGCAAGGCGACCGCCGAGCAGATCCGCGCCACCGGCCAGGACTGGGCGTTCGCGCCGACGCTGGCCGTGCCGCTGGACGACCGGTGGGGCCGCACGTACGAGGGCTTCTCCGAGGACCCGCGCATCACCCGCGCGTACGGCTACGAGGCCACCCTGGGTCTTCAGGGCAACGGCAAGCGGCGGGTCGGCGTGCTCGCGACCGCCAAGCACTTCATCGGTGACGGCGGCACGATCGGCGGCAAGGACCAGGGCGTCAACCCGTCCTCCGAGGCCGAGATGATCAACGTGCACGGCCAGGGCTACTACGGCGCGCTCGCCGCCGGCGCCCAGACCGTGATGGTGTCGTTCAACAGCTGGACCAACGAGGAGCTGGGCATCACCGAGGGCAAGCTGCACGGCAGCAAGCTCGCGGTGAACGACATCCTCAAGGGCAAGATGGGCTTCGACGGCCTGGTGGTCTCGGACTGGAACGGCATCGGCCAGGTCGCGGGCTGCACCAACTCGTCGTGCCCCCAGGCGATCAACGCGGGCATCGACGTGGTGATGGTGCCCAACGAGTGGAAGGCGTTCATCGCCAACACGATCGCCCAGGTCGAGGGCGGCCAGATCCCGATGGCCCGCATCGACGACGCGGTCACCCGCATCCTGCGCGTCAAGCTCCGCTCGGGCGTGCTGGACGGCGAGAAGCCGTCGCAGCGCGAGCACGCGGGCTCCGCGGACGCGTTGGAGGCGCGCAAGCTTGCCCGTCAGGCGGTGCGCGAGTCGCAGGTGCTGCTCAAGAACGACAACCGGGTGCTGCCGCTGAGCCCGCGGTCGAAGGTGCTGGTCGTGGGCAAGAGCGCGGACAGCATGCAGAACCAGACCGGCGGCTGGACGCTGACCTGGCAGGGCACCGGCAACACCAACGCCGACTTCCCGAACGGCACCACCGTCCTGGGCGGGCTGCGGGAAGCGCTCGGCGCCGAGAACGTGGTGTTCAGCGAGACCGGTGACGTCGACCCGGCCGGGTTCGACGCGGTGGTCGCGGTGATCGGCGAGACCCCGTACGCGGAGGGCGTCGGCGACATCGGCAAGCGCTCGCTGGAGGCGGCGAAGCTGTACCCGAACGACCTGGCCGTGCTGGACAAGGTCAGCGGCAAGGGCGCGCCGGTCGTGACGGTGTTCGTGTCCGGACGTCCGCTGCACGTCAACAAGGAGCTCAACCGCTCGGACGCGTTCGTGGCGGCGTGGCTGCCCGGCACCGAGGGCGGCGGCGTGGCCGACCTGCTGGTCCGCGGCAGGCACACGTACCCGGGCTTCACCGGCAGGTTGTCGTTCTCCTGGCCGCGCAGCGCCTGCCAGACCCCGCTGAACGCGGACGGCGACCCGCTGTTCAAGCCGGGTTACGGCCTGAGGAGCTGGCAGACCGGCAACGTCGGCCGGCTCGACGAGACCTCGCCCGAGTTCGGCTGCTCCGGCAACGGCGGCGGTGGCACCGCGACCGAGGACCTGGAGGTCCACGTGCGGACCGACGTGGCGCCGTACAAGAGCTTCATCGGCTCGCCGGACAACTGGGGCGGCACCGAGCTCGGCCCGGACGGCGAGGCGGCGCACGGCTCGATCAACGTCGTGCCGGCGGACGTGAACGTGCAGGGTGACGCGATGAAGACGACGTGGACCGGCACCGGGCCGGGTCAGGTCTACGCGCAGGACCCGGCGGGAGGCAGCGACCTGCGCGGTTACCTCAACGCCAACGCGGCGCTGGTGTTCGACGTGATCGTGCACCAGGCGCCCGCCGCGCGGACCGTGGTGAGCGCGCACTGCCAGTACCCGTGCTTCGCGGAGGTCAACGCGACCGGCGTGTTCAGCGGGTTGCCGACCGGCGTGAAGTCGACCGTGAAGATCCCGATCTCGTGCTTCGCCAACGGCGGGCTCGACCTGGAGAACGTCAACACGCCGTTCCTGGTCTACACCGAGGGCGCGTTCCAGGCGTCGTTCGCGAACGTGCGCTGGGTGCCCAAGGCGGCGGCCGACCCGGACGCCAGGACGTGCGCCGAGCTGGGCTGATCGGAAACCGGGAGCATCGGGAACCAGGCTGATCGGGAACCTGGTTGATCGGAGCAGGGGGCGGGTCGGACATCGGCCGCCCCCTGCCCGTGCCCCGGATCGGCCCGGCCGGCCGAACGGGGTCGTCGCGCGTCGACCGCGTGGTTCAGTACCCGACGGTGAACCGCTGCCGCCGGTGCCTCGGCGTCTCCGCCTCGTCGAGCAACGCGACCGCCAGGTCCTCCACCGAGATCGTCGTGCCGACCTGGTCGTCACCACCGAGCCGGAACGCGCCGGTCCGCTCACCGGGCTCCAGCACGGAAGGCGGGCTGAGATAGGTCCAGTCCGCGGCCGGATCGGCCAGGCACACCGCCAACTGCTCGGCGCACGCCCGCGCGATCGGCTTCAGCGCGTCCGGGAAGTCGGGCGCCTCCTCGACCGTGTGACCCGCGGGCGTGACGAGCGTGGCCGCGCCGCCCACGACGAGCAGCCGCACACCCAGCCGCGCCGCGCCCGCGAGCAGCGCACGGGTGGCCGCGACCAGCTCGACCTCCTGGCCCGGTGCCGGCCTGGTCGCGCTGATCACCAGGTCGCGGCCCGCGCCGAGCCGGACGACGTCCTCGACGGCACGCGCGTCGCCGACCTCACTGCCCGGACCGGGCCGACGGCTGACGGGCGTGACCTCGTGGCCGCGCCGCCGGGCCTCCTCCACCACCCTGCCGCCGACGACGCCGAACGCTCCGAACACCGTGATCCGCATGGCTTTCCCCCTTCGGTTCGACTGATTTCCGCTGCGCCACGACGAGCGCGCCCAGCACGACCACCGCGCCGAGCACCTGGGACGCGGTCAACCCCTGGTCGAGCACCGACCACCCGACGAGCGTGGCGACGACCGGGCTGAGCAGGCCGAGGAACGTCACCTGGGTGGCCTGCAGCACCCGGATGCCGCGGAACCACAGGGCGTAGGCCAGCGCGCCGCCGATGATCCCCAGGTAGGCGAAGCCGCCGACGTTCGTCGCGGTCAGCGCCGGCGGCGGGCCCTCGACCAGCAGCGTCACCGGCAGCAGCACCACACCGCCCGCCACCAGCTGCCACCCGGTGAGGGCCAGCAGCGGCGCCGGCGACGTCCAGCGCTTGCTCAGCACCACGCCGGCCGCCATCGCGACCGCGCCGCCGAGCGCGGCCGCCACGCCGACCGCGTCGAGCTGTGCGTCCGCCCGCAGCACGAGCAGCGCGACGCCGACGATGCCCGCGATGGCCGCGAGCGCGGTGCGCGTCGTCATCCGGTGCCCGAGCAGCAACGCCGCGAGCCCCGCCACCATCAGCGGCTGCACCGCGCCGACGGTCGCCGCGACACCGCCGGGCAGCCGGTACGCGGCCAGGAACAGCAGCGGCAGGAAGATCCCGATGTTGAGCGTGCCCAGGACCAGCGATCGCCACCACCAGTCGCCGCGCGGCAGCTGCCGCGTGATCGCGACCAGCACCAACCCGGCCGGCAGCGCCCGCAGCAGGCCCGCCAGCAGCGGCCGGTCCGGCGGCAGGTACTCGGTGGTGACGAAGTAGGTCGTGCCCCACACGGCGGGGGCGAACGCGGTCACCCATTTGCTTAGCACTAAGACAAAGTAGCTCACCGCTAAGCTATCTCGGTGGTGACTTACCTCACCGCTAAGCTAGTTGGATGGCAGACCACGTCGACCTGGTCCTCGGCCAGTGGCACGCGCAGCGCCCGGACCTGGACGTCTCACCCATGGCCGTGATCGGCAGGCTCAGCCGCCTCGCGCGCCTGGTCGACGGCGAGCTGGGCAAGACGTTCGCCGCGCACGACCTGGACCGCGCCTCGTTCGACGTCCTGGCCACCCTGCGCCGCAGCGCGCCGCCGCACCGGCTGACCCCGACCGAGCTGATGCGTGCCTCGATGGTCACCTCGGGCGCGGTCACGCAACGGCTCGACCGCCTCGAAGCGCGCGGCCTCGTCGTCAGGACCCCGAACGAGCACGACGGTCGGGGTGTGGTCGTCGCGCTCACCGACGCGGGTCGAGACCTGGTCGACCGGACCCTGCCGGACCACCTGGCCACGGAGAACCGGCTGCTCGGCGCGTTATCCAAGCGCGAGCGCACGGCGTTGGCGGCCACGTTGAAGCAGTTGCTGGAGTCGCTCGGGGACAAGTGAGCGGTGCTCACTTGAGACGCCGGGCGACTGTGTTGGGCCAAGTTTCTTCACTTACCAAACTTAGGGCGCTATCGTGCGTTCCCAGCGAATGCCGCTCGACGCCGAGAGGTCCGGTAGCCATGAGAAGACGTCCCACCGCCAGACGCGTGACCGTCGCGGTCCTCGCCGCGGCACTGCTCGGCACCACGGCCACGGCCACGGTCACGACCACGGCCACCGCCGCACCGGACGAGCGGCAGCACCGGCCGGAGACGGTGAAGATCTCCGACCAGGACGCCACCCCGCAGACCCGGTCCCTGTTCTCGTACCTGCGCGAGCAGCAGGGCAAGGGCGTGCTGTTCGGCCACCAGCAGACGACCGAGTTCGGCGTCACGTGGGACGAGTTCACCGAGACCGACGGGCTGAAGTCCGACGTGAAGGCGGGCGTGGGCGACCACCCGGCGCTGTTCGGCTGGGACACCGGCCACCTCGGCCACGGCTCCTCGCCCGGCGATCCCGCCCCGGAGGAGAACTTCCAGGCCACGGTGAAGCTGATCGAGACCGCGCACAACCGGATCGGCGGCGTGCACACGCTCGCGTCCCACATGGACAACTTCGTCACCGGCGGGGACTTCTACGACACCAACGGCGACGTCGTCACCCGCATCCTGCCCGGCGGCGACCACCACGCCCAGTTCAACGCCTACCTCGACCGCGTCGCCCGCCTCGCGCACGAGGTCGACGACGCCGACGGCAACCCGATCCCGATGATCTACCGACCGTTCCACGAGAACAGCGGCTCGTGGTTCTGGTGGGGCGCCGCGCACGCGTCACCGGCGAAGTACATCGAGCTGTTCCGGTACACCGTCGAGTACCTGCGCGACGTCAAGGACGTGCACAACTTCCTGTACGCGTACTCGCCGGGCGGCGGCTACGGCGGCGTGGACGACGTCTACATGCGCACGTACCCGGGTGACAACTACGTCGACGTGCTCGGCATCGACAGCTACGACGGCAGCAACGCGTCGCAGCAGTGGCTGGACGGCGTCGTGGCCGACCTGGGCATGATCGCGCGCATCGCGCAGGAGAAGGGCAAGGTCTCTGCGTTCACCGAGTACGGCATCAGCGGCGCGCTGAAGCCCAACGGGCAGAACGGGAACCTGAACTGGTTCACCACGATGTTCAACGCCATCAAGGCCGACCCGTGGGCCGGCCGCAGCGCGTTCATGCTGACATGGGTGAACTTCGGCACCGAGCAGTTCTTCCTGCCCTACCCGGCGACCGCCACCGAGCCCGAGCACGAGTTGCTGCCCGACCTGCGGCGGCTGCACGACGACCCGTTCGCGGTCTTCAGCTCGGAGCTCGACCTGCGCGACGTCTACGGGCGCAAGGTGAAGGCGGCGGCGCACCAGCCGTTCCTGCACATCGTGTCGCCGCCGGACGGCGAGCGGATCACCACGCCGACCACGACGGTCCGCGTGCGACTGCTCGACGCCAGGCCCGCCGTCGTCTACTACACCGTCGGCGACGACCCGACCAGGCACCTGTTGAGGCTGGACCGGCGCACCGGGTACCACACCGGGACGTGGCACATCGGCGCGGAGAACCTGACCAACAAGGTGACGCGGCTCAAGGTGACCGCGTTGACGTCGACCGGCAAGCCGCTGGTGGTGACCAACCGGGTCATCCTCGGCCCGAAGCCGCCGCTCGCGCCCGGCGTGGTGGACGACTTCGAGGGCCACGTGGACGACGTGGCGCTGGGCGCGGAGTACAGCCCGTACGGGACGAACCGGATCTCGTTGGCGGCGGAGAACGGCGGCAAGGCGCTGAGGTTCGACTACGACTTCGCCTTCCAGACCTACACCGGTGTGGGCAAGCGGATCTCGGGTGACTGGTCGACCTACGCGGGCCTGTCGTTCTGGCTGCGGCCCGACGGGTCGAACCACAAGCTGGTGCTGCAGCTCAACGCCGGTGGGGTGGCGTACGAGGCGTACCCGTCGATGGCCGGCACGTCCGGCGGCGTGGTGACGATCCCGTTCGCGGACTGGCGGCCGGCGCCGTGGGACACCGGCAACGCGCACCGGCGGATCACGCCGGAGGACCTGAAGAACCTGTCCCAGTTCAACGTCTTCATCAACCAGGTCGAGGGCAACCCCGTGGTGAGCGGGACGTTCTACCTGGACGACATCCGGGTGAGCTAGCCCCGCCCCCCGACCCCGCCCGCGTGCGCCGCCCCATGCCCGGCGCGCACGCGGG
Source organism: Actinosynnema sp. NPDC050801 (assembly GCF_040673975.1). NCBI lineage: Bacteria > Bacillati > Actinomycetota > Actinomycetes > Pseudonocardiales > Pseudonocardiaceae > Actinosynnema > Actinosynnema sp. NPDC050801. Next base: position 48,563 of record NZ_JBFAQZ010000016.1, on the reverse strand, counting down.
CGGTTCCATTCGGCCGATTGTCACGACCGCCCGCGTTCGGTTGGCTTGGGGTGCCGATGATCCGATGGGGGACAACCGTGACGCAACGACGCTTCGCCGTGGCAGGCGCACTGCTCCTCGCCGCCGCCCTCTTCCCCGCCACCGCGGCATCGGCTTCCGCTTCCGAGGTGAGCCCGCACTGCCAGGAACCCGGCTACTGCCTGTTCTCGGGCAGTTCGTTCACCGGCACCCGTGCGGTCCTGCCCGCTGCCTACGGCTGCCACCCCGTCAGCGACCTCGGCTTCACGACGGCCCGTTCGGCGGCCCGCGGCTTCGGCGACGGCAGCGGCCTGGTGCTCTACTCGGACACCACCTGCACCACCCGCGCGGCCACCGTCCACCACGAGGTCCCCACCACCGCCGCCAAGTCCTACCGCCACCTCCCCATCCCCACCTGACCGCGAGAGCCCAACCCCCACCCCGCGCGTGTCCTACCTTCAGAACGCGCGTGTCCTACGTCCAGGTCGCGCGTGTCCTACGTTCAGGACCCCCGAATTCAACGCTCAGGTTCATCCGGGCACGGGCGGACGCGGCCTTCGGACGTTCTGAGCGTTGAACTCACGCGTTCCGAACGTAGGACACGCGCGTTCCGAGTGTTGGACACGCGCGGTCTGGAGGTAGGACACGCGGGAGGGTCAGAGGGTGTTGGTCCAGTCGGCGACGGCGCGGTGGTAGTCGGGGGCGTTGGGCGCGTAGTTGATCGAGTGCCCGTAGCCGTCGAGCACGTAGGTGTGCAGCCGCGCCGGGGCGGAGAAGTACGGCGCCTCGGAAGCCAGCAACGCCCGCGCGGACGTGCAGTCGCTGCCCAGCGGCCGCCCGCAGAAGTTGGTGTCACGGGCACCGACCACGATCATCACCGGCACGTCGATCAGCCGCGTGAACGGGACGACCACGTTGTTCAGCGCGATCGTGTCCACCGCCTCCGACGCCGCGAACACGTCCTTGCCGGCCTCGTCGTGCGAGATCGCCCCCGACACCAGCGGACCGGGCGAGTGGAACGCGCCGTAACGGGTGCCGGGCGCGGTCGTCAGGTAACCCAGGTCCAACCCGGACCGGCGCAGCTGCGGGTCCAGCACCGCCGGGATCATGCCGGCCAACGTCGGGACCACCGTGACGAAGTCCATCCGGTGCGTGAAACCGGTGACCAGCACGCCGTCCACGTCGTGGTACGTCCCGGCCTCGATCAACGCCATCGCCGACCCGATCGAGTGGCCACCCACGAGCACCTTCCCGAACCGCGGCCGAACCGCCCTGATCACCTGGTGCACCGCGCGGGCCTGGGTCGACGCGGTCACCAGCGCGCTCAGCGGTCGCGTGCTGCGGCCGGTGCCGAGCCGGTCCACGGCGAGCGTGGCGATGCCCGCCCGGTTCATGGCCTGGCGGTACGACCGGATGTCCGGCGCGTACGAGATGTCCCAGTACGAGCTGTTGTACGTGCCGCCCGGGACCAGCACCTGCACCGTGGACGCACCCGCCGGCGTGCACAGCCTGCCGTGCATGGCGTGCGGCGTGCCGAGCACCGTCACCGGCACGCGCAAGTCCTCACACGTGACCGACGCGGCGCTCGCGGGTGCGGGCACCAGCCCGATCGACGCGGTGAGCAGGGCGACCGCGGACAACCGCAAACGCGACCAACGCACGACTGACAACCTCCGGGGGAGTCAACGGGGAACCGCCGTCATCAGCAGACCGCTGGGGTAGGCGGCGGAGGTGAACTTGGTGCGCACGGGCTTGCCGGGCACCGGCACGAGCCGCCACCGCGACAGCACGGTGGCGAGGGTGATCACGATCTCGGTCTGGGCGAACACGTTGCCCAGGCACTGGCGCGCACCCGCCGCGAACGGCACGAACGCGCCGCGCGGCACCTCGGTGGACGCGGACAGCCACCGGTCGGGGTCGAACCGGTGCGGGTCGGGGAAGGACGCCGGGTCGTGGTGCAGGGCGTGCGGGCTGACGATGACCTCGGCGCCCACGCCCAGCTCCACCCCGTCGAGGTCGACCGGAGCGACGGTCCGGCGCATCAGGATCCAGATCGGGTACATCCGCAGCACCTCGTTCACCACGGCCGCGGTGTACTTCAGCCGGGGCACGTCGGCGAAGGTGATCGGGCGCCCGCCCAGCACCTCGTCGACCTCGGCGACCACCCGCCGTTCGACTTCCGGGTGCCGCGCGACCTCGTGGAACGCCCAGGCCAGCGCCAGCGCCGTCGTCTCGATGCCGGCGGTGAGCAGGGTCAGCACCTCGTCGTAGGTCTGCTGGTCGGTCATCCCGCGGCCCGACTCGTCCTGCGCCCGCAACAGCACCGACAGCAGGTCGCCGTGGTCCTGCCCGCCCTCCGCACGCCTGCTCGTGATGACCTCCAGCACGATCGCGCGCATCCGGGCGATGGCCTGGTCGAACTTGCGGTTGCCCGGCAGCGGGAGCTTCTCCACGAACGACGGCGCCAACGCGCGCACCATGCCCTGCTTGATCACCACGAACACCGACCGCCGCACCTCGGCGATCACCCGCTGCCCCAGCTCGGTGGAGAACAGCGCCTCGCCCACGACCGTGACCGCCAGGCCCTGCATGTCGTCCTCGACCACCCGCACCTCGCCGGGCGTCCACGACCGGGTCAACGCGGTGGCCGCGCGCACCATCGTCCCGGCGTAGCCGGAGATGCGCTCGCGGTGGAACGCGGGCTGCATCATCCGCCGCTGCCGCAGGTGGAACGCGCCGTCGGAAAGCACCAGACCATTGCCCAGATAGGGGCGGAACTTGTCGAACATCGCGCCTTTGCGGAAACGCGGACCATCGGTGACCAGGACCTGGTGCACAAGTCGAGGACTGGTCACGAAAAACGTCGACAACGGGCCGAGGTCGACCCTTACCACATCGCCGTGATCGCGCAGTGATGAGGTGAACTCGTGCCGTCGGCGCATCATCTCCACCGAGTGCCCGAGGAACGGGAGGCGGCCGGGCGCCACCGGGACATCCATGTCCGCTCCTCTCGGGCGCCGAAAGGGACGGCTCACGATAGGGCCCGTTCGGTGGCGGCTGACAGGGTCCATTCGGGTGGGTTGGTGTCACACCGATGGCTGGCTGCGTGTTGGTCTCCGCCAGCCTGTACTGTCCCGGTCCCGCCCTGGGGACGTCGAGAGGTGTTCGCACATGACGCAAAGCGAATGGATTCCATCCGGTGTGGACATTTCCGTGCCGAGTGTGGCCCGCACGTACGACTACATGCTCGGCGGGGCGCACAACTTCGCCGTGGACCGCGCGCTCGGCGAGCAGATCGAGGCCACCATGCCGGGCCTGCGCAACGCCGCCCGCGTCAACCGGGCGTTCCTCGGCCGCGTCGTGCGGTACATGGTCGACCAGGGCGTGCGCCAGTTCCTCGACATCGGCTCGGGCATCCCGACCGTCGGCAACGTGCACGAGGTCGCCCAGGCGGCGGCGCCGGGATCCCGCGTGGTGTACGTCGACCGGGACCCGGTCGCGGTCGCGCACAGCGAGTTGCTGCTGGTCAACAACGACGACGCGGCCGTCGTGCACGCCGACATGCGTGAGCCGGACTCGGTGCTGGGCAGCGACGCGGCCCGTCGGCTGCTCGACTTCGATCAGCCGATCGGAGTACTCATGCTGTTGATGTTGCACTGGGTGCCCGACGAGGCCGACCCCCTCGCCCTGCTCGCCCGCTACCGGGACGTGCTGGCGCCCGGCAGCTACCTGGCCGTCACCCACGCGACCGGGGACAACCAGGGCGAGAACCTGACCGGGGCGACCGACGCGATCAAGCAGAGCAACAGCCGCGACCAGGTGAACCTGCGTTCCCACGCCGAGATCACCCGGATGTTCGCCGGATTCGAACTGGTGGAACCGGGACTGGTCGGGTGTGGCGAATGGCACCCCGGAGGTCCGGGCGACATCTCCGCCCAGCCCGACATGAACATGCTGGTCTACGCGGGGGTCGGCCGAAAGGGATGAATTCCTGTCGGCGAAAGTCACTGTAAGTGTTCGGGATTCACACGTCCGGTCGAGTCTTGGCCAGTGGGGGGTGGGTAAACTGCCGCCGACCTCAATATCACGGCAAGGCAACGGGAATGTCGATCCCCACTCAAAGACCAGCGGCCATGCCACCACCCGAACGTGGTCGCGATCTCTTGGCACGGAAGTGGTCGTACCTGCTCAGCGGAGTCGTCGTCATCGCGCTGGGCAGGAACGAACTCGACCGTGAAATGCGCGACCGCCTCGACGAGCTGTGCGCCGCGGTGCACGACGAGTCGTCCACCGAGCGGTCCTCGGCCCGGCGGGCCGAGCGGATCGGCGAACAGCTCGTCGGACTCGGCTACGTCACCGAGGACGGCTTGCGCGTCACCCTCGACGTGCTCGGCAAGGGCCTGCTCGCGCTGCCGGAGTTCCAGCCCGTCGAGCGCTACGCCAGGGGAATCGTCACGGTCCTCGGCTCGATGTCGTCCGGGTTCCTCGCGGCCAGCAGGCGGGCGGTGTTCGAGCAGCAGGAGTCCATGCAGCTGTCGCTGCTCAAGGCGGTGCGCGACGCGCAGTGGAACCTGAGGGAGAGCGAGTCGCGGTTCGAGGAGGTCGCCACGTCGTCCGCCAGCGGGATCCTGGTGGTCGACCTGGACGGGCGACTGGTGCGGGCCAACGCCGCGATCGGCGACATCCTCGGGTACACGACCGAGGAGCTGACCGGCTTCGCCCTGGACGAGCTCGTGCACCCCGACTCGGCCCGCGTCCTCGCCGAGGCGATGCGGGCGCTGGTGGACGGCAGGCAGGAACGGGTCCGGCAGCCCCAGCGGTTGCTGCGCAAGGACGGCGACGTCGCGCGGATCTCGTTGACGGTGTCGCTGGTGCGGGGCGCCGACGACCAGCCGGGGCACTTCGTCGCCGTGGTCGAGGACGGCACCGAGCTGATGCTGCTGCAGTCCGAGCTGAACCGGCAGGCGCTGCACGACGTGTCGACCGGGCTGCCGAACCGGCAGTACTTCACCACCCACCTGGAGAGCGCGCTGCGCCGGGCCGACCCGGTGCGGGGCGTCAGCCTGTTCCACCTCGACGTCGACGCGTTCGGGATGGTGTGCAACAGCCTCGGCCGGCAGGCCGGTGAACGGCTGCTCGTGCACGTGTCGCAGCGGCTGAAGGCCGCGGTGGCGCGGGAGAAGGCGATGATCGCCCGGTTCGACGGCGACGAGTTCGCCATCCTGGTCGAGAACACCGCCACCACGCCGGACGTCGCCACCACCGTGGCCGACCTCAACCGCGAGCTCTCGGAGCCGGTGTACTTCGACGAGCGCGGCTTGGCCGTGTCGGTCAGCGTCGGCGTGGTGCGCCGACCGTCGCCGGACTGGGGTCCCGCGGAGGTGATGCGCGCCGCGGAGCAGGCGTTGCGGCAGGCCAAGTCGGACGGTCGCGGCCAGTGGGAGCTGTACCACCCCGGGCAGGACGCGGCCGTGCGGCGGGTGGACGAGCTCGCCGTGGCCATGCCCGGCGCGTGGGAGCAGGGCGAGGTCGACGTGCGGTACCGGCCGGTGGTCGACCTGGCCGGGCGTGCGCTGGTCGGCGTGGACGCGGGGCTGCACTGGGACCGCGGGGACGAGTCGCTGGACCACTCCACGTGCGCGGCGTTGGCGGAGCGGACCGGGTTGATCCTGTCGTTGGGCGAGTGGCAGTTGGCCACCGCGTGCGGCCAGGTGAGGTGGTGGGGCCAGCGCTCGGGGCGGCCCACCGTGCCGCTGCACGTGGGCTTGACCAAGCACCAGTCGCTCGACGGCGACCTGGTCCGCCGGGTGCGGCGGGTGCTCGACGACACCGGCCTGCCCGCGTCGCGGTTGACGATCGGGATGCCGGTGGCGGTATCGGCGGAGTCCGACGCCGTGGACAACCTGACCGTGCTGGCGGAGCTGGGCGTCGGCACGTCGCTGGACGACTTCGGGCTCGGCCCGGACGACCTGGCGGTGGCCGCGGAGCTGCCGGTCAGGTCGGTGCGGGTGGCGCGGCGGCTGGTCGAGCGGCAGGCGCGGGGCGAGGCGGAGTTCCTGGCGGACCTGGTGCCGTTGGCCCGACGGGCCGGCGTCGAGGTGCTCGTCGACGGGCTGGCGACGCGTGAGCAGGCCGAGTGGTGGCGCGCCGCGGGCGTGGTCGCCGGCACGGGCTCGTTCTTCGGCGACCCGATGCCCGCGGGTGCGTTCGACAACCCGATCGAATGGTACGACTAGCGGTACGAACAGCCGCCATCTGGGACGGCTTGGAATCGGCCCTTCACACCGCGTTTCCTTACCGTTACAGTTCTGGGAGCGCTCCCAGTCCAGTTCCGGTCAGTGTGGACCACGCGACGGGCGGCCTCCGGCAGGCAGGTCGACGTGGTCCCGCTCGCGAAGGAAGTGATGTGGATGACGGAACTCTCGTCCCGTCCGGATGCGCCCGCTAACGCCTTGCGGACGCTGAGCATCCCCCTCCTGCGGGGTTCGCTCGGCGTGGTCTTCGTCTGGTTCGGCGCCCTCAAGGTGGCCGGCACGACGCCCGTGGCCGAGTTGGTCGCGCAGACCGTCCCGTGGCTCGACCCGGGCGTCTTCGTGCTCACGCTCGGAGTGGTGGAAGTGGCGCTGGGGATCGCCCTGGTGGTGGGTCGCCGGTTGCGCTGGGTGGCGTTGCTGGTGGTGCTCCACCTCGTCGGCACGTTCTCCACGCTCGTCGTGCAGCCGTCCGTCGCGTTCCAGACGGGCAACCCGCTGCTGTTGACCATGACCGGCGAGTTCGTGGTCAAGAACCTGGTCCTGATCACCGCGGGCCTCGCGGTCATGTCGGCCGACGCACCCGTGCGGCAGCGGGTGGCGCGGGCCGGGTCGCGCCGGCGGTGATCCCGGGTGCTGCGGGGCCCCGACCGGCCCCGCAGCACCGTCACCGCGGGTCGCCGCGCCGGGCGAGGTACGCGGCCACGCCGTCGAAGTAGAGGTTCAGGCCGAACGCGAAGTCGGCGTCGACCTCCTGGTCGTCGAGCAGGTTGTCCAGGTCGAACACGCCGGCGTCGACCACCCGGCCGAGCGCGGGCATCCGCCGCGGGTCGACCACCAGCCGCAACGCCCGCGCGTACGCCCGCCCGAACGCCTCGGGGTTCTCCTGGAACCCCGCCGCCAGCTCCGCGGTCAACCGCACCTCGCCGTGCACGAACGTCAGCAGCCCCATCACCACGCCGACCTTCTCGTCCTCCCGCAGCGGTGTGGCGGCCAGCGCGGTCAGCGCGCGGTCGAACCACGCCAGGTTCCTCGGCCCGAGCGGCGGCCCGTCCATCGGGATCCGGGCGTACCACGGGTGCTTGCGCAGCGTGGCGAGCACGCTGTGCGTCCACACCGTGAGCCCCTCGCGCCAGTCGCCGTGCGCGGGCAGTTCCGGCGGGTCGTCCAACGCGGCGTCGGCCATCAGCTTGAGCAGCGCGTCCTTGCTGTCCACGTGCCGGTAGAGCGCCATCGTCGAGTTGCCGAGCTCCTGGGCCACCCGCGCCATGGACACCGCACCGAGCCCCTCGGCGTCGGCGACCGCGATCGCCGCCCGGGTGATCTCGCCGACCGTGAGCGCCGGTTTGCGGCCACGTCGCGGTGTCTCGCGCAGGCCCCAGAGCAGGGCGATCTCCGCCGGTAGGCGGTCTTCCTCGGTCATCTCCACCCTCTCGTCGCCGCGCCGACCGAGTCTAGGGCTTCCGCCGGTAACTGCGTATGAGCTACGCTTTTTAGCGTACCTGATACACATAAGGGGGCAGTGATGATCGTCGAGGCGACCGGCCTGCGCAAGGCGTACGGCTCGACCGCGGTGCTGGACGGGATAGACCTGGAGGTCGCCGAGGGGTCGGTCTTCGCGTTGCTCGGTCCCAACGGCGCGGGCAAGACGACCACCATCCGGATCCTGTCCACGCTGACGCGCCCGGACGGCGGGCAGTTGCGGGTGGCCGGGTTCGACGTGGTCCGCGAGCCGGCCAAGGTGCGCGGCGTGATCAGCCTGACCGGCCAGTACGCCGCCGTGGACGCCGAGCAGACCGGCCGGGAGAACCTGGTCATGGTCGGCCGGCTCATGCACCTGGGCCGGTCGGCGGCCAAGGTCCGCGCCGCCGAGCTGCTGGAGCGGTTCGACCTCGTCGCCGCGGGCGACCGCCGGGTCAAGACCTACTCCGGCGGCATGCAACGGCGGCTGGACCTGGCGATGAGCCTGGTCGCGGCGCCGAAGGTGATCTTCCTGGACGAGCCGACCACCGGCCTGGACCCGGCCAGCCGCACGACCATGTGGGACGCCATCCGGGACCTGGTCCGCACCGGCACCACGATCTTCCTCACCACCCAGTACCTGGAGGAGGCCGACCGCCTCGCCGACCGGATCATGGTGCTGGACCGGGGGAAGGTGGCCGCCCACGGCACCGCGGACGACCTCAAGGCGAGGGTCGGCGGCGACCGGCTCGACCTGCGCTTCACCTCCGCCGCCGCGCTCGACGCGGCGACCGCGTTGCTCGGCGGCTTCAGCGACCACGAGCGGCTCGTGCTCAGCGTGCCGTCCGACGGCACCGCGACGCACCTGCACACCGTGCTGGACGACCTGCGCGCCGCCGCCGTCGTACCGGCCCAGGTCTCCTCGCACCGCCCGACCCTCGACGACGTCTTCCTCGCCCTCACCGCCCGGGAAGGGGTGCCCGCATGAGCCACGCGATCACCGACTCGATGACCATGATCGGCCGCAGCATCAGGCTGGGCAGGCGCAACGTCGACACGCTGATCATGTCCATCGTCCTGCCGCTGCTGATGATGGCCCTGTTCGTGTACGTCTTCGGCGGCGCGATCAACACCGGCACCGGCTACATCAACTACGTGGTGCCCGGCATCATCCTGCTGTGCACCGGTTACGGCGCCGCGGCCACCGCGATGTCCGTGGCCGACGACATGACCAGCGGCATGATCGACCGGCTGCGCTCCATGCCGATCCGCAGCTTCGCCGTGCTGACCGGGCACGTGACCGCGAGCCTGGCCCGCAACGCCCTGTCCACCACCATCGTGGTGGGCGCGGCGATCGCGATGGGGTTCCGCCCGTCCGCGTCCCTGTCGGAGTGGGTGGCGGTGGCCGGGCTGCTCCTGCTCTACGTGCTGGCGCTGTCCTGGCTGGCGGCGGGGTTGGGCGCGGTGGCGAAGTCGGTCGAGTCGGCCAGCGCGTTGAGCTTCTTCATGCTGTTCCTGCCCTACCTGAGCAGCGCGTTCGTGCCGACGAACACCATGCCGTCGTTCCTGCGGGGCGTGAGCGAGCACCAGCCGATCACGCCCGTCATCGAGACCGTGCGCGGCCTGCTCACCGGCACGCCGATCGGCGACCAGGGCTGGATCGCGACCGCCTGGTCGGTGGGCCTGCTGCTCGCCTCGTTCGTCCTGGCCACCGCCCTCTACCGGCGTCGCGTCAACGACTGAACGCCCCCGCCGCCCCGGCAACCGCGCAGTCACGGTCCACTGTGGACCTCGCGGGTCCGGGGCGGCCGGCACGGTTAGCATCGGCGCATGCCGGACAACTCCGGAGTGCCGCGCCGGGTCTTCATCAGCCACACCTCCGAGCTGCGCCGCTACCCGGCAGGCACGTCGTTCGTGGCCGCCGTCGAATCCGCGATCACCCGTGCGGGTGACGTGGTCTCGGACATGCGGTACTTCGCCGCCCGGGACGAGCAGCCGGAGCAGGTGTGCCGCGACGCGGTGGCCGCCGCCGACGTCTACGTGCTGCTGGCCGGTTTCCGCTACGGCTCCCCGGTGCGGGGCCGGCCGGAGCTGTCCTACACCGAACTGGAGTACGAGGCCGCGGGCGACGCGGGACTACCCCGGCTGGTGTTCCTGCTGCACGACGAGGCGGAAGGTCCGGCCGGTCTGTTCCGCGACCCGCAGCACGGCGCGCGGCAGGAGGGTTTCCGCGAGCGCCTGCGCGACAGCGGCGTCACCGCGGCCACGGTCTCGTCACCGGCCGAGGCGGAGACCGCCGTCTACCAGGCCCTGACCGAACTGCGCCGCCCGCACGGCCCGTCCGCCCGCGTGTGGAGCATCCCCGCCCGCCTGGCCCGCTTCACCGGCCGCGGGCAACTGCTGGACGACCTCCGCAACGCGCTCCTGTCCCGCGTGCCCACGGTGGTGCAGGCCGTGCACGGCATGGGCGGCGTCGGCAAGACCACCACGGCCATCGAACACGCCCACCGCCACGCGGACGAGTACGACATCGCCTGGTGGGTCCCGTCCGGAGCAGCCGAGCTGATCCCGGACCGGTTGGCCGAGCTGGCGAGGGCCCTGCGCCTGGCCGACCCCACCGAAACGGCCGACATCGCGATAGCCCGACTGCTGGGGGAGCTCCGCACCCGCGACCGCTGGCTCGTCATCTTCGACAACGCCGAGGACCCGGCCGCGCTCACCGAGTACCTGCCCACCGGACCCGGTCACGTGGTGATCACGTCCCGCAACCCCGACTGGACCGACATCGCGCACCCCCTGGGCGTCGCCGAGTTCACCAGAGCGGAGTCGGTCCGCCTGCTGCGCGAACGCGCACGGCTGACGGAGTCGGACGCGGACCGGATCGCCGAGGCGCTGGGCGACCTGCCGCTGGCCGTCGACCAGGCCGCCGCGCTGCTGGCCGACACCAACATCACCGCCGAGACCTACCTGGCCCTGCTGGCCGAGCGGACCCACGACCTCCTCGCCCGGGGGCAGACCTCGGCGGCTGCCTCGTGGACGGTGGCGCTGGACCGCCTCGCTGCCGACGACCCGGCCGCGGCGCAGCTGCTCACCCTGATCTCCTGGCTGGCACCTGAGCCGGTGCCGTTGACCATGATCGCCGAACAGCGCGAGCACCTCTCCGGCCCGCTCGCGACCGTCGTCGCCGACCCGCTCGCGCTCGCCGCCACGCTGGGGACCATCCGCCGCCGCGCCATGGCCCGCGTCAGCCCCGACAGCCTGCACCTGCACCGGGTGCCGGCCGCGCTGTTGCGCGCTCGATCGGAGCAGAGCTGGGCCGACGTCGCGCTCCGAGTCGTGTTCGCCGCCGCACCCGGAGATCCGTGGAACAACCCGGCGCAATGGCCGGTCTGGCGGCAACTCCTACCGCACGTGCTGACCGCGGCCGACCTGGGGCGGGACGTCGACCTCGTCCTGGAGCTGGTGGAGCGGGCCGCGTCGTACCTGCGCAGCCGGGGTGAACCCGGTCAGGCGCTGCCGCTGCACGAACGCATCCACGAGATGCTCCGCACGCGGCACGGCGACGACCACCGGAGAACTCTCGCGTCCGCTCGCAACCTCGCGAACTGCCTCTCCGACGTCCGCGACTACCAGCGCGCCCGTGAGCTGCACGAGACGACGTTGGCGCGCAGCAGGGCGGTGCTCGGCGAGCACGACGCGCACACCATGAACTCGATGAACGACCTCGCGACGGTGATGTGGAGGATGCACGAGTTCGAGGCCGCCCGCGCACTGGGGGAGGAGGTCCTGGCCTACCGGCGGAGCGTGTCGGGCCAGGACGACGCGAGCACCCTCGTGGCGGCGAACAGCCTGGCGAACATCCTCCGGGGACTGGGCGAGGGGGAGCTCGCGCGGGAACTGCACGAGGACACCTTCACCCGTCGCCGCAGGCTCTTGGGCGAGGACCACCCCGACACCCTCGCGTCCGCGAACAACCTCGGGTTCGCCCTGCAAGTGCTCGGCGAGTTCGAACGGGCTCGCGAGCTGCACGAGGACACGCTGGCACGTTGCCAACGGGTGCTGGGCGAAGGGCACCCGCAGGCGCTGCAGTCGGCCGGGAACCTGGTCAACACCCTGCGCGGCTTGGGCGAGCACGAGCGGGCCGACGCCTTGCAGAGCCGGACCGAGGAGCTCAGGCGCGACCCGTGAGCGCTACTCCTTCAGCCGGTGCACGACGACGAACCCGCCGTGCAGCGGCAGGTGCCGGCGTTGCTCGTCGGTGGCCACGTACTCGTCCAGCACGGCGCTGATCCGGCGGTCCAGCTCGACCACGTCCTCCGGCGACAGGTGCAGCGCGAACCGGGCGTAGGTCCGCACCGACTCGGGCCCGGCCTCCCGCAACTCCTCCTGGAACGCCTCCAGCGGCGCCGTGCTCGGTACCGGCCCGCTGTCGGCCAGCGGGCCGTCCAGCCACCACGACACCCCGGTCGACCGGTAGGGCTTCTCCAACGCCCCGCCGGCGCCCGTGCGCACCTCGCCCGGCTCCAGGAAGCCCGCCGACGCCAGCTGCCGCACGTGGTAGAGCACGGTTCCCGGGTCGCGGCCCAACCGCTCGGCCAACTGCTTGTTGGTCAACTCCTGCTGCGCGCACAGCCGCACGATCCGCAGCCGCAACGGGTGGGCCAGCGCTTTCGTCTCCTCGACCGTCGCCGGGCGCCGTCGCCGATCAGCCATGCGCACAACTTAGCCGACCGGTGGACCACTCCATCGATGGAGAAAAATCCATCGATGTGCGATCCTCGACCGGTGGCATCGACGACACCCCTGGGCACGGCCTTCTGGCGCCTCTGGGCGTCGTCCGGCGTGTCGAACCTCGCCGACGGCACGTTCAAGGTGGCCCTGCCGCTGGTCGCGATCCAGACCACCCGCGAACCGACGTTGATCGCGGGCCTGGCGTTCGCCCTGACCCTGCCGTGGCTGGTCTTCGCGCTCCCGGCGGGCGCGCTGGTCGACCGCCTCGACCGCCGCCGCACCATGCTCCGGGCCAACGCCACCAGGGCGTTCCTGCTGGCAGTCCTCGCCGCCGCGGTGGCGTTCGGCTGGACGGACATCTGGCTCCTGTACGCGATCGCGTTCGCCGCGGGCGTCGCCGAGACGCTCTACGACACCTCGGCCCACTCCCTGCTGCCGCAGCTGGTCGACCGCGATCGCCTGCCCCGCGCCAACGCCCGCCTGTTCGCCGTGGAGCTCACCGCCAACGAGTTCGTCGGCCCACCGCTGGCCGGTCTGCTGGTCGCCGCGGGCGCGTTGGCCGCCTTCACCGCGCCCGCCGCGCTCTGGCTGGTCGCGCTGGCCGCCCTGTGGTCGGTCCGGGGCACGTTCAAGATCCACCGCGAGCACCGCACCACCCTGCGTGCCGACATCGCGGAAGGCCTGCGGTTCCTGGTCCGCCACCGAGTGCTGCGCAGCCTCGCCGTCATGGTGGGCCTCTTCAACGTAGCCAACACCGCGTCGGGCGCGGTCCTCGTCCTGTACGCCGTGGGCCCGGCATCGGCGATGGGACTGACCGGGCAGCTCTTCGGCCTGCTCCTCACCACCACGGCCATCGGCAGCCTGGTCGGGTCCCTGGCCGCCGAACGCGTGATCGCCAAGCTGGGTCGCGGGCGTTCCCTGGCGGTCGGGTTCACCGCCGGGACGCTGATGGTCGCGGCACCGGCGGTGACCGCCGACCCGTACGCGGTCGCGGCCGCGTTCACGGTCGCGGGCGGCGGGATCGCGGTGCTCAACGTGGTCGCGGTCTCGTTGCGGCAGCACATCACCCCGGACCGCCTGCTCGGCCGCGTCAACAGCGCCTACCGCCTGGTCGCCTGGGGCACGATGCCGCTGGGTGCGGCGATCGGCGGCGCGCTGGCCCACGCGTTAGGCCTGCGCGCCGTCTTCGTGATCATGACCGCGGTCTCGCTCGTGACGCTCGTCGGCCTGACCGCCGTCACCGACCGGAAGATCGCCGTGTCGGATGGCGCCGACGCGACCCCGCGGGTGGCGCGGGATCGGGAGACGCACGACCAACCGGCGCCGGTTGCGTCGTGGGCCAATGCCCGGAGGAACCAGGTGAACGCCGGAGCCGTGCTCTCCGGCGGGCCCCACCCGTTCACCACGGCCAGCAGTCGCAGGTAGCGCTCGCGGCGCGGGTCCTCGGCGGCGTGGAGCAACGCCGCCAGCCGTTCGACCGGCACGGTCGGCAGCCGGGCCAGGACCGCGGCGACCACCCGACCGGCCTGCGCCGACGTCGGCTCGACGGCCGCGGCCAACGCCGGGCCCACCGCGTCGCGGACCACCGCCGCCGGATCGGGCCGCAGGCCATCGCGGACCAGGACGTGGTGCTCGGCCAGCCGTCGCACGGCCGCCCGGAAACCCGGGTCCTGCGCGAGCCGCGCCAACTCGACCCAGGCCTCGACCTGCGCCGGCTCCGGCTGCTCGGGCAACTCCGGCGTCAAGGACCGCACGATCCCCGCGAAGGCGGGATCATCCGCCAGTTCCCCGAACGCGCCGTCGAGGAACTCGTCGACGAGCTGCCGGCGACCGTCCTCGGAAAGCTTGGCCAGTCTGTGCATGAGACCCATCTCCTCGGGGCCGGCACCGCGCTCGGCCACGGCCACCAGCACCGCCCGGCGCAACCGCAGCACGCCGATCTGCGCCGCCAGCGCGTCCGCGTGCGCCGCCGCGACCTCCGCCACCGTGAGCTCGCGGTCCAGCACCCGCCGGATCGTCGGCAGGTCCAGTCCCAGCTCGCGCAACGTCCGCAGCAGGTCGAGGCGGGCGACGGCGTCGTGGCCGTAGAGCCGGTAACCGGCCGGGCTGCGACCGGACGGCGGCACGATCCCCGCGTCGGAGTAGAACCGGATCGCCTTGACCGTCAACCCGGTCCGCCGAGCCAGCTCACCGATCGTGCAGACCGCGTCGCCGTCCATGCGCACCACCCTCGTGCCTCCCCCTACCGGAGACTCAAGCCGGTTCCCCGTGGCGCGAGTCCACCGGATTGTCGGTGTCGGGTGGGACGCTGCCCCCGCGCGGATCGCTCGGCCGTAGAACGGGGGTGCCGTGGTGGTAGTGCGGATTCGTGGTCGTGCCCTCCCGCACGGAGAGCACGTCGACCTCTACGCCGACGGCGACCGGTGGACCACCGACCCGGTCCCGAACGCCGAGCTGGTGGCCGAGGGGTGGCTGCTGCCGGGGTTGGTCGACGCGCACACCCACCCCGGCGCCGAGGCGCCCGGCGCTCCGCTCGACCACGCGATGCTGCGCGAGCACCTCCGGCAGCACGTCGACGCCGGCGTGACCCTGATCCGCGCGCCCGGCCTGGCCGGCGACCCGCCGCCGTGGTTCGGCGTCGACCCCGACACGCCGCGCGCCCGGCACGCCGGTCCGTGGTTGGCGCAGCACGACCAGTTCCTCGACGGCTGGGGACGTCGGGCCGACCACGACGAACTGCCCGCGCTCGCCGCGGCCCAGGCCGCGCGCACCGGTTGGGCCAAGGTCATCGGCGACTGGGGTCCCGCCGGCGAACCGGTCCCGCTCGACGTGCTGACCGCCGTGGTGCGGGCGGTGCACGCGGTGGGAGGGCGCGTGGCGGTGCACACCCAGCAGGCCGCGGGTGGCGAGGTCGCCGTGGCGGCGGGCGTCGACTCGGTCGAGCACGGCATGTGCCTGGACCCGGAGCTGCTCGCGCGCATGGCCGAGCAGGGCACCGCGTTGACGCCGACGTTGTCGATCTTCGAGCGGACGTTGCCGGAAGTGCGCGGCAGACCGGACAGCCCCGGCAAGCGGTGGTACCTGCGGGGCGCGCAGGCCCACGCACCGCTGGTCGCCGCCGCGGCCGAGGCGGGCGTCCGGGTGCTGGCGGGCACGGACTCGCTGCCGCACGGCCGGATCGTCGACGAGGTCCGCGCCCTCGTCGCGGCCGGGATGCGCGCCCACGACGCCCTGGCCGCCGCTTCCTGGGACGCCCGCTCGTACCTCGGGCTGCCCGGCCTGGCGCCGGGCGCGCCCGCCGACGCCGTGGTCTACGCCGAGGACCCGCGCGCGGACCTCGACCAGCTGGCCCACCCGATCGCGGTGATCCTGCGCGGCCGACCCGTGCGCGTCGACGGGAAGTGGCTCGCCACCCGGGCCCTCACCGACCCAGGAGCTCACGGGCCAGCGCCGCACCCCACCACCGCTCGACCCGGTCCGGGGTCCAACCCCGTTCGACGGTGAGCGTGGTGTAGACGTCGATGTTGCACAGCGCCGCGTAGACGTCGACGGCCGACGGCACGTCCAACCCCTCCCGCAGCACCCCGTCCGGCCAGGACGAGAACACCTGGACGCGGGTGTCGTCGCCACGCCGGCGGCCCTCGTCGTACGCCGCCGCCAACTCCGGCTCCGTCCGCCCGGCCTCGCGCACCAGCGCGATCACGTCCCCCGACCGCTCGAACAGCCGCCGGTCGTACGCCGCCATCGCCGCGAGCTGCCGTTCCGGTTCGCCCGACGCGTCCTCCAGTTCGGCCACCATCTCCGTGATGTCGGCGGACGTCGTGGCCGCGTCGGCGACCGCCCGCACGAGCCCCGCCTTGTCCCCGTAGGCCGCGTAGACCGTCGGCACGGACACCTGCGCCTCCTCGGCCACCGCGCGCACGGTCGTCGCCGCCCAGCCCTTGGTGACGAACAGGCGGCGAGCCGCACGAGCGATCTCGACCCGCGTCTCCTGCGCCTGCGCCACCCGCCGCAACGAGTCGTAACGACGCTTGCCCGTCCCGCCCACACCCACCTCTTGCCGTCCTCTATATTGAATATATGCCGCGTAAAACGAATGCGGTCGGTGCGCCGACCAGGCCGTTCGTCCGCATCGCCGGGTTCGCCGGCCTGGGCTTCGCCTCCCTGATCGTCCTGGCCAACGCCATCATGGTGCCCACCGGCCCACCTCGAACCGGCGCCGGCACCGCGGACGTCGTCGCGTACTTCTCGGGCAACCAAGCCACCGTCGGTCTGTCATCCGCCCTGACGCCGACGGCCTGGGCCCTGTCCACCCTCTTCGCCGCGGGTGTCGTGGTGGCAACCCGGCAGTCCGACCGGGATCGGGGCGAGGCCTGGTCCCTCGTCGGCTTCGCCGGTGTCCTGCTCCAGAACGGCACCTTCGCCGCCGTGATCGCCCTGCGCCTCGCCCTACCGCCGACCACCCGAACCGCCCCGGACGCCACCGGCGCCCTCTGGTCCCTGCACGACACCCTGTTCACCCTGAACGGCGTCTTCCTGGCCATGGCGCTCGTGGGCCTGTCCATCAGCGGCCGCCACGCCAACCTGATCCCCCGGTGGCACGCCACCCTGGGCCACCTCGCGGCCACCCTCCTCTTCACCTCCGCCACCCTCACCCCGCTGATCACCGCCGCCCCAGGTCCCCTGGGCCTGCTCGGCCTGGGCGGCTGGCTCCTGTGGGTGGCCTGGATCGTCGTCTACGCCACCACCCTGATCCGCCGACCGCACCACTAGCCGGACAACCGGCGCACCACTCTCCACAATGGACGTCCCGTGTGACCGGACATGGGTGGTGTCGCCACTGTTCAGGGCGTTGCCTGCAACCTGTTCTGCGCCGACCGGGCGGCCAGGATCGGCAGGAAGCGGTGCACCTTGGCTTGACGGGCGAGTCGCTGGTAGGCGTCGGTCACGGCCTCGCGGACGTCCTGGTAACCGATCCGGCCCGCCAACCTGCGGGTCAATTCCTCGGCGGCCTGGTCCAGCTGGACCTCGACCGGGGCATGCAGTCGGCGGGGGTCACGCACCTCGTGCCCCTTGAGCTCGTCCACCATCGAATCCCTCCGACTACGTGAGGAAAACCGGACAACCGCTGCGGGATCGACCGCAACGTTGAACGAACGACCAATCCAGTCTGGACTTCCGGCGAACGGATACCCATCATCCAGCGCGCGAACACCGGGCGCCCGCCACAACCGCCGCCAAGCCCTCCCCGCCGAACGGCGTCCACCCACTCCCGCCACCGGGCGGCACGATCGTCCAGCGGGCTGACCGGAAACGGCCCGACGCACAAGTAAGCCCTTGACCGCGGTTGCGCTGGTCAAGGGCCTTGTCGTGCTGGTGAGAGATGGTGCCCCCGGCAGGATTCGAACCTGCGCACCCGCCTCCGGAGGGCGGTGCTCTATCCCCTGAGCTACGGGGGCCGCAGCTACGGGAGGAAGCTTAGCGCATGTCCGCCAGGTGGTTTCACCGCCTACCCTCGTTGGTTGTGGACCTGGGGCGTGAGTGGGCGGTTCGAAGTGGTGACCTGCGGATTCGGGTTCGGGAGGAGGGGGTGGACGGCGGGGTTCCCGTGGTGTTGGTGCACGGGTTCCCGGACACGTCCGACGTGTGGAACGGGGTCGTGGAGAGGTTGGGGAGGCGGTTCCGGGTCGTTCGGTACGACGTCCGGGGCAGTGGGCGGTCGGACGCGGCGGCGGGGGTGGAGGGGTACCGGGTTGAGCGGTTGGTCGAGGACCTGGCGGCGGTGGTGGGGGAGGTCGGGGGACCGGTTCACCTGGTGGGGCACGACTGGGGGTCCACGCAGGGGTGGGCGGCGGTGGCGGCTCGGCCCGACTTGTTCCTGTCGTTCACCAGTATTTCCGGGCCGGATCTGGGGCACGTCAGTGACTGGGTGAAGCGCAATCGTTTGCGGCCGGTGCGCGTGTTCGGTGTGCTCCGGCGATCGTGGTACATCGCCTGTTTCCAGGTGCCTGGGGCGGCGGAGGTGGTGTGGCGGTTGCCCTGGGTGCGGAGGAGGTTGCACGCCGGGTTGCGGGAGTTGGTCAACGGGTTGGGGTTGTACCGGGCGAACGTGGGACGCGGTCAGCCGCCGGCGGCGGTGTCGGTGCGGGTGCACCAGGTCGAGTTGACCAATGACCCGTACGTGGTGCGGCAGCACCTGGAGGCCGCCGAGCCCTGGGCGCCCCACCTGACCCGCAGTCGGCTGCACGCCGGCCACTGGGCGCCGCGGACGCACCCCGAGCAGGTCGCCCGCCACATCGAGGACGCGATCGACGGCAGGCGACGACGGCGGCTGGTCGTCATCACGGGTGCGGGCAGCGGTATCGGGCGGGCGACGGCGCTGGCCTTCGCGCAGCAGGGCGCCGAGGTGGTCGCGCTGGACGTGGACGAGGAGAGCGCCCGGGCGACGGCGGAGCAGGTCGGCGGGCACGCGTACCGGCTCGACGTGGCGGACGCGGCGGCGACACGAGAGGTGGCCGAACGGATCAAGGCGCGGCACGGGGTGCCCGACGTCGTCATGGCCAACGCGGGCATCGGGGTGGCCGGCTCGTTCCTCAAGACCTCCGAGGAGGACTGGCGGCGGGTCGTGGACGTCAACCTCTGGGGCGTCGTGCACACGTTGAGGGCCTTCGCGCCGCAGCTGGTGGACCGCGCCGAAGGCGGCCACCTGGTCGTCACGGCGTCCGCCGCGGGCTACTTCCCGACCGCCGCCCTGTCGGCGTACTCGACGACGAAGGCCGCCGTGCTCATGCTCGCCCAGTGCCTGGACGCCGAACTGCGGGAGCACGGCATCCGGGTCAGCGCCATCTGCCCCGGCATCGTGCGCACGAACATCACCAAGACCTTCACGTTCGCCGGCACCACGGGTGCCGAGCAGGACGAACAGCGGGAGAGGGCCACCAAGGCCTACCGGCTGCGGGGCTTCGGGCCGGAGAAGGTCGCGGCCGAGGTCCTCGACGCGGTGAACAAGGGCAAGACCGTGGTACCCGTGACGGTGGAGGCGAAAGCGGCGCACCTGGGCAACCGGATCGCGCCGGGCCTGGTCCGCGCAGTGGGACGGTTGTGGCGCCTCTGACACTCAGGTTGCACTCATGCGCATGTGACTATATGTTCCGGCCATGGGTCACGGACACGGCCACGGCGTGCCGTCGAGGAGCGGGAGCGCCAAGCACCTCGGCCGGCTGTGGACGGCGTTCGCCATCGGCGCGGCGTTCATGGCGGCGGAGTTCGTCGTCGGCATCGCCACCGGCTCGCTGGCCCTGATCTCCGACGCCGCCCACATGCTCACCGACGTCCTCGGCGTCGGCATGGCGCTGGCCGCCATCATGCTGGCCCGCCGCGCGAGAACGGGCGGCAGCCGCACGTTCGGCCTCTACCGGGCCGAGGTGCTGGCCGCGCTGGCCAACGCCGTGCTGCTGTTCGGCGTCGCCGGGTACGTCGTCTACGAGGCCGTCGGCCGGTTCGGCAACCCGCCCGAGGTGGCCGGCCTGCCCGTCGTCCTGGTCGCCGCGGGCGGCCTGGCCGCGAACGTCGTCTCGTTCCTGATGCTCCGAGGCGGCGCGAAGGAGAGCATCAACGTCCGCGGCGCGTACCTGGAGGTCCTCGCCGACCTGGTCGGGTCGGTCGGCGTGCTCGTCAGCGGCGCCGTCACGTTGATCTTCGGGTGGCGCTACGCCGACCCCGTCATGGGTGTCGCGATCGGCCTGTTCGTCCTCCCGCGCACCTACAAGCTGGCCGCGAGCGCGCTGCGCATCCTCTTCCAGCACGCCCCGGAACGCCTCGACGTGGCCGAGGTGCAGGCCGACCTGAACCGCGTGCCGGGCGTGGCCGAGGCGCACGACCTGCACGTCTGGACGCTCACCTCCGGCATGGAGGTCGCCTCCGTGCACCTGACGACCTGCGACGACGCCGATCCGGCGGAGGTGCTGCGCGCGGCGCAGACGCTGCTGGCCCAGCGCTACCGCATCGAGCACGCCACGCTCCAGGTCGAACCAGGAGATTCCGCGCAGAGGTGCCGCGGAATCTCCTGGTGACCCACCAGAGATGCCCGACCCGGAATGCCCGACCCGGGATGCCGGACCAGGGATGCCTACAGCTCGGCGCACTGACCGGTCTTGGGCCCGCTCACCGTGTTCGCCCAGCCGTTGTCCACCGGCGCCGGGTCGCTGCCCGTGCACGACAGCGGCCCGCCGACCGTGTTGCCGGCGACGAGCGTGCCGCCCTTGTTGTCCACCAGCCGCACCGGCCCGCCGGCGTTCACCTGCTCCAGTGACACCTCACCGGTGGTGCCGGTGACGTTCACCGGCCCGCCGACCGACGTCCCCACCAGCACGACCGCCGCCGCGCCGGTCGCGTTCACCGGGCCCTCCACCTTCCCGCCGAAGACGTACAGCGACGCGCCCGCGGCCACCGTCACCGGACCGGTCACCGTGGCCCCGTCCACGCACGTGACGCCCGACTGCACGCGCAACGGCCCGGCGTGCTCACCGGTCACCGTGGCCGAGCACGTCACGAACGGCTTGGCCAGCAGCTCGAACTCGGCCACCGTCACCGATCCCGGGAACTCCAGCCGGTAGTGCTGGTAGTGACCGGGTCGGGCGATCTTGAACGCCCGGGTCTGCTGCCGCCACGGGAACGCCTCGCCCGACCGCTCGTCCACGGTCGACCAGGCGACACCGTCGTACGAGCCCTTCAGCACCCACGCGGCCGGGTCGCCGCCCGCCTTGCCGGAGGTCAACGTGTAGTAGGTGGCGCTCTCCTTCTTCGACGGCAGGTCCACCTGCAACCACGACAGCGCACCGGACGTCTGCGAGGTGTTGTCCACCACCGAGGCCGGGGCCCCGGTCACGGTCCCGAGCAGCGTCACGTCCCGCAGCGGCGCCGGCACCTCGGCACCCTTGGTCAACGACGGCGGCGCGGCGTCCGGACCGGTGGCCCAGCGGGACGGCGCGGACCCCATCTCGAAGTCCAGCACGCCACCGGAGGCGATCTCCGCGTGCGGCAGGTAGGACTTGTCCCACTTCTTCCCGTTGACCTTCAGCGACTGCACGTAGATGTTCTCCGCCGAGTTCGCGGGCGCGTTGACCACCAGCTCGCGCCCGTTCTCCAGGTGCACGGTCAACTTCTTGAACAGCGGCGACCCGATCGCGTACGAGTCGTTGCCCATCTGCAGCGGGTAGAAGCCCATCGCGCTGAACAGCCACCACGCCGACTGCTCGCCGTTGTCCTCGTCACCGGGGTAGCCCTGGCCGATCTCGCTGCCCAGGTAGAGCCGGGACAGGATCTCGCGCACCTTCTCCTGCGTCTTCCACGGCTGACCGGCGTAGTCGTACATGTAGGTGATGTGGTGCGACACCTGGTTGGAGTGCCCCAGCTGTCCCATCCGCACGTCACGCGCCTCGGTCATCTCGTGGATGACGCCGCCGTACGAGCCGGGGAACTTCGCCGTCTCCGGCGTGGCGAAGAACTCGTCCAGCTTCTTCGCCAACCCTTCGCGACCGCCGTACAGGTTGGCCAGGCCCTGCCCGTCGTGCGGCACGGAGAACGCCATGTTCCAGCCGTCGGTCTCGGTGTAGTCGTGGCCCCACTCGCGCGGGTCGTACTCGTCGGTGGGCGCCCGCCACGTGCCGTCGGGGTTGCGGCCCTGGAAGAAGCCCGTCGAGGGGTCGAACATGTGGATGTAGTTCTGCGCCCGGTTCGAGAAGTACTCGTACGACGCCTGGTACTGCGCGTCCCCGGTCCGCTCGTGCAGCGCCTGCGCCATGTTCGCGATGCCGTAGTCGTTGACGTAGCCCTCGATCGCCCACGACATGCCCTCGCCGGTGGCGGTGGACGTGTAACCGGTGAAGATCGAGGTGTCCAGGCCCTTGCGGCCGACGCCCGCGTTCGGCGGTGCGACCGTCGCGTTCTTCACCGCCGCGTCGTAGGCGGCCTTGGCGTCGGGCAGCGGCACGCCCTTCACGAACGCGTCCGCGAACGCCACGTCGGAGCTCGTGCCGGTCATCAGGTTCGCGTAACCGGGTGACGACCAGCGCGAGATCCACCCGCCGTCCCGGTACTGCTGCACGAACCCGTCGGCGAGCTCGGCCGCGCGCTCGGGCGTGAACAGGCTGTAGGCGGGCCAGGTGGTCCGGTAGGTGTCCCAGAACCCGTTGTTGACGTAGATCCTGCCGTCCACGACCTTCGCGCCGGTCCGCGTCGGCGTGGACGGCCCGGCCGCCTGCACGGGGGAGGCGTACTGGTGCTTGGGCGCGTCGGCGGTGCCGGTGTTCTCGAAGCCCGAGTTCGGGTAGAGGTAGAGCCGGTAGAGGTTCGAGTACAGGGTGGTCAGCTGGTCCTCCGAGGCGCCCTCCACCTCGACCATGCCCAGGACCCGGTCCCACGCCTGCTGCGCGCGGTCGCGCACCGACTCGAACGTGTCCGAAGCGGACACCTCCAGCTCCAGGTTGCGCTTCGCCTGGTCGACGCCCAGCAACGACGTGGCGATCTTCATCGTCACCGTCTTGTCGCCCGAGGTGTCGAACTGGAAGAAGCCCGCCACGTCGTCCCGGCCCACGCCGGTCAGCCGACCGCTCGACCGCACCGGCTTGTCCACCACGCCGTACACGAACAGCCGGGTGGCGCCGGTCGACAGGCCGCTCTTGACGTCGGAGAAGCCCGTCACCACACCCGTGGCCGGGTCCAGGGTCAGCCCGCCGCTGTTGTTGACGTTGTCGAACACCAGGTTGGACGTGTCGTCGACGAACGTGAAGCGGAACAGCGCGGCGTGGTCGGTCGGCGCGATCTCGGTGCGCATCCCGTTCTCGAACTTCACCCCGTAGTAGTGCGCCTGCGCGGTCTCGTTCTCGTGCTTGAACGGCAGCGCGCGCACGGCCCGGTCGGCGGTCGGCGTGCCGGTGGACGGCATCACCTGGAACGTCTGCCGGTCACCCATCCACGGGCTCGGCTCGTGGCTCGCGGTGAACGCCTGCAACGTCGGCAGGTTGTCCCGGTTGTTGTTCTTCGCGTACTCGTACAGCCAGCTGATCGAGCCCGCGTTGGTCATGGGCGACCAGAAGTTGAAGCCGTGCGGCACCGCCGTGGCCGGGAAGTTGTTGCCCCGCGAGAACGAGCCGCTGGAGTTCGTGCCGCGGTTGGTCAGCACCCAGTCCGACGGCCGCGGGCGCTCGACCACCGCGGGCGCGGACTTGACCGCGATGTCGTCGATCCAGCCGTTGAACCCGGCCGGCCCGTCGGGGTTGTCGTAGGCGACCAGGATCCGCTTGATCGTCTTGCCCGCCGCGACCGCGCCGACGACCGACGCGATCCGGTTCCACTGGTTGGTGTAGAGCGACTTCGCCGCGCCCTGGCCGCGCGGTGACAGCTCGAACCCGTGCTGGTCGCGCGCGCCGAGGTCGCTGAGGTAGGTGCCGTCGGAGAACGCGAGGTCGAGCGACACGAACGTCGAGGGGTAGTTCAGGTCGTCGGTGATGAACGACGGGAAGATCAGGTAGGACAGCTCGGTGGTCGGCGTGACCGGGATGTCGACCTCGAAGACCTTGTTGTACGAGTAACCGCGCTCGGCGGCCACGTGCGTTCCCTGGTACCGCAACGCCTTCACGCCGGTGAACCCCGCGCCCGCCTTGGCGTTGTACCCGCCGTTGGCGCCCTTGCCCACGGTGGTGCGCATGTTCTGCGCGGGCGGGGTGGTGGAGCCGTCGGAGAACTGCACCTCGGCGAGCTGGACGAGGTTCACACCGCCCGCGTTCGCGGAGATGTCGAGCTGGTAGTGCTTGAACGCCTCGGTGTTGGCGGTGTCGTAGGTCTTGGTCTGGAACCGCTCGGTGAACACCTCGCCGGTGCGGGCGTCGACCGGCGTCCACGTCGTGCCGTCGTGGGAACCGCGCAGCGTCCAGTCCTTCGGGTCGCGCTCGGGCGCGTCGTTGGCCGAGGACATCGCGTAGCGCCTGACCGCGACCGGCTCGGCGAAGGTGAACCGCACCCAGCCGGTCGACGTGAAGGTGAGCCACTTGGACGACACGTTGCCGTCGACCAGGTTCTCCTTGACCTCGCCCGACCCGGAGTTCTCCGAGTTGGCCGCCACGTCGACCACGCGGTCGGTGACGTTGCCGGGGATGCCGGTCGAGTCCGAGCCGTTGACGCCCGACGTCCTGGGCGTGCCGTCCGGGCCCGTTTCCACGGTGCTGGACCAGGTCGGTTGCGGCTGGCCGTCCTCGAACGAGGTGGCGAAGAGCGTCTCGCTCACTGCTGGCTCCCCCGGTGCGGCGGTCGCGGAGGACCAGCCTCCCACGCCTCCCATCGCCAGTGCGACGGTCGAGACGACCACCAGCGATCTCCTACCCCGCATGAGCCCCATTGCGCACGCCCTTCGCCGTACCGACCCGATCTTTAGCGAAGCAAAGGGGTAGGTGACATCGTTGTCAAGTGGAGCCGGGCAAGTTGTCCGCAAGCCTGTCCGGATGCTGCTCCGATCGATCTACACTCACTCGCTGTGACGGCCCGGAACCCGCCCCCGGTGGGCACCCCCGCGGGGATGCGCGTGCTCAACCAGCGCGCGGTGCTCGACCGGCTGCGGGCGGGCGGTCCGGCGACCAGGCCGCAGATCGCCAAGGACACCGGGCTGTCGAAACCGACCGTGGGCCAGGCGTTGCTCGACCTGGAGCAGCACGGCCTGGTGCGACCCGTCGGCCGCACGACGGCGGGGCCGGGCCGGTCGGCGATGGTCTACGAGCCGAACCCGGCGGCGGGGCACGTGCTCGGCGTCGACATCGGCAGGCAGCGGATCCGGGTGGCCGTGGCCGACCTCGCCGGTTCGGTGATCGCCCGGGTGGACGAGCGCAACCGGTGCCGCTCGGCGACGGCGCTGGTCCGCACGGTGCGGGAGCTGGTGGAGCGGACGGTGTCCGAGGCCGGCCTGTCGCCCGCCGACCTGGTGGTGAAGGTGGTCGGCACGCCCGGCGTGCCCGACCCGCGCGACCGGACCCTGCACCACGCGCCCAACCTGCCCGGCTGGGAACGCCCCGGTCTGCTGGACGACCTGGAGGCCGAGCTGGGCGCCGGCCTGGTGGTGGAGAACGACGCGAACCTGGCCGCCGTCGGCGAGCGGGCGTACGGGGCGGCGCGGGACGTGGACGTGTTCGTGTGCGTCACCGTCGGCACCGGGATCGGCATGGGGATCGTGGTGGACGGCCGGTTGTTCCGCGGCGCCCACGGCGCGGCGGGCGAGGTCGGCTACCTGCCCTACACCGGTCAGTCCGAAGAGGACGGACGGCAGCGCGGCCAGGCCGAGGCCGCGACGGCGGCGGAGTCCGTGGTGGCGCTGGCGAAGCAGCGCGGTCTGGTGGCGCGGTCGGCCCGCGAGGTGTTCGCGGCGGCGAAGTCCGGTGACGAGCGGGCGCTGCTGGCGGTGCGTGACGAGGCGGAGCGGCTGGCGTTCGTGGTGGCGTCGGTGGTCGCGGTGATCGACCCCGAGCTGGTGGTGCTCGGCGGCGGCATCGGCAGCAACACCGATCTGCTCCAGGAGCCGATGGAGGCCGCGCTGCGGCGGATGACGCCGCTCGTGCCGCGGATCGTGGCGGGTGAGCTGGGTGACGGGGCGGTGCTCAGCGGCGCCATCGCGATCGGGTTGCGCTCGGCGCGCGAGCTGGTGTTCGACCGCCGCGGTGCTGTGACTCTCTGAGAGTAGTCGAGTGGTTCTCACCTGGCGATTCACTCGAAAGTCGTAGGTCTCAACTCGTCAGTAATGACGTAGCGTCACGGCTACCTCCTCCTGGAGGGTGTGTGTCCTTCCGTTGTTAGCAAGGGGAGTCGAAAGGGGAGTACGGGGGACGTGGTCCCCTTTCGACCGTGCCACGGGGCAGGTGCCGCGCCCGTAAACACCTGCCCCGTGTACAACGGTGTCCGAGTGACTCCCGAGGTCCGGCGGACCGTGCGGTCCGGCGACCGCGCCGACTACGGCGTCTTGCGGTGGGCGTCGGTCGCGGTCGAGGCCCGGTGCGTCGAGTCGGCGATCCACGGTCCCGGGCTCGACGGGTCGAGCACCCCTTCCTCCAACCAGGTGAGCCGCCCGTCCAGCACGTGCCGCGCCAGCGTCAGGTCCGAGTCGTCGGAGTTGCGCCACAACCGGTCGAACAGCTCCTCCACCCGCACCCGCGCCTGCGCGGCGAACGCGTCGGCCAACCCCAGTGCCCGGTCGCCGTCCGACACCGCCCGCACGCAGACCGCGCTGATCGCGAACAGCTCCGCGCCGATGTCCACGACCCGTGCCAGGAACCGCTGCTTGCGCTCCATCCGGCCCTGCCAGCGCGACATCGCGTAGAACGTCTGCCTGGCCAGCTTGCGGCTGGACCGCTCGACGAACCGCAGGTGCCCGGCCAGCGGCCCGAACTCCGCGTACGCGCGCGGCACCTGGCCCTTGCCGACCACCAGCGTCGGCAGCCACTTCGCGTAGAACCCGCCCGCCTTGGCGAACGCCTGCGCCTTGCGCTTCGCGTCGGCCTCCGGGTCGATGATGTCCCCGGCCACGGCGAGGTGCGCGTCCACCGCCTCCCGCGCGATCAGCAGGTGCATGATCTCGGTCGAGCCCTCGAAGATCCGGTTGATCCGCAGGTCCCGCAGCACCTGCTCGGCGGGCACGCCGCGCTCGCCGCGGGCCGCCATGGACGCCGCGGTCTCGTAGCCGCGCCCGCCGCGCAGCTGCACCAGCTCGTCCGCGACCAGCCAGGCCATCTCCGAGCCGTAGAGCTTGGCCAGCGCGGCCTCGATGCGGATGTCGTGCCCACCCGCGTCGGCCAGCTCGCTGGACAGGTCGAGCACGGCCTCCAGCGCGTAGGCGGTGGCCGCGATGTAGGCGATCTTGCCCGCGATGGCCTCGTGCCGGCCGATCGGCAGGCCCCACTGCACTCGGGCGGCGGACCACTCGCGGGCGATCTTCAGGCACCACTTCGCCGCGCCCGCGCACAGGGCGGGCAACGACAGCCGGCCGGTGTTCAGCGTGGTGAGCGCGATCTTGAGCCCCGCGCCCTCCTTGCCGATCAGGTTCGCCCGGGGCACGTGGACCTGGTGGAACCGGGTGACGCCGTTCTCCAGGCCGCGCAGGCCCATGAACTCGTTGCGGTTCTCCACCGTGATGCCGGGCGAGTCGCCCTCGACCACGAACGCGCTGATGCCCTTGCCGGGCACCTGGGCCATCACCACCAGCAGGTCGGCCACCACGCCGTTGGTCGTCCACAGCTTCACGCCGTCGAGGACGTAACCGTCGTCGGTGGGCGTGGCCGTGGTGCCCAGGCGCGCCGGGTCGCTGCCCACGTCCGGCTCGGTGAGCAGGAACGCGCTGATCGCGCCGGTCGCGCAGCGGGGCAGGTACTCGCGCTTCTGCTCGTCGGTGCCGAACAGCGCCAGCGGCTGCGGCACGCCGATGGACTGGTGCGCGGACAGCATCGCGGCCAGCGCGGGGCTGACCGACCCGACCATCATCAACGCCCGGTTGTAGTAGACCTGGGACAGGCCGAGGCCGCCGTACTCCGGTTTGATCTTCATGCCGAACGCGCCGAGCTGCTTGAGGCCCGTCAGCACGTGGTCGGGGATGAGGGCGTCACGCTCGATGACCGCGCCGTCGACGGTGCTCTCGCAGTACTCGCGGAGTGCGGAGAGGAACAACTCGCCGCGTTCGCGGTCCTCGGTGGAGCCCGCGGGGTGCGGGTGGATGAGGTCGAGGCGGAAGTGGCCGAGGAAGAGCTCGCGGCCGAAGCTGGGGTGGCGCCACCGCGTCTCGCGGGCCTGTTCGGCGACCTTGCGGGCGGTGCGCTCGTCTACGTGCCGGTCGGGATCCACTGCGGTCATCGCTGACCTCCGGGTCGGGTTGCCGCTGCTCCGGAGGCGGCGGCTGGGCCGACGCGACCTCGCGGGCGGGTGTTCCACGTTACTACCGGCGGGTAGCCCTAACCGGGTGACGGGAAACCGCAGGTGGCCGCCCGTGCCGGACGGCCCACCCTTCAGCGGAGCCTCTGGTGGCTCCTGTCAACGGCGTCGCGTCGGGTCCTTCCACTCCGGCACCGGGCCCCGGCCGACGTGGGTCGAGGCGATCCGGAACCGGTGGTCGGTGTGCGTCGACGGCACGCCCGCCGCGGTGCGGCTGAGCACCCGGAGGTGCTGGTCGCCGCTGTGCGCCGGGGTCCAGCGGATGGTCGCGGTGCCGTCCGGGCCGACGGGGACGGTGGTCGTCACACCGTCGGCGGTGTACTCGAACGCCGTCGCGCCGGCCTGGTTGGTGGTGAACGTGAAGGACCCCGCCCTCTCCGGGCCGCTCGACCCGGCGGGGAACTCCGGCGACACGACGGCCGGGTTGTCGCCCACCGACCAGTCGGCGCTGCCCTCGGCCGACCACGTGCCGTCGGCGGTGCGGACGCGGGCGCGCAGCACCAGCGCGCCGACGCGGTCGGCGGTGTGCCCGACGGTGGTCGTGCCGTCCGGGTCTGCGGGCGCGGTGCGCTTCACCGCGGGCTCGTGGTCGAACCAGTACTCGTACTCGACGGGCGCGACCATCGTGGTGGTGAAGGTGAACGCGGCCGGCCGGGCGGGCGACGCACCGGCGATGGCGATGGCCGGCGCGGCGCCGTCCACCCGCAGGTCCACGACCCGGGTCACGGACACCCGGCCCGCCCCGTCGACGCTGCGCACCCGCACCGACCGCAGGTCCAGGTCGGTGATCAGTGGCGCCCACGTGAAGCGGGCGGTGCCGTCCTCCGCCGCGGGCACCGCCACCCGGGCGGTGGTCGTGCCGTCGGAGCGCAGGAACCAGTAGCTGTAGGACACCGCGCCGGACTGGCGGGGCTGGAGCGCGAACTCCACCGACGACCCGACGATCGCGCCGCCGCGCTGGGTGACGACCGGCGCGTCGTCCAGCACGAACCGGTACAAGCGCTCGGGCGACGACACGCCGGTCGACGACGTGCTGCGGACCCTGAGCTCGTTGAGCCCGCTGTGGGTCGGCGCGTACATGACGCTCGCCTTGCGCTCCGCGTCGGCGGCCGCCGTCGTCTCCGGGCCGTCGTCGACGCGGAAGGTGTAGCTCACCACGTCGGTCACCCACGAGGAGAAGTCGAACCGACCGGGCACGCCGACGCCACCGTTGGGGCTGCCGTGGACGTCGTACAGGTCGGACCACACGAACGGGCGGTCCTCCAGAACGGTGAACGAGTACCACGTCTGCGGCGAGCGGTTGTCCGCGCGATCGACCGTCCGCACCGCGACACCGGTGGAAGTCGGGACCGGGGGCGTGTAGGTGACCGTCGCCGGCCCGGCGGGCGTGGCCGGGGTGACCGTCGACCAGTCCTCCTGGCCGAAGAACCGGTACTCGTACGCGACGACGTCGTCCGAGGTCGTGCTGAAGGTGAAGTCACCGGGCACGCCGTAGCCGCCGCCCTTCGTCCCCCCGGTCGGGTAGACCTTCGAGAAGACGGTCGGGGACGAGGGCGCGGTCCGGTCGATGGTGAAGTAGCAGGGCGCGGTCTCCGGGGACGCCGACGTGGCGTCCAGCGCGCGGACCGTCCAGGCGTGCGTACCGTCCTGCGGGAACAGCCACTCGTCGGCCCGGGCGACCACCCGGCCGTCCGCGTCGGCGGGCCGCCGGAGCGTCTCGCGGGCGGGAGGGTCGGCGACGGGCCAGTGCGCGAACTCGGCCGTCAGCGCGTCACCGGCGTCCGGGTCGGTCAGGGTCGCGGCGAACGACATCCGTTGCGCGTCGTTCAGCGTCGCGGGGTTGAGGTGGGTGCCGGGGGCGGTCGGTGCGCAGCCGAGGTCCGGCCACACCTGGTGTCCGGTCGGTGTCGCGGGCGAGCCGTTCTCGCCGGCGCCGTTCCGGCCGGCGCTGTCGCCCACGGCGCGGACGGGCACGTCGCCGTGCGGGTCCTGGTAGGCCGAGGCCGGCGCCGCGGTGGTGAGGGCGACGCCCAGCAGCGCGATCGCCGCCGCCGCGCGCACGGATCTTCGACGTGGTGTCATGGTGTGTTCCCCCCGGGGTTCGGCACGTCCGCGAGGATCATGCCAGGTGAAACACCAGGTGGGAGCACCGTTACCGGCGGTGCCCGGCCGGTCACGCGACGGGCGGGGCCGGTCAGCTCGGCAGGGGCGCGGCGGCGCGCTCGGTGAGCAGCTGGCCCATGTAGGTGCCCTCGCTGGTCTGGGACTTGAGCATGTTGTCCGCGAGCGTCCTCACGACCGGCTGGCCGGCGTGGGTGGTGGCGTACTCGGCCATCGGGGCGCCGCCCCGGTGGTGCCGGAGCATGAGTTGCAGGAAGTACACGTCGAAGTCGACACCGGTCAGCGTGCGCAGCTTCGCGATCTCCTCCGCGGTCGCCATGCCGGGCATCTTCCCGTCACCGTCCGCGCCGGACCCGGAGTGGCCGTGGGTGGCCGACGTCATCCACCACATGTGCCTGCCGTCGACCGACTGCTCCGGGTAACCCCAGAGGAACAGCCAGCCCTTCATCCGGCCGACCTGCTCCAGCTGCGTCGAGGCGATGTCGAACGCGAGCTGCTCGATGGCGGGGTCGGCCGTCTTGTCCCGCGCGATGTTGGCCATCTGCACACCCTGGAGGTGGTGCGCCGACATGTCCTGGCTGAACCCGACGTCGACCGAGTCGCGCGCGGGCGTGGAGCTGGTGTCCGAGCCGGGGAGCTTGATCAGCAGGCCGACGGCCGCGCCGAGCAGGAGGACGGCCACGACCGCGATCGACACGACGACCGTCCTGGTCGCGGTCACCCCGCGGGCGGGGGCGGGGCCCTCCTGCTCGACGTCGGCCACAGGTCAGCTGCCCGACGTGGTGGTGGCCGCGGGCGCGTCGGTGCCCTGCGGGGCACCGGTCTCGGCGGTGTCCTTCGTGCCGCCGTCCATCGGCACGGCGTCCGCACCGGGGGCCTCCGCCACGAACGGCGGCGGGTTGGCCACGTCGAAGGTCGGGGACTCGCAGGACGCGCCGACCTCGGGGTAGGCGAACTGGTTGCGCCGCAGCGACTGGATGAACTGGTCGATGCGCTCGTCGTCGGCGCTCTCCAGCTTCAGCTGGTGGCCCCACGACTGCAGCGAGATCGGCTTGTCCAGGCCCGGGTACGGCGACAGCATGGTGAACGGCTGGCCCTCGGCGCGCGCCTTCAGCTTGTCCAGCGCCTCACCGGTGATCTGGTCCGGGTTGTACGCGATCCACACGGCGCCGTGCTCCAGCGGGTGGACCATGTTCTCGTTGCGGACCGCGGTCGCGTAGACCGTGCCGGTGCAGTCGGCCCACACGTTGTCGTGCGGACCACCGAAGGGCGGCGAGTGGTCGTAGGCGACCCGCTGGGTGGCGTCGACGTGCTTGCTCGGCTCGTACTCGACCTTCACCACGCCCTGGATCTGGTCCGAGGGGTCCTTGTTCTCCTCGGACGGGTTCCACTTGGCGAGCGCCGCCTCTTTCGCGTCCCGGTCGGCGATCTGCTGGTACGCGTAACCGAACACGGTGCCGGCCAAGGCCAGTACGGCCACCACCGCGATGATGGTCCCCCACGGCTTCGGCTTCTTCGCCACCACCGAGGAGCGCGCCGCCGCTACGCTGGAGCGCGCGGCCTTCGTCTTCTTGCCGCTGGTCATGTCCGCCTCAGTCTCGTCATACGCCCATGCCGCGGGCCAGTGTAGGGACACCGTGTCTGATCACCGTCAACTGCCCGTCACAGCCGGTGGCCGTCAACAGTTGCCATTCCCACTTCGCGGGACGCGCATCCCGGTCGAGACCAGCGGGAACGCTTCCCTAGACTTGCCGGGTGACTCCCGCTGCGCTCGCTGAACTGGTCCGTGCGACGGCCGTGGACGTGCTGTCCGCCCGCGGCCTCGACCCCGCCGCCCTGCCCACAGCGGTCACGATCGAGCGCCCCCGCAACCCCGAGCACGGCGACTACGCCACCAACGTGGCCCTCCAGACCGCCAAGAAGGTCGGCGTGACGTCCCGCGACCTGGCCGGCTGGCTCGCCGACGCGCTGACCGGCACCGATGCCATCTCCTCGGTCGAGGTCGCGGGCCCCGGCTTCCTCAACCTCCGCCTCGCCGCCGACGCCCAGGGCGCGATCGTGCGCGACGTGCTCGAAGCCGGAGAGGCCTTCGGCCGCGGCGACCAGTTCGCCGGCACCCGGATCAACCTGGAGTTCGTCTCGGCGAACCCGACCGGCCCCATCCACCTGGGCGGCACCCGCTGGGCCGCGGTCGGCGACGCGCTGGGCCGGATCCTCGCGGCCAACGGCGGCGACGTCACCCGCGAGTACTACTTCAACGACGCTGGCGCGCAGATCGACCGGTTCGTCCGGTCCCTGATCGCCGCCGCGAAGGGCGAGCCCGCGCCGGAGGACGGCTACGCGGGCGGTTACATCGGCGACATCGCCGCCGAGGTGCTGCGGCAGGAGCCGAGCGCGCTCGCCGGGGGGACCGGCACCGCCGAGGACTCGCACGAGGTGTTCCGCCGCATCGGCGTGAACCTCATGTTCGAGGAGATCAAGAAGGACCTGCACGACTTCGGCACGGACTTCGACGTCTACTTCCACGAGGACTCGCTGCACCGCTCCGGCGCGGTGACCAAGGCCGTCGACCAGCTCAAGGGCTCCGGCGCGCTGTACTTCGACAACGGTGCGTGGTGGCTGCGGTCCACCGAGTTCGGCGACGACAAGGACCGCGTGGTCATCAAGAGCGACGGTGACCCCGCGTACATCGCCGGTGACATCGCGTACCTGGCGGACAAGCGGTCGCGCGGCTTCGACCTGTGCATCTACATGCTCGGCGCGGACCACCACGGCTACATCGGCAGGCTCAAGGCCGCCGCCTCGGCGCTGGGCGACGACCCGGCGTCGGTGGAGGTGCTGATCGGGCAGATGGTGAACCTGGTCAGCGAGGGCAAGCCGGTGCGGATGAGCAAGCGCGCGGGCACCGTGATCACCATGCAGGACCTGGTGGACGCGGTCGGCGTGGACGCCGCCCGGTACGCCATGAGCCGGTCCTCGGTCGACTCGTCCCTGGACGTCGACCTCGACCTGCTGCGCAAGCGCAGCAACGACAACCCGGTGTTCTACGTGCAGTACGCGCACGCGCGGCTGTGCTCGGTGCAGCGCAACGCCGCCGACCTGGGCGTCACGCCCGGTGACGCGGTCGACCTGCTCACCCACGAGCGCGAGGGCGACCTGATCCGCACCGTCGGTGAGTTCCCGCGCGTCGTCGCCACCGCCGGTGAGCTGCGCGAACCGCACCGCGTCGCGCGGTACCTGGAGGAGCTCGCGGGCACCTACCACCGGTTCTACGAGGCGTGCCGGGTGCTGCCGCGCGGCGACGAGGAGACGACCGAGCTGCACCGGGCCCGGCTGAGCCTGTGCGCCGCCACCCGCCAGGTGTTCGCCAACGGCCTCGCGCTGCTGGGCGTGACCGCGCCGGAGCGCATGTGATGCGCGCGCACCCGGCCGGTCCGCGGCACGCCGACGTCATGATCCCGTCCAACACGGCGGGCAACCGCCCGGCCACGGCCGCCGACCTGGACCCGCTGCACCCGCAGGTGTGGCCGCGCAACGCCGAACGCGGCGACGACGGCGCGGTGCGCCTGGCGGGCGTCGACGTGCGGCAGCTCGCCCAGGAGCACGGCACCCCGCTGTTCGTGATGGACGAGGCCGACTTCCGCGCCCGCTGCCGCGAGCACGCCGAGGCGTTCGGCGACCCCACCGGGGTCCACTACGCGTCCAAGGCGTTCCTGTCCGTCGCGGTGGCCCGGTGGGTCGCCGAGGAGGGCCTGAGCATCGACGTGGCCAGCGGCGGCGAGCTGGCCGTCGCGCTGCGCGCGGAGTTCCCGCCGGAGCGGATCGCGCTGCACGGCAACAACAAGTCCGTCGCCGAGCTGACCGCCGCGGTCGAGGCCGGTGTCGGCGCGGTCGTGCTGGACTCGTTCTTCGAGATCGCCCGGCTCGACCAGGTCGCCCGTGAGCGCGGCCGGGTGCAGCCGGTGATGATCCGGGTCACGGTCGGCGTCGAGGCGCACACGCACGAGTTCATCGCCACCGCGCACGAGGACCAGAAGTTCGGCTTCTCGCTGTCCTCCGGCGACGCGGCCGAGGCCGCGCGGCGGGTGCTGAAGTCCGAGGGGCTGCGGCTGATCGGCCTGCACAGCCACATCGGCTCGCAGATCTTCGACGCCAGCGGCTTCGAGGTCGCCGCGCGCCGGGTCATCGGGCTGCTCGCGGACCTGCGCGACGAGCACGGCGCCGGGATCCTCGACCACGTCACGACCGTCGACCTCGGTGGCGGCCTCGGCATCGCCTACACCCCGGACGACGACCCGCCGCCGCCCGCCGAGCTGGCCAGGCAGCTGCGCAACATCGTGGGCAAGGAGTGCGAGCACGCCGGGCTGCCCACGCCGAAGATCGCGGTCGAGCCGGGCCGAGCCATCGTCGGCCCCGGCACGGTGACGCTGTACGAGGTGGGCACCATCAAGGACGTCCAGCTCGACGCGGGCGTCGTCCGCCGGTACGTGAGCGTGGACGGCGGCATGAGCGACAACATCCGCACCGCGCTCTACGACGCGGTCTACGACTGCAAGCTGGTCTCACGCGCCGCAGGCGAGGACGCCCACGCCGTGCTGTGCCGCGTCGTCGGCAAGCACTGCGAGTCGGGTGACGTGGTCGTGCGCGACTGCTGGCTGCCCGACGACCTCGCCCCCGGCGACCTGATCGCGGTCGCCGCCACCGGCGCGTACTGCTACTCCATGGCCAGCGGCTACAACCGACTGCCCCGACCCGCGCTCGCCGCGGTCGCGGACGGCCGGGCCCGGTTGCTGCTGCGCCGGGAGACCGAGGAAGACCTGTTCCGCCTGGAGGTATGAGAAGTGGCAAGCCACGAGGGCAAACCGATCAGGGTCGCGCTGCTGGGCTGCGGCACCGTCGGCACCGAGGTGGTCCGGCTGCTCACCGACCAGGCGGCCGACCTCACCGCGCGGGTCGGCGCGCCGGTCGAGCTGGCCGGCATCGCCGTGCGCAGGCCCAACAAGCACCGCGAGGTGCCCGCGCACCTGCTGACGACCGACGCCGAGGCGCTGGTCACCTCCGACGGCGTGGACGTGGTCGTGGAGGTCATCGGCGGCATCGAGCCCGCCCGCACCCTGCTGCTCGCCGCGTTGCGCGCGGGCAAGTCCGTGGTGACGGCCAACAAGGCGCTGCTGGCCGAGCACTCGGCGGAGCTGTTCGAAGCCTCCGACTCCTCCGGTGCGGACCTGTACTTCGAGGCGGCGGTGGCGGGCGCGATCCCGCTGCTGCGCCCGCTGCGCGAGTCCCTGGCCGGCGACCGCATCACCCGGGTGATGGGCATCGTCAACGGCACCACGAACTTCATCCTCTCGGGCATGGACTCCACCGGGGCGAGTTACGGCGAGACCCTGGAGGAGGCGACCCGGCTCGGGTACGCCGAGGCGGACCCGACGGCGGACGTGGACGGCTTCGACGCCGCGTCCAAGGCCGCGATCCTGGCGTCCCTGGCCTTCCACAGCCGGGTCACGGCCGCCGACGTGCACCGCGAGGGCATCGCGCAGGTCAGCGCCGCCGACATCGCCGCCGCCAAGGCCCTGGGCCGCACGGTGAAGCTGCTCGCCATCTGCGAGCGGGTCACGCAGGAGGACGGCGAGAGCATCTCGGTGCGCGTGCACCCGGCGATGATCCCGACCTCCCACCCGCTGGCCGGCGTGCACGGCGCGTTCAACGCGGTGTTCGTGGAGGCCGACGCGGCCGGCGAGATGATGTTCTACGGCCAGGGCGCGGGTGGCGCCCCGACCGCCAGCGCGGTCCTCGGCGACCTCGTCGCGGTGGCCCGCAACCGGGTGCACCGGGGCCGCGGCCCGCGTGAGTCGGCCTACGCGGCGCTGCCCGTGCGACCGATGGGCCAGACGCCCACGCGTTATCACATCAGCCTCGACGTCGCCGACCGGGCGGGCGTGTTGTCGCAGGTGGCGGCGGTGTTCGCGGAGCACGACGTGAGCATCGCGGCCGTGCGGCAGGAGGGTCGGGTCGACGACGCCAGCCTGGTGATCGTCACCCACGCCGCTACCGACGCGGCACTGCGGTCGACCGTGGACAAAATCGGCGGGCTGCCCGTGGTTCGGGAAGTGGTCAGCGTGATGCGGGTGGAAGGCGAAGAATGATGGCGGCCCAAGCAGCCCTCGGCGGAGTCGACAATCGGACAGCGGCCGGTGGAGCCGACGATCGGGCTTCAGCCGGTGGAGCCGACGATCGGGCTTCAGCCGGTGGAGCCGACGATCGGGCTTCAGCCGGTGGAGCCACGGGTGGGAGCGCGGTGAGGCCGGGGTGGCCCGGCATCATCCGCGCCTACGCGGACCGGATCCCGCTCCCCGAGGGTGCCAGGGTCGTCACCCTCCACGAAGGCGGCACGCCGCTGGTGTTCGCCGAGCACCTGTCCGAGGTGACCGGGTGCGAGGTGCACATCAAGGTCGAGGGCGCGAACCCGACCGGCTCGTTCAAGGACCGCGGCATGACCGTGGCGATGACGCACGCCCTGGCCAGCGGCATCCGCGCGGTGATCTGCGCGTCGACCGGCAACACCTCCGCCAGCGCGGCGGCGTACGCGGCCAAGGCGGGCCTGACCGCGGCGGTGCTCGTGCCGCGCGGCAAGATCGCGCTGGGCAAGCTCGCCCAGGCGGTCGCCCACGGCGCGAAGATCCTGCAGATCGACGGCAACTTCGACGACTGCCTGGAGCTCGCCTCCAAGACGTCGATCGAGTACCCGATCACGCTGGTCAACTCGGTCAACCCGGTGCGGCTGATCGGCCAGAAGACCGCCGCGTGGGAGATCTGCGACGTGCTCGGCCGCGCGCCCGACATCCACTGCCTGCCGGTCGGCAACGCGGGCAACATCACCGCGTACTGGCGCGGTTACTCCGACTACGCCGCCGACGGGGTGGTCCCCTCGACGCCGCGCATGTTCGGCTTCCAGGCCGCGGGCTCCGCGCCGCTGGTGCACGGTGCGCCGGTGGCGAACCCGGAGACCATCGCGACCGCCATCCGGGTGGGCAGCCCGGCGTCGTGGACCGGCGCGGTGGCGGCCAAGGAGGAGTCCGGCGGCCTGTTCGAGGCGGTGACGGACGAGAAGATCCTGGAGGCCTACCGGCTGCTGGCCTCGACCGAGGGCATCTTCGTCGAGCCCGCGTCCGCGACCAGCGTGGCCGGCCTGCTGGCCACCGCCGCCGACGGTCGGCTGCCGAAGGGCTCGACGGTCGTCTGCACGGTCACCGGCCACGGCCTGAAGGACCCCGACACCGCGCTGCTGGGCATGAGCGAGGTGGAGCCGGTGCCGGTGGACCCCGGCGCCGTGGCGCACGCGCTGGAGCTGGCGTGACGGGCTTGGCCGCCCCTGGTGTGCGCGTCACCGTGCCGGCGTCCACGGCGAACCTCGGCTCGGGCTTCGACGCGCTGGGCATGGCGTTGGGCCTGCACGACGAGCTGGAGTTCGCGGTGACCGACGGCGGCCTGGTCGTGGAGGTCTCCGGCGAGGGCGCCGGCGGCGTGCCCACCGACGGGGGACACCTGGTCGTGCGGGCGTTCCGGGCGGCCTGCGAGCTGGTCGGCGTCGACGTGCCAGGGCTGCGGCTGACGTGCCGCAACGCCATCCCGCACGCGCGGGGTCTCGGCTCCTCGGCGGCGGCCGTCGTGGCCGGCGTGGCGGCCGGGTTCGCCCTGGCCGGTCGCGAGTCGGACACGAGCGCGTTGCAACTCGCCTCGGAGTTCGAGGGCCACGCCGACAACGCGGCGGCGGCGATGTTCGGCGGCGTGGCGATCGCGTGGACGCAGGGTGACCGCTACCGAGCGGTCCGTGTGGACCCGCACCCGGGTGTAGCGCCGGTCGTGCTGGTGCCCGAGGTGGAGTCGTCGACCAAGACGACCAGGGGGCTGCTGCCCTCGAAGGTGCCGCACGAGGACGCGGCGTTCGCCGCGGGCCGGTCCGCGCTGGCCGTGCACGCGCTCGCCACGGACCCCTCGCTGCTGCTGGAGGCGTTGGACGACCGCCTGCACGAGCCGTACCGGGAACCCGCCTGGCCTGCGACGACACGCCTGGTGCGGTCGCTGCGGGAGGCCGGGGTGCCGGCTGCGGTGTCCGGTGCCGGGCCCACGGTCCTGGCCCTCCCGGTGGACGGCGTGCTGCCGTCCGGGGTGGACCTGACCGGCTTCGAGGCGCGTCGGGTGCCGGTCGACCTGGCCGGTGTCCGGGTTGCGCCACTCGGTTGAGTGATGCGACGCGCCGTGCCCCGGTTGTTGCACCCGGCCGGACCGGCGTCTACCCTCGGGGCCATCAGTCACCGCGCGCACGGGCGCCGGTGTGGTGCCCGGACGTTCGTTCCGGATCGCATTCCTCCAGTGACTTGGCTCTGTGCCGTATGGACGGGGCCGACGCTGGAAGGCACCCGCTCGCCGTGTGACCGAAGTCCCGCACCGGTGGACTCCGCTTTCGTGCGCGTTCCGCGCCGTCGCCAGGTCCGCCCGAACCGGGACGAAACTGCCGCACCGCATTCCGTCGGACGGCAGGTCCGCTGGAACGCGTAGGAGGCGCGCTCCGGTCAGGAAGGACATGTGTGACCAAGACCGATGTACTGAGCAGCCAAGCTCCTGCTGCTCCCAACCCCGCTGCCAGTTCCGGAGCCGAGGAGAACGCTCTGACCACCCCTTCGAACGGCAGCGCCACGCCGCGCAAGCGCGCGGGCCTCTCTGGAATGGTGCTGGCCGAACTCCGTGAACTCGCAGGTCAGCTGGGCATCACCGGCACGGCCGGCCTCCGCAAGGGCGACCTGATCGCCGCCATCAAGGAGCGGCAGGGCGGCACCTCCGGTCGGGGCAGTGCCGCGACGCCGCCCAAGGCCGAGAAGAAGGCCGAGGCGCCCAAGGCGGCCGCCGGGAAGGCTCCGGTGGCGGAGAAGGCCGCCGAGGCCCCCGCCGCGGCTCCCGCGTCCGCTCAGGCCCCGGTGGACAAGCCGACCCAGCAGCAGCTCGACGTGTCCGACCGGCCGGCGGAGGAGGAGGGCGGTCGCCGCGGCAACCGCCGTCGCCGTTCCGCCAACCGGCCCGCGGGCAGCCCCGAGGCACCGGCCGCGGACGGGCAGCAGGCCCAGCCGCAGGCCGACCGCGTCCAGGGCGACCGGGGCGACCGGGGAGACCGCCAGCAGGGCGACCGTCAGCAGGGCGAGCGTGCCCAGGGTGACGGCCGACAGGGCGACACCCGCCAGGGTGAGCGCGCCGAGCGGCAGGACCGGGGTGACCGGCAGGACCGCTCCGAGCAGCGCGAGCAGCGCCAGGACCGGGGCGAGCGCGGCAACCGCAGCGACCGGCAGGACCGGGGTGGCCGTGACGACCGGGGTGGTCGTGACGACCGCGGTGACCGCGGTGGGCGCGACGACCGGGGTGGCCGCGACCGCGACCAGAACCGCAACCGCCAGCAGAGCGGTCCGAGCGACGACGACGAAGAGGGCGGCCGTCGCGGTCGCCGCTTCCGCGACCGCCGCCGTCGCGGTGGTCGTGGCGACGAGGCCGGTCCCGCCACCGACACCGAGGTGCGGGACGACGACGTCCTGCTGCCCGTCGCGGGCATCCTCGACGTGCTGGAGAACTACGCGTTCGTCCGCACCTCGGGCTACCTGGCCGGGCCGAACGACGTGTACGTGTCGTTGTCGCTGGTCCGCAAGTACGGGCTGCGCCGCGGCGACGCCCTGATCGGCGCCGTGCGGCAGCCGCGCGACGGCGAGCAGCAGCGCCAGAAGTTCAACCCCCTGGTGCGGGTGGACAAGATCAACGGCCTCGACCCGGAGGAGTCCCGCAACCGGCCGGACTTCACCAAGCTGACGCCGCTGTACCCGAACGAGCGCCTGCGCCTCGAGACGGAACCGCACATCCTCACCACGCGCGTCATCGACCTGGTGATGCCGATCGGCAAGGGCCAGCGAGCCCTGGTCGTGTCGCCGCCGAAGGCGGGCAAGACCTCGGTGCTCCAGTCGATCGCGAACGCGATCACGAAGAACAACCCCGAGTGCCACCTGATGGTGGTGCTGGTGGACGAGCGGCCCGAAGAGGTCACCGACATGCAGCGGTCGGTGAAGGGCGAGGTCATCGCCTCCACCTTCGACCGCCCGCCGTCGGACCACACCACGATCTCGGAGCTGGCCATCGAGCGGGCGAAGCGCCTGGTCGAGATGGGTCACGACGTGGTCGTGCTGCTGGACTCGATCACCCGGCTGGGCCGTGCCTACAACCTCGCGGCCCCCGCGAGCGGCCGGATCCTGTCCGGTGGTGTCGACTCGACCGCGCTGTACCCGCCGAAGCGGTTCCTGGGTGCGGCCCGGAACATCGAGGGCGGCGGCTCGCTGACCGTCATCGCGACGGCCCTGGTCGAGACCGGGTCCGCCGGTGACAGCGTGATCTTCGAGGAGTTCAAGGGCACCGGCAACGCCGAGCTCAAGCTCGACCGGAAGATCGCGGACAAGCGGACCTTCCCGGCGGTGGACGTGGACTCGTCCGGTACCCGCAAGGAAGACCTGCTGCTCTCGCCGGACGAGCTGGCGGTCATGCACAAGCTGCGCCGGGTGCTGCACGCCCTGGACAGCCAGCAGGCCATCGACCTGCTGCTGGACCGCCTGCGCAAGAGCCGCACGAACATCGAGTTCCTGATGCAGGTGGCCAAGACCACCCCGGGTGCGGACAACGACTGACCGCACCGACCCACCTCGGGTCGGACCACCGAAGGAATCACCGAAGGCCCGTCCGGCGAGCAAGCCGGGCGGGCCTTCGGCCTGGGGTGGGGGAGAGGGGCAGGGTCGACGGGGGCCGGGGCGGGCCGGCACGGGTCAGCAAGCCGGCGCCGGGGTCAGCAGGCCGGCACCGGGTCGGCCGGGCGGCACCGGGTCAGCAGGGCGGGGCGGGCGTGGCGCCTGTCGCGGTCAGCGCGGCGGTGCGGCGGCGTTCGAGGAAGTACTGCGCCACCAGCAGCGCGATGACCGGCACGCCGAGGCCCACGACGGCCGCCACGGGCACGCGCACACCGCCCAGGAGCACGCCGGTCGCCAGCACGGACGCGAGGTAGGGCCAGCGCAGCCACACGCGCTGCCACCGGGCGGTCCACCGGACCGTGCCCGAGGTCGCGACGCCCACGGCGACACCGGCGCCGAACACCGGGCTCGACAGGGCCAGGTAGGCCGGGGCGCCGACCAGCAGCCCACCCAGCCCGGTGAGACCCAGGACGGCGATGCTGAACAGGAACGGCACGGCCAGCCACGCGGCTAACGGCAGCGGACGCCCTCCGGTGCACAACACGCGGCCAGTGTGGCGTCCGCGCAACGCCCAGTGCTGCTCTCTGTAGTCCAGCGGTTACCTCGTGCGCCGAATGGTCGACCACCATCGGCGAGCGGTTGTGACGCCGGCCACCGGGAACAAGCGTGCCGGACCTCGCGTTGCAGTCGAAGACAGCCGATCTGGCACACTGTCGGGTCGAGTCCGGCTCCGGTTCACCTCGAAGAATCCCCAACGAGGACCCGGCGGCCACTTAGGAAAGGGACAAGACGTTGAAGACCGGCATTCACCCCGAGTACGTGACGACCGAGGTCACCTGCGGTTGCGGCAACACCTTCACCACCCGCAGCACCCAGACGTCCGGCGCCATCCACGTCGAGATCTGCTCCAACTGCCACCCGTTCTACACGGGCAAGCAGAAGATCATGGACACCGGTGGTCGGGTCGCGCGCTTCGAGGCCCGCTACGGCAAGCGCGCCAAGTAGCTGCCAGAACGGCGTCCACCCCGAATCCGCGGGTGGGCGCCGTTGTCGTCTCCGCACCTAGAAGACACTCGTCGACACCCAGGACCGGAGCAAGATCGTGACGCTGGACGCCCTGCTGGCCGAGCACGCCGAGCTGGAAGCCAAGCTCGCCGACCCCTCGGTGCACGCCGACCAGGCGGGCGCGCGCAAGCTAGGCAAGCGCTACGCCGAGCTGACCCCGATCGTGAAGACCGCCCGTGAGCTGGCGCAGGCGAAGTCCGACCTGGAGACGGCCCGTGAGCTGGCCGCCGAGGACTCGGTGTTCGCCGAGGAGGCCGAGGAGCTGTCCAAGGCCGTGCCGGCGCTGGAGTCGAAGCTGACCGAGCTCCTCCTCCCGCGCGACCCCCACGACAGCGCGGACGTGGTGCTGGAGATCAAGTCCGGTGAGGGCGGCGAGGAGTCGGCCCTGTTCGCGGGCGACCTGCTGCGGATGTACCTGCGGTACGCCGAACGCCACGGGTGGAAAGCCGAAGTGCTCGACGGCACGGACTCCGACCTGGGCGGGTTCAAGGACGTCACGGTGGCCATCAAGAGCCGCGCCGACACCCCGGACGGCGTGTGGTCGCGGCTGAAGTACGAGGGTGGCGTACACCGCGTCCAGCGGGTGCCGGTGACCGAGTCGCAGGGCCGCATCCACACCTCCGCCGCCGGTGTCCTGGTGTTCCCGGAGGTCGACGAGGTCGAGGTCGAGATCGACGAGAACGACCTGCGGGTGGACGTGTTCCGCTCGTCGGGCAAGGGCGGGCAGAGCGTCAACACGACCGACTCGGCCGTCCGCATCACGCACCTGCCCACCGGCATCGTGGTGTCCTGCCAGAACGAGCGCAGCCAGCTGCAGAACAAGGCGCGGGCCATGCAGGTGCTGCAGGCCCGGCTGACCGCGTTGGCCGAGGAGAAGCAGCAGCAGGAGGCGTCGGACGCCCGCCGCGTGCAGATCCGCACGGTCGACCGCTCCGAGCGGGTGCGCACCTACAACTTCCCGGAATCACGCATCTCCGATCACCGGGTCGGGTACAAAGCGCATAACCTGGATCAAGTGCTGGACGGCGATATGGACGCGGTGCTGGACGCGTTGGCGGCGGCCGACCGCGCGGAGCGACTCGCCGGCGGGTGAGGCGACGGCGACGAGAGGGGCGCTGCGGTGGCGGAGATCTTGGTGAGCCCGCGGAGCGCCCCGGTGGACGCCGTGGTGGACGTCCGGGTGGTCGACCTGCCGCCGGACGAGCGGGTCGAGGTGCGCGCGTCGACCGGTGACTGGTCGTCGTCCGCGGTGTTCCTGGCCGATGAGCGCGGAGTGGTCGACCTGACCCGGCACGCCCCGGTGAAGGGCTCCTACTCGGGTGTCGACCCGATGGGGTTGTTCTGGTCGATGAGCCGGACGGGTGAGCCGAACGGCCGGACGGTGGTCGAGGTCGTCGGGGTCGGCGAGGTGGAGCTGGACCGGCTGACCGTGCCCGAGGGCGTCAAGCGGACCGAGGTGCGTGAGAACGGCCTGGTCGGCGTGCTGTTCGAGCCCGACGACGATCAGGTCCACCCCGGCGTGGTCGTGCTGGGCGGGTCCGAGGGCGGGTTGCACGAGCTGGACGCGGCGCTGCTCGCCGGGCACGGGTTCGCGGCGCTGGCGCTGGCGTACTTCGGCGCGCCGGGCGTGCCGGAGGACCTCGTGGAGAT
Source organism: Actinosynnema sp. NPDC050801 (assembly GCF_040673975.1). Classification (NCBI taxonomy): domain Bacteria; kingdom Bacillati; phylum Actinomycetota; class Actinomycetes; order Pseudonocardiales; family Pseudonocardiaceae; genus Actinosynnema; species Actinosynnema sp. NPDC050801. The sequence goes on along the minus strand of NZ_JBFAQZ010000016.1, from coordinate 4,540 downwards.
CCCGCTGGAGTACTTCGGGACCGCGCTGGAGTGGCTCGGCGCGAGGGCGGGGCGGCTGGGCGTCGTCGGCGGGTCCCGCGGCGGTGAGGCGGCGTTGCTGCTCGGTGTGACGTTCCCGCAGGTCAAGGCCGTGGTGAGCGTGGTCGGCAGCGGCGTGGTCACGCAGTGCATCGGGCCTGGTTCCCGGTTGCTGCGCAAGTTCGACCACGAGGCGGCGTCGTGGACGTGGCAGGGCAGGCCGCTGCCGTACCTGCCGTACTCGATCCCCGACGAGCTGCGCGAGCGGGTGGTCGCGGGCAAGCCGGTGCGGCTGAGCTCGGCGTTCGACTTCTCCGACGGCATCCCGGAGGACACCGAGATCCCCGTCGAGCGGATCGGGGGCGGTGTGTTGCTGCTCTCATCCGGGTCGGACGACTCGTGGCCGTCGGTGGGGCTGAGCGAGGTCGCCTGGCGCCGGCTGACCGGGCACGGGCACGCGCACCGGCACGAGCGCGTCGTGTACCCCGAGGCAGGACACGTGATCGCGGGGCCACCCCACCGGCCGGTGGAACTGGTGGTGCCCGGTCCCGGGGTCGACTTCTCGATGGGCGGCACGCCTGCCGCCACCGCCGCCGCACGGGCCGACGCGTGGCGTCGGACCGTTGAGTTCTTGTCGGACCAACTGGGCACCTAATGTGTCGCTCATGAGCGCACACTTTGACGTCGTGGTCCTCGGTGCGGGGCCAGGCGGGTACGTCGCCGCGATCCGGGCGGCCCAGCTGGGGCTGAAGACGGCGGTCATCGAGGAGCGTTACTGGGGCGGGGTGTGCCTGAACGTGGGCTGCATCCCGTCGAAGGCGCTCCTGCGCAACGCGGAGCTCGCACACCTGTTCACCCACGAGCAGAAGACCTACGGCATCCAGGTCGACGGCACGGTGAAGTTCGACTACGGCGTCGCCCACGAGCGCAGCCGGAAGGTCGCGGACGGGCGCGTCAAGGGCGTGCACTTCCTGATGAAGAAGAACGGCATCACCGAGTACAACGGCTTCGGCACGTTCCGCGACGCCAACACCATCGAGGTGAACGGCGAGACCGTCACGTTCGACCACGCCATCATCGCCGCGGGCGCGAAGACCCGGCTGCTGCCGAACACGGAGCTCTCCGAGCGGGTGGTGACCTACGAGGAGCAGATCCTGTCCGCGGAGCTGCCCGGGAGCATCGTCATCGCCGGAGCGGGCGCCATCGGCGTCGAGTTCGGCTACGTGCTGCACAACTACGGCGTGAAGGTCACCATCGTCGAGTTCCTCGACCGGGTGGTGCCGCTGGAGGACGCGGAGGTGTCCGCCGAGCTGGCCAAGCGCTACAAGCGCATGGGCATCGACGTGCGCACGTCCACCCGCGTGGAGTCCATCGACGACAGCGGCGAGAAGGTCCGCGTCACCGTGTCGAAGGACGGCAACGAAGAGGTCCTGGAGGCCGACAAGGTCATGCAGGCGATCGGCTTCCAGCCGCGGGTGGAGGGCTACGGCCTGGAGAACACCGGCGTCGGGCTGACCGAGCGCGGCGCGATCGCGGTCGACGGGCGTGGCCGCACCACCGTCCCGCACATCTTCGCCATCGGCGACGTGACCGCGAAGCTGATGCTCGCGCACGCGGCCGAGTCCATGGGCATCGTCGCGGCCGAGACCATCGCGGGCGCGGAGACCATGGAGCTGGACTTCCCGATGATCCCGCGCGCGACGTTCTGCCAGCCGCAGATCGCGTCGTTCGGGTGGACCGAGGCGCAGGCCCGGGAGAAGGGCTTCGACGTCCGGGTGGCGAAGTTCCCGTTCACCGCGAACGGCAAGGCGCACGGCCTGGCGGACCCGAACGGCTTCGTCAAGCTGATCAGCGACGCCAAGTACGGTGAGCTGCTCGGCGCGCACATGATCGGCCCGGACGTGACCGAGCTGCTGCCGGAGCTCACGCTGGCGCAGCAGTGGGACCTGACCGTGCACGAGGTGGCGCGCAACGTGCACGCGCACCCGACGCTGAGCGAGGCGGTCAAGGAGGCGGTCCACGGCCTGGCCGGGCACATGATCAACTTCTGATCCCCCTACCCTGGAGCGCATGACCCGACACCCGCTGCGGCTGGCCATCATCGAAGCCGAGCGCATGCTCGCCGCGGCGGGTGTCGACAGTCCGCGCGTGGACGCCGAGCTGCTCGCGGCCCACGTGCTCGGGGTGGAGCGGTCGCGGTTGCCGCTGATCCCGCTGGTCGACCCGTCGGTGGTGGACGCGCTGCACAAGGTCGTGCGGCAGCGCACGACGCGGCTGCCGTTGCAGCACATCACCGGGCGCGCGCACCTGGGCGGGGTGGACCTGGAGGTCGGTCCGGGGGTGTTCATCCCGCGGCCGGAGACCGAGTTGATGGTGGAGTGGGGACTGTCGACGCTGTCCGGTGTGGACTCGTCGGTGGCGGCCCCGGTGGTCGTCGACCTGTGCACCGGGTCGGGCGCGTTGGCCTTGGCGGTGGCGCACCGGGTGCCGTCGGCGGTCGTGCACGCCGTCGAGCGGGATCCGGGTGCGCTGGCCTGGGCGCGTCGCAACGCGGAGGCGCGGATCGGGGAGGGTGATACCCCGATCAGGTTGCACGCGGGGGACGTGACGGCGGCGGACCTGCTGTCCGAACCGTCGGGGCTGTCCGAACTGGAGGGTCGGGTCGACCTGGTGCTGTGCAACCCGCCGTACGTGCCGGACGGGACGGAGGTCCAGCCGGAGGTCGCCGACCACGACCCGCGGCACGCCGTGTTCGGGGGTGCGGACGGGTTGGACGTGATCCGGCACGTGGTGGGGTTGGCCGCGCGGTTGTTGAAGCCGGGGGGGTACGTGGGGATCGAGCACGACGACACGCACGGGGATGCGGTGCCCGCCCTGCTCGCGGCGCGGCGCGTGCTCACGGATGTCGCGGATCACCGTGATTTGGCTGGGCGGCCGCGGTTTGCCACCGCTCGTCGGGTGTGAGGGTGTTGGGCGTCGGGTGTAGGCGTGAGGGTGTGGGGGAGGGTGGTTTAGGGGGTTGCGGCGTCGACCATCCGGGTGAGGCGTGACTTGGTTTGCTCCCATTCGTCGGGTGGGCCCGAGGAGTAGAGGACGTACTCGACGCCCTTCGATTCCCAGAACGCGGTGGCCACCCGTTTGGGGCCCGAGGTGGCGTTCTCGTCGAATTCCCAGGTGACCGCCGGGTGGTTCCGGATCGTCGTCGCGGTGAGGGTCACCCGCCGGTGGCCTGCCTCGCGTTCGCGGTCGGTGGCGGCGGTGGTGATGCGGTCCAGCAGGGGTTTGGACGGGTCGGTGACCGGTGCCCCGCCCAGTCTCACCTCGCGGTGGGGTGAGGTCGGGTCGGTGGCGACCAGGGTGGTGGCGACCGTGCCGGTGGTGATCGTCCACTTGGCGGGGATGGTGGTGGTCAGGCCGCCGGGTGCTTCCACTCGTTGCTGGTCGGGTGGGGTGATGCCGGAGCTCGGTGGGGTTGTGGTGAGTGGGGTTTTGGTGGGCGGGGGTGTGGTGGGTGGGGGTGTGGTGGGTGGGGGTGTGGTGATGACGGGGATGGCGGCTGCGGCGGTGGTCGGGCCGGTGGGGGTGGGGTCGGCGAGGTGGACGAGGTAGCCCGCGGTGCCGGCGATGAGGGTGTACAAGGCGGCGGCGGACAGCGCCAGCGGGAGGGCGCCGATCGGGTTCCTCGCACTCACCGGACGCCTCGCCATCGGGATATTCTGGACGTCAACGCTCCGCCGAGTAAATCGGAGAACCAGCGATGGTTGTCAATGGGCCGAACGAGTGGAGTGAACTGCGAGAATGGCTCGCGGCCCGCATCATCCGCGTCGACCTCACCGAATTCTCGGATCGCGACCGTGTCCGCTTGGCCCGCGCCCTGACCGCGTTGACGTCCGCGCTGGGGGACGGTCACGACGATGAGAGCCACCTCGCGGTGGCGGTGGTGCGTGGTGAACTGGCCGGCGGGGGTGAGCCGAGGGCGGACGACGTGCTGCGCACGCACCTGGCCATCGCGCTCGCGGCTCGCAGCGCCGAGGTGAGGCGGGTGACGGCAGAGGGCGCGCTGGTGGTGACGGATGCCCGGCAGGTGGTGGAGTGTCGGGGGTTGGCCGACGAGATCCTCGCGTTGAGCCCCCATCCGGAGTTGATCGGGTTCGCCAACGACCTGCGCCAACGCTTGGAGCGCGCCGAGCGGTGGAGGTGGGTGGAGCCGGACGTGTGGACCGCGGCGGTGGTCGGGCTCGCGGTGCTGGTGCTGCCGTTCGTCGGTGGGGCGATCGGGAGTTTCGCGGTGACGGTGGGTGGGGTGGCGGTCGGGGCGGCGCTGGTGTTCGGGTTCGTGATGGCGCACCGGAAGCGGCAGTGGGCGCTGGTTGGGGAGGGAGCCGGGGCGGCGGCTCGGGCCGGGGGTGGTGGGTGAGCTCGGGTTGAGTCCGGCTCGATTTGACATGGGGCCCTTACGGGCACCCCAGGCAGGCCAAAGCCGGGCAGGCCTGGCGGATAAAGCGCCCGCCAAGCCTGCCCG
>NZ_JBFAQZ010000015.1:201952-220441 GCF_040673975.1 Actinosynnema sp. NPDC050801 | reverse complement strand
GAGTTGGACATCGAAGGATCCGGCTCGACCCAGGCCCAGCAATACCAGGGCGTCGTCCAAGCCTGCCTCGCCGTCACCCGCTGCACCGGCATCACGGTGTGGGGCATCCGCGACAGCGACTCGTGGCGCGCCTCCGGCACCCCGCTGCTGTTCGACGGCTCCGGCAACAAGAAGGCCGCCTACACCTCCACCCTCAACGCCCTCAACGCCGCACCCACCACCGGCCCGACCACCACGACGACCAGCAACTCGACTGATCCGACCACACCGACCACCACCACGCCGAACCCCGGCGGTTGCACCGCGACCTACTCCGAGGGCCAGAAGTGGAGTGACCGCTTCAACGGCCAGGTCACCGTCTCGGGCACGAACAACTGGGTCGTCACGGTCACGGTGAGCTCGCCCCAGAGGATCATCGCCACCTGGAACACCACCGCGACGTGGGAGTCGGCCAACGTGATGACCGCCCGCCCCAACGGCAACGGCAACGCGTTCGGCTTCACCATCCAGCACGGCGGCAACTGGAGCTGGCCCAGCGTCTCCTGCCGAGTCGGCTGATCCGGCCGCGGGAGGGCTCGTCCGCCACCGGGCCCTCCCGCGCCGATCACGCGACGCCAATCCGCCGCCGCCCGCAGTGGAAGGAGCACTCCCATGCGCAGGAACGATCCTCGCGGGTCACGATCGGCCGCACTGGTGGCCGCCGTGGCGCTCGTCGCGACGAGCGGCGCCCTGATCGGCTCGCAGCCCGCGTCGGCCGCCGCCGGGTGCCGGGTCGACTACTCGATCGGCTCGCAGTGGCCGGGCGGCTTCACCGCCAACGCGGTCGTGACGAACCTCGGCGACCCGGTGAACGGGTGGCGGCTGTCGTGGACGTTCCCCGCGGACGAGCGGATCACGCAGTCGTGGAACGGGACGCACACCCAGTCGGGCGCCCAGGTCACCGCCGCCAACGCGGCGTGGAACGGCGCCATCGCGACCGGCGCGACGGTCTCGTTCGGCTTCAACGCCACGTCCGGCGCCCGCTCGACACCCCCGTCGGTGTTCACCCTCAACGGCACCGTGTGCACCGGTGCGACGACCACGAGCACCACCACGAGCACCACCACGAGCACCACGACGACGACGACCACGACCACCCCACAGCCTGGCCGTCCCATGATCGAGAACAACTTCTCCGTCACCAGGGAAGGCGCCTACGGGGACAACCGCTTCACCGTGTTCCGCCCGTCGAACCCGCAGGCGGTCGACCGGGCGCTGCCCGTGCTGGCGTTCGGGAACGGCGCGTGCGCGCACACGAACAACAGCGAGGTGACGCGGATCCTGACGTTCATCGCGTCGAAGGGCTTCGTCGTGGTGGACACCGGCTCGGTCGACGGCTCGCCCAACGGCGTGCCGAGCGGATCACCCATCCCCTCCCTGCTGACGGACGCGATCACCTGGGCCGAGCGGGAGCAGAACCGCTCCGGCGCGCCGCTCCGCCAGCGCCTCGACCTGACCAAGGTGGCGACCGCCGGCCACTCCTGCGGTGGCTTGGAGGCCATGGTCGCCGCCCAGGACCGCCGCGTGTCCGCGGTCGTCTCACTGAACAGCGGGTTCTTCGCCGACGGCTCGTTCGGCTACCCGCGCTCCGAGGTCGGCAAGCTGCACACGCCCGCCATGTTCATGGACGGCGGCACGTCCGACATCGCCTACGCCAACAACCAGGCCACCTACGACCTGGCCACGGTGCCGGCCGTGCTGGCCCGCCACCCCCAGGCCGGCCACGGGGGCTTCATCACCGGCAGCCAGCTGACCGACGGCATGACGACGGTGGTGCAGTTCTTCGACATGGTGCTCAACGGCAACCAGGCGGCACGCGCCTACATCCTCAGCCCGTCCGGGCTGGCGGCCAAGGCGCCCTGGGTGGTGGCGACGAAGAACTTCTGACCGCCGCACGAGGGGTAACGGCCGTCACCGGCACACGCGCGCCGACCAGCGCGTGTGCCGGTGACGGTCGTTCGGCGTCCTGGGGACCTGGCGGCGCGGTTCCGGTCACCGTCCAGCCCGACACGCGTCCCGCGACGGCGTCCCCTCGCAATGGCGCACCGTGATCCGGACGGGACCCTGTGGACACCGGATCGCCCGATCGTGTCACGAACAGTAAGGAGATGATGGCTGCCGCGACGACCCCACCTCCCGGAAGACGGTCCTCTCATGCCGCCGATCACACGCATCGTCAACACCGCCCTGACCGCGGTGCTGAACCAGTACGGCACCGACGCCTCACCGGCGCTGGACGACCGGGGGCTGCTCTGGCACATCGACTTAGACGGCGTGCTGCGCGGCGTGGTGCCCGAGTCCTGCCCGGCCGCAGAGGTGCTGGAACGCCTGGTCAACTGGGCCGCGGTGCTCGACCTCGCCCTCGTCGGACCCGACCGGGGTCTGCGCGGTGTGTTCACCTACCGCGGTGTGGTCGACGAGCGCGCGGTCGAAGTCCGGGGAACGGTGAAGCCCCAGTCCGCGCCGTCCGTCGCGGGACCGGCGGCGGACGACCGGCTGCCGACCACCCGACACAGGCACGGCGGAGAACATGATCACTCGCAGTGACCGGACTCGCCAACGGGTCGGCGGTGACGGCCTCAGGCCGTCCGGTGCCGGTGCCGCTCGGCGAGCAGCTTCAGGTTGAGCAGCTGCCGTCGAGCCATGACCAGGTCGCCGATCGACAGGGCGAGGGCCACCCAGCGGTTGGTCCGCATGACGACCTTGAGCAGCAGGCGCGTCGTGCCGGGGCCCTGGGGCACGACGACGTAGGACATGAAGGCGCCCATGATGGCGCCCGTCAGCTGCTTCCCCGGTTCGACCGAGACGATCCGGCCGAGCCGGCGGCCGCCGGCGGTGGTGAACCGCTCCCCGGGTCGGGGCTCGGGCAGGCCTGCGAGCTCGCGCGGCGAGCGCCGGCCGAGGTTGTCGATCCAGTCGTACGCGTACGGCGCGAGCCTCACCTGGGCGACCCACGCCCACACCGCTTCGGCGGGTGCCTGGACGTCCACGCCCCGCCACGCCTGCAACGCGGGCGAGGTGACGAAGTCGTCGCACGGGTAGGAGCGCGAGACCTCGCTGTCGCTCACACCCCACCGATCACCGATCACCCGTCCATCATCCACCACCGGGAGGTCCCGACCGCTACTCGAAGAACTTGAGGCTCCAGCCGGTGTCCGAGGTGGGGCCCGGGACGTCGGCGCGGCGGTAGGTCGTGTTGCCCCACCACGCGAACGTGCCTGTGTACCAGTAGCGGTTGTCCCAGTGGTAGGGCGTGCCCAGCTGTAGGGGTTCTGCTCGACGTCGGCGGTGCACCCCACACCGAGCCCCGGTTGCCCTCGTCGCGCCACACCAGGCGCGCGGGCACGGCGGCCAGACCGTCCGGGGACGACGCCTGGCGGATCTGGATGCCCCCATCGCCGACCTGCGCCGAGACGCAAGTGCCGCCGACGCGGATCACGCTCGGGACGGGACCTTCCTGGCGGCCGGCGGCGCTGAGCACCCGCTGAAGATCCCGCTCCGCGCACGCCGCGGCCGGTGAAGGGGTCACATACTCGTCGGCATGGCGCAACTGACCGAGCACGCCGCCGTGCGCAGGTTGTACGACCGGCTCGGCTTCGGCCCGCGTGAGGGCGACCTCGACCGCGGCTTCGACGCGGTCCTCGACGCCCTGCCCGCCCCGACCGCCGAGGACCCCCCTCCCCCGCCGGTGGGCGCGCCGCGTCCGACCGGCGACAAGCGGGAGGCCAACCGGCAGCGGGCCGCGGACGAACGTGCCCTGGTGGTGTGGTGGCTGGACCGGATGGTCACCGCGGACGCCGCCGCGACCGAGCGGATCACCTGGTTCTGGCACGGGCACTTCGCCACCAGCGAGCAGAAGGTGCGCTCGCCCGCGTTGATGCTCGCGCAGAACCGGCTGTTCCGACGCCTGGGCCTCGGCCCGTTCGGCCCGCTCGCCCAGGCGGTGGTGGTCGACCCGGCGATGCTGCTGTGGCTCGACGGTGACGACAACCGCGCCGGATCCCCCAACGAGAACCTGGCCCGCGAGTTCCTGGAGCTGTTCGCGCTCGGCATCGGCCACTACGACGAGCACGACGTGCGTGAGGCGGCTCGTGCGTTGACCGGGTGGAAGGTCGTTCGGGGCGCCGGTCGCGCCGAGCCGGTCGCCAAGCGCCACGACGGCGGTGCCAAGACCATCCTGGGCGACAGCCGGCCGCACACCGCCGCGTCGCTGGTGGACCTGGTGCTGTCCAGGCCCGAGTCGGCGGACTTCGTGGTCGGGCGGCTGTGGTTCCGGATGGTGTCCGCCGCACCGCCCGCGCCCGACGCGGTGGAGCGGGTCGTGGCGGCTTTCCGCGTCGACACCCGGTCCGCGCTGCGGGCGATCGCGGCGGAGCCCGCGTTCCTCGACCCGGCCAACGCGCTGGTCAAACAACCCGTGGAGTGGCTGGTGGGGTTGATGCGGGCCCTGGGCGTGCGGCCCGCGGAGTTCGACGAGCAGGTGGCCGGCAGGCTCGGCCGCGGGTTGCGGGCACTGGGGCAGGTGCCGTTCCGACCGCCGAGCGTCGGCGGCTGGCCCTCGGGCGGCGCCTGGTTGACCACTGCGGCGTGGCCGGCCAGGCTCGACCTGGCCCGCCTGGTCGCCGACCGCGCCGACCTGGCCGGCTTGGGCAGGGCCGATCCGGTCGAGGGCGTGCGGCGGCGGTTGGGCGTGGACGCCTGGTCCGAGCGGACCCGGTCGGCGTTGGCACGGGTCGCCGACGACCCGGCGGAGCTGACGACCGCGGCGGCGTGCGCCCCCGAGTACGTGGTGAGCGGGTGATGGCGTGGACCGGGTGACGCGACGGCGCTTCCTGACCCTCTCCGGGGTGACCGCGGCGGGGGCGCTCGCGGTCGGCGCGACCCGGGTGAGCTGGCAGGACCTGATGGGTGCGGCGGCCGAACGCCCGCTGGCCCCGGATCGCGGCGTGCTCGTGGTCGTGACCCTCTACGGCGGCAACGACGGCTTGAACACGGTCGTCCCGGCCGCCGACCGCGCCTACCAGGACGCCCGCCCCGACCTGGCGTACCGCCCCGAGGACGTGCTCGACCTCGGTGACGGCCTGGGTCTGAACCCCGGCATGGCGGGCCTGAAATCGCTGTGGGACGAGGGCGGTCTGGCCGTCGTGCGCGGCGTCGGCTACCCGAGCCCGGACCGCAGCCACTTCAGGTCGATGGCGATCTGGCAGACCGCTTCGCCGCGCACCTCCGTGCCGTCCGGGTGGCTGGGCCGCTGGCTCGACGCGACCGCCGACGGTGACCCGCTGCGGGCGCTGTCGGTGGAACCCCTGCTCCCGCCGATGCTCGCGGGTGAGAGCACGGCGGCGGCCTCGCTGCCGTTGAGCGGTCTGCACTTGCCGTCGGGGCGGTTGCGCGACGCGTTCGCCGAGCTCGGCGGCGAGGCCGCGGGCGAGGGGACGTGGCAGGCGCGGGCCGCTCGTTCCATCACCGACCTGTACCGCGCCTCCGCCGAACTGCGCGACGCGGCACGGGAGTCCGGTGAGGACGATCCGGATGCCCGCCGTGACAAGGGTTCCTCGGCGGGCGGCAACACCGGCCTGGCCACCCAGCTGGACGTCGTGGCGCGGCTCATCGAGGCGGGCGCGCCGCCACGGGTCTACTCGGTGTCGTTGGGCGGGTTCGACACCCACGCCGACGAACGCGTCACCCAGCAACGCCTGCTCACCGAGCTGGACGGCGCCCTCACACCGTTCACGCGTCGTGTCGGGCAGCGCGCGGTGGTGCTGGTGTACTCCGAGTTCGGCCGGCGGGTGCGCGCCAACTCGGGTGACGGCACCGACCACGGCACGGCGGGACCGGTGTTCCTGCTGGGCCGCGGTGTCAACGGCGGCTTCCACGGCGCACAGCCGAGCCTGACCGACCTCGACGACGGCGACCTCAAGGCCACCACCGACTTCCGCGACGTCTACGCCACCCTGCTCGACCGCGTGCTCGGCACCGATCCCGGTCGGGTGCTCCCCGACCACGCGGGCCGCCTGGACGCCGCGTTCCGCGTGTGACGACGACCGCGGCCGCGCCTACTTCCGCACGCGGAAGCGGAGCATGGTGACGGCGCCCGACTGCGTGTTCTCGCAAGGCTCCAGTTCGACCCTGTCGGAGCCCGGCGGCGAGAAGCGGACGCCGTCGCCGAGCAGCACCGGCAGGACGTAGACCAGGACCTCGTCGACGAGCCCGCGGCGCAGGCACTGGGCGGCCACGTCGGCGCCGAGGATCTCCAGGTTCTTGCCGCCCGCGGCGCGGCGTGCCGTGGCGACGGCTTCCTCCAGTCCGCAGGTGAGGAACGTGACGGAGGGGTCCGGCTCGTCGGGCGGCTCGTGGGTGAGGACGAACAGCGCTCCCCCGTCGTAGGGGGTGCCCTGCTCGGCCATGCCCTTGCCGACCTCGTGGGTGCGCCGGCCGATGAGCATGGCGCCCGTGGCCTCCATGACCTCGGGGAACACGTCCGGGGTCAGGTACCCGGCGACCCAGTCCATCGCGTGGCCGGGACCGGCGATGAAGCCGTCCAGCGACATCGCCCTGTTCACGACCACCTTGCCGGTGCCGGTGCCCACGTCACTCATGCGTCTTCTCCGCGGATCCCGGAAGCGCGGGGCCGGATCCGCCGCTTCGTGGCCACCAGGTACTCCTGCAACGTCCGACGGGACTGGACCAGCGTGTCGATCCGCTCGTCGAGCCCGGCGATGCGCGCCCGCAGCAGGTCCAGGGTTTCCGGGCAGGGTTTCAGGTCCGGAGCCGTGCCCGTGACGCACGGTTGGAGGTAGCCGATCTCCTGGGTCGACAGGCCGGCGTCGAGCAGCTTCCTGATCTGGGCCACGGTCAGCACGGCGTCGTCGCCGTACTCGCGGTAGCCGTTGCCACCGCGCTCGGGCACCAGCAGGCCCTGCGCCTCGTAGTACCTCAGCTGGTGCGGGTTCACCCCCGTCCGCCGACTCAGCTCGCCGATCAGCACGCGAATCCCCTTGACCTTCATACCGGTGTGAACGTTGACGATTGTGCCACCGATCACCGACCAGCGATCAAGAAAAGGGAGCACATGGTGCACACCGGCACACCCGTCACGGTTCTGGGCCTCGGACTGATGGGCGGCGCCCTCGCGGGGGCGTTCCTGCGCGCGGGACACCCGACGACCGTGTGGAACCGCACGACCGCCAAGGCGGACGATCTCGTGTCCCGAGGCGCGACGCTCGCCGGGTCTCCGTCGGCCGCGATCGCGGCGGCCCCGCTCGTGGTGGTCTGCGTGTCGGACTACGACGCCGTGGCGGACGTCCTCGACGGACCGCTCGACGGCCGGGTCGTGGTGAACCTGTCCTCGGGCACGCCCACGCGCGCCAGAGCGCTCGCGGAAGAGGTGGCGCGACGCGGCGGCGGCTACCTCGACGGCGGGGTCATGGCCGTTCCGGATGCCGTGGGCACCGCCGACGCCGTGCTCGCCTACAGCGGGCCACGACCGCTGTACGACGCGCACAGGTCCACGCTGGACACCCTCGGCACGGGCCTGCACCTCGGCGACGACCCCGGTCTGTCGGCCCTGCACGAGATGGCCACGCTCGTCTTCATGTGGGGGATGCTTGACGGTTTCCTCAACGGCGCCGCGATCCTCAGCACGGCCGGTGTGTCCGCCATGGCGTACCTGCCGATCGCGCGGACGGCGGTCGACACGGTGGCGGGCTGGCTGCCGGGCTACGCGCGGCAGGTCGACAGCGGCACCTACCCGGCCGACGACGGCACCATCGACACCCACCTGGCGGCGATGGCGCACGTCGTCGAGGAGAGCGAGTCGCTCGGCGTCAACGCGGAGCTGCCGAGGCTCGTCAAGGCGCTGGCCGAGCGTGCGGCGTCGGCCGGTCACGGTTCCAGCGGGTACGTCGCGCTGGTGGAGCAGTTCCGCACGCGATGAGCCACGCCACGAGCCACCCGGTGGCGTTCGGCCGGGAGCAGGCCTCGTGCCGGGCGGCGTCAGGGCACCTCAGGAACCGGTGGGGCGTTCCTCCGCGTCGGGCCCGGGACCGGGAACGGGTCGCGACCGGTCGGTCACCCCCGCCGACTGCGCCGTCCAGTCCTTCCCCAGCCGCGTCCGGCGTGGGTTGGCGACCGTTCGTCCGGTGTCCGTCTCGTGCATGGGTCCTCCTGTGAAGTCACACGTGCACCTGGTGGTTACCGACGACCGGCCCCGGTCAAACGATGAGGTGGGTCACCTGCCCGGCAGGCTGATCGAGAGGACGCCGAGCGACCCGCACACCACCGCGGTGTCCGGGTCGGCGGCATCCGTGGTGACCCCGAACAGGCGGTTGCTCGTGTCGAAGGCCGACCGGGTGCCGTGGTCGTCCAGGCTCGTGACCTCCAGCGCTCCGGACTGGCCGACGGTCAGCAGGCGCGAGCCGCGCTCGTCGAGCCACATGTCCGCACGGCGGGTGACCGCGGTTCGGGGATCTCGCGGCGCTCGACGCGACGGCGGTGGCAACCTGTGGGTGGACGGCGGGTTCGGGTGGACCGCGCGGCCGTCCCGGACGCCGTGCACGGGTGACGAAGGGGAAGCCCCATGCTCGACGAGCACGACCGACGACTCCGGAGCCTGGATCCGCTGCTGCCGGCGGCACAGCCGCTGCCGGAGCCCGGACCGGGGGAACTCGCGCTGGGCGCGGCCTCGGCCGCGGGGGTCTACCGGGTGCGGCGGCTGGACCCGGACTCGCCGGAGGCCGACGAGCGGGCCGTCGAGGTGCACCTGCTCGACGCCCGGGTGGCGGGGCCGGACCCCGTCGCGGCGATGGCCGCGCTGCTGGACCGGTGGGAGGAGCACCTCCCGGCGAGCGGACCCACGGGTGGCGGTGACTCCGAGGCGCTGATCACGTGGCCCAGTCGCGACACGTCGTTGACGTCGACCTTCCTGTCGCACGGACTGGTGCCGGGTCTGACACTGGCCGCGAGACCCGCCGGGCGACCGCTGCCTGCGGTACCGGAAGGAGTGGTCGTGCGTGCGATGGGCAGTGCCGACCTGGAGGTGGCGGTCGGTCTTCAGCTGGAGTTGGCGCGGTGGAACCAGCAGTTCGGCGGCCGGGTGCCGCGCCCCTCCACCGAGGCGAACTCGCGCCGGGTACTGGGTGCGAGGCTCGCGCCGCCCACCACGTCCTGGACGTGGGTGGCGGAGGTGGACGGCGCGGTCACCGGTCTGGTCGTGGTGACACCGCCCGAGCGGGCGGACTGGGTCGCCGCGTCGGTCGCGTCCGGCCCGGTCGCCTACGTGGGGTGCCTGGTCGTGGGTGCCGCACATCGTGGTGACGGTGTCGGAGCCGCGCTCGTGGCGACCGCCCACGCCGCGTTGGACGCCGCGGGTATCGGGGTGACCCTGTTGCACTACTACACCATGAACCCGCTGTCGGTGCCGTTCTGGCACCGACACGGCTACCGTCCACTGTGGACCGAGTGGTCCCGAAGACCGGTCGGCGGCGCGGGCCGTGGTGGGGAGTGGGCGAGGTAGTGTTGGAGTCCGCGGTGGCGGAACCGGCAGCCGCCGCCGGCTTGGCGTACCAGACCGGCTTGGTAGTGCCAGTCGAGGAGTCGGCCGAGCCACCACGGCAGTGAGCGGGTCGTCAACCGTCGCCTGGTGCGGAGCACGCGGCCTACGAGTCCGCGCAGGTTCGTTCGAACGGCACACCGGGCACGAGCAGTGCCCAGTCCTCGCGTGACACGTCGCCGCCGGCCATCTCGCACGCGCGGCCCACGACGTCGCGCACCGTGCGGGTGAGGTCCTCAAGCGGCCAGGCGCCGATGTTGCCGTCCTCGCCGGTGGTGATCGCCGTGGTGCCGTCGGGGCTGAAGGCGACGCCCATGACCTCGTTGCCGTGCTGCGCCGCCGCGATGAGCTTGACCGGGTGATCACGGTCGGTGAGGTCCCACAGCACCAGCCGCCGGTCGTCGCCCACCGTGCCGACCAACCTGCCGCCGGGCGCGAAGGCGACCGCGTTCACCGGGCCGTCGTGTCCGCCGGTCAAGCGCGGCAGCGGCTTCGGGTGCGCGCGGTCGGTGAGGTCCCACAGGGCGGTGGTGCCATCCCGGCCGGTGGCGGCGAGCGTGCGCCCGTCGTCGCTGAAGGCGACGTCCATGACCTCCTCCGGGGCGGCCAGGTCGGCCAGCTCACGGGGGTGTGCCGGGTCGGTGAGATCCCACAGGGCCCTCGCGTCGTTCACGGCGATCGTGCCGCCGTCCGGGCTGATCGCGGCGACGGACGCGTGGTCGGGCAGCGTGGCGACCCCTCTTCGGTGCGGCGGGGTCGCGCACGTCCCACACCTCGTTCCCGGTGACGAGCACGTCACCGTCCCCGCTCAGTGCGATGCCCAGGTAGACCGTCCGGTCGTCGTTGACCTTGGCCAGCTCACGCGGCCTGCCCGGGTCGGACACGTCCCACAGCGTCGCCGTGCCCAGGGTGCCGCTCGGGCTCAGGTCCCGCGTGGCGAGCAGGTCGGCGTCATCGGAGAACGCGAGGTCCTGCACCCCGTACCTGTCCACCACGATCGAGGTCTGCCCGGTGTGGGTGGCGGGCGGAACCTCGAACGACGAGACCTGGCGGGGTTCGGACGGGTTGGTCGCGTCCCACAGCAGCACCTGGCTGCCGGTGTCGGCGGTGGCCATGAGTTCACCGTTCCGGCTCAGCGCCACCGCGTTGAGCCCGACGGCGCCGTGGCCGTGGGCGACCTGCCGCACGCCGAGCTCGGTCGGGTTGCCGACCTGCCACAGGATCGCGCTGCGGTCGACCCCGCCGGTGGCCAGGGTGTACTGGTCGGGGTTGAAGGCGACCGCGTACAGGCCGGCCTCGTGCCCCTTGAGCGTCGACCACCTGGTGGCGCGGGTGCGGTCGGACAGGTTCCACACCACGGCGGTGTGGTCCAGGCTCGCGGTGGCCAGGAGGTCGGCGGTCGGGTGGAAGGCCAGCCCGAGGACGCGTTCGCCGTGCTCGGCCGTGGTGGTCAGGTGGACGGGCTGCTCGGGTCGGCTCACGTCCCACACCGACACGGTGTTGCCGTTGGCGGCGGCGACGGTGGCCGAGTGCGGGCTGAAGGCCACTTCGGGGGTGTCCACGCCGGGGCCCGGCACGTCGAATCGCGTGATCTTGACGGGTTGCGCGGGCCTGCCGACGTCCCACAGCGTCGCGCTGCGCCCGGGCGGTTCGGCGGTGACCAGCACCTGGCCGTCGCCGCTCAGGGCGATCGACATGGCGCCGGTGTCCTCCGTCGCCGCCAGCCGCCGTGGCGCGCCCGGGTCGGAGATGTCCCACACCGACAGGCCGAAGTAGCCGGCATCGGAGCCGTTGGTGTACGCGGTGCGCCCGCCGGGCGCGAAGACGAAGGACGACTTGCGGAACGGGTTGCCGCGCCGGTCCTCGGAGACCCGCCAGGTGGACAGCGGCACCACCCTGGTCCCGTCGAACCGCCACAGGGCGGCCGTCCCGTCGTCGGTGATCGCGCCGAGCAGCGTGCCGTCGTCGCTGAACCGGACCGATTCCACGTCGTTCGTCAAGGTCCTGAGCGTTTCGACGGCGGTCCGGTCCGGCACGTTCCACAGCGTGATCGCGTTGCCGCTCGCGACGGCCATCCTGCTGCCGTCGTGGTTGTAGGCCAAGGCCCGCACGGTGTTGTCGTGACCGGTCATCGCGCCGGTGTACCGGCTCTGCGTCAGGAGGCCGAGCAGGCTTTCCCTCGTCCGGTGCGTCGGCGCCAGCCGGTGGGCCGCCAGGCCGAGCCGCAGCGCGGTTCGCGGGTCGCTCTCGCGCAGCGCGTTCGCCTGGCCGACCAGCCCGTTCGCAACCGCGGCGCGGGTCTGCCGCCGCGCGTCCAGGGACTGCCGGTAGGCGAGGACGCCCAGGGCGGACGCGGTCAGGAGCAGGATCGCGAGCAGGGCGATGAGCTGCCGCAACCTGCGCACGCTCCGCAGCTGGGTCCGGCCGCTCGCGGTGATGAACTCGCGTTCGAGGTCGGTGAGCGGGCGGGCCGGGTCGGCGGCCACGACGTTGGCGTCGGCGAGGAGCCTGCCCCGGTACAGCGCGCCGGGATCGCGCTCCGTGCGCTCCCACGTGGTCGCCGCCTCGGCCAGCCGCTGGTGCACCAGCAACCCGGCTCGGTCCTCGTCGATCCACCGGCGCAGCGCGGGCCAGGCGCGGACCAGCGCCTCGTGCGTGATCTCGACGGTGTCCTCGCGCTGGGTGAGCAGGCGTGCCGCGGTGAAGGCGGCCAGGACGGCCGACGCCGCGTCCGGGTCGCCACCGGCTTCGAGCAGTTCCGCACGGGGGAAGCGACGCCGGGTGTCCTCCGTGCCCTCGCCGATGTTCACCAACCGCGGGAACAACAACCTGGTCAGGTCTCGGCCGGTCGCGTCCAGGCCCGCGTGGACCCGGTCGGCGGTGCGGGCGACGGCGCCCTCGATGCCGCCCGTGGCCCGGTAGCCCGCCACGGTGAGCGCGTCGCCCTCACGCCGCTGCCAGGTCGAACGCAGGGCGTGCGCCAACAGCGGGAGCCTGCCCGCGTCGTAACCGGTCGCGTCGCCGGCGGCGCCGAGGTCGTGCAGCAGGAGTTCCACCAGGCCGGGTTCGACGGTCAGGCCCACGTCCTGGGCCGGGTAGAGGACGGCTTCGCGCAGCTCGACTTCCGACATCGGGCCGATCACCAGCGGGTTGTCCCGCAACGCGGCCCGCAGCACCGGGTCGTTGGCGCACGAGGCGTAGAAGTCGGCGCGCACGCCCACGACGACCAGCACCGGAGGGCTCGCGTGGGCCAACCGGTCGAGCACCTCGGTGAAGGCGCGCCGCCGTTCCTCGTCTGCGCAGAGGGTGAACAGCTCTTCGAGCTGGTCCACCACGACGACCACGGGTCCACCCCCGCCGGCCTCGACGATCGCGTCGACGCACCGCGCCGGGTCGGCGGCCAGTGCCCCGGGCTGGTCGCCCGTCATCGGGACGACCTGCTCCGCGAGGGCGGTCATCGGATCGGCGGTGGGGGTGAACAGCAGCTGCGGCCACGTGCCCGATCCAGGCAGCGACGACCGCTTCAGCCGGGGCAGCAGACCGGCCCGCAGCAACGACGACTTGCCCGCGCCGGACGGCGCCACCACCACCTGCACTCCCCCGGCGCGCTGCCGGTGGTCCACCAGCTCGACCAGCTCCGCGGTGAGGGCGTCGCGGCCGAAGAACCACCGCGCGTGCTCGGGTCCGAACGCGGCGAGGCCCGGGTACGGGCACTCCCCGTCCGTCGAGCCCGGCTCCGTGCGGCGAGTGCCGTGCACGCCAGCGCCGTAGTAGTTGTGCTGGTGGCCGCCGACCTGGACCACCCGGGCGTCCCCCGAGGCGATCGCCTCCAGGTGGACGGACTTCCCGGGTGGTGGCCCGGCGCCCTGGTCATCGGCCTTCATTGATGTGCTGGTCACCACCCGCCTGGTAGATCCGGGCATCGTCCGAGGCCGTCGCCCGCATCGTGATCGTCGTGCGTCCCGGCGCGCTCGCGTCCAGGGCGGGGGTCAGGGTGTCGTCGAGCAGTCTGCGCAGTTCGGGCACCAGCGCGGGCTCGGCGACCAGCAGCCGGCTCAGCCGCGCCTGCCACGCGCCCACCAGCTCGCGCTCGGCCTCGTCGTCCTCCGCCTCGCGCGCGGCGATCGCGTTCACCCGGGTCTCGGCGATCTCGACGTCGATCACGTCCACGGCCTCGGCGTCGGTCGAACGGGCACGTCGCCACAGCCCGCCGATCGCCGACTTGGCCTTCTGCCACGCCTCGGTCGTCAGCAACTCGACCATCGTCGCCGCAGCCGCCGCCGCGAGTGCCGCCGTTTCCGGATCCATCGCTTCCTCCCCTTCAGCGCGGGCACGCCGCCACTCCTCAGCGTGGCGCGATTCGCGAGGGTGGATGTGACGACCACCCGAACGACCACTCGGATGGCCTACGGCGGAGTCGGCGGGGACGTGGTGGTGCTTGTCGATGCCCTTCGAGCACGTGACCTTGCTTCTCTCGGACCGGCGACGACGTTGTTCCACCGAGACCAGGGTATGTCCCGTCCATCCACAGAGGACTCTTCATCCCTCTGGTCCCGACTTCGTCAAGGAGATGTCCGCGTCCTGGACACCTGCTCCAGCAGACGGGTCGTTCGGGCGGGGTCGCCGTGCTCACGCTCCCACTTGGCCGCGGCGAGTCGGCGCAGCAGCACGTAGAACGGGATCAGCTCGTCGAATGCGGCCGCTTCCGCGCTCGTCGGCGCGTAACCCTCCAACACCGCGGGCAGCAGGTCCTCATCGGCGACCGCGAGCACCGCCAGGTCCATCGCGGGATCGCCGGCGCTGACGTCCTCCAGGTCGATCAGACCGGCGATCCGGCCGTCGCGCACCACGAAGTGCTCGGGACGGCCGTCCAACAGCGTCAGCGTGCCGCGACCGGTCATCAGCGGCTGGAGGCGCAGGCACCAGGCCCGGATCTCGTCGCACCGCCGGGCCGGCACGTCGGCGAAGTCCGCCAGCCAGGCCAGGATCCAGGTGGTCCAGTCCATCATCCACTCGCCGATCGTGTCCGGCCTGCGCTCCGGCTCGGCGTGCACCCGGCGCAGCAACCGGCCCGCCTCGCGCAACGCCGACGGCGGGGCGGCCGCCGACAGCGGCTCACCCTCGATCCACCGGAGCACCAGGTGGGACGGGGTGTCATCGCGACCGGCGTGGACCTCCGACACCGGCAGGCCCGCCGCCGCGAGCCGGGCGATCGCCGCCCGTTCCCCCCCTGAACGCACCCGGCCGCTCGTCGGCCTTCACCGCGAAGCCACCGACCCTGGCGACCAGCCGGCCGGGACGATCGACGTGGATCGTGACCGGCCCGATCGGCAGACCGTGACCGGCAACGACGGCATCCGGGATGACGAGCACGCGGTTGATCCTGGATGAACGAGCGAACCCACGCCGGCGAATTCCGGTGGGCGGCGCGCGCTGCCGCCGTCTCGGGTACGAATGGTTCATGGAACGAGTCGAGGTCTGGCGAGGCGCTCACGGCGATCCGACACCGTTGTTGGGGCCACTGCCCGGAGTCCGCCTCGGTGACACGCTCGCCTACGAGTTCCAACTGCCGGACAGCTTCGAGCCGTGGCCCGGACGGACGCTGCTGGAACGCGTGTTCGTGCTGCTCGACCTCGGTGTCAGCATGTCCGTTCCCGCCTGGCGGTCCCGCTACGGAACCGACCGCACCCAGACCGGGCCGACCACCTGGTACGTCGACCTCGTGCACGTCTCGTCCGCCCAGGGCTCGATCACCGTCCGCGACCTCTACGCCGACGTCCTGGTACCGATGGACGGACGCCACCAGCGACTGCTCGACCTCGACGAGTTCGCCGACGCGATCGAAGCCGGGCAACTCGACATCGCCACCGCCATCGACGGCCTCCGGCGTTGGCAGCGCTTCCTGGACGGGCACCTGCACGCCGCACGCGACCCCAGCGCGACGTGGACCGACTTCCCGCCCCGGCGGCTGCAAGCCCTGGCAGCCCTCCCCAGCCCACTCGGACCGATCGTCACCGCACCGGGCTGATCAGACCACTCCGCCCGTCCGTCCCGTGCATCCGCGCGGGTCACGGACGAACCCAACGGTGGTAGGCGTCGAGGTCGACGTTGCTGCCGCAGAGGACGGTGACGACGTGACGGCCGGCGAAGCGGTCGCGGTCTTCCAGGACGGCGGCGACGCCGAGGGCGGCGGACGGCTCGACGATCAGGCCCGTGTGCTCCAGCAGCATCCGCATACCCGCGATGATCGACGACTCCCGCACGAGGACGGCGTCGTCGGCCACCGTGAGCAGGTCGTCCAGGACTTCCGGGATCGGGAACCGGCCCGCTACGCCGTCGGCGATGGTGTCGGTCGATTCGGTGGTGACGACGCGGCGCTCGTGCCAGGAGCGGGTCATCGCCGGTGCGCCCGTGGGCTGCACGCAGACCACTTCGACACCGGGCGCCAGGGTTTTCAGGACGTGGCCCACGCCGGTGGCCATCGCGCCGCCGCCCAAGGCGATCAGGACGGAGTCGAACGTGGACGACCCTTCCGCCAGTTCGAGGCCGATCGTCGCGGCGCCCTCGCAGGTCTCGACGTCCAGGCTGTCCTCGACCAACCGGATGCCGCGCTGTCGCGCGATGGTCGCCGCCTGTTCGCGGGCCGTCTCGATGTCGCCGTCCACCAGTCGCAACTCCGCACCGAACGCGCGGATCCGGTCGAGCTTGGCGACCGGTGCGTGCCGCGATGCCACCACCGTCACGTCGAGGCCGCGGCGGCGCCCTGACCAAGCGAGCGCCTGGCCGAGGTTGCCCGCGCTGGCGCACACCACGGCCGTGCGGCCCTGCTCGGTCAGCAGGCTCGTCACCAGCTCGGTACCGCGGCCCTTGAAGCTGCGGACCGGGTTCGCCGTTTCCAGTTTGATGCTCACCGTGCAGCCGAGCCGGCTTCCCAGGGCGTCGCACCGGTACATCGGGGTGTTCAGGAACACAGGGTCGATCACGTGGCGCGCCGCGTGGATCCGATCGAGATCGAGCCGCGTCTTGAGCACTCCGAGACCCTATACACCTGACCGGTGCTTCCTCGACGATCAACGCGAACAGGGGACGGGATGAGGCAACCAACACTCTTTCTCATGGTCGGGCTGCCGGCCGCCGGGAAGACCGTCGCCGCGCGGCGCATGGAGGTCGAGCGCGGCGCGCTTCGCCTGACGAAGGACGAATGGGTGAAGGCCCTCTACGGGCATGAGAACCCGCGATCGGCCAACGACGTGATCGAAGGGCGGCTCATCGGGATCGCGCTGCGCGTCCTCGAACTCGGCGGCAACGTGGTGATCGACTTCGGGCTGTGGAGCCGGGACGAGCGCTCGGCGCTGCGGCAGGCGGCGGCGGACCGCGGCGCACGTGTGGAGGTGCACTACTTCGAGGTGTCCCCGGCCGAGCAGCGGCGACGAGTCGATCAGCGCCAGGCCGACGAGCCGGACACCACGTGGCCCATGTCCGACGAGGAACTCGCCGAGTCGGCCGGCCTCATCCAGATCCCGACGCGCGGTGAACTCGACGGCAGCGAACCGGTCGATGATCCACCGGCCGGATTCGCGTCCTGGGACGAGTGGCGCGGGCATCGCTGGCCGCCGACGGTCTCCTGACCGCCACTGTGCATCGGCGGAAGCAGATACGCGAGCACGGTCCGCGGAATGACAGGGTGCTGACGGCGCAGGGGTGGTCGTGCCCGTGGACGCTATGTGGATGGGTTTCGGGCTGGGGCATGTCGAGGAGTTGGTCGGGGTTCAGTGTCGACAGGTCGCGTGGCCCGTCCGGGGTTGTCAGGGTGATGGTGGTGTGGCCGTCGGAAATCTGTTTGGCTTTGTCGATGAGGGTCTTGGCTCGTCGACGCTCGTGGATTCGGTCGGCGAGGTCGGTAACGGCCAAGGCTGCCGAGGGGATGGAGACGATCAGCGCGGCCAGGGCGACCGGGTCGACCGACTTCTCGCTTTCACGGGCGGAATCGCCGGCGTCCGATGTGTCCGTGGGGATCTCGCGCAGTTGACAGCCCCAACTGGCGGCGAGTTCCTGCAGGCTGTTTGTTACCAGTGTCAAGCTGTCCGTGGTGTTGCTCTCCACGCGGATGATCATGTGTCCTCGTTTCCTTGGCCGAGCTGGTCGAGCTGGCTGTGCAGCTGTTCGATGAGGCTGCTGTCGTCGATCTTCAGGGCGGCTTGCAGGCCCTCGTCTGCTATTTGACGGGCCTGGCGTGTCTGGCCGGCGGCTGCGAGCAGGGCGGCCAGGGTCGCGCCTACCACGGCGATGCCATCAGCGCGTTGTAGCTGTTGAAGGACCGTGTAGGACTCGATCAGCCTGAGTGTGGCGGACTCAGGGTCCTGCTGGCTTAGGTTGATCTGGGCCAGGTCCCAGTTCGCGGCGGCGATGCCGTCGAGATCGCCCAGCAGCTTGTTCGTTTCCAAACGCTTGAGTTGCAGCTCTACTGCTTCGTCGTAGTCCCCGCGCTGGTGCAGGATGGCGCCGATCTGTCCCCAGGTGACGGCGGCGGAGCGGGTGTCACCGAGGCGTTCGTAGACCGGGAGTTCGACCTCGCGACGGATGCGCAGGGCCTCGTCGTAATCCCCACGCCGGTGGAGGATGTCACCGATCTGTCCCCAGGTGATGGCGGCGGAGCGGGTGTCACCGAGGCGTTCGTAGACCGGGAGTTGAACTTCACGGCGGATGCGCAGGGCCTCGTCGTAATCCCCACGCTGGTGGAGGATGTCGCCGATCTTGGCCCAGGTGACGGTGGCGGACTGGACGTCGCCGAGGCGTTCGTAGACCGGGAGTTGAACTTCGCGACGGATGCGCAGGGCCTCGTCGTAATCCCCACGCTGATAAAGGATGTCACCGATCCGGCCCCAGGTGACGGCGGCGGA
>NZ_JBFAQZ010000015.1:0-201855 GCF_040673975.1 Actinosynnema sp. NPDC050801 | reverse complement strand
GGAGCGGGTATCGCCGAGACGTTCGTAAACCGGGAGTTCGACCTCGCGACGGATGCGCAGGGCCTCGTCGTAATCCCCACGCTGATAAAGGATGTCACCGATCCGGCCCCAGGTGACGGCGGCGGAGCGGGTATCGCCGAGACGTTCGTAAACCGGGAGTTCGACCTCGCGACGGATGCGCAGGGCCTCGTCGTAATCCCCACGCTGATAAAGGATGTCACCGATCTGTCCCCAGGTGATGGCGGCGGAGCGGGTATCGCCGAGGCGTTCGTAAACCGGGAGTTCGACCTCGCGACGGATGCGCAGAGCCTCGTCGTAATCCCCGCGCCGCTCGACGATGTCGCCAATCCGGCCCCAGGTGATGGCGGCGGCACGGGTGTCGCCGAGGCGTTCGTAGACCGGGAGTTGGATCTCGCGGCGGATGCGCAACGCCTCGTCGTAATGCCCGCGCTGCTCGGCGATGTCGCCAATGGTGCCGGTCACCGCAGCGGCTTCAAGTTCGGATCCCTCGGTGATGAACAGGTGGCGTGCCTGGTGGAGGAGTTGTTCGGCCTGGTGTGGTTCGCCGGTGGTGATGAGGCGGCGGGCCTGTTCGGTGAGGACTCTGGCGCGCTCCAGGGGATCGTCGTGGTCCTCGGTGGTGGCCTGGTGTGCGGCTCGGTCCAGCAGGGCGTGGCCTGCGGGCCCCTCGCCGCTGGTGAGGGCCGCGTCGGCGGTCGCGCGCAGGAGGGGGATGGGCATCGGTCGTTGGTGGCGGTCGAGGAGGCCGATCGCGTCGTAGCCCAGTGCGGCGGCATCGGCCGCCGGACCGGTACGCAGGTGTCGGACGGCACCGAAGGCGCACACGGCGGTGACAGTGGGGTTGTCGGCCAGCAGCGCCAGCCGGGTGAGCTGCAGTTCCTGTTCTCCTGTCCGGAAGCCGGATGCGGTGTCCGGGGTCCAGGCGGTCAAGAGGGCATCGACGGTGACGTCGGCGAGCGCGGACCGTTCGGCGGGGGTCAGTGGCGGGATTCGTCCGGCGGCGAGGGGATTGGTGGCCAGGGCGGTGCGTCCCCGTTCGACGGGGTCGGGGTAGGGCTCCAGCAGCCCGAGGCCGCGCAGGCGGGTCGGTGATCCGCCGACGTGGTCGGCGACGCGGTCGACCACAGGTTCCGGGACGGGCAGGTCGAAGAGTGTGACGGCACGCAGCAGGGCGTGGTCGGTCGTGCCTGCCTCGTCGAGGAGCGTGTCCAGGGCGAGGTTCTCCAGGAACTCCCGAACCTCGCCGTCGGCGGGAAGATCCCCCCGGCTGAGGTAGTCCTCCATCCCCGCCACCGCTGCCTGCACCCGCGAGAGGGGCACTTGCTCGTTGTACGCCAGACGCAGGCAGGTCAGGTCCTGAAGTCCGGGATTGCCGCGGCTCACCGCGACCGCCCGGTGTGCGAGGCGGGCGCGCTCGGCCTGCCGGTCCGCCGGGGCGAGGGCCTGTTGGCGGCGGTGCAGTTTGCGTTGCGCCACGGTGGACAGAGGCCGCAGGTGGATGTGGTCGAGGGTGGCTTGCGCGCCGTCGAGGGTGAAGGTGAACCGGCTGGTGAGCAGCAGACGGCTGTCGGTCTCGGCGGGGTCGAAGGCCCGCAGCACGGCGGCCAGCACGAGGGCGTGTTCCGGCGCGACCCGGTGTGGCCCGGCAGGGTCCGGCACGAGGATCTGTTCCAGGTCGTCGACGACCAGCAGCAGGGGCTTGCGCCCGTCGTCGGCCTGGGCGCACGGCCCGGACAGCAGGTCGACCAGGACCTCGCTGATCGCCTCGGGCCGATCGCGCACCTCAGGGAGCCGGCTGTCGATCAGGTCCCGGGCCGCCTGGTTGGTGCGCACCGCGTCGCGCACCGCGTCCAAGACCGCCAGTGCACCGTAGTCGCCGAACACCACGGCGGTGGAGTAGTCGCCGGCGACCCGGTCGGCGATCCGTGCCGCGAGGCTGGACTTGCCCAACCGGCCCTGCCCGTGCAACAACACCCCGGCCCGGTCGCCGTTCCTCAACGCTCGCAGAGCACGCCGCAGTTCCTCGCGGCGGCCGACGAACATCTGCGCTTTGGCCACCGGCACCTGCTGCTTGTGGTCAAGGAACCTCTTCGTGCCGTGCACGGCCGACACCAGCGACCGCTTGCGGCCGCCCGCCACCACCGGTCCGCCCCCGGCCGGCCCCAGCCACAACCGGGCCATGTGCCAGTCCGCCCGCACGACCGGGTCCTCGGAGCCCAACAACGCCCGGCGCGCGTCACCCACCGCGACCGCCAGGTCCACCCGATCGGCCAACGCCCGGTACAGCCGCCCGGCGAACAGCGTGGCCGCCCGGTCCTCCACCGAGCCGTCCCACCCGATCACCGCCGGTATGCCCGCGGTGACCAAACCGGTCGACAGCGAGTGCGCCAGCAGCCCGTCCCGCCCTTCCGGACCCGTCCCGGCCTTCCGCCCACCGCCCGCGGGCAGATGCGCGGAAGCGTCGGCCCCGGTCGCGGTCAGACACGCCGACACGAACACCAACCGCGTACTCCCCGGAAGCAGACCGACCAGTTCCGCCGCCGTGGTCGGCCGGGCACCTCCCGTCTCGTCCTCCATCAGCAGCACCGGCTCGCCGCCCTTGCCCGGCCACGCGTTCACCCCGTGACACGACAGGTGCACCACCGGAAGCCCCGCGCCGGACAGCCGCTCGCCCAACTGCTCCGGATCGCCGGTGTCCTCGACCAGCAGGTCGACACGGGCGTCACCCACCGCGTCGAGAATCGCCATCTCCTCGGCCTCGAAGTCGAGCTCGTGCTGCCCCACCGGCGAGGACGCCATGAACGCCAACCCCAACCGGAACCCGTCCAACCCCGCCAGCCGAGACACCGGGCCCAGACGCCGAACCACACCGAACCGGGTCAACTCGTCCCCGGCCAGAAAGCCCCCGTCCGGCCACGCCAACAACTCGAACGGAGCACGCAGAACCCACCACGCCGCAGCCGACGGCCACTGCGGCCCCCGCACCTCCATCACGACCGGCGCCACCGCCCGCTACAACCACACCCGCAACTGCCCACGCTCACCGTCCAACCAGCCGAACAGCTCCCGCCCCAACCCCAACAGCACATCACCCGAACCTGCCTGCACCGCCCGCACATACCGGGCGGCCAACTCCTCCAAGAACTCGACATCCGCGCGCCCGAGAACCCGCCGCGGACCGATCCGCTCGTCACCCAGGACCAGCTCAAACCCCGAGCCGTCCACCACGAGACCGGTCATAAGCCCTTCCCCACACCCATCCGGTAACCCACACCACCAGCCAGGCCATCCTCCACCTCGACAGGACTCCCCCAAGATCGCAGACCCATCCCCGATGGTTACCGAACACTCCGAACAAACAGCCACTATCCCTCAAATGGCCTAACCAAAATCGAACCACCCGCCCGTACCCGGCCATCCCACCCCGAACGACGCCGTCACAAACCACAGGTGACGACGGGCACAACCACGCTCGCGATCTGTGCCAGGTAGAAGTCAGAGTTCCATGACCGTAAGCCCAGTCGCAGCGCCGACATCCGCTTCTCGGTAGAAAGCGGACATTGCGTACCGCTCGATCAGCGGCATGAGCGGACGTCCGTCGGGTCGAGTCGCGTGGTCAGTGGTGGTGTGGTTGTCATGACGGGGCGAGCAGTCACCGAAAAGTGAGTCATGTTCAGTTCATGTGCTGGTTTTTGCCGTCCGCAGTTGTGCGGTCGGCAGGTCGTCGGTGGTGCTTCGTGTAACGGTTCGTGGGTGTCGAAGTGATATCCGTTGATGTTCGTGTCGGTGGCGGGGAGGGGTGGGTGTGTCGTCTTTTCTGGTGGTGATCGAGCCGGGTGTCGGGTTGTCGACGGCGGAGTTCGTGGCGGCCTGGGGTGCGGACGAGCAGGCGGCCGAGGCCGGTCCGGTGTCGGTGGAGGAGGCGGTGCCGGGGCAGTTCGGTCCGGAGATCCTGGAGTGGATCGCGGTGCCGTTCGCGGTGAACCTGGCGAGCAACGTGGTGTACGACCTGGTCAAGCGGGTGGTGGCGCGGGTGCGTGCGGGTCGGGTGGAGCGGTCGCCGGAGATCGAGTACGTGCGTGCGACGACGGCGTCGGGTGACGAGGTTGTGGTCGTGAGGGTGTCGCGTGGGGCGTGAGGTGGAGACGATCCGGATCGGCGAGCGTGGCCGTGACGGGGAGGGTGTGTTCTCGGTCCGGGTGTCTTTTCCCGGTGGCAGGGAATACGACGTCGCGGTGACCGATCCCGCACGGGATCGGGACGAGGCGGAACTGGAGTGGTACTTCGAGCAGCACCTGCGGTATCCGTTCCTGGACGGTGAGCGGCGGCTGGGCGCGGTGGAGTTGTTGCGTTCCTACGGCGAGTCGCTGTTCGGTCAGGTTTTCGGCGGGGCGGCGCATCGGGCGTTCCTGGACGTGCGGGAGGCGGCGTTCGACGGCTGCCGGGTGGAGGTGGCCGGGTCGGCGGCGTTGCACCGGTTGCACTGGGAGGCGATGAGAGAGCCCGCTGCGGCCTCGCCGTTGGCGGTGCTGGTGCCGGTGTCGCGGCGGGTGGAGCTGCCGGGGTCGGCGTTCGCGATGCCGCCGCCGCGGGGGTCGTTGAACATCCTGGTGGTGACGGCGCGGCCGGACGGTCCGCGGGACGTGGGGTACCGGACCGTGTCGCGGCCGCTGCTGGAGGCGGTGCGTCGTTCGGAGCTGTCGGTGACGGTGGACCTGGTGCGGCCGGGGACGTGGACGGCGTTGCGGGAGCACCTGCGTGCGGCCAGCGAGGAGCACGGGTCGGGGTGGTACCAGTTGGTGCACTTCGACGTGCACGGCACGTTCACCGACTACGCGAGCCTGGACTCGGGGCGCCGCGCGGGTCGTCTGCTGTTCGCGTCGGACAAGGTCGCGGAGTTCGAGGGCCGACGGGGGTTCCTGTCGTTCGAGACCGCGCGCGACGGGGAGCCGGTGCTGGTCGGCGCGTCGGAGGTGGCGGCGTTGTTGGCCGAGCACCGGGTTCCGATGGCGGTGCTCAACGCCTGCCAGTCGGCCAAGCAGACCGCCAGTGAGGCGGCGTTGGCGCAGCAGTTGGTGGAGGCCGGGGTGCCCACGGTGGTGGGCATGGCGTACTCGGTGACGGTGTCCGCGGCGCGGGCGGCGATGCCGGTGCTGTACGAGCGGTTGTCGCGCGGTGTGGACCCGGACCTGGCGCTGCGCGCGATGCGGCGCAGCCTGTTCGACGAGCGCGCCCGGCAGGCGTACTTCGACCAGCAGGTCGAGTTGGAGGACTGGGTGCTGCCGGTGGTGTTCCGGCAGCAGCCGCTCGCGTTGTCGCTGCGCGAGATGACGCCGCAGGAGGAGGAACGGTTCCTCGCGCGGGAGGCCCTGGTCAAGGAGGAACCCCGCCCTGAGTACGGTTTCGTGGGCCGCGATCTGGACGTGCAGGCCGTGGAACGGCGCTTGCTGCTCGACACCAATCGCAACCAGTTGCTGTTGCGCGGCATGGCGGGCGCCGGGAAGTCCACGCTGATCACCCATCTGGGGTGGTGGTGGCAGCGCACCGGCCTGGTCGACCGGGTGTTCGTGTTCGACTACGCCGACCGTGCCTGGACCGCCGGGCAGATGATCCGCGAGATCGCCAAGGCACTGCTGGGCAGGGTCGACCTGGCCCGGTGGGAGGAGCTGTCGGAGCAGGCCGCGACGCAGCGGATCGTGCGGATGCTGCGGGCGGCCCGCCACCTGCTGGTGGTCGACAACGCCGAGTCGATCACCGCCAGCCCCGCCGCGATCCCCCACGCCCTGGACACCGGGCAACGCGACGCGCTGCGGGACCTGCTGTCCCGGCTGCGCGGCGGTCGGACCCTGGTCGTGCTCGGCTCACGTGAGTCGGAGACCTGGCTGGCACCCGCCACGTTCGAGGCCAACGTCTACGACCTGCCGGGCCTGGACCAGCAGGCCGCCTCAACCCTGGCCGAACGCATCCTGGCCCGTCACCACGCCACGCACCACCACACCGACCCCGACCAACGACGCGCCCTGCAACGCCTGCTGACCCTGCTGGGCGGCTATCCGTTGCCGCTGGAGGTCGTGCTACCCACCCTCGCCGACACCGACCCGACCACCGTGCTGGCCGAGCTGGACACCGGCGGCACCATCGCCGACCCCGTCGGCCTGATCCGCACCGCCATCGAGTACAGCCACGGCAAACTCGACCCCGCCACCCAGAACGCCCTGCTGCTGTTGGCCCCGTTCACCACCACCGTCCCGACCGGCCCGGTCCTGGACCGGTACCACGAGCTGCTCACCGAAGATCCTGCTGCCACCCTCGCCGGACCACCTGACCCCCAGGCGGGGTTGCGTGCCGCCGTCACGATCGGCCTTGCCGCCACCGCCGGCGGAAGCGACGCGCAGATCGTGCCGGTCCTGCCCTACTTCCTGCGCCACCGACTCCGCGAACAACCCGACCTGCTCGCCGCCACCCAGACCGCCCACTACCGCCTGTACGCCGAACTCGGCAACATGCTCGGACGCATGCTCGTCTCCCCACAACCTGACGATCGCACTGCGGCACGGGCGGCGGTGCACGCGTGGTATGCCAACCTCACCGCCGCGCTCGACCACGCCCTGCGCAACGTCCTGCCATGCATGCCCCTCCTCGAACCGCTGGAGGAGTACCTCGACCAGATCAGGCAGAACAACACACGCCGAGAACTCCTCGACACCGCCCTCAACGCACTCACCACCGCCGACCGCAACACCGTCCACGCCGAACTGGCGCAGCTACGGCACTTGGCGGGAATTGTCGCGCAGGAGCAGCGACGATTCGACGACGCCGAAAACCTATACCACCAGGCACTCGAACTACTGCTGGAGTTCGGTAATCGGCACAGTGCCGCGTCAACATACCACCAGCTAGGGATGGTCGCTCAGGAGCAGCGACGGTTCGAGGATGCCGGCAACCTATACCACCAAGCACTCGAACTACTGCTGGAGTTCGGTAATCGGCACAGCGCGGCGTTGACCTACCACCAGCTGGGGCGAGTCGCGCAGGAGCAACAGCGATTCGAAGACGCCGAAAACCTATACCACCAAGCACTCGAACTACTGCTGGAGTTCGGTAATCGGCACAGCGCGGCGTCGACCTACCACCAGCTGGGGCGAGTCGCGCAGGAGCAACAGCGATTCGAAGACGCCGAAAACCTCTACCACCAAGCACTCGAACTCAAGCTCGAGTTCGGTGATCGACACAGCGCGGCGTCGACCTACCACCAGCTGGGAACGGTCGCGCAGGAGCAGCGACGATTCGAAGACGCCGACAACCTCTACCGCCAAGCACTCGACCTGGAACTGGAGTTCGGTGATCGACACGGCGCGGCGTCGACCTACCACCAGCTGGGGCGAGTCGCGCAGGAGCAGCGACGATTCGAAGACGCCGACAACCTCTACCGCCAAGCACTCGACCTCAAGCTCGAGTTCGGTAATCGGCACAGTGCGGCGTCGACCTACCACCAGCTGGGAACGGTCGCGCAGGAGCAGCAGCGACTCGAAGACGCCGACAACCTCTACCGCCAAGCACTCGACCTGGAACTGGAGTTCGGTGATCGACACGGCGCGGCGTCGACCTACCACCGGCTGGGGCGAGTTGGGCTGGAGCAGCGGCGATTCGAAGATGCCGACAACTTCTACCGCCAAGCACTCGAACTACTGCTGGAGTTCGGTGATCGACACGGCGCGGCGTCGACCTACCACCAGCTCGGGCGAGTCGCGCAGGAGCAACAGCGACTCGAAGACGCCGACAACCTCTACCGCCAAGCACTGGCTATTTTGACGCAATCCGATCCGAGATCGGCCTCGATCGTCGCAACGCAACTCGGCAAACTACTCGTCGAACAGAATCGCTACAACGATGCACTCGACCTCGTATTGGAAGCCGCTATAGGATGGTATCGATTCAGCGGAAACCTCGACACCTCCGATGTCGACCTCATCGCAGTAATACGAAAAGCCATTGGCGACGAGCATTTTCTCACTCGAGTTGATTCTCTCGTTCCAGAAGACCTTCAAGACCTGATCACAACCACCACAGTTGAGCGTCCGTCTGAGTGAATCGAACGTGTCTACAGGTATGGGAGGGCAGACTTCCCTTCGATGGCTCGCCCCACGCGAGGACGGTGTGGCCGGGTGGCGAACGCTCGGTGGTCAGCCGCGCGGGATGGTCGGCAGGTCGAGCATCGCGGTGGCGACCCGGTCGGTGGCGTCATCGGGAAGGGCGGTGGCCATGTCGTCCAGGACGAGCAACCGTGCGTCGGGGATTTGGGTGGCGAGTGCTTCGCCGTTGCCGACTGGGAAGAACAGGTTCGCGCGGCCGTGTATGACGAGGGTTGGTAGGGCCAGGTCGGCGAGACGCTCGCGCCACCGCGGGGTGCAGTCGAGGCGGGCGAAGACCATTCCGAGTTGGTTCGCCTCGTGCGCTGACGGGGCGGTCGACGTGGTGCGGTCCCACATCCGGGCGGCGGTCGTGCGGGCCTGGTCCGGGTCGTCGCCGAGCAGCGACGCTCGGTCGGCGGGGTATTCGGCGACCGCGGTTCGGTCGCTCCAATCAGGCGCCGACAGGGAGAAGACAGCGCCCATAGCTGCCGCGTCGTGGTCGGGCAGGTCCTCGTCGACGGGGCCTGGCGCGACCGGGCGCGTGTTGATCAGGGTCAAGGCCGAGAACACGTCCGGGTGGTTGAGGGCGGCGACCTGCGCGACCATTCCGCCGACGCCGAAGCCGCCGAGGTGGGCGGTGGTGGCGTCGAGTGCGTCGACGAGCGCGGCGGCGTCGGTGGCGAGGTCGCGGAGTGTGTAGTCGGGTGCCTCCGGATCGACGGTGGTGGAGTTTCCGCAGTCGCGCAGGTCGTAGCGGACCACCCGACGTCCGCCGGCGGCGAGCCGCGTGCACAGCGCGTCCGGCCAGGACAGCATCGTGGTGCCGCCGGCCAGCAGCACGAGAGGATCGGTGTCGCGGCCGAAGATCTCCACGCCGAGTTCGACACCGTTGGCCCGCAACGAAAGCATGCGTCACCGTAGCAAGGGTCGAACCGGCCCGATCGGGTCCGGGGAACCCGGAGTGGACCGACGGTCAGGCGAGGTCTTCGAAGGAGTCCTCTCCTGGGCGCCAGCACATCCACCGGCCGTCGGTGAAGCCGGTCAAGGTGGCGATCTCGGGTCCTTCCAGTTCGGCGGGTGTCGGGTGCAGGGAGAGGGTGCCGTTGTCGAGTTCGATGCGCAGCCCGGTGCCGGTGGCCTCCTGGGTGGCGACCACGGCCGCGGAGATCAACGACCGCAGGGCGTCGGCGTAACCGGGCCGGCCGTCGGTGTGCGGGCCGCCGATGACGGTGACCGTGGGCATGACGTCGCAGGTGAGGACCGGTAGGCCGTGGTCGGGGGCGTCGAAGTGCAGTTGGACGTAGTCGTACACGAACTGCACGGAGTAGAGCCTGGACCCGACCAGCCTGCCCAGCAACTCGTTCGGAACGTACCCACGCGCGCCCATGTCGTCATCCTGCCGGAGCGGCCGGCACGGCATCGGCCATCGGGAAGACGGTGCCCAGGACGTGGGTGAGGATGGCGGCGGAGTCGGCGGGCGGGGCGATCGTCTGGCGCAGGGCCAGTCCGATCCCCAGTGCGCCCAGCATGACGACCGCCTGGTGCAGGGGCATCGCGGGTTCGAGTCGCAGGCGTCGGGTGTGCTCGGTGAGCAGGGCGACGACCTCCTCGTCGTGGCGTTGCTGGACGGCGGCGATCAGCGGGGCGGTGTCGGGTTGCTGTGCCGTTGCGGCGAGCACTTCCGCGGCGGCGGCGCTCCACTTGGCGGCGTGCTCGTCGGCCGGGTCGACGGGGACGAGGGCCGCGATCAGGTCGTCGCGGTCGGTGGTGTGGGCGAGGGCGTCGCGCAGGTGGCGCAGGTGGGCGCCCGCGTCGGCTTCGATGATCGCCAGCCACAGTCCCTCCTTGCCGCCGAAGTGCTTGTAGACGGCACCGCGGGTGTAGCCGGCGTCGGCCGCGATCTCCTCGACCGTCGCGGCCAGGAAGCCGCGCCGGAGGAACACCTGCCGTCCGGCGTCCAGCAGGTGTTCGTGAGTGCGTCGCTGCTGCTCGGCCCGTGTCAGCCTGACCATCGCCCACCACTCGGTAACGAAGCGTTTCTGGAAACGCGATGTTACTATAAGCTCCGGTGCATGGAGTTCCTGGCTGTCGCGGCCTCGTTGCTCAGCCTCCCCCTCTGCCTGGCGGGCTTCGCCTGGTACGCCGTGCGCGCCCGCCGCGGCGGCGGAGGCCAGTCGCTCATGTCGCCGTTCGAGGAGATCTGGGACCCGATCAGCCACCGGACGAACATCGAGATCCAAATAGAGGCCCAGCGGTCCCCCGAGACACCCTCACCCGGCGACCCGCCCCTGCCGCTGCGGATCCCACCGCCGTCCGGTGACGATCAGGTGGACGCACGAGGCTGAGGTCGATCGTGCGGTGCTACGGTGGAAGTGCTGGAGACCCCTTCCGCGCGTCGGACGTGTCTGTCGTCGTCACGTGGAAGGACACGCGAACCATGCCGCGTCTCTACGGTCCCGGGCACTTCACCGAGGACCCCTACGCACAGATCCTCTCGCCGCACGGCATCCCGGTGGACGACCTCGTCTCCGTCCTGCACAAGGAGATCAGGCGCAGCCGCGTCGACAACGCCGTGCTCGCCGCCCACGAGATGTTCACGACCTCGGCGGATGTCGCTCAACACCTGTGGCGACGCCTGCGGATCATCGCGGTGGAGGACGTGGGGATGGGGCTGCCGCTCGGGCCGGTGCTGAT
This sequence comes from Actinosynnema sp. NPDC050801, assembly GCF_040673975.1. Taxonomy (NCBI): domain Bacteria; kingdom Bacillati; phylum Actinomycetota; class Actinomycetes; order Pseudonocardiales; family Pseudonocardiaceae; genus Actinosynnema; species Actinosynnema sp. NPDC050801. Next base: position 191,008 of record NZ_JBFAQZ010000015.1, on the reverse strand, counting down.
CGACGTGCTCCACCGCAACTCCGATGTGAACCCCGGTGGGGACTGGATGATGGCGTGCCACGCGGTGCGCCTGCTCGCCTCCGCGCCCAAGGACCGGACCAGTTCCGAGCACGCCGACTGGGTCGCCACCAAGGTCGCCCTCGGCGAAGCGCTGGTCGAGATCCCGGACTACGCCCACTGCGTGCACACCCGCGCCGGTCAGGAGATGGGCCGCGGTCTCGTGCAGTGGTGGGACAACGGCGCCCGAGTGCGCGACGAACTGCCCTCGGCGGATCACCGGTACCGCGAGGAGCTGATCGAGATCCACCGCCGGGACGAAGCCGAGAACGGGACCGCGCCCCGCCCGTCCCGATGGGCGAGCACCACCGCACCGCCCGACCGCGACGAGGTGTAGGCACCTCGCCGACGCGCCCTCGGCCGGGTTCATCGCCGGCCGAGGGCGCGGTAGTCCCACGAGGCACGGCGCCAGCGCTCCGGGTCGAGCGCGTTGCGGGCGTCGACCACGTGCCGATGGGCCACGACGGTGCCCAGCGCCTCGGGGTCGACCTCCCTGAACTGCGCCCACTCCGTGGCGAGCACGACGGCGTCGGCACCGGCGCAGGCGTCCTCGACCGTGTCCGCGCAGACCAACGCGGGGTGGTGGCGGCGGATGTTGTCGTTCGCCACCGGGTCGTACGCCGTGACCTCGGCCCCGCCGCGGCGCAGTTCCTCCGCCACGTGCAGGGCCGGCGAGTCACGGATGTCGTCGGAGTCCGGCTTGAACGCCCCGCCCAGCACGGCCACGCGACGGCCGTCGAGGGTGCCCCCGCACTGCTCGCGGACCAGGTGCACGGCCCTGGCACGACGGCGCAGGTTGATCGAGTCGACCTCGCGCAGGAACGACAGGGCGTCGCCCACGCCGAGCTCTTCGGCACGAGCCGCGAACGCCCGGATGTCCTTGGGCAGGCAGCCGCCGCCGAAGCCCAGACCGGCGTCGAGGAACCGGTCGCCGATCCGGGGGTCGTAGGACAAGCCCTTGGCCAGCAGGGTGACGTCCGCGCCGGCCACCTCGCACACCTCGGCCATCGCGTTGATGAAGGAGATCTTCGTGGCGAGGAAGGCGTTGGCGGCGGATTTGATCAGCTCGGCGGTGGCGAGGTCGGTGACCACGAACGGCACGCCGGCGTCCGCGAGGGGCGCGTACACGTCCCGCAGGACCTTCTCCGACTCCTGGCCCGTGACGCCCAGGACGATGCGGTCGGGCGACAGGGTGTCCGCGACCGCGTGGCCCTCGCGGAGGAACTCCGGGTTCCACGCCAGGCGCACCGCCACCGCCGCCGGCGCCAGGTCCGCGACGACACCGGCCAGCCGGGCCGCCGTGCCGACCGGCACCGTCGACTTGCCGACCAGGAGGCACTCCCGCCGCAGCAGCGGCACCAGCCGGTGCACGGCGGCTTCCAGGTGGCTCAGGTCCGCCACCTCCCCGCCCGGCTGCTGCGGCGTGTTCACGCACAGGAAGTGGACGTCCGCGAACTCGGCCGCCTCGTCGTAGGACGTGGTGAACCGGAGCCTGCCCGAGGTGACGTGCTCGCGCACCAGCTCGGCCAGGCCGGGTTCGTGGAACGGCAGCTCGCCGCGGGCCAGTCGTGCGACCTTCGCCTCGTCCAGGTCGAGCCCCACCACCTCGCACCCGAGCTCCGCCAGGCCCGCCGCGTGCGTGACGCCGAGGTACCCGCTGCCCACCACCGAGATCCGCTGCACCGATTCCCCCTTCTCCCCCTCGGAACCCCGGGCCTACGACCGCCGGTCGAGCCCGGTCGAGGCGAACCACGAGATCGTCCGCCGCAACCCCTCGTCCAGGTCGACCTCCGGAGCCCAACCCAGCTCACGCCGCGCCAGCGCGATGTCCGGGCACCGGCGCTTCGGGTCGTCCGCCGCCGCCTCCACGAACCGCAGCGGCGACGAGCTGCCGGCCAGGTCGCGGATGCGCACGGCCAGGTCCCGCACCGTCACCTCCTGCGGGTTGCCGATGTTGACCGGGCCGCGGTGGCCGGAGCGCGCCAGGGCGAGGACACCGCGGACCAGGTCGTCGACGTAGCACAGCGAACGGGTCTGCCGCCCGTCGCCGGCCACCGTGATCGGTTCTCCGGCGAGCGCCTGCCGGATGAAGTTGGGCACCGCACGGCCGTCGTGCGGTCGGAGTCCGGGACCGTAGGTGTTGAAGATGCGCACGATGCCCACGTCGACGCCCTCGGCATGGCCGAAAGCGGTGGTCAACGCCTCCGCGAAGCGCTTGGCCTCGTCGTAGACCGACCGGGGGCCGACCGGGTTGACGTTGCCCCAGTAGTCCTCGCGTTGTGGGTGCCGCAACGGATCCCCGTAGACCTCGGACGTCGATGCCATGACGAACCGCGCGCCGCGGTCGCGGGCCAGGCACAGGGCGTGGTGGGTGCCCGCACTGCCCACCCGCAACGTCTCCACCGGGCGGGCCAGGTACTGGGGTGGCGACGCAGCCGAGGCGAAGTGCAGGACGAGGTCCACGTCCCCGGCCACGGAGAGCCCGTCGCTCACGTCCGCGACGACCAGCTCGAACCCGGGATCCCCGCGCAACGGCTCGACCGCCTCGGCGGTGCCGGTCGACAGGTCGTCGACGCACACGACCCGGGTGCCGGCCGCGAGGAGCGCCCGGCACAGGTTCGACCCCAGGAACCCGGCGCCTCCGGTCACCACGGCGCGGCGGAAAACCCTGCCACCGCTCGGGGAACCTGGCGTCATCACGACGACCTCCGTCGGTCCGGCACGTGGTCGGGGGTGATCCCCCGGCTGCCGCGAGCGCGCGGCGACCGCCCGCCCGTCCTGCCGGCAGGACACCCGCCGCCACGCCGCGCACCGGGCCCCGTCGGGCGGAGGGTCACCGGACGCCCGGTTGGTGCTGGGCCATGTCCTCGTCGGGGCGCGAGATCAGCGGCGCGGTCGCGGCGATCGCCTCGTGGATCCCCGCGACCGACCGCGACAGCCGGAACTCGCCCTCGGCGGCGTGCCGGCCGGCCCGCGCGTACCACCGGCGTTCGGCGGGGTTCAGCCAGGCCCAGAGGATGCGCGCCGCCAGGGACGCCGGGTCGTCGCCCTCCGCGATCGCCGCCGCGGCCCGCTCACCGTAGGCGTGCAGGACCGCTTCGGTCTGGCTGCCGTCACCGGTGGTCAGCACCATGCGTTCACTGGACATCCCCTCGATCACGGCCTGGCACAACCCTTCCAACGTCTGCTCGGCGCGCGTGCCGGCCACGGTCGGGCGTTGTGACGGCGTCACGACCAGGTCGGCCGCGCGGTGCGCCGCCGGCATGTCGTCGTACGGCAGCGCCACCAGGGTGACCTGGTCCTGCACGCCGTGTTCGGTCGCCAGCTGCCGCAGCGGTAGCCGGTAGTCGCGTCGTGCGTCCGGATCGGGGTCGAGGGAGTCGCAGAGCACGACGCCGAAGCCGGCAGCGGTCACCGCCCGGAACCGCTCGGCGGACACGCCCAGACCCGGCAACGCCGGGAACTGCTCGGCGAGGAACCCGGTCCCCTCCTCGGCCGCACGGGCGGTCCACAGCTTGATCAGGCCGGCCGCCGCGATGAGGTACTCGGCGCCCTTCACGCGGGAGGCGCGCCCCGGGAGGAACACCTTGAACCCGGGCAAGCGGGAGATCCGCGGGTCGGCCGGCCCGTCGGGGGTGAAGAGGTCGGGGTCGACCCCGGGCCGCGTCACGATGCCGTCGGCGGGCCACGCGCCGCGGGCGGCGTACGCGTCGAGGATCCCCCGGCTGCCGCTGTGGTGCCGGTAACCGGCCGGCACGTAGCGGGGGTCCTCGCCGGGCAGCACCGGCCAGACGTTGTTCGCGAGGTGCACCGCGGGGATCCCGAGGTCGTTCGCGGCGGCGGCCAGGCCTTCGGCCATCGGTCGCACGGCGACGGCGTGGATGTTGTTCGCGTGCACGACCCCGACGCGGCCCACCTCGTCCGTGATGTCCTGGAGGATGCGGTGGAACTCGTCGCGCAGTCGTCCGGTGGCGTCGTCCTCGCCGAACCGGGAGCGGTAGTCGAGGGCCCGCTCGACCGACGCAGTGGGGGTCGCGATCATCGTCGCGCCCAGGAACTCCCAGCGGCGGTGCGCCGTCCACGTCCGGTCTTGGTGGAGGGCGTAGACCGGGTAGCCCCGCGTGGCGAAGTGGTCGATCCACTGGCTCAGCATCGTCTCGATCCCGCCTGTGTAGAGCGGAGGAACGGTGGGGTGCACGAAGACCACGGCAGGCCGTCCATTCGACATGGATCCAGTTATACCGATCGGACGGTGTCCCACGTCGGTCCGATGGACATCCGTGCGGGCCTACTTCCCTTCCGCCTGAACGAAAATCGCTCGCCGTGACCCGAACAGTCGTATGTGGAACCGGCCGTCACTCCACTGTGGGCCGACGCCGCACCACGGCCGCCGGCGCGGCGCTCGCCTGGCACAACGCACGTCTCGCGCGCGGGACATGCCGGTACCACGAGGGCGTCCGACAGGGCCGATAAGGCGACCAATTGATACGTCGTTGGGTCATACGGGTCAAGTTTCCGGCCGTGTCGCGACACAGCGTAATACTCGCTCGTGACACCCCTGTATTTACTCCCGCACGACCTTGTCGAACGTATTCGACAGCCGCCCACGGCGTCCCTGGATCGGTTGACAGGCTCTGCCGGGTCTATCTATGGTCGAACTAAGCGAAGCGCTTCGATTTTCCGGGGACCTGCGGAGCGCGCGTCGGTTGGGGGATCTTTGCGCCAGATTGACTCTCACGTCGATTCCTTGTTGTCCCGACTCACCCTGGACGAGAAGGTGGGCCTGCTGCACCAGTACGCGCCCGCCGTCCCGCGACTGGGCATGGCCGCGTTCCGAACGGGCACCGAAGTGCTCCACGGGGTAGGCTTCACGGGTGTCGCGACGGTGTTTCCGCAGGCAGTGGGCCTGGCGGCGACCTGGGAGCCGGACCTGGTGCGACAGGTGGGCGCCACAGTCGGCAGCGAGGTGAGAGCGCTGCACGAGCGCGACCCCTCGATCGGCCTGAACGTGTGGGGCCCCGTGGTGAACCTCCTGCGCGACCCCCGGTGGGGCCGCAACGAAGAGGGATATTCCGAAGACCCGACGTTGACCAGAGAACTCGCGATCGCCTACTGCCAAGGATTGCGCGGTGAGCACGAGGAGTTTCTCCGGGTCACGCCGACACTGAAAGCCTTCCTGGCCTACAACCATGAAACCGCGAAATTCGAGCGGAGTTCGCAGGTGCCCGCGCGGGTGCTCCACGAGTACGACCTGCGCCCATTCCTGGAGATTATCCGCGCCGGTGTCGCGTCCGCGGTGATGCCCTCCTACGGCCTGGTCAACGGCCGCCCCAGCCACGTCGGCGAGCACCTGCGGGCGCTGTGCGCGGAGTTCCCGGACCTGGTCGTCGTCGCCGACGCCTTCGCGCCGTCGGACCTGGTGGACAAGAGCGGGTACTTCGCCGATCCGGACGTCGCCTCCGCCGCGCTCCTGGGCACCGGATTGGACAACTTCACCGACCACGACGACGATCCGGGCCCCACGACCGAAGTGTTGCGGCGCGCGCTCGACAGCGGTCTGCTGGAGGAGTCCGCGCTCGACGGTCCGGTGCGACGGCTGCTGCGCCTGCGTGCGGAGACCGGCGAGTTCCTGGGCCCCGGCGAGGATCCGCACGCCGACCACGTGGTCGAGGTCGGAACCGGTGCCCCGCAACGGGAACTCGCGCGGGAAGCGGCGCGGCGGGCGATCGTGCTGCTGCGCAACGACCACGACGTGCTGCCGCTGCGGTCGGACCGGGTCACGTCGATCGCCGTGGTGGGCCAGTTCGCCGACCGGGTCTGCAACGACTGGTACGCGCCGGAACCACCGTACGAGGTGACACCGCTCGACGGCCTGCGGACGCGGTTCGCCGGTTCCGCCGTCCGCCACGTCGAAGGCGTCGACCGGGTCGCCTTCAGGTTGTCCGGCACCGACCTCCGCATCACCGCCGATCCGACGACCGGCGGAGGTGTCCTGCGGGTCGCGGACGGGGACGGGGACGGGGACGACAGCACGCTGTTCGACGTCTTCGACTGGGGCGAGGGAGGTCTGTCGTTCCGGTCCGTCGCGAACCGCCGGTTCCTCTCCGGCTCCGACGACTACGAACTGGTCGATGACAAGGAACGCCCCTGGGGCTGGGTGGTGCGGGAGACGTTCCGCCTCGTCCCCTCGGGACCGGACTTCCTGATCTACAACGCGGCCGCGCGCAAGTACGTCACGGTCGTGCCCGAAAGCGGTGCACTCGTCATGACGGCCGCCGGACCCGACACCGCGGCGGCCTTCACCGTGGAACGGTTGTCCGACGGCGTCGCGGCGGCCGTGGAGGCGGCACGCGGCGCGGACGCGGTCGTGGTCGTCGTGGGCAGCTATCCCCAGATCAACGGCCGCGAGATGCACGACCGCACGGAACTGGAGCTGGCGCCGCGCCAGGTGGCGGTCGCCCGGGCCGTGGTGGCCGCGAACCCCTCGACGGTCGTGGTGGTGGCCAGTGGCCACCCCGTGACGATGGACGGGATCGACGGGCAGGCGCCGACGGTGCTCTGGTCCGCGCACGGCGGGCAGGAGTTCGGCACGGCGCTCGCGGAGGTGATCGCCGGCGACCAGGCGCCGACGGGACGGCTGCCCCAGACCTGGCACCGCGACGTCGACCAACTCGGGGACCTGTTCGAGTACGACATCATCAAGAGCGGCGCCACCTACCTGTACCTGCGCGAACCGCCGCTGTACCCGTTCGGGCACGGCCTGTCGTACACGTCGTTCCACTACTCGGACCTGCGCCTGGGCGCCGACGTCGTCACCGAGGCCGACCGGGTCGCGGTGCACGTCACCGTGACCAACACCGGCAAGGTCGACGGTGAGGAGGTCGTCCAGCTGTACGTGCGCGCGCCGGACGGGCCGGTGCCGCGCCCGCTGCGGCAGCTGCTCGGGTTCCGCCGGGTGAGGCTGGCCGCCGGCGGGTCCGCCACGGTGGAGCTGTCGGTCGACGTCGCGGAGTTCGCCTACTGGGACGTCGCCCGCAACCGGTGGCGCGTCGCGCCCGGCGCGCACCGCATCATGGTGGGCAGCTCCTCGGCGGACATCAGGCTGAGCACCGAGGTGGACGTGCGGGCCGATCCGCCACCGCCGCGATCCCTCGGCCCCACGCTCGTGCGGGCCGCCGACTTCGACGACTACCACGGGATCCGCCTCACGGCCGAGCACCGCACCTCCGGCGAGGCGGTCCAGGCGGCCGGAGCGGGCAGCTGGCTGCTGTTCCGCGACGTCGACCTGAGCGACGCGCCCGACACCTTCGTCGCCAGGGTGAGCGGCGGCACGTCCGCCACCTCCTGCCTGGAGGTGCGGTTGGACGACCCCCTGTACGGGCGGATCCTGGCCGCCGTCCCGGTCACGCCGGACATGGCCGGGGGCGGCTGGACGACCGTGCGGATCCCCTGTGACCCGCTGCGCCGACCCGATCCGGTCCAGAACATCTTCCTCAGCTTCACCGGCCCGGTGGCGGTGTCCTCTTTCGCCCTGTACCGGGCTGCCTGAACCACCGTTCCGGTCCCACCCGGCCGCACCGCCACCCCTACCCCACACCGGGCTCCGCCGACCGCGCCCGGCCGAAGGAGATGTGCGCATTGACCGAGTTCGTCGAGTCGGGTCCGCCGCGGACCGGGCTGTCCTTCCGCGATCCGACGCTGCCGCTGGACCACCGGGTCGACGCGTTGCTCCGGTGCCTGACCCTCGACGAGAAGGTGGCGATGCTGCACCAGCACGCGCCGGGGGTGCCCACACTGGGCGTCGACGCGTTCCGCACCGGCACGGAAGCGCTGCACGGCGTCGCGTGGCTCGGTCCCGCCACCGTGTTCCCCCAGGCCGTCGGTCTCGGGGCGACGTGGGACCCGGACCTGCTGCGCGAGGTCGGACGGGCCGTCGGCAAGGAGGTGGAGGCCTTCCACCGCGCCGACCCGACCGTGAGCCGCAACGTGTGGGCGCCCGTGGTGTGCCTGCTGCGCGATCCGCGGTGGGGCCGCAACGAGGAGGGGTACTCCGAGGACCCCGTGCTGACCTCCGCGCTCGCCATCGCCTACTGCACCGGGCTGCGCGGCCCGGACGGCGGGCCGTTGACCACCGCGCCGACGCTGAAGTCCTTCCTGGCCTACAACCACGAGGACGGCAAGCTGGGCGCCTCGGCGCAGGTCCGCCCGAGGGTGTTCTGGGAGTACGAGGCACGGCCGTTCCTGGACGCGATCCGGGCGGGGGTGGTGTCCGGTGTCATGCCGTCCTACCACCGCGTCAACGGCCGTCCGGCGCACGTGGGGCCGTGGTTCGGGGTGCTGCGCGACATCGACCCCGACCTGGTGGTCTTCACCGACGCGTCCGGACCGTCCGCCCTGGTCGAGCGGACCGGGTACTTCCCCGACCACCCGCGGGCGCTGGCCGCCGCGCTGCGGTCCGGAGTGGACAGCTTCACCGACCACAACAAGAACCCCGCGCCGACCGTGGCGGGGTTCCGCGCCGCGCTGGACACCGGGCTGCTGCACGAGGACGACGTTGACGTCGCCGTGCGCCGCCTGCTGCGGATGCGCTTCCAGCTCGGCGAGTTCGACGGGCGGCCGGACACCGGGCCCTCGGTCGAGGAGCTGTACGGGTCGGACGAGCACCGGGCGCTGGCGCTGCGGGCCGCGCGCGAGGCGGTCGTGCTCCTGAAGAACGCGGCGGTCGGCGACACCCCGCTGCTGCCCCTCGGGGAGGACGTCACGAGCGTCGCGGTCGTCGGGCCGCTCGCCGACGAGGTGCACACCGACTGGTACTCGGGCGCCCTGCCCTACCGGCGGACGATCCTCGACGGCGTGCGCGAGCGGTGGCCCGGCGCGGAGGTCACCTTCGCCGGCGGCGCCGACCGGGTCGCGCTGCTGGTCCGCGGCCACGGCTACCTGGCCTCGCCGCCCGACGCCGACGGGGGCCCGCTCGGGATCGACGCCGTCGACACCCCCGACCTGGCGCACCTGTTCGACCGCACCGACTGGGGAGAGGGCGTGGTGTCGCTGCGCAGCGCGGCCAACGACCGGCTGCTGTCGGTGCGCCGCGTCGACGACGTGCTGGTCAACACGGCGTCCTGGCCGCCGGGGTGGATGGTCCGCGAGACGTTCGCGATCGAACCGCACGACGACGCGTTCGTGCTGTGGAACATCGCGACCGGGAGCTACCTCGCGGCACCCGGGCCGGACGGACCGCTGCGGTTCGGCGCGACCACGGCCGGCGCGGCGGTGCACTTCACGCTCGAAGTGCACCGCGACGGGGTCGCCGCGGCCGTCGAGGCGGCGGCGGGCGCCGACGTCGCGCTCGTCACCGTCGGCAACCACCCGCACATCAACGGCAAGGAGGGCGAGGACCGGCCGGGGCTCGAACTGCCCGACCAGCAGGACCGCCTGGCCCGCGCCGTGGTGGCCGCCCAGCGCCGCACGGTGGGGATCGTCGTGAGCAGCTACCCGTTCGCCGTGCCGTGGCTCGCCGAGCACGCGCCTGCCCTGCTCTGGACCTGTCACGGCGGGCAGGAGCTCGGCCGGGCGGTGGCCGACGTCCTGTCCGGGGACCACTCGCCCGCCGGGCGGCTGCCGCAGACCTGGTACCGCGACGAAGCCGACCTGCCACCCCTCGCCGACTACGACATCATCAAGTCGCGGCAGACCTACCTCTACACCGAAGCCACTCCCCTGTTCCCGTTCGGGCACGGCCTGGGCTACGGCACGTTCGAGTACTCGTCCCTGCGCATCGTGCGCACCGACGACGCCATGACGGTCACGTGTGCCGTGGCGAACACGGCCGACCGCGCGGCGGACGAGGTGGTGCAGCTCTACGTGCGTGCGGTCGACCCCGTCGTGCCACGACCGCGTCGGGAGCTGAAGGGCTTCCGACGCGTGCGCGTCGAGGCCGGTGCGACCGTCGACGTGGAGTTCACGGTCGAGGACTCCGACCTGTCCACCTGGGACACCGCGAGCGGGCGGTACCAGGTGACGTCGGGCCGGTTCGAGGTCCTCCTGGGCGGTTCGTCCGAGGACATCCGGCTCACCGGGACCGTCGACGTCGTCGGCCCCGACCTGGAACCACGGCGGCTGGACACCCGGCTGGTGCGCGCGGTGGACTTCGACGACTACCGCGCCACGCGGTTGGTCGCGGAGACCGCGCTGGGCGGTGACGCGGTCGAGGCCGACGAGTCGGGTGCCTGGCTGACGTTCAGGTCCGGCGAGTTCACCACCGGGGCGACGAGCGCCGTGGCCCGCGTCGCCGGGGACGGACCCGGCAGCGTGCTGATCCGCTTGGAGGACCCGGAGGACGGCCCGGTGGTCGCCGAGACCGAGGTCGTGGGCGACGGGCGGTGGCGGACCGTCCAGTTCCCGGCGGTCGTGCCGGTCGGGCGGCACGACGTCCACGTGGTGCTGTCGAAGGGCGTGCGGATCGCGACCTTCACGTTCACCGGGGAGCAGGGATGAGCACGCGGGAGATCGCCAAGCAGACCATGGACTACCTGCTCGGGTGGGGGTATGTGGCGTTCGAGGGGTCGTCGGGGCAGGAGGAGCTGGCCTACCTGGCGGAACTCGTGCGGCGCACGTCGGCGGTGGCCGTCCTGGAGATCGGGTTCAACGCGGGCCTGTCGAGCCAGGCCCTGCTGTCGGCGTCGCCCGCCACCCGTGTCGTCTCGTTCGACGTGGGCGACCACCCGTACGTGCACCGCGCCAAGGAGTACGTCGACCGGCGCTTCCCCGGTCGGCACGAGCTGATCCTCGGCGACTCCCGGACGACCCTGCCGCGCTACGCGGCCGACAGCGCGCGCCCGGTGTTCGACCTCGCCTTCGTCGACGGCGGGCACGAGGTCGACGTGGTGCGCGCCGACCTGCGCAACACGCGGACCCTGTGCAAGCCGAACGCCCACGTCGTGGTGGACGACCTGACGCCGTGGCGGCCCTGGGGCGTCGGCCCCGCGACCGCGTGGCGCGAAGCGCTCCAGGAGGGACTGATCGTGCAGGAGGAGATGCTCAAGGACGGGCAGGTCGTGGACAGCGCGCGTGAACCCGCGGACCGGGTCTTGGCACTGGGGAGGTACACGTGAGCGCGGAGCGGGACGAGGCGCGGAACGTGGCGCGGACCGAGTCCGCGGAGACGACGATCCTCGCGATGTCGGGCAGCCTGCGCCGGGACTCGTACAACAGCAGGCTCATCGGGTACGCGGTGCGCCTCGCCCAGCCCGGTGTCCTCGTGGAGCCCTACGAGCGGTTGCGCGACGTACCTCCCTACGACCAGGACGACGACGGGGCCGAGGTGCCGGAGCCGGTGGCGGACCTCCGCGGACGGGTGCGCCGGGCCGACGGCCTGCTGATCCTCACGCCGGAGTACAACTACGGCGTCCCGGGCCAGCTGAAGAACGCCCTCGACTGGCTGTCCCGGCCGTTCGGGCAGTCGCCGCTGACCCGCAAGCCCGTGGCCGTCGGTGGAGCGTCGATCACGAACTTCGGCACGGTCCGCGCCCAGCTCGCGCTGCGCCAAGCCCTGCTGTGGACCGACTCGCAGGTGGTCGCCAGGCCCGAGCTGCACGTGGCGCTGGCGCACGAGAAGTTCGACAGCTCCGGGTCGCTGGTCGACGAGAGCACCCGCGAACTGCTCGGCGACCTGGTGGCCGCCCTGGCGCGGTTGGTCGGCGAGGTGCGCAAGCTGGCGGTCGAGGCGCCGTGACCGGACGGCCGGACGGATCGGGTCCCGGCGCCCGTCACGGACCTCTGCGGGTCCTGCTCGTCAACGGCAACTTCGAGGACGGCACGGTCGGCGGCACCCAGACGTTCACCCGCAACCTGGCTCACGCGCTGGCCGAGGCCGGTCACGAGGTGGCGGTGCTCTGCCAGGGCGACGACGACCACCAGGAGCGCGTCGGACCGGTGCGGGTCTTCCGGGTCCGACCGCCCGTCCTGCGGTTCGGCGGCGACCGCTACTGGGCGCACCTGGTCAACCAGACCCTCGCGATCCAGAACCCGGCGGTGGCCCCGAAGGTCGCGGCGGTGCTGCGCGGGTTCCGCCCGCAGGTCTGCCACGTCCAGATGCTGCGCAGGCTGACACCGACCGTGCTCGCCGAAGTGAGGCGCCATCCCCGGGTGGCGGTCGTGCAGACCGTGCACGAGCCCTTCTCCTTGTGGAACTTCAACGCCTACCAGCGCGAGGAAACCCCGGACAAGCTGTACACCCGGCGGCCCGCCGCGGTCACCGTTCTCAAACGACACCATCGCAGGCTGTCGGCCACGGTCGATCACCTTTGCGCGCCGTCGGCCACCGCGCTGAGCCCTTATCTGGCGGACGGGTACTTCACGGGCGTGCCCCGCACGATCATCCCGAACACGGTTCCGTTCGAATGGGGAAACCCGCTGCACGCCGCGCGGCGCCGCCGGCAAGCCGACGCGCGCGAGGACGTCACCCGATTCTTGTTCGTCGGCAGGCTCGACCACTACAAAGGTGTGCGCCCGCTCCTGGCGGCATTCGAAGCGCTGGACGTCCCGTCGGCCCGGCTCGACGTCGCGGGCGAGGGGATCCTGGCCGCCGAAGTGGCCGAGCACGCCCGGCGTGACCCGCGGACCACCTTCCACGGTCCGGTCGAAGGCGAGCGCCGCCGCGACCTGTTCGACCGGGCCGATGTCCTGCTCTGCCCGTCCACCTGGGACGAGCCGTTCGGGCTCGTGGTGCTGGAGGCGTACGCCGCCGGGCTGCCCGTCGTCGTCGCCCGCTCCGGCGCACTGCCCGAGCTGGTCGACGACGGCGGGACCGGGCTGGTCGTGGCACCGGGCTCGGCCGGCGCGCTGACCGCGGCGATGCGCCGCGTGCTGGATCCGGCCGATCGCCACCGCATGGCCGCCAACGCCGCGAACCGGGCCTGGACCTACCGCCCGGATCGATTTCTCACCGACCAGCTCACCGTCTACCACCGGGCTCTCGCCGCGAGACCGAGGAACGGAACCCGAACGTGATCCGCCGTTTGTCCCGCCGGGCGGGATTGCGGTGGGTCACGGGCGTCGGGCACCGCCCGAAATCGAACGCATTCGAGTCGAACGCGGTCGAGAGTAAATAAACGGAATCCGGTTGACAGCGTTCAACCGACGAACCTATGGTCGAATGAGCGAAGCGCTTCGATTGCAATGAAGCCGATCCGGAGTGCGCACCTGATTTGGGGGTCTCGTGCACCACGCTGATTCTTTCGAATTCACCGCGAGGATTTCCGCTGCCACCGGACCGACCGGTCGACGCGGTGCGCGCACGGCGGTGCGCGAGCAGGCGGTCGGGGCGCCGTGACCGCCCACCCGCACGGTGGCGCGTTCCGGCAGGCCTGGTCGGACCGGGTGCTCCTGCTGTCCGCGCTGCGGGACGCCCGGCCCGCGACGGTGGCCGGGCTGCTCGTGGCGTCCCTCGTGCAGAACCTGGTGCCGGCCGGCGCCGCGGTGGCGGTGGCGGCGGTGATCGCCGGGCTCGGGTCGTCCGCGACCTGGTGGCCGCTGGTGTGGTTCGGCGTCGTGGTGCTTGCCGGGCACCTGGCCGACATCGCGCTGGTGCCGCTGTCCCAGGCGGTGAAGGCGGGGGTGGACGGACGGCACCGGGCGCGGGTGGCGCGCATCGCCTCGACCCGGATGGGCCTGGTGGAGCTGGAGGACCCGGCGGTGGCGGACCTGATCAGGGTCGCGTCGGCCGACCAGGAGAACTGGGTGGAGCGCAGCCCCGGCTCCGGTGCGGTGGCCCTGCTCGGTCTGCTCGCGAAGTCCGTCGGTGTCGTCGGCATCGCGTTCGTCCTCGCGTCCTGGGAGTGGTGGCTGGTGCCCGTCGTGGTGGTGCCCGCGCTCGCGGGCCGGGTGATCCGGCGGCGCAACATCCTGCGCATCGCCCGCACGTGGGCGTCGGGCGCGTCGGCCGGCCGACAGGCGGAGTACTGGAAAGACCTGGTCATGGCGCCGGCCCAGGGGCGGGAACAGCGGATCTACGGCTTCGGGGACTGGGCGGTCGACCGCGTGGTGGGGCACGTGCGGGAGATGTTCGAGCCGATCTGGCGGTTCGGTCGGCGGGACCGGGCGGTCCAGCTCGGTTTCGCGGCGCTCATGGCCGTGCCGCTCGGGGTGGCCTACACCGCCACCGGCCTGGCCGTCGTCAACGGCCACACCGAGGTGGCGGTGTTCACCGCCGTGATCACCGCGGGCGTCGCGCTCTACCAGGCGGTGGGGCAGACCGACGACGCGTTGGACGTGGAGGGGTCGATCCCGGCGGTCCGGGCGCTGGCGGAGCTGGCCCGCGATCACCCCGTCGAGCAGTCCGCCGCCACCCCCTCCGCCTCTTCCTCTTCCTCTTCCTCTTCCGCAGACGCGGACGCGGACGCGGACGCGGACGCGGACCAACGATCCGACCGGCCTCCGACGATCCGGTTCGACGGCGTGCGGTTCGCCTACCCGGGCGCGACGCGGCCCGTCATCGACCGCCTCGACCTGACCATCAGGCCCGGCGAGCTGTTGGCGGTCGTCGGCCTCAACGGCGCGGGCAAGTCCACCCTGATCAAGCTGCTCACCGGGCTCCTCGCACCGACCGCGGGCCGGATCTCCGCCGACGGCGCGGACATCGCCCGCCTGGGAGACCGGTGGCCGCGCCGCCTCGCCGTGGTGTTCCAGGACTTCGTCCGCTACCCGCTGCCGCTCGCCGACAACGTGGCACCGCTGCGGGCCGCACGCACGGCGGGCGGGTTGCGGGCCGCCGCGGCCGACGCCGGGTTGCACGACGTGCTGGAGCAATTGCCCGACGGCTGGGACACCGTGCTGTCCCGTTCCTACGCGGGCGGCGTGGACCTCTCCGGCGGCCAGTGGCAGCACGTCGCGCTCGCCCGCGCGGCGCACGAATTGCGGCGGGGAGCCGACGTGCTCGTGCTGGACGAGCCGACCGCCCACCTGGACGTGCGCAGCGAGGCGGCGCTGTTCGGTCGGGTGAGCGGCCTGGCCGGGCGCAACACCATCGTGCTCATCTCGCACCGCCTGGCCACGGTGAGGCAAGCCGACCGGATCGCCTACCTGGAGGACGGCCGCGTGGCCGAACTCGGCTCCCACGACGAGTTGATGCGCCTGGGCGGCAGGTACGCCGACGACTTCCGCCGGCAGGCGGCCCGCTTCCACCAGGGCTACGACGACCGGCTGGAGAGGGGCGACCTGACGTGAGCGCCCGACGGTTCCCGCGGTACGTGGCGGTGTGGCTCGACGTACTGCGTCGGTGCCACCGGGTCCGACCGGGCCTGACCAGGGCGGCGCTGCTGTGCCGGCTGGCCGGTCTGGTCACGCTCCCCGCCACCGGTCTCGCCGCTCGCGAGGCGATCGACGCGTCCGGGCGCGGGGTGCCCGACGCGGTCGTGGTCGCGGCGGTCGTCGGCGCGGTGGCGTTCGCGCTCAACGCCACGATCGAGGTGCTGGCCAACGCCTACCGCACCGAGGTCGTCTCCAGGGTCGGGTTGACCGTCCTGGACGCCGAGATCGTCGGCGCGGTGTGCGCGTTGGAGGACACCGACCACCTGGAGAAACCCGAGTACCTCGACCGCGTGACCGTGCTGCGCGGCGCCGCCTGGAGCATCGTCGACGGCGCGTGGGGCGCGCTGGACGGCCTGCTCAACCTCGCCCGGCTGGGCATCGTGCTCCTCCTGCTCGGCACCGTGCACCCGGCGCTGCTCGGGCTGCTCGCCTTCGCCGCGATCCCGTTGTGGTTCGACGTGCGCGGCAGGCGCGCGATCACCCGGGCGGAGGTCGACACCGCCTGGCGGCTGCGGCTGCACCGGCAGCTCTTCTCGCTGCTGACCTCGGCGCACGCGCACAAGGAGGTCAGGCTCGGTGGCACGGCGGCCGAACTGGTCGACCGCGCGGAACGGGAGTGGGACCTGACGCACCGCGCCCGCGTCCGCGCGCAGGCGACCGGTGCCGCGTGGCGGTTCGGCGGGTGGGTGGTGTTCACGGCCGGTTTCGTCGGCACCGTCGCGCTGGTCGTGCACCAGGCACGCGTCGGGCACGCCTCGGCGGGCGATGTGGTGTTGTTGACGACGATCGCGGTCACCTTGCGCACCACCGTGCAGCGGACGGTCGACCGCGCGGCGGAGACCGCGGGCGCCGGGCGGCTCCTGGAGCCGTACCTGTGGCTGCGGGCCTACGCGGAGCGGCACGAGCGTGAGGGCGCCGGAGTGCCCGCTCCCGACCGGCTGCGCCAGGGCATCGGCCTGCACGGCGTGGGCTACCGCTACCCGGGCACCGGGCGGGACGTGCTGCACGACGTGACCGTCGACCTCCCGGCGGGCAGCACGGTCGCGATCGTGGGCGAGTACGGGTCGGGGAAGTCGACGCTGGTCAAGCTGCTGTGCGGGTTCCACCGACCGACCAGCGGCACGATCCGGGTCGACGGCGAGGACCTCGACCGGTTGGACCGGCGGTCGTGGTGGCGGGCCACCGCCGCCGCGTTCCAGGACTTCGGCCGGTTCGAGGTGCCGTTCCGCGAGGCCGTCGGGCTGGGCGACCTGCCCCGCATCGACGACCGCGACGCGGTGCGGGAGGCGGTGGTGTCCGCCGGTGGCGCCGGTCTGCTCGAACGGCTGCCGGACGGCCTCGACACCCGGCTGGGTCGTGCGTTCGGCGGGCTGGAGCTGTCCGAGGGGCAGTGGCAGAAGACCGCGCTGGCGCGCGCGTCGATGCGCCCGGCTCCCGTGCTGTTCGTCCTCGACGAGCCGACGGCGTCGCTCGACGCGCCCAGCGAACGGGAGGTCTTCGGCCGGTACCTGGCGAGGGCACGGGCGGTCGCGGCGGCGACGGGCGGCGTCACCGTCGTGGTGTCGCACCGCTTCTCCACCGTCGCCGACGCCGACCTGATCCTCGTGCTGGAGGGCGGACGGCTGGTCCAGAGCGGCACCCACGCCGAGTTGATGGCGAGGGGTGGTGGCTACGCCGATCTGTTCACGTTGAGCGAGAAGTCGTTCGCGAATCCGTGACCGCAGCTGCCGGGGAGGGCCGCGTGGACGTGCTGATGGTGTTCTCGCCGCACTTGGACGACGCCGTGCTGTCCGTCGGCGCGTCCCTCGCGGCGGTCGTCGAGTCCGAGGGGAAGGTCGTCGTGTGCACGGTGTTCGCCGGTGATCCGCCCGAGCCGTTGTCGCCGGCGGGCCGGGCGTTCCACCGGCACTGCGGACTGGGCGACGACGGCGTGGCCGCCCGCCGGGCCGAGGACCGGGACGCCGCCGCGGTGCTCGGGGTCGAGGTGGTGCACCTGCCGGTGCCGGACTGCCTGTACCGGCGGGGCCCGAGCGGGTGGCTCTACGACCGGCCGGGCGCGTCGCTCGACCCGGGGTGGCCGCCCGAGCCCGCGGTGGCGGCGGAGGTCGCCCGGCACGTGCAACGCCTGCTGCGGGTGATCCGGCCGGCCGCGGTGTGGACGTGCCTGGCGCTCGGCGGCCACGTGGACCACCGCCTCTGCCGGACCGCGGTGGAAACCGCGTGCGCCGGGGAAGGCATCACGCCGCACCTGTGGGAAGACCTGCCGTACGCGCTCGGCACCCCGGCACCGGCCGGGCCCGTCACCGCCCGCCCGGTCCGCGGGACGCACCTCGCCACCAAGCTGGCCGCCGTGGAGCGCTACCGCTCGCAGGTGCGCGTCCTGTGGCCGGACGGCGCCGACTGGCGTGCCGACCTGCTGACCCACCACGCCGGCCGGCGAACCGCGGCGGGCGGGGCCGAACCCCTTCGCCAACCGGCCGCGAGCACCCCTTCCGGAACGAGGAGTTGATCACCGTGTCCCCGCGTTCGACACCGGTGCCGACGGTGCCGCAGCCGCGGCTGCCCCTGTTCGTGCCCCCGCAGTCCGGGCCGTTCGACGACGGGTGGCTGCGGCTCAGCCTGAGTGAGAGCGCCTTCGGGTGCAGCCCGGCCGCCCGGGTGGCCGCCGAGGCGGCGTTGGCCGACGCCGAGCGCTACCCCGACGCCGACGCGACCTCGCTCGCGCAGGCCGTCGCGCGGGTGCACGGGGTGACGCGGGATCACATCGTGGTCGGCAACGGGGTGGACGAACTGCTGCTGTTGTCCGCGTTGGCACTGTCCACACCGGACGCGGGCGGGGTCGTCAGCGCGCAGACCTACGCCGGGCACGCGAACGCGGTCGGTGCGGCGCGGTCGCCGTTGACGACCGTGCCGCTCGCGGCGGGTCGTGTGGACGTCGAGCGGGTCGTGGCGGCCGCCGCACCGGGGGTGGTGGTCTACGTGTGCAACCCGCACAACCCGACCGGGTCGGCCCTGACCGCGGCCGAGTTGCGGACCGTGGTCGAGGGTGTGGCGTCGGCGGGCGGTGTGCTGGTGCTGGACGAGGCGTACATCGAGTACGCCGGACCCGATCGGGCGAGTTCCGGGGTGCGGTACGTGCGGCAGGGGCTGCCGGTGGTCGTGCTGCGCACGTTCTCCAAGATCCACGGCCTGGCCGGGCTGCGCTGCGGCTACTCCGTGACGACACCCGTCCTGGCGCGGGAGTTGCGCCGGTTGAAGAACGTGCTGGTGTTCAACGTCAACCGGGTCGCCCTCGCGGCCGCCGAGGCCAGCCTCGGCGACCCGGCGTTCACCGCGGCGGTGGCACGCGGGACGCGCGCCGTGCTCGGCGGGTTCCGCCGCGCGGTGGACGAGACGGGTTGGGCCGAGGCGCTGCCGTCGGAGACGAACTTCGTGCTGGTGCGCAGCCCCCTGCCCGCCGACGAGCTCACGGCCGAACTCGCCCGGCGGCGCATCGCGGTGAAGTCGCTCGCCGCTCTGGGGTTCCCCCGGCACATCCGCGTCGCCGCGGGACGCGAGGAGGACATGCGACGCATGGCCGCCGCGCTCCACGAGGTCGCCGACCTGCACCGCGGCGCGGCGGGGGCGGACCGGCTGCGCGAGGCGCACCGATGAGCCGTTCAACCGCGTCCGGCCGGGGCGTCGAGGTAACCGACACGACCAACTCGCACATCGACGCGGCCGGCACGCCCGGCCGAGACGTCGGTCTGGTCAGCACAAACGACCCGCAGGTCGATGTGGCCGGCACGCCCGGCCGAGACGTCGGCCTGATCGGCACAGCCGACCGGCAGGCCGACGTGGCCGCCGCGCCCGGGCAGGGCGTCGGCCTGGTCAGCACAGCCGACCGGCAGGTCGACGTGGCCGGCCGGGGCGTCCGTCTGGTCGGCACAACCGATCCGCAGGTCGACGTGGTCGGCACGCCCGACCCACGCGTGCCCGACGTGTCGATCGTCGTCCCCGTCCGGGCGCGCAGTGGACCGCTGCGCCGCCTGCTCGCCTCCGTGGCCGGCCAGGTCGGCGACGGTCCGCGCGTCGAGGTCGTGGTCGTCGACAACCCCACACCGGACAACGCCGGGTGGCTGCGCACCGCCGACCTCCCGTTCCCCGTCCTCTACACGTGCGTGTCGACCGCGAACCGCGGGCTCGCCCGCAACGTCGGCGCGCACCTCGCGCGCGGCGCGACGCTGTTGTTCACCGACTCCGACGTGCGGTTCGCCGCCGGCGCGGTGCGGCGGGTGGCGAAGGCATCGGCCGCGCTCCCGCGCACCCTGGTGATGGCCGACGTGGTGTTCCCGCCCGACGAGCCGCGCGGCCTGGGCACCCACCTGTTCGACGTCGCCGCGTACTTCCGCGCCTACCGCTCGCAGCGCCGGCTCGGCCCGCTCCAGTTCCGCCACTTCGTGTCCTGCTGCTTCGCCGTGCCGCGCGAGGACTTCCTCGGTCTCGGCGGGTTCGACCCGGGGTTCACCGCGTACGGCTACGAGGACGTCGAGTTCGCGATCCGGGCGGAGCGGGACGGACTTTCGTTCGACCTCGAACCGGCCAGGGTCTACCACCACAAGCCGCTGGCGCCCGCGTCGGTGCTGGCGCGGTCGGTCGAACTGGGCCGGTCGGCGGTCCGGCTGGTCGACCTGCACCCCGACATCGAGCGGGTCATGCCGGTCGGCGTGGCCGCCGCGGCGGCGGGCGAGCTCCACTTCGACCCCGACTTCGACGTGCGGGACCTGCTCGACCGCGCACGCCGCGTCGAACGGCGCTGGGCGGGCGGACGCCGGTCCGCACCGCTGTCGGAGACGCGGTCGCTGCTGGCCGAGGCCAGGGACGTCTACGAGCGCATCGCCCGCTACGGGCGCTTCACCGGCATCCGCGAGCACGTACCCACCGACCCGGAGGCGGTCCGATGATCCTCAGCGAGTACGTCCACCGACAACTGTCCGCGCACGACGTCGAGGTGGCCTTCGGCATCCCCGGCTACTTCGTCATGCCAATCTGGCAGGAGTTCAAGAAATCACCGCGGATCGTGCTCTCCAGGCACGAGTCGGGCGCCGCGTTCATGGCCGACGGCTACAGCCGCGCGACCGGCAGGCTGGGCGTGGTGCTCGCCACCAGCGGCCCCGGCATGACCAACTGCGTGACCGGTGTGGCGTGCGCCTACCGCGACTCGCTGCCCATGCTGGTGATCACCGGTCAGGCGCCGACCGCGAGCTTCGGCCGGGGCGCGTTCCTGGAGTCCTACGTGCTCGACCGGGCGGTGTCGCCCGCGGCGCTGTTCGCGCCGATCACCAAGAAGTCGATCGAGGTCGTCGACTCGGCCAACGCGGCGTTCCTCATCGCCACGGCGATCGACCTCGCCCTCTCCGGCCGGCCGGGACCGGTGCACCTCAGCATCCCCGTCGACCTGCAGTCGCAGGACATCCCGGTGCCGGACGGCGTCGAGCGGGCATCGACCACCCTGCCGGTGGCGCCCGGCGCGCTGCGGGACACCGCCGAGCTGCTCGCCGGTGCGCAACGGCCGCTGCTGCTCGTCGGGTGGGGTGTGCCCCGCGCCGGTGTCGGCGCCGACGTGGCGCGGCTGGCCGAGGAGATCGGGGCACCGGTCGTGACGACGACCAAGGCGATCTCCGCGCTCGCCGCGGACGACCCGCTGCTCGCGTGCCACCTGGGGCCCGGCCAGCGGTCGGACGCACCCGCGTTCGTCCGGGACTACCGGCCCGACGTGGTCGTGGCGCTCGGCGCGAGCATGTCGTCGTACTACGCGGAGCCGGTGCTGCCGGTGTTCGAGGGCGCGACGCTCGTCCGCGCCGACGTCGACGCCGACCAGTTGCGCCTGCGGGTCCGCCCCGACATCGCGCTGCACGGCGACCTCGCGGTCATCGCGCCCGCGTTGTCCGACGCCGTGGCGCAGGCCCAGCGATCGGCTCCTCCACCGCACGCCGCCGCGAGGTCGGAGCACGCACGGGCGGTCGTGGCCCGCTTCCGCGACCGCGGCCGCCGGGCCGCCGAGGTGCAGCCGCACGACCACGACGGCGCGCCGTCGATGTCGGGCACCATCGCACGCCTGGCGGACCTGCTGCCGCGCGACGCCGTGGTGCTGCCGGACGCGGGCAACCACTGGCTGGACACCCTGTCCCTGCACCACTCCCCCGTCGCCGACGGCCTCCAGCTCAACTGCGGCATCGGCGCGATGGGCTGGGCGATCGGCGCGGCGGTCGGCATGGCGTTCGGCCGGCCGGACCGGCGCACGGTGTGCGTCACCGGCGACGGCTCGCTGCTCATGCACGGCACGGAGCTGTCGGTGGCCGCCGAGCACGGCCTGGACCTGCTCGTCATCGTGTTCAACAACCGGTCCCACGCGCGGGTGCGCATCAACCAGGCCATGGCGTTCGACGGCGACGTGGTCGGCTCGGACGTCCCGGACCTGCGGCTGCACCGCTGGCTGGCCGAAATGGGGTTGCGCACGTTCGTGGTCGAGCGACCGGAGGACGTCGAGGACGTGCTGCGGGAAGCTATCGCGACGCCGGGGACCGTGGGCGTCGAGGTGCGGTGCAGCCCGGACGAGGCGCCCGCGAGCCTGCGGGCCTGGATCGACGGCGTGGCACCGTGACGCCGGTTGCCGTGGTGACCGGTGCGTCGCGCGGGATCGGCCTCGCCACGCTGCGGCGCCTGGTCTCCGCCGGCTACGACTGCGTCGCGATCGGCCTGCACGCCCCGGACGTCGACGGCCGGGTCGCGTTCCTGCGGCACGACCTCGCCGACCCGCGCGGCGCGCAGGCGGCCGCGGCGGCCGTCACGGAGCTGGCCGCCGGCTCCGGGCCGGTGTCGCTGCTGGTCAACAACGCCGGTGGCGCGGATCCGGTCGCCGCGGCGGAGCTCGACCACGCGCGGGTCGAGCGCGACGTGACGCTCAACCTCACCGCGCCGATGCTGCTGTGCGCCGCGGTGCTGCCCGGCATGTGCGCTGCTGGTGAGGGTGCGGTGGTCAACGTCGCGTCCACGGCCGGGCGGAGGGGCGTGCGGTACCTGCCGACCTACAGCGCGGCGAAAGCGGGTCTGATCGCCTACACGCAGAGCGTGGCCGACGAGCACGCGTCCTCGGGTGTGCGGGCGAACTGCGTCTGTCCCGGCGCGGTCGCCACCGCGCTGGCGACCGCGGGCCGGGCGGAGCTGTCCCGGCGCAACGGCCTCGACCCGGGCGCCTACGAGGCGGCCATGGCGGCCCGCACCGGACTGGGCCGGCTCCTCGACGCCGACGAGGTGGCCGAGGTCGTGGTGTGGCTCGGCACCGGGGTCGGGCGGGCCGTCAACGGCCAGACCATCAACGTCTGCGGCACTGCGAGCATGGATTGAGGACAGGGATGTTCCAACGACTCCGCATCGAAGAACCCGTGCTGCCGGCCGTGCGTGAGATGTTCACGCACCTCGGCGAGCCCCTGCAGGTGCTCACCCCGGACAGCGGCCGGCCGCTCGTCGTCCACCACGTCATGGGGCAGCTGACGATGATCGACCGGGGCACCGGCTACATCACCGTCGACGGCCAGGCGTTCCCGCTGACCGCCGGCGACCTCTACGTCATCGCTCCCGGGACACCGCACTCGTTCCGCAGCACCGGCGATGAGCTGCACCTGCGGCACTGGCACTGGCCTCAGCACCTGCTGCACACCGACCGGGAGATCCTCCTGCCGCACGTCGAGTTCGGCCCCGAGGACGACGTGCCGGCAGGAGGAGCGCCATGAGCCGCGCGGCGCCGGCCGACCCGATCGGGAAGGTGCTGCTGGTCAACGGCAACTACGAGGACGGCACGGTCGGGGGTACGCAGGTCCACACGCGCCTCCTGGCCCACGCCCTGCGCGACGAGGGCCGCACGGTCGCCGTGCTGTGCCAGGGCGACGAGGACGACGTGACGACGCTGGACGGCATCGAGGTCCACCGGATCAAGCCGCCGCGCCTGCCGTCCGGCACGAGGAGCGCCGTCCGGCACGCGGTGAACCAGACGCTGGCGATCCACAACCCGTTCGTGCGCCGCCGCGTGCACGCCGCGGTCCGCCGGTTCCGCCCGGACCTGTGCCACGTCCACATGCTGCGCAGGCTGACCCCGGCCGTGCTGCCGGTGCTGCGCGCGCACCGGCTCCCCGTCGTGCAGACCGTGCACGAGCTGTTCTCCCTGTGGAACTTCAACGCCTACCTGCGCGACGACCGGCCCGAGAAGATCCACTCGAAGCGCCCGTGGCCGGTGACCGCCCTGAAGGAGTGGCACCGGCGGCTGTCCACGACCGTGCACCACGTCTGCGCGCCGTCGCGGTTCGCGCTGGACGCCTATCGGCGCGACGGCTACTTCGCCGGTGTGCCGGCCAGCGTCGTGCCCCTGTCCGTGCCGTTCGAGTGGGGTGACCCGGAACGGATCGCGCGCCGAAAGGCCGCCGAGTCGCGCGATCGCCCCCTGCGCCTGCTGTTCGTGGGCCGGCTGGACAACTACAAGGGGGTGCGTGAGCTGCTGGCGGCCGTGCACGCGCTGCGCGACCTGGACCTGCGACTCGACGTGGCGGGGGACGGCCTGCTCGCCCCGCTGGTCGCCGGGTCCGCCGAGCGCGACCGGCGCATCACGTTCCACGGCCCGGTGCACGGCGCCCGCCGGCACGACCTGTACCGGCGGGCGGACGTGCTGCTGTGCCCGTCGACCTGGACCGAGACGTTCGGGTACGTGGTCCTGGAGGCCTACGCCGCCGGGCTGCCCGTCATCGCCTCCTCCGTCGGCGCGCTCCCCGACGTGGTGCGCCACCGCCGCACGGGGCTGCTGGTGCGGCCCGGCTCCGTCGCCGACCTGGTGGCGGCCATCCGGGCGATGACCGACCGGGTGACCCGGTGCGACCTGGGCGGCGGCGCGGCGCGGTGGATCCGCTCGTTCCAGTCGGCGCGTCCGGTCGACGCGCAGTTGGCCGCCTACCGGGCCGCCGTCGGGCGGCACGCCGGCTGAAGGCACCGGCGTTCCCCCCCTCCACCAGGCCGTCCCACGACGGCGAGACCCCCGCAGCTGATCGACAAGCCCGTGATCGGGCCGGAAGGAGCTCCACGTGCTCACGGACACCGCTTCACCGGACACCCGCAGAGCCCGCAACGCCGCGCTCAACCTGGAGGAGAGCCGCGCCGGCGCCCTGGTGCTGCGCAGCAAGCCGCGCTACGTGCTGGTCGAGCTCACCCAGGGGTGCAACCTCCAGTGCCCGATGTGCCGGGACCGGGCCATCGGCTACCGCGAACGTGAGATGGACCGGGACGTCCTGGCCCACATCGCCGAGGAGCTGTTCCCGACCGCGGAGATGGTCGACATCCGGGGCTGGGGCGAGAGCCTCCTCGTGTCCGACGTCGACGACATCGTCCGGGAGGTCGCGGCCCACGGCGCCCGGTGCCGGGTCGTCACGAACCTGTCGTTCCGCAAGCCCGCGACCCTGGACCTGCTCACCGAGGTCGGTGCGATGGTCGACGTCTCGCTGGACGCGGCGCAACAGGGTCCGCTCGGCGAGGCCCGCAAGGGCGCGAAGCTGCCCCTGATCACCGAGAACCTGCGCCGGCTGGTCGACGGGTTCGCCCGCAACGGCAAACCGGCCGACTCGCTGCGCATCGTCGCCACCGTCCAGCCGGTCACGGTGCCCGAGCTGGCCGGGCTCGTCCGCTACGCCGCCGAGGTGGGCGTCCCGCAGATCGTGCTGAACGCGGTGACCGTCGCGGAGGGCGATCCGACCGGTCTGCACGGCCGGGAGGTCGAGGTGGACCGCGCCGTCGACGAGGCGCGCGAGGTGGCCGCCGAGCTGGGTGTCGACCTGTTCGCCGGCACGTCCCTCGGCCACTGCGTGCCCGCGTTGAAGAACAGCTCGACGTGCATCCACCCGTGGTCGTACCTCACCGTGGGCTACGACGGCAGCGTCGGCTACTGCGACCACCTGGTCGGTCCGATCATGCAGCACTACAGCCTCGGCCACGCCGGGCAGGCGAGCGTGGAGGACATCTGGAACGGTCCGCGCTGGCAGGAGCTGCGCCGCTGGCACGCGGACCCGCACCGCGCCGACCAACGCGCCTTCCACGGCTGCTTCCGCTGCTACCAGCACCGCAACGTGGACTTCGAGGACGTGTTCGAGCCCGCGCTGGAGCGCTACCGGCTCGGCATCGAGCCGGTGACGGGGACGCGGTAGGCGCGACCGGTGGACCTGTACCTCATCAACGACCTGCCCCTCATGGGCGCGTGCGCGGACGAGCAACGCCTCGACGCGCACGTGCGCCGGGTCGTGCGACGCCAGGCCGAGGCGGTCCCGGCGGTGCTCACGTGGCTGGACTTCGCCGAGTTCGAGCGGCTGTGGGCGCGAACGGCGGCCGTGGACGCGGACTGCTACGTCCTGGTCGGCACCCGGCCGGTGCGGCTGTGGGCACGTGATCCGGCGCGCGCCGCAGCCAAGCCCGTCGTCCACGTGCGCACGACCCGCGTGCACGACGACGACGGGCGCACCGGGTCGGTGCGCCTGGCCGATGACGTGTCCGGCCTGAGCGGGCGGATCTGCGTGCTCGACGACGTGCTGATGTCGGGTCTGACGATCCGCGCGGTGGTGGACGGGTGCGGCGGACGTCCCGAGGTCCGGGTGGTCGTCGGCACCGCCGCCGGCGTGCGCAGCCTGTCCACTGTGGACGTGTCGGCGCAGGTGCTGCTCACGGGCGAACCGGTCGTGGACGTGACGGTGATCTTCCTGGCGGACCTGCTGCACGGGTCGTTGCGCGGCAAGCCCTTCCTGGACCAGCGGGAACTGCTGCGCCCGTTCCTCGGCCCCGACCTGGAGCCGTGGCGGCGACTGCGGGACGACCTGGTCTCGGGCGGTCACTGGGCGGGACCGTCGTGGTGACCGGCGGTCGGCCGTGCGACGCCGTGCTGTTCGACTTCGACGGCGTGCTGGTGGACACCGAGACCACGCTGCTGACGAGCTGGCAGGAGGTGTTCCGGGCGCTGGGCGTGCCGTTCGGGCGCACGGAGTACCTGCGCGCCGGTTTCCACTCCCCTCCGCTTCCCCTGGAGGACCGGGTCGCGGCCGCGTTGGCCGAACGTGCCGGGGAGGGCCGGGCCGTGACCGACCTGATCAGGTCGACCAACCTGCGCATGGCGAGCCTGCTGGACACCAGGCCGGGTGTGCGGGAGCTGATCGCCGACGCGCGCCGGCACGGCGTGCCCACCGGCGTGGTCAGCAGTTCGGGCCGGGACTGGGTCGGCCGCCACCTCGCCCGGCTCGACCTCGCGTCGGAGTTCGACGTCGTGGTGTGCCGCGAGGACGTGCGGGAGCGGAAACCGGCGCCGGAGCCGTACGCCGCCGCGGTCGCCCGGCTGGGCGTCGATCCCGGGCGCGCGCTCGCCGTCGAGGACGCGCCCCTGGGGGTGCGGGCGGCGAAGGCGGCGGGACTGCGCTGCGTGGCCGTGCCCGGCCCGGTCACGGCGTCGCTCGACTTCGCCGAGGCCGACGCGGTCGTGACGACGGTGGAGGGCATGTCCCTGGCGGCGCTCGTCGCGCTGACCGGACCGGCCGCGTCCGCCCCGACCGGGAGGTGAGCGCCGTGTCGAGGTCGCTGCCGGGCCGAGGTCGGTGCCGGGTCGGTCAGGCCCGGCGGGTGGCCACCACCGTCAGCTCGTGGCGGTTGTGGTGCAGCTGACGGGCGAAGGTGATGTCGTAGCGCTTGCGCAGCAGCCGCCGGCAGCGGTCCACCACCTCCACCGGGCGGTACGTGCCCGTCTTGAGGGTGAGGATCGCGATCGCGCCGGGTCGCAGGTGCGTCGCCGCGTCGAGCATCACCTCGCAGCTCAGCTCCGGGTCCATCCGCATGTCGTTGACGACCACGTCGAACGCCCGGTTCGAGCGGCGGAAGAACTCGCCCGCGGTCGTGCGCTCGTGGTGCACCCGGCGGTCGCCCGTCAGCTGCGGCGCGAGGTCGCCCGGGTCGACCGCCCACACGTCGAAGCCCTTGGTCCGCAGGATCCGCGTCCAGCCACCGGGGGACGCGCCCAGGTCGACCGCGCGGCCGCCGGTCGGCAGGTCCGAGGGGAACACCTGGAACAGCTCTTCGAGCTTGAACTCGGCCCGGGAGACCTGCGCCGGGTCCCGCGCCAGCCGCACGCGCCCGCCCGGCCAGTCGGTGAGGCTGTCCGCGGCGGTGTTCACGCCCAGGCGCACGCCCTCGGGCGTGATGCAGCAGGACAGCACGACGGGCTCGCCGGCGCGACCGACCCGGACGCCGTCCTCGCCCAACGATTCGGCGATGGCGGTGAACAACTCCCCCGACGTGTAACCCATCCGCGGCGAGCCGCTGGCCCAGGCCTGCACCGCGAGCCCGTGCCCGTCACCGAGGTCGAGCCCCGACACGACCTCGCGCGCCACCCGGCTGATCGCCGCCGGATCGGCCTGGTCGGCGCCCGTGACGTGGGCGACCTGGTTCGTCAGGTGCTTGATGAAGACGATCTCGGCATTCCGGCAGGCTTCGGCGACCTGCGCGGCGGTGAGGCCGACGACCATTCCCTCGTCCGGGCCGACCCGCTTGATGTCGGTCTGCCGGCCGAAAGCGTTCTTCAATTCCAGGGAGGCGGCGCGGTAGCTGTCCTCCGCAGTGGCGAAGAGAACGCCTTCGGGTGAAGTCATCTTGTGGCCAATCGTGAAGAGGGGGAACTGTTCGACGGAGGTTGGCGTGCGAGCGCCGGTAAATCTTACCACTCGGGCCGGTAAGGCGGATTCACGCTCCGGCGGACCGCCCGGTTCACTTAGCGGAGGAGTCACGGGTGCGGGAAAGCGGACGGCCGTTGCGGATCGGGATGGTGGCGCCACCCTGGCTGTCGATTCCGCCGGACGGCTACGGCGGCATCGAGAGCGTGGTCGCCACCCTGGTCGACGGCCTGGTGGACCTCGGTCACGAGGTCACCCTGTTCGCGGCCGGGCCGCACGGCACGAAGGCGCAGCACGCGGTGCGGGTCTTCGACGAGGTGGCCGTTCCCGGTCAGGACGGGGAGTTCCCGGCACTGCTCTACACCGCCCTGGTCTCCGCGGCGGTCGCCGACGCCGGGCTCGACCTCGTCCACGAGCACACCATCACCGGTCTGCTCGCCGCTCCCGCCCGCACCGCGCCGACCGTCCACACCGTACACAACCCGGTCCACGCGCGCTTCGGCGAATACCTCCGGCGCATCGGCGATGCGGTCTCGCTGGTCGCTCTCACGGATTACCAGATCGAGTGCGCGGAGGACCTGAATTGGGTCGGTCGGGTGTTCAACGCGATCGACACGAACGCTTTCCGCCATGTCCCGCTGAAGGACGACTACCTGCTGTACCTCGGTCGGATCACGCCGGAGAAGGGCGTGCACGTGGCGATCGACGCGGCCCGTGCCGCCGGGCGCCGGATCGTGGTCGCCGGGCGGTGCGCCGAGCCGCGGGAGCGGGAGTACTTCGAGCAGGAGGTCGGGCCGCGGCTCGGTCCGGGGGTGGAGTGGTTCGGCCACGCCGACTTCGCGCAGAAGGCGGCGCTGCTCGGCGGGGCGTCGGGCGTGCTGTGCCCGTTCCAGTGGCCGGAGCCGTTCTGCATGGTCATCCCGGAAGCACTGGCGTGCGGCACGCCCGTGGTGGCCCTGCGCCGCGGGTCGGCGGCGGAGCTCGTCGTGGACGGTTACAACGGCTACGCGGTGGACGACGCCGCGGACCTCCCGTCGGCGATCGCCGCGCTGGCGGACGTCGACCCCCGCGACTGCCGCCGTGACGCGGAGGAGCGGTTCGGGGCGGAGCGGATGGCCCGGGCCTACCAGGACGTGTACCGCGCTGTGCTGGGCGGGTGAACCCGTGCTCAGCCGTGGGGAGGGCCGAGGAGCAGCGGTGCGGCGACGGTTTCGAGGACCTGCCAGGCGTTGCGCCACGCCAGTTTCACCGGGTCCCCGACCTCGGGATCGGCCAGGAGGGTGACCAGGTGGGGGCGGAGGTCGCCCATCGCGTACTGCATGAACACCTCGGCGCAGAACTCGTCGAACTTGCCCGCCTGGTAGGACCGGCGTTGTCCGGGTGACAGGCGGTTGCCCTTGGGGTCGCGCCACAGGTCCAGTCCGAGCAGGTGCTGCCGGTGATCGCGCAGCGTCAGCCAGGCGTGGTAGAAGGTCTTGGCGTGCACCGACATGCGGTCCCAGTAGTCCTGCAGCTGCTGGACCTCGTGGCCGAGCTGCGTGAGGTCCTTGTCCTCGTGCACACCGGTCGGCAGGGGGTCGTACTCGGACGGCAGGCCGTCCGCCTTGCCTGCGGTCAGCAGGGGCGGCATGGGGTGGTCGTCCAGGAGGGTCGACTCGAACAGGGCGTGGCCCGTCTCGTGCACCAGCAGGCGGACGAACGCGCCGGGCGGCGTGACGCCCAGCAGGGACATGTAGATCGTCTTCTCCCGCGGTTCGTACAGCCCGCCACCGCGGCTGTTCGCGCGGGAGGAGTTGAACACGATGGTGCACCCCTTCCGCACGAGGTTGCCCCAGAACGCGGGGTAGACCTCCAGGAAGTGCGCGAACGCGGCCGCCTGGGGCAGCGGGAGGTCGAGGTCCGGCACGGCGACCCGGTCGCACAGCGACGCCAACTTCGGCTTGGCGGCCAGCATCGTCGACAGGATCACGACGTGCGGCTCCTCCGGGTCGACGGTCGCGTGGCCGTCGGAGAGCGCCAGGTAGCGGGTCTTGATGCTCGCGACCGGCCCTGCCAGGGTCGCCGCCGTCATCCCGTACCCACCGCCCGCGATGACGAGCTGGATGATGCCCGCCTCGGTGGTGTCGTCGACCGTCATCGCCAGGTCATCGGGGTCGAACGCGGCGAACAGGGCGCCGTCCAGCGTGTTGTGCACGACGACCGGCAGAGGGCTCTCACCCGACGGCGAGGAGCCCCGGTCCGCCGCCGCGTCGACCGTGATGGACCTGAGCAGCCGCTCCGCCTGCTTCCGGACCGCCGCCCGCGCCTCCCCCGTCGACGCCGTGGCCATGTCGGCCAGCATGCCGTCCAGGTCGAGCCCGCCCAGGCCCGCGTCGACGGAGATGGTGTCGTCATCGTCGGCGAGCGTGGGCAGCGCGCGGGTCGGTCGACCCTGGTGCGTCGCGCCGTCGACGGGGTCCGAGTCCTCCATCTGCGCGAGCATCTCCTCGAAGGTCAGCTCGCGGCCCGCTCCGGGTTCGCGGCCGCCCGTGCCGTGCACCGGTAATCCCTCGCCGTTCGGATCCACGGAAGTTCTCCTCGTGCCGCGCTTCGCCCTGCTCCGGGGGCACCGTAGCCCGCACACCCCGCCCGGCCTCCGCCCTTTGTGGGACCGGAGCTCACGATCCGACCACGGCGGACGATCGCGGCACCGGTCGCCGGCCGGCGAGCCCGGCCGGCGAGTCGGGCCCGCCGGCATTTCGGTTGTCAAGGCTCGCCGGTCGCTAAAAAATGCGCGACGAATTTAGCGCCTCCCCCTGGCCTGGAATTGTTCGTGGGTGTGCGGAGACCCGGCGCGAACAATTCGGCCGATCGGTCATTGCTCCTTGTGAACGCGAACGATCCCGTGCCACGCTGGGTCGGAATCCCGTGAACTCCGACGACTGTCCGATGTGGAGTGGCCAATGGCGCGAGTGCTGATCCTGACCGCCGACGCCGCCGAGGAACTCGACTCGATGTACCCGGTCTTCCGCCTGCGCGAGGGCGGTCACGAGGCGATCGTGACCGCTCCGACGACGCGCGCGGTGAAGCTCGTGGTGCACGACTTCGAGCCCGGCTGGGACGCCTACACCGAGAAGCCGGGCCACCTGCTGCCGGTGGACCTGGCGTTCGGCGACGTGGACCCCGCGGACTACGACGCGCTGGTGATCCCCGGCGGCCGGGCACCGGAGTACATCCGGACGGACCCGGACGTGGCCCGGATCGTCGGGCACTTCTTCGACCGCGAACTCCCCGTCGGCACGATCTGCCACGGCCCGCAGGTGCCGGCCGCGCTGGGGCTCCTGCAAGGTCGCACCACGGCCGCGTACCCGCCCCTGAAGTTCGACGTGGAGCTGGCCGGCGCCACGTTCGTCGACGAGCCCGACGTCGTGGACGGCGCGATGGTCTCCTGCCGCGGCTGGCCCGACCTGCCCCTGTGGTCCCGCGCGTTCATGCAGGTGCTGGAGAAGTCGGCCAACCGGGCCTGAGCACAGGAGGAAGGCCCGGCTTCGACCCGCGAGCCCGGACACGACGGGCACGCGGGTCGAAGCCGGGCCTTCGTCGTGTCGGAGGGAGCTCGTCCGGGTCCGGGTCCGGGTCCGAGGCCGGGCCCGGGTCCGAGGCCGGGTTCGGGTCCGGTGCCTCGGTCCCGGCCGCCGTGCTCCCGACCGACGAGCATCCCTGTTCCCACCGCACGAAGGAGTTCGCGTGATGGACGGTCCAGTGGACCGGCGGCGCTTCCTCGCCCTCACCGCGTTGACGACCGGCGCCGCCGTCCTCCCCGGCGTCCTGGCGGCCGGGCGGGCCGACGCCGCCGTGCCCCCGCAGGTCACCCTGCCCGAGCGCGGCATCTACGACACCGGTCAGGCCACGTCCTGGACCGACGGCTTCCTCACCGGGAACGGCGAGTGCGGCGCACTGCTGTACGGCGCGCCCGCGCTGGAGAAGGTGATCTTCAACCACCACCGGCTGGTCTTGCCGAACGGCACGCGCTCCCTCACCCCGCCGGTGATCGCCGGCCGGCTGCCGGGGGTGCGCGACAAGGCCATCGCCGGCGACTACGCCGGGGCGAACCGGGACTTCTCGGCCGGGTGGTCGCTGCGCTGGACGCAGACCTACCACCCGGCCTACGAACTGCGGATCTCCACCGCCGGCCTGACGGCGGTCGACAACTACGCCCGCATCACCGACTTCCGCACCGGCGAGGTCACCTCGACGTGGACCGACGGCAGCGGCACCTGGACCCGCCGCGCGTTCACCTCCCGGGCCGACCGCGTGGTCGTGCACGAGCTGCTGCCGGCTCCCGGCCGGACCGTCGACGTCACGCTCAGCGTCGTCACCGCGCTGGACGGGGTGCCCAACAGCCTGGTCTACCGCACCCTGGCCACGGTCGCCGGCGGCTCGGGTTACCTGAACCTGCGCGGCACCTACCCGGCGGGGCAGGGGGCTTTCGGCTACGAGGGCGTCACCCGGGTCGTCCCGACCGGCGGCACCGTCAGCGCGAACGGGTCGACCGTCGTCGTGACCGGGGCGACCAGGCTGCTGCTGCTCACCAAGCTCGACCGGTACGAGTCGTCGACCGCCTGGGACTCCCGACCGCTGCACGCCCAGCTGGCCGCACTGGCCGCCGACTACCCGGCGCTGCGCTCCCGGCACACCGCGATCCACACCGAGGTCTACGACCGCTCGCGTCTGGACCTGAACGTGTCCGACGCCGACCGGCGGCTGTCCACCGGCGAGCTGATCGCCCGGCAGAACGCCGACCGGAACGTCATCGACATCGCCCTGCTGGAACGCCTCTACGACTCGGGCCGATACCTCTTCATCAGCTCCAGCGGCATCCTGCCGCCCCGGCTGACCGGCATCTGGACCGGCACGTGGTCCGGCGCGTGGGCCGACGACTTCACCACCGACGCCAACGTCAACCTCCAGGTCGCGGGCGGCAACATCCTGGACACCACCGAGGCCATGCAGGGCTACTTCGCCCTGGTCCTCGGCCAACTCGGCCACTGGCGCACCAACGCGCGCAACCTCTACGGCGCCCGGGGCTTCCTCGCGCCGTCGCGCACCGACGGCGAGTACGGCCACATGCTCCACTTCGACGCGGGCTTCCCGGGCCACACCTGGACCGGCGGCGCCGACTGGCTGCTCTACCCGTTGATCGAGTACTACGAGGTCACCGGCGACCAGGCGTTCCTGCGGGACAAGCTCGGTCCCGCGCTCATGGAGCTCGCGCTGTTCTACGAGGACTTCCTGACCCGGACCGACTCGAACGGCAAGGTGGTCTTCGCGCCGTCGTTCTCGATGGAGAACAGCCCCGGCAACACCGGCGTCCTGCTGTCGGTCAACGCGACCGGCGACGTCATGGCGGGCAAGCACGCCCTCCAGGCCGCGATCGCCGCGGCCAACGCCCTTGGTGTCGAGCAGGGCCCGGGCCTCGGCGTCGCGCGCTGGACGGCGTTGCTGAACAAGATCCCCGCCTACCGGATCAACGGCGACAACGCGCTCGCCGAGTGGTCCTGGCCGAGCCTGGGCGACCGGTACGACCACCGCCACGTCCACCACCTCTACGGCGCGTGGCCGCTGCACGAGATCAACCCCGAGGAGAAGCCCGAACTCGTCCGCCCGGCGCTGCGCGCGCTGGAACTGCGCGGCGACCAGAACATCTCCGCCCACGGCAGCCTGCACCGGGCCCTGGCCGGCGCGCGGCTCAAGGACGGCGGCAAGGTCTACCAGAACCTGCGCAAGATCATCGGCAACAACATGGTCTTCAGGTCGTTGATGACCTCGCACAACCCCGACCTGGACATCTACAACGCCGACGCCGCCAACGCGATCCCGGGCGTGCTGGCCGAAGCGCTGGTCTACTCCCGGCCCGGGGTGCTGGAGATCCTCCCGGCGCTGCCCGTGCAGCTGACCAAGGGCGCGATCACCGGTGTGCGTGCCCGCGGCCGGATCCGCGTCCACCGCCTCGGCTGGGACCTGACCGCCCGCACGGCCGTGCTGTCGATCACCTCGGACGTCGGCCAGGAGGTCACCCTGATCAGCCGGCCCGGGATGGCGTCGGTGACCACCTCGGCGCCCGTGGCGGCGTCGCCCCTGGGCAGCCACGCCCGGAAGGTCACGCTCACCGCCGGGCAGCGCACGGACATCACCGTGTTCCTCCCGGCCCCGTCCCTGCCGACCGGGTGGTGCCGGCTGGTCAACCGGGCGGGCGGCAAGGTCCTGGACGTCAACGGCGGTAGCACCGCCGACGGCGGCAAGGTCATCCAGTGGAGCCCGACGGGCAGCACCAACCAGCAGTGGCGGTTCCTCCCCAACCCCGACGGCTCGTTCCGCCTCGCCGCCCGGCACAGCGGACGCGTGCTCAACAGCCCGGGAGGGTCGGGCCAGGGCGTCCAGCTCGACCAGTGGCAGGACACCGGCGGCGACAACCAGTGGTGGCGGCTCGTCGACGCGGGCGGCGGCCACCACCGCATCGTCAACGTGCGCAGCGGCCTGTGCGCGGACGTGGAGGGCGGTTCGACCGCCGACGGCGCCCGCGTCGTCCAGTGGCCCACGACCGGCGGCGCCAACCAGGAGTGGCGGATCGTCGCGGCGGAATGACCGTCCGCTCAGTCGGCGCGAGGTCCCGACGACCGGCGCGGTGCCCGGTGGGCCGACGCACCCGTGCGCCGGCCCACCGCTCCTGCTCGCACGGCGCGCGGTGAGGCGCCCAGCTCGCGGCGGCAAGCCTTGTTGAACGCCTGGAGGTCGCCGAATCCCACCGCCGCCGCGACCGCCGGTATGGGCAACGTCGACTCGCGCAGGAGGTGGCGCGCCCGCTCCAGCCGGCGCCGTCGGATGTAGGCCACCACGGTGTGCCCGGTCTCGGCGCGGAACAGCCTGGTCAGGTGGTTGTGCGAGACCCCGGCCGCCGCGGCGACCCCCGGCACGGTCAGCGGCCCGGCCAGGTGCGCCTCGACGTACGCGACGGCCGCGGCCACCGCGCCGCCCGGCTTCCCGGACGCCGCCAGGTCGGCCACCCGCCACAGCACGGTCCAGACCTCCGCGGCCGCCATCACCTCGGCCGTGGGTGCGATCGCGATGGCGTGCCGCAGCAGGCCGGAGAGCAGCGGTGTGTCGACGCCCGCGTGCTGCATGACCGGCACGGTCAGCGCCGGGCCCTTCCCCGGCAGGCGCAGGTGCGCGTAGAGGTGCTCGGACCGGCCCTGGTAGCGGTAGGCCACCCGCACGCCCGGTGGGACCAGGCTCACGTGCCCCGGTCGGATGGGGTGCGTCGTGCCGCCGACGGTCAGCTCGGCGGTGTAGCCGTACAGGTGCAGCTGCCACAGCTCGGGCAGCAGGAACTCGTCACGACGGCTTGCCACACCGTGCACGGCCACGCCCAGGTTGGCGACGACCGGCGGCGCGTCCAGCCGGACGGCCACGTGGTCCATGGTGAAAAATTACCACTAATGGTGAACACAACCCACTACACGGCAACGTTGCGCACCTAGTGTCGAACGCATGACAACCACCAGCCACCTGCTGTCCTCGGTGCTGATGGCGCGCTTCGCGGCACAGGGGTTCCTCCGCCTCGACGCGGTCGTGCCGGACGACCTCAACTCCGCGGCGATCGAGGCCATGGAGCGCGGCATCCCGGGCGTGCCCCACGGGATCCCGCTGGACGTGGCGTTCCCGGCCGGCTCGTTCGCCCGCCGTCTCGTCGACCTGCCACCCGTCGCCGGGGCGCTGCGCGGCCTCGTCGGCCCCGACCCCGCCGTCGACCACCTGGCCGTGCACGTGCGCGAGCCGAACGAGGGCAGCGCCCAGCCCCTGCACGGCGACGCGATCATCGACACCCGGCGCGACACGTTCGACGTCCAGCTCATGTACTACCCGCACGAGGTCACCCCGGACATGGGCGGAACGCTGCTGGTCCCCGGCAGCCACCTGCGCCTCACCAACGAGAGCGACACCGGGCGCTACCAGAACCTGCTCGGGCAGGTCCGGCTGACCTGCCCGGCGGGCACGGTGCTGCTGCTGCACCACGGCATCTGGCACGGCGGGCGCCGCAACGACTCCGACCGGCGCCGGTACATGTTCAAGATCAGGTTCAACCCGACCGCGCCCCAGGTCCGGCTGTGGGACACCGACGACCTGGACGACCCCGCCGTGAGGGCCGAGCTGTCGACCACCTTCCCCTGGTACGAGTACGCGACCGGGCGACTGGAGGTCTACAACAGGATCGCCCTGTGGCGGACCCTGACCGGTGACGACACCTTCGACATCGAGCACTGGGCCACCAGGGTGCACAACCGTCCCGGGAGGACCGCGTGAAGCAGCGGGTGCTGGTGCTCTACCTGTCCTCGTCGGCCCTCGACGACCGGGTCGTCGGCTGGGCGTCCTACGACGGCACCGGCCGCACGAAGCCCACCACCGGGGACGGCGACGACCCGCCGTACGTGACCGGGGTCGACGCCCTGCGCGACGGATGGCGGCTCTTCCAGGCCTCCCAGCTGATCCCTCCCTACCCGGGGCACGAGTACGACACCTCGTTCCTCAAGCACGAGTTCTTCTTCGAGAAGCTGGAGTGACGTCCCCGGCCGCCCCGCACCGGGTCAGGGTGCGGGGAACTGCAGGCCCGTGGCCTGGACGACGTCGGGCTTGACCGGCAAGGGGTCCACGACCAGGCGCCGGCCGTGGATGTCGGTGACCGCGATGGCCCCGCCGCAGCCCGCGCCGTTCTCGGAGAGGAAGTAGTTGTAGTCGGTGCGGGTCAGCTGCTTCCACTGCCCGCCCGCCTGGACCTCCACCCGGGCCAACGGGTTGCGGTGGTCGATGGCCTGGATGCCGCACCAGTACTGGCTGGACCCGGTCTTGTAGCGGATGGAGATGGTCTTCGACAGCTCGGGGCTCACCAGCGTCCACGTGATCGGGATCTCGCCCAGGTTCGGCGCGGCCAGGCGGGCGAACGCCTCCGCGCTCAGGTCCAACTGCCCCACCCGGCACGGTTGCGGGCACAGGTTGGTGATCCGCACCGTCAGGCTCGCACCGTTGGCCGCGCGGACCAGGACGTACGCGCCGCACGCCTTGGAGTCCTCGTAGTCGGCCCAGTTCATCGCGGCGGTCAACGGATCAGGACCGGGGTCGTACGAGCACGCGCCACCGCCGTCGGAGTCGTAGAACGTCGCCACGCCCTGGTTGGCG
This sequence comes from Actinosynnema sp. NPDC050801, assembly GCF_040673975.1. NCBI lineage: Bacteria > Bacillati > Actinomycetota > Actinomycetes > Pseudonocardiales > Pseudonocardiaceae > Actinosynnema > Actinosynnema sp. NPDC050801. The sequence goes on along the minus strand of NZ_JBFAQZ010000015.1, from coordinate 153,719 downwards.
ACCCCCGGCTTGATCCTCCCGGCCAGCGGCGCGTCACCCGCGGCCGCGGCGGGTGGCGGCGTCGGCGCGGCCACCGGGGTCGACGGTGCGGTGTCGGCCTCGCCGATCGCCGCACTCGGCGACGTGGGCACCGACTCGCTCGCACCCGGTGTCGTCGACGACGTACCGGAGGCGGACAGGTCCACCCCGGCAACGGCGACCGGGGATCCCGCGACACCCCGGTCCTGGACCACGACCACGGCCGCCGACAACACGGCCACCACCACCGAGGCCACCAACCAGCGTCTTGGCACCGAACCTCCTACGCGACGAAGCAATGGCCGGCGCGCCGGGCACGGCGGCCGTGATCGTGCCAAACGCGGACCCACCCCGGCAAGCGAACGTCTCGCACGTCTCCTGCGCCCGACCGCTGCGCGCCACCCGGGTCAACGCGGTGTCGGGTCAACGGGGGTGTCGGGTCAGCGGGGTGCCGGGTCAGCGGGTGCCGGGTCAGCGGGTGCCGGGTCAGCGGGTGCCGGGTCAGCGGGGTGCCGCGATGGCGGCGAGGTCGGTGCCGGGCACCACGGTCAAGCCGTGCATGCCGTAGAAGACGCGTCCGGTCGCCGTCGCGCGGACCTCGTGCTCCCGACCGTCGACGGGGTCGGTGATGCGGCCGATGACCTGGCCCTCGGTCACGTCGGTGCCCGCGGCGAAGTGCGGGTACCACAGGCCGGTGGCCTCGCAGACCACGGCTCCGGCCCAGACCCACTCGGTGACCGGTGGGGTTCCGACGTCGTCGCCGTCGAGGAAGTCGAGCAACCTCAGCAGCGCGTCGACGAGGCGCTCGGCCGCCCGCGGGTCGCGCTCGCCGAGCTGGCCGGTCTCGACCAGGATGGCCGGGATGCCCCGGCGGGCCGCCGCCGCGTGGCTGTTGCCACCGTCGGCGTCCAGGCCGAGGACCACGTCCTCGTAGCCGATGACGCGGGCCATGGCGGCGGCCTTCGCGTCGAGTTCCGGGTCGCCGGTGAGGCGGTAGCCGACGAAGTCGCGGAGGAACTCGTCGATGCGACCGGAGTGCAGGTCGACGTACGCGTCGGCGCCGTCGACCACGTTGGCGAACAGCCAGGCCGCCAACCGCTCGGTGGGGCCGCCCCGGGGGTCGCCGGGGAAGACGCGGTTGATGTTGACCCCGTCGAGCGGGGACGTGCCGAGCCGTCCGTCGTAGACGGCGGGAGGGTTGGCGACCAGGCAGAGGAGCACCTGTCCGCGCACCCGATCGGGGTCCAGGCGGGTCGCGAGCCGGTGGGCCGCGTCGATCCCGGTGAACTCGCCGCCGTGGACACCGGCGGTGATCACAACGCGGGGGCCCGGCCTGCTGCCGTTGACCAGGACCAGCGGGATGTCGACGGTGAGCGTGCCGAGGTCGGCCCGCACGCTGTCGCGCACCTTGGTCCCCGGTCCGGCGGCCAGCGCGCCGACGACGAGCGTGGTCGCACGGCTGTCGGTGATCGCTGCGTCGGTGATCGCTGTGTCGGTCGCTGCGTCGGTCGCTGTGTCGGTCATGGTGGCGTCACGCCTCCGTCCGGTTCGAGGTGGAGTTGAAGTCGATGGGCTGCGTGGACGCGGGTCGAGCGCGAGGCCGCGCCGACGTCGTCGAAGCGTCCGCCGTCACGGCGCCACCACGCCCACCTCGACCGCGGACGCCCACGCCCGCAGCCCTTCGTCGACGGACTGCTCGTCGATCACCAGCGCGGGGATCATCCGCACGACCTGGTTCCACGCGCCGCACAGCAGCAGGAGCAACCCCTCCTCCGCGGCGGCGCGCTGCACCCGGGCGGCGGTCTCCCCGTCGGGGCGGCCGTCCGGGGTGACGAACTCCGTGCCCAGCATCAGGCCGAGGCCACGCACGTCACCGATCGCCGGCGTCGTGGCGGCGACCGCCTCCAGCCCGGCGCGCAGCCGTCGGCCCATCCGCTCGGCGTTGTCGACCAGCCCCTCGTCGCGGACCACGTCCAGCGTCGCGCAGGCGGCGGCGCAGGCGACCGCATTGGCCCCGTACGTGCCGCCCTGCGAGCCCGGCCACGCCTTGCGCATCAGCGACTCGGGCGCCGCGATGCCGGACAGCGGGAAGCCGCTGGCCAGCCCCTTGGCGGTGACCAGGACGTCCGGCACGACGCCGAAGTGGTCGTGCCCCCAGAAGCGGCCCGTGCGGCCGACGCCGGTCTGCACCTCGTCCAGGACCAGCAGGAAGCCGTGCCGGTCGGCGCGTTCGCGCAGGCCCTGCACGAAGCGGCGGGTCGCGGGCACGTACCCGCCCTCGCCCAGCACCGGCTCCACGACGACCGCGGCCGTGTCGGCGGGAGCGGACACGGTCTGCAGCACGTAGTCCAGCTCGCGCAGCGCGAAGTCGGTGGCGGTCTCCTCGTCCCAGCCGTACCGGAACGCGGTCGGGAACGGCGTGACGACCACCCCGCCCATCAGCGGCGAGAACCCGGCCCGGAACCGCGTGCCGGAGGTGGTCATGGACGCGGCGGCCACCGTGCGGCCGTGGAAGCCGCCGTGGCAGACCAGCACGTTCGGGCGGCCCGTGGCGTGCCGCGCCAGCCGCAACGCCGCCTCGACCGCCTCGCTGCCCGAGTTGGCGAAGAAGAGGCTGTCCAGGCCCTCCGGCAGCACCTCGCCGAGCTTGTCCACCAGCCGCAGCAACGGCTGGTGGAGCACCGTCGTGTACTGGCCGTGCACGAGCTTGCCGACCTGCTCCTGGGCCGCGGCCACCACGGCCGGGTGACAGTGACCGGTGCTGGTGACGCCGATCCCGGCGGTGAAGTCGAGGTAGCGCCTGTCGTCCTCGCCGTACAGGTGGACGCCCTCCCCCCGAACCGCGACCATGGGCGTGGCCTGGCGGAGGTGCGGCGACAGTGCGGTCATGGTCGTCTCCCTGGGTCTCGCGGGCGACATAGAGCATCTCCGGGACCGGCAGGCTCGACAACGCGAGCTCCGTCCGCCCGGGGCGTGGACCTCATGGCGCCGGGTCTGCCCAGACGGGGCTCACGACGGACCGCAGCAGCTCGCGCGTGTGGTCGTGGGCGGGTGCGTCGCACACCCGGCGAGCCGGACCGGACTCGACGATGCGGCCGCGGTGCAGCACCGCCACCCGGTGCGCGACGTGCCGGACCAGTGCGAGGTCGTGGCAGATGAACAGCTGGGCGAGCCCCAGTCGGTCCTGCAACTCGGTGAACAGGTTGATCACCCCGGCGCGCACCGACGGGTCGAGCGCCGACACCGGTTCGTCGAGCACCAGCAGCCTCGGCTCGCTCGCCAGCGCCCGCGCGATGCCGACCCGTTGGCACTGCCCGCCGGACAGCTCGTGCGGCAGCCTCCGGGCGACGGACCGGTCGAGGTGCACGAGGTCGAGCAGTTCGGCCACGCGCGCGGGGCCGGCCGCGGCATCCCAGCGACCTTGGACGCGCAGCGGCTCGGCGACCGCGTCGAACACCGTCTTGCGCGGGCTGAGCGCGGCGTGCGGGTCCTGGAACACCGGCTGGACACCGCGCCTGAGCGTGCGGAGTCCGCGTTGGTCCACAGTGGTCAGCTCACGGCCTTCGAACCGGACCGACCCGCCGTCCGGCCTGCGCAGCACGAGCACCGCGGCGGCGGTGCTGGACTTGCCGGACCCGGACTCGCCGACCAGGGCGAGCGTCTCCCCCGCGGCCACGGTGAAGGAGATCCGGTCCACCGCCGTCACGGGCGGGGTGCGGCGTCCCCGTGCCGGGTAGCGGACGACGAGGTCGCGGACTTCGAGCAGTGGCGCGGTCATGCCGCGGACCCCTCGAACAGGTCCGTGGTGCGGCGCGGCAGGTCGTCGAGCCGGTGGCAGGACGCCCAGTGCCCCTCCCGCCACTCGGTGGGCTCGGGCTCGTGGGCCGTGCAGGAGTCCGTCGCCGCGGGGCAACGCGGGGCGAAGGCGCACCCCGGTGGCGGGGAACCGCTCGTCGCGGGCGTTCCGGACATCGCGGGCAGGTACCTGCTCTTCGCGTGCCGCGGCGGCAACGACGCGATCAAGCCGGCCGTGTAGGGGGCACGCGGCTCGCGCAGGACCCGGTGGACCGGTCCGGACTCCACGTGCCGGCCCGCGTACACCACGAGCACGCGGTCGGCGTGGGCGGCGGCGACGGCGAGGTCGTGCGTGACCAGGACGACCGCCATCCCGGCCCGCTCGCGGAGCGTGCCGAGCATGTCCAGGATCCGGGCTTGGACGGTCGGGTCCAGCGCGGTGGTCGGCTCGTCGGCCACCACGAGGTCCGGCTCGTTGACCGTCGCCATGGCGATCACCGCGCGCTGGCGCATGCCACCGGAGAACTCGTGCGGGTAGGCGCGGGCACGGCGGGCGGCGTCCGGGATGCCGACGCGGTCGAGCGCGGCGACAGCCCGTTCCAGCGCCGCCCTGCGCCCGCCTCCCCGCACGGACCGGACGGCGAGGGCGAGTTGGTCCCCGACGGTGTGCACGGGACTGAGCACGGACAGGGCGTCCTGCGGCACGAAGGCCATCCGGCGTCCCCACAACGCCCGGTGCGCCGCACCCGCGGCACCGACCAGCTCCTCGCCGTCGAACCGGATCCGACCGCGCACGCGCATCCCGGTGGGCAGCAACCCGAGCACGGCTCGCGCGATGAGGGACTTCCCGGCGCCCGACTCCCCCACCACGGCGAGCATCTCGCCCGCCGCGACGTCGAAGGACACGTCGCGCACCAGTTCGACCTCGTGCGGCCGGGTCGCGGTGATCCGCAGGCCGCGGACTTCCAGCAGCGCTCCAGCGCTCATCGCGCACCAACCCCTTCGACGATCGGCACCCGGCGTCGCCGGCGCATCGCGCCGAACGGCCCGGAGCCCGTTCGGCCCGATCCGCTCAGCGTGGACAACGAGACCGCGAGCGCGGCGAGCAGCAGCAGCATCGCCGCCGGTGCGAGTGCCGCCAGCGGAGCGCGCTCGACGTAGGGCAGCGACTCGGCCAGCATCAGGCCCCACTCCGGCGCGGGTGGCTGCGCGCCGAGCCCGAGGAAGCCCAGGGACGCCAGGGCGAGCGCGATGATCGGCAGGCGCAGGACGGCGTGGCGGGCGACCGGACCGGCCACCGCCGGCAGCACGTGGCGCAGCAGGATCCACGACGGTGGCGACCCGATGGCGCGCAACGCCGTCACGTAGGAGGCGGCTCGCGTTTCCTGGACCAGTGCCGCCGCGTGGGAGGCCAGCGGCGGCCAGGACACGAGCGCGACCGCGATGGACGCGCCCACGGTGCCGGGGCCGAGCACGGCGGCGACCAGGATGCCGGCGATCACCGGCGGCACGGCGTTGGCCGTCTCCGCCACGCCCGACGCCAGGCTCGGCAGGAATCCCAGCACCACCGCGAGCACGTAGGAGCACAGGCACACGCCCGCCGCCACACCGAGCGTCGCGGCGGCGCCGTGGCCGACCCTGGCGAGGACGTCCCGGCCGAGTGCGTCGGTGCCCAGCGGGTGCGCCCACGACGGGCCCGCGAGCCGGTCGGCCACGTCCAGCCGCAGCGGCTCCAGCAGCAACCCCCAGCAGATGACCACGGCCGGCACCACCGCGCACACGAGCGGGACCACCTGCCGCGCACGGCCGGTCGTCCCCGCCACCGGCGCGGGCAGCGACAACGCGGCGTCGCGCAACCCGGGTCCGAGCAGCCGGTGCCGGACGAGCGCCGCCACCGTTCCCGCGACCACGCCCAGGAGCACCAGCGCGAGCACCGAAGCCTGCAGCAGCGGCAAGTCCTGGGATTCCGCGGCGCCCAGGGCGGCGCGGCCGATGCCGGGCACCGCGAACACGGTCTCGACGGCCACCGCGCCACCGGTCAGGCCGACGGCCACGAGGCCGATCTGCGGCAGCAGGGGAGGCAGGACGCGGCGCAACGCCGCCCACGCGATGACGCGCGGCGTGCACCCCGAGGACCGCCACAGCCCGACCCAGCGCTCCCGCAGCGCGGCCGGCAGGGCGTCGTCGACCAGTCGTCCCAGCACCGCACCCGCCGGGATGCCCATCGCGAGCGCGGGCAGCACCAGGTGCCGCGGTCCGTCCCAGCCGTACGGCGGGAACCACCCCAGCCACACCGAGACGACGATCAACAGGATCGTGGCGACCAGGAACTCCGGCAGCGCCGCCAGCGCCGCGGCCCCACCGCCGCCCGGACCGCCTCGCAGCGTGCCCCGCGCCCCGCGCACGACCGTCCGCGCGCACAACGCGCCGGCCACCAGCAGGGCGACGACCAGCGCCGCGCCCATCAGGGTCGACGAGACGCCCAAACCCGACAGCACCGACGGCAGCACGTCACCGCCGCTGACCCAGGACCGCCCGAGGTCGCCGCGCAGCACCCCGCCCAGCCAGTCACCGAACAGCCCCGCCGGGCCCGCGTCCAGGCCGAGTTCCCGCCGCACGGACGCCAGTGCCTCCGGCGTCGCCTCCTGTTCGGCGGAACGGGCACGCAGCACCGACAGCGCCGCATCACGACCCGACAGCCAGGGCAGCGACCCGACGACCGCGACGACCAGCGCGAGCGCACCGGCGCGGGACAGGAGCGCACCGGCGCGGTCGCGCACCGACACGCCGCTCACCTCAACCGGGTGGCCGCGGTGACCAGCATCCGCTCCCGCGGGTCCTTGGCCGAGTCCGCCACCGACGCCAGGTCGCCTTGGATGACGCGTTCGTGCAGCATCGGGATCGCCGCGTCGGTCCGCAGCACCGCCGCCTCGACCTCCAGGATCGCGGCCCGGCGCTGATCGCCGGCTTCCACCCCCGCCGCCTTCGCCACGGCCGCGTCCACCGCCGGGTCGCACAGCCCCGCGATGTTGAACGACCCGTCGCAGGCGAAGTCCGACCTCAGGTAGGCGACGGGATCGCCGGAGTCCAGCACCGTCGCCCTGGACAGGATGAACGCGTCGAACCTGCCGGCCAGCATGTCCTGTTCGATGTGCGCGTACTCGCGCACGACCTGGTTCACCGTGAAGCCCTTGTCCTGCAGTTGCTGTTGCAGCACCGATGCGACCTCGGGCAGCTCGGCCCGGTCGGTGAACGTCGCGAGGGTGATGGTCGCCCCCGCCGGAGCCGCGGCCTTCGTCCGATCGCCCGGGGCTTTCCGCCCCTCGGCCGCCCACGGCAGCGCCGGTCCGAGCAGGCCCTGCGCCACGTCGGCCCGTCCTTCGTAGACGCCCTTCACGATCGCCTCGGCGTCGATCGCCTCCCGTGCCGCGGCACGCAGTGCGGGATCGGCGAACGGCCCGGTCCTGGTGTTGAGGTACAGGGTGTTGGTGCGCGGCATCGGCACCTCGGTGATCGTCCGCTGGTCCAGCAGCGCCGCCTGGGACACCGGAACCGCCTCCACCACGTGGGCCTCACCGCTGCGGATCGCCGCGGCGCGGGCGGCGCCGTCCGGCACGAACGAGACGTCGATGCCCGCGGCCTTCGCCTTGTCACCCCAGTAACCGTCGAAGCGGTCGAGCGTGGCGCCCGTCGTGCCGTTGACGCGCACCAGCTCGAACGGGCCGCTGCCCGCGCCGATCGGGTTCACCTTGCCGTCCGGGGCGTACGCCCGCTCGGCCAGGACGGACAGCTGCGGCGAGGAGAGTCGTTGCGGCACCAGCGGATCCGGCACGTCGGTGGTGAGCACGATCTTGTCCGCCTCGGCGCGGACCTCCAGGCGGACGCCGTCGAGGATGCGCGGCTTGGGCGAGGCCTTCATCGCGCGGGTCAGCGTGTTCGCGGCCACGGCCGCGGTGAGCACGCTGCCGTCGTGGAACGTCACGCCCTGCCGGACGACGAATTCCCACGTCGTGTCGGACGTGCGGGTCCACCGGGTGGCCAGCGCGGGCCGCGCGTCGCCCTTCTCGTCCAGGTTCACCAGCGTCTCGGCCGTCGACCAGCGGGACAGCTTGAAGGCGTCGTCGCTGAACGGCGACAGCGCCGAGCGCGGCGGCAGCATCATCGCCACCTTGATCCGGCCTTCACCGGACGGGTCGTCGGTGCCGGTCGCCCCGGTCGCGAAGCACCCGGTGAGGAGAACGGAAACAGCCATGAGGCCGGCTGCGGCCAAGGGCGTGCGGTGCTGCATCAGAGCCTGTCCCGGGGTCGTCGAGAAGCGAACGACCGGACCGTAGCTCATGACAATCGTTTCCATCAAAGGCGCGCTCGATCGTTGAGATTTCAATCACCCCGGACCGAGCTTGGTAAGCCTTGCCTTATACGGTGTCGTGGCCCTCACCGCCGTCCGGTGAGTCAGGACGTACCCACCGCTCCGCACGACAGGACCCACCATGCGCTCAACCACCTCCGGCTTCGTCGCCGCGCTCGCCGCCATCCCTTTGCTGGCAGGTTGTTTCGTGTCGGGCTCGGGCGACCCGAACGCGCAAGGCGGGTCGGCCGGCCGGGTCCGGGTCGCCCTCGCGGTGCCGCCGGTGCAGGCCCTGTCCCCCTACAGCAACGACGCGACCGCGCTGAGCAAGCTGTCTGTCGCCGAAGGACTCACGGCGCTGGGCGCGGACGGCGTCGCCGCACCCGCGCTGGCGAAGTCCTGGACCCGGACGGACAGCACGACCTGGGTCTTCGAGCTGCGCCAGGCCAAGTTCCACGACGGCACCGAGGTGACCGCCGAGTCCGTCGTCAACGCGCTCGACCACGCGGGCGCCGCGAAGTCCAAGCCCCGCGTGCTCAGCGACGTGACGCTGACCGCGAAGGCCGAGGACGCCGACACCGTCACGATCGGCACGAAGGTCGCCGACCCGGTGCTCCCTCTCCGTCTCGCCAGCCCCGCGCTGGGCATCTTCGCCGCGAAGGCCTACGCGGCGGACGGCTCCGTCAGCCCCATCGGCGCGGGCACCGGCGCCTTCCGGATCACCGGACTCACCGGGAAGACCAAGGCCACTTTGGACCGCTTCGACGACTACTGGGGCGGCAAGGCCAAGGTGCCCGGGATCGACGTGACCTGGATCGCCGACGGCGCCGCCCGCGCCAACGGCCTGCGCGCGGGCGAGGTCGACGTCGCCGAGTGGATCCCCACCTCCCAGGCGAAGCTGCTGGACGCCGGCACCCGGCACGAGGTGCCCTCCGTGCGGACCGACAGCTTGGTCCTCAACACCTCGGGCGGTGTCTTCGCCGACACCTCGTTGCGCTCGGCCGCCCGTGAGGCGGTGGACGGTTCCGCGCTCGTCGACTCGGTCTTCGGCGGATATGCCGACCCCGCGCGTGGCCTGTTCGGGCCCGCTGTGCCGTGGGCGGCCGACAAGCGGGTCGAGGTGACCGGCCGCGCGCCGGCCGCGACCGCCGACCAGGTCAGGTCGAAGACCGGCGGCACGCCACTGCGCCTGGCCACCTACACCAACCGCGCCGAGCTGCCCGAGATCGCGACCGTCGTGCAGCAGCAGTTGGAGCAGGCCGGGTTCGCGGTGCGGCAGGACGTCCGCGAGTACACGCAGATGGAGGCCGACCTGCTCGCCGGCGGGTACGACGCGCTGGTCTTCTCCCGGGTGACGCTCCTCGACACCGGCGACGCGGTCGCGTACCTCGCGAGCGACTTCGCCGGCAACGGCGTCTACAACATCGCCCGGGTCAAGGACTCCGCGCTCGACCAGGCCATCGCCGCCGCCGCGGCGGAGGACGACCCGACGCGGAGGCAGCAGAAGATCATGCTCGCTGAGGCGGCGGTCCTGCGCACCGACGCCGTGGTGCCGCTGGTCCACGAGAAGGTCGTGCAGGGCATCGGCGCGAACGTCGAAGGCGTGCGCCTCGACCCCCGTGAGCGCAGCCTGATCGACCTCGACACCCGCCTGAAGTAGCGACGGATGATCAGCACCAAGTCCACCGGCGTCGACGCCCGCCCGCCCCGGTGGCAGGCGGGCGCGGGCCGCGTCGCCGCCGGTGCGGGGCTGCTGACGGCCGTCACGCTGCTGCCTTGGCTGTCCGGGACGGACCCCGCGCTGACGGTCCTGCGGGCCCGCTCCGCCGACCAGGACCCCACCCCCGCGCAACTGGCCGCGGTGCGGGCGCAACTCGGCCTGGACGAGGGACCGCTCAAGCACCTCGCGCGGTGGCTGGGAGGACTGCCGCGCGGTGACGCGGGCACCTCCTGGGTGTCGGGTGAACCGGTCCTCCCGCAGGTGACGAGCGCCTTCGCGGTCTCGACCACGTTGATGCTCGGCGCGCTCGTGGTCACGCTCGCGGTGGCCGCGCTGGTCATCGCGCGCACCCTCCACTCCGGCGCACGGCAGGCGCCGGCACCGGGGCGGGCGGGCACCGGTGCCGCCTTCCTCGCCGCGCTGCCCAAGTTCCTCCTCGCCGCGCTGCTCGCCACCGTGTTCGGGGTGTGGCTGGGGTGGTTCCCGTCCAGCGGCTGGGCGGGACCGGCGTCGATGGTGCTGCCCGCCCTCGCCCTCGGCGTGCCGTCCGGGGCGATGATCGGCGGTCTGCTCGACCAGTCCCTGCCCGCCACCTTCGCCGAGCCGTGGGTGCGGACGTGGCACGCCTGCGGGATCCCGCCCGGGCGCATCGCCGTGCGGGCGCTGCGCGGCGCGGTGGCCGGGGTGCTGCCCCAGCTCCTGCCGACCGTCGTCGCCCTCGTCGGCGGCGCGGTCGCGGTGGAGAAGATCTTCAACATCCCGGGGCTCGGCCGACTCGCCCTGGACGCCGCGATCGCCCAGGACCTCCCGCCGCTGCAAACCGCGACCCTGGCGCTCGCCCTGCTCGGCGTCGCCGCCGGAATGCTCATCCAGGCCCTGCGGCACGCCCTGCTCGGTCCGGCCCTGCGGGAAGGCGGGCTGAACGCACCGCACGCACCGGTCCTCCGGTCGCGCCGCTCCACCCGCCGGGTGGCCGGGTTCTGCGCGACGACCCTGTTCGCGCTGGTCCTCCTCGGGTTGCTGCGCGATCCCCTGCACGTCGACACGGCGGCCCGCCTGCTGCCGCCTTCGGCCACGTACCCGTTGGGCACGGACGCGCTCGGTCGTGATCTGCTGGCCCGGCTGGGACACGGCGCGCTGCGCACCGGCGGCCTGGCACTCGCGGTGACGGCGGTCAGCGTCGTCACCGGGCTGCTGCTCGGCATGGCGGGACGGGTGACCGCGGGACCGACCGAGGTCATGTCGACGCTGCCCGCCGTCCTGGTCGGACTCCTGACCACCGCGGTCACCGGGCCCTCGGTGTGGGGTGCCGCGGCCGCGGTGTGCCTGGTCGGCTGGACCCCTTACGCCGCCCAGACCGCGGCGTTGTCCGAACAGGAACGGGCGAGCGGTCACGTCCTGGCGTCGATCTCGTGCGGTGCCGGCCCGACGCACCTGCTGCGCCGCCACCTGCTGCCCGCCGTGCTGCCGGCCGTGCTGCGCAACGCCCTGCTGCGCCTGCCCACGACGGTCCTCGTGCTGGCGTCGCTCGGCTTCCTCGGGCTGGGCGAGCAACCGCCCACACCGGAGTGGGGTCGTCTGCTGGCCGAGAACCAGCCGTACCTGGAACTGGCGCCCTGGGCGGTGCTCGGGCCGGCCTCGGCGCTCGTGCTGCTCTCCGTGCTGGCCATGTCCGGCACCGCGTCGGCAAGGCGCAAGGTCGGACGTGCCACGACGGGTTGACCGAGGAAGTCACACCCCTGCCGCGCCACTACCCCGCACCCGGACGAGGGGGCATCATCTGCGCCATGCCGTTCACCGCATCCCGTGGGCTCGGGCGCCAGACCGAACGCTGGTTCGTCCGAAGTGGAACCCCGACCATGATCGAGGGGTACGGGTTCTTCTCCCACATCCTGCCCCGGATGCTGCCCGCCCTGGTCTTCGTCACGTTCGGGAGCCTCGCGTGGCTCGTGCCGCTGAAGACCGCCGGTGCCCATCGGTGGGCGTTGCTCGGCGTCGTGCTCGTGGTGACGGCGGCCGCGTGGGCGACCGTGCGGACCTTCCTCCGGCGGCTGCCCCGCTTCTCGCCGACGGCCACCGTCGCGATACTCGTCGCGTACGCGGCGATGCCGGTCGCCGCGCCCCTGATGCAACTGGCCGTCGACGACGACGTCACGGCGCCCGCGGGGCAGGACGTGGGACTGCCGGGGTTCGCCCTCTTCTTCGCCGGCGCCTTCGCCGCGACGCTGCTGGCCACCACCTACGGGTTCGGCACGCTGCTACGTCGGGCGATCGTGCACGTGGTGCAGGACCTGCGCAACAGCACGCACCTGCTCGGGCGGGCCCTGCCGTCGATGTTGTTCGTCACCCTGTTCCTGTTCTTCACCGGTGAGCTGTGGCAGGCGATGAACCGGTTCACGACGTGGCGGCTCGTGCTCGTCGTCCTGCTGTTCGCCGCGGTCACCGTCCTCGCCGCAGCCGCGCGCCTGCGCGACGAGATCGGCCGCGTCGAGCAGGACCTCAGCCCGCCCCTGCTCACGGCGGCGTGCCAGGGCACACCGCTGGCCTCCGTGCCGATCGAGGAGCTGGCGCGCGAGCAGCCCTTCCGCGCGGTGCCGCTCAACGGCCGCCAGTCCCGGAACCTGCTGGTCGTGCTCGCCACCCGGCAGCTCGTCCAGGCCGCCGTGGTCGGGCTGGCGCTGTTCGGCTTCTTCATCGTCCTGGGCCTGATCGTGGTCACGCCCGAGACCGCCGAGCAGTGGATCGGCGCCCCGGCCGCGCGGTCCGACCTGCTGCCGTCCGTGCCGGTGGCGCTGCTGCGCAACGCCACCCTCTTCGCCGCGTTCGGCAGCATGTACTTCACCATCACCTCGATGAGCGACACCGATCATCGAGAGCGTTTCTTCGCACCGATCATCGCCGGGATCGAGCGGACGCTGGCGGTCCGGGCGGTCTACCTGGCGGTGCGGCGCGACGGCGGGCCCCGTGCAACGCGCGGCGCACGATGAGCGCCGGTGACCGACCAGCCGGCGTGGTCGAATCGGAATGCCCGCGGGCACGTGTACCGCGCCGTCGGGTACGAAGCCGTTGAGCGTTCCTTGCTCCTGCGGTGTCCGCGCCGGACAGCTCACCGGCCGGCGGTTCCGGCAGCTCCGGCGCGGAAGCGGAGGTGCGAGTCGGACAGGTGGACCGGGATTCGCCATGTCTCCAACCCGCCGCCACCGGTTGGAATGGTTCATTGCCGCCAATGGAGCAGTACGAAATTTTTAGCATCGTTTTAGCTCGGCACATGCCATTCGCGACGCGGCCGAGAGGCCCGTACAACGCTTGTGAGCGCCCACAATAGGTGGGATACTTCCGGCATCCAGGTCGATCCAGGGACAGCCCGTCGAAACTTCCGCCCAAAGTTTCGAGCGGCGAACCCGTTCACCGGTTCGCCGATTCCGGATCCGCCGCTGTCCACCCGCGAAACGTCGCGCACGGAAAGCCTGGACGAGCCCGATTCACCACTACCCGTCGGACACGCGGCGGCTGTCCCTCAGAAGGTGTCACACATGAAGCTGACAGCGAGGTCAGTGTCACGAGCAGCGCTCGTGGCGGCTTTGGTGGCCACAACCGGTGGCGCGGTGATCTTCACGGCCACGACGGCCTCGGCCGCGAGCACGCTCGGCGCGTCGGCGGCGCAGACCGGCCGGTACTTCGGCACGGCGGTGGCCGCGGGCAGACTCGGCGACTCGACCTACTCCGGACTCCTCCAGCGCGAGTTCGACATGGTCACCGCCGAGAACGAGATGAAGATCGACGCCACCGAACCCAACCAGAACCAGTTCACCTACGGCAACGCCGACCGCATCGTCAACCTCGCCCGATCACAGGGCAAACGAGTACGCGGCCACACCCTGGCATGGCACTCCCAGCAACCCGGCTGGATGCAGAACATGTCCGGCTCGGCATTGCGCAGCGCGATGCTCAACCACGTCACCAAGGTCGCCACCTACTACCGAGGCAAGATCTACGCGTGGGACGTGGTGAACGAGGCGTTCCAGGACGGCAGCTCCGGCGCGCGTCGTGACTCGAACCTCCAGCGCACCGGTAACGACTGGATCGAGGCGGCGTTCCGCGCCGCCCGCGCCGCCGACCCGAACGCGAAGCTCTGCTACAACGACTACAACACCGACGACTGGACGCACGCCAAGACCCAGGCCGTCTACCGGTTGGTGCAGGACTTCAAGCAGCGCGGCGTCCCCATCGACTGCGTCGGCCTCCAGTCCCACTTCAACCCCCAGAGCCCGGTGCCCGGCAACTACCAGACCACCCTGCAGAACTTCGCCAACCTCGGCGTGGACGTGCAGATCACCGAGCTCGACATCGAGGGCTCCGGCTCCGCGCAGGCGGCGAACTACGAGCGCGTCGTCAAGGCCTGCCTCGCCGTGACCCGCTGCACCGGCATCACCGTGTGGGGCATCCGGGACACCGACTCGTGGCGCGCCTCGGGCACCCCGCTGCTGTTCGACGGCTCGGGCAACAAGAAGCCCGCCTACACGGCGGTCCTCAACGCGCTCAACGCGGCCCCGCCCTCCTCCACCACCACGACCACCACGACGACGACCACCTCGACGACGACCTCCACGACCACGTCCACCACCACGACGACATCGACCACCACGACGACGCCGGTACCGGGCGGTTGCGCGGCCTCCGTGTCCGCGCTCGACCAGTGGAACGGCGGCTTCGTGGCCACGATCAAGGTCTCGGCGGGCTCGTCGAGCGTCAACGGCTGGTCCGTGTCGCTGGCACTGCCGTCCGGGGTGAGCATCGTGAACTCCTGGAACTCCGGGCGAAGCGGCAACACCGGCACGGTGACGTTCACCAACGTCGCCTACAACGGCGGCATCCCCGCCGGCGGGTCCACCGAATTCGGCTTCCAGGCCAACGGGACCGCGGGCGCCCTCTCCCTCACCTGCTCCGCCGGCTGAGTGCCCGCACAGCACCGGTGACGCCGGCGGCCGGACTCGTTCCGGTCGCCGGCGTGGCGCATCCGCCGGGAAGGACGTCACCGTGACCGCACCGCGCCGCGACGGGCTCGCGGCGCGGTGCGATCACGGTTCGACGGCAGACCCCGTGCGACGCGATCACGGTTCGACGGCGGACCCGGTGCGCTGCCGGGTCGACGGCGACTCGCCGAAGCCGGCGTCGGGGCCGTTGCGCACGCTGTCCAGCAGGTCCGCGACGGTGTGCGCGCGGATGTCGGTGAGGGGTCCGGTGGTGAACCTGCCCGCGACGGCCCGGACGTGGTCCGCGGCCGGGCCGGCGAGGCCGTCGTAGACGGCGGTGAACAGGTCGCGGGCGGGTTCGCGCAGCCATCCCGGTGGGAGCAGGTCGAGAGGCAGTCGGGGGTCGAGGTAGGGCAGCCGTCGGTAGGTGTCCATAACCTCCGTGCGCGCGCGGACCGCCTCCGCCCCGGTGACCCGGGCGTCGCGCACCCGGTCGAGCAGCGGGCTCCAGCACTGGATGAAGGCTTCGTACTGGCGGGCGATGTCGGTGGTGTCCCAGGCGTCGAGGGGGTTGCGGCCGACGACCGAGCCGACTTCGACGTGGCGGGCGCGGAAGACGGTCAAGGCGCCGAAGGCGAGGTCGGCCAGGTACGACCTGGTCTTGTCGGCGAGGTCGTGCGGCGAGATCCACAGACCGTCGTAGAGGGGCGCGAAACCGAGCCAGCGCAGGTGGCTGCGGAACTCGCGCCGCCTGGCGACCTCGTCCTGCGGCAGGGAGAACGCGATCAGGGTCCACCGCTGGTCCCAGGTCCCGGTGTCGACGGCGGAGGAGACGATGGCCCGGCCGCCCGTGGACAGGACGGTCGCGACGGCCTCGGTGAGCCGGTAGGAGCTGTTGCGGCCCTGCTTGCTGCCTTCGAGCACGCCGCGGCGGGCGAGTCGGCTGATCGAGGCCCGTGCACCCGCGTGGCTGACCCCCGCCTCGGCCAGCAGGGCCACGATGGCCGCCGACGGCAGCCAGGCACGGGTGCGCAGCGTGTAGTCGGCGAGCAGGGTCACGGTCAGTCCCTGCGGTGAGTTGCCCGCTTGCCGCCGGGGCAGCCGGACCGGGCCCGCGGCGTCGTCCGGGAAGATCTCCTCGATGTCATAAGGGCTCGTCACGGCGGCTCCGGCGGTGGCTCGGGAGGGCGGTCGGAACCGACTGTAATCGGCGCGAGTGGAGCAGGCCGCAACTGTCGAGACGGTTGATTGACAGTTTCCTGATCGAGGTCCAAGCTAAGTGTCACATAACGGGTGCGGGCAGCCTCGACCAGGCACGACAGCATCCGGCGGGCACGTCCACGCGTGGATCTCCCCTTCGCCGCAGTCGGGTCTCCCTGCCCGCAGCCAACTTCCCCCATCCGGTCGCGCGCGGAACAAAGGAGTCGAGCGCATGAAGATCAGAGGAAGTCTCCTACTCGCCGCAACAGCGGCACTGGCCGTCGGCGGCCTCGCCGCCACAGCACCCACCCCCGCATCGGCGGCGTCGTTGACCGAGGTCACCAGCTTCGGCAGCAACCCCGGCGGGATGCGGATGCACGTCTACGCGCCGGACTCGCGCCCGGCCAATCCCGGGATCCTGGTGGCCATGCACGGGTGCGGCGGCTCGGGCCCCGGCTTCTACTCGGGCAGCGAGTTCGCCTCGCTGGCCGACCGGCACGGCTTCGTCGTGATCTACCCCAGCGCGCAGCAGGAGGCCGGGTTCGGCAAGTGCTTCGACACCTGGTCGGACACGGCCAAGCGGCGCGGCGGCGGCAGCGACCCGGTGTCGATCATCTCGATGGTGACGTACGTCCAGCAGCGCTACGGCGGTGACCCGAACCGCGTCTTCGCCACCGGGTCGTCGTCCGGCGGCATGATGACCAACCACATGCTGGCCCTCTACCCGGACGTGTTCAAGGCAGGTGCGGCGTTCATGGGCGTGCCGTTCAACTGCTTCGCGAACGCCGCCGACTTCCCGCCCGGCAACAGCCGGTGCACCGGCAGCGGAGGCGCGAACCGGACACCGCAGCAGTGGGGCGACGCCGTCCGGCAGGCCTACCCGGGTTACACCGGCCCGCGGCCGCGGGTGCAGCTGTGGCACGGCACCAACGACACCCTCGTGCCGTACTCGCTGCTCCAGGAGACCATCGAGCAGTGGACCAACGTGTTCGGCCTCAGCCAGACACCGACGTCCTCCGACACGCCGCAGCCCAACTGGAACCGCCGCCGCTACGCCGACACCTCCGGCACCGTCCAGGTCGAGGCGTACAGCATCCAGGGCGCCGGGCACAGCCTGCCCTCCACCGGCATGGCCGCGCGGGCGGTCGAGTTCTTCGGCCTGGACCGCACCGGCCCCACCTCGACCACCACGACAACGACTACCACAAGCACCAGCACGAGCACCACGACGAGCACCACCACGACAACGACGACGCCGCCCGGGTCCGACTCGTGCCGGGTCTCCAGCACCGTCAACGCGTGGAACACCGGCCTGACCGAGAGCATCACCATCACCAACACCGGCAGCACCGCGATCAACGGCTGGTCCCTGGTCTTCACCCTCCCCGGCGGGCAGACCATCACCTCGGGCTGGAGCGCCACCTACTCGCCGTCGTCCGGGCAGGTGACCGCGCGCAACGTCGCCTACAACGCCGCGATCCCGCCGAACGGCTCGGTGGGCATCGGGTTCCAGGCCACCCACACCGGCAACACGGCCAAGCCGACCTCGTTCACCCTCAACGGCGCGGCCTGCGCCACCGCCTGATCGGGCAGGTGCGCCGGAGTTCTCCCGGCCACCACACCAGAACGCCCCGGCCACCGAGAGGTGGCCGGGGCGTTCTGGTTCCCTCAGCGGTTCCCCGTCCCGCGGAGGCGATGACCGGGACGGGGATCCGCTTCAGGACCGGGTCAGGAACACGCGGTGCCGTTCAGGGCGGGTGAGCCGAACGGCGGTGTTGCTCCGTTGTAGCCCGCGTTGTAACCGATGGTCGTCGTTCCACCGGTCGGGAGCGAACCGTTCCAGGACGCGTTGGTGACCCGGACCACGTCGCCCGTGTCGGTCCACGTCCCGTTCCAGCCCTGGATCACGGACACACCGGGCGACGAGAACGTGAGGGTCCAGCCGTTGACGGCCTGGCCCCGGTTCACGATCACGATCTCGCCGGTGTACCCGTCCGACCACTTGCTGACCACCCGGTGGGTCACCGTGCAGCCACCGCCGGGGTTGTTGCCCGTGGTGGTGGTGGTCGTCGTGGTCGTGGTCGACGTCGACGTTGTCGTCGACGTCGGACCCGCCGCGATCGCCAGGTCGTACGCGCGCTGCGGCACGAACTGGCCGGCCGGCGCGATGCAGCCGTCCGCCTCGCCCGGCAGCTTGACCCACAGGAACGCGGCGATCTTGGAGTCGCCCGTGTTGGTCGTGCTGGGCGTGCCGATCGCGCGCCCGGGCGGGTCGCACCACTCGGTGCCCTGCGGGCCCTTGCCGTTGCGACTGGTGTCGATCACGGCCGTGAGCCTGCCGTCGCCGACGGCGTTGAGGATGTTCTTGGTGTACGCCACCTCGTCGGACGTGCTGCGGTAGTTCGACACGTTCGAGGCGATGCCGTCGGCGCTGTTGGAGATGTCGGCGGCGCGGAGCCTGTTGGCGGCTTCCGCCGGGCTCAGCCACGCCGAGTTGCCGATGTCGTAGTACACCTTGGCCTGCGCGGAACCGGACTTCAGCTTCTTGCCCGCGTAGGCCATCGACGCCCTGGTCTGGCTCTGCTGATCGGCGTTCTGGCAGTTGCTCATGATCGGCAGCACGTCGGGTTCGAGCACGATCGTCGCGGGACGACCAGCCAATCCCGCCGCGACCTCGTCGACCCACGCCCGGTAGGCCTGGTGCGAGGGCGCGCCGCCACCGCTGGCCCCACCGCAGTCGCGGTTGGGGATGTTGTAGACCACCAGGATCGGGATCTTCCCGGCCGACGCCGCCGCGCCCACGAAGGAGCTGATCTCCGAGCGCACCGTCGAGGTGTTGGTGGTGGTGTACCACCGCGCCTGCGGCACGGAGGCGATCCGGTCACGGATGACCGACGCCCGCGAGTCGCCGGGGTTGGCGGCGACCCACTTCGCGCTGGAGGTCGACGGGTCGACGTAGAACGCCGAGTCGGCCGCTTGCGCGGTCGCACCGCCGCTCACCGCCAGGGCCACCGCCCCGGCCAGGAGTGCACTGGAGAGGACGCACGCGGTCGCGGTCCGTTTCGTGCGCGTCATCGTGTCACCCCCTCACAGGGCCGGGTACGCGTTCTGGACGAGCGAGGTGAACCCGGCGGGGAACCACGAACCGGCGTGCGGCGCACCGGCCATGGCGCCGGTCAGGTTGCCGCCGTTGGCCTGGTCGTCGCCGCGGAAGGCCGGGTCGCACATCGGGTCGTGCTGCTTGCCTTCCTCGTTGGGGCCGTCGGTCTTGGTCGCGATGCCGTCGGACTCACCCGGAGGCTTGATCCACACGTAGGCGTCGAAGCCCGCCCGCGGTGCGGCCGTGGGCCGTGCGCCGATGCCCGCGCCGGCCTGGTTGCACCAGTTGCCCCGGTGCAGCTTGCGGTCGATGCGGCCGGAGTTCACGTACGCGTCCACCGTCGAACCGCTCGCACCGGTGGGCCGGTTCGGACCGCCCCAGCCGTTGCGGGAGGTGTCGATCAGCATGCCGATGCCGCTGGGGAAGCCGGCCGCGATGAAGCGGTTCCGCATCTCGGTGCCGAAGTCGGCCTCGTCGAAGTACGGGTTCCACTGGTAGAAGGTCGCGGACCGCAGCTGCTGGCTCCCGACGGTGAGGTTCGGGTCGGGCAGGTTGGGCTCGTCGGTCGGCGAGGTGTTGGCCATGTTCGACACGAAGCCGTCGATGCTGTTGACGCCCTTGGTGGTGCCCTTGATGGTGTTGCCGATCAACTGCACCGAGGGACCCATGTTGGTGTCCCAGCCCAGCCAACCCGCGTGCCCGATGTCCACGTAGTTGTAGACGTTCGGGATCGCGCTGAGCTTGTTCAGGGCGTACTGGATGCCCTGGACGTACGCGCCGCTGGAGCTGGCCTCGGCGCACTTGGGCTTGCTCAGGTTCGTGACGAGGTTCGGCAGCGAGTCGGGCTCGACGATGTTGACGATCCGCAGGCTGCGGTACTTCGGGTCGGCCAGGATCGCGGCGATCGGGTCGATGTACTCGGCCTTGTACCGGGCCAGACCGTTCTCGCCGACCTTGAGCTCGCCGTTGGACGCGAGCGCGGCGCAGTCGCGGTTGGGGAGGTCGTAGACGACGACCTGGATCACCACGGGCGTGCCGCCGGCGGCCTGCCGCAGTGCTTCGTCGAGGTGACCGGTCAACCCCCGGCCGGCGGTGATGGCGCCGATCCGGTCCATCCACACGGCGGTGGAGTGCTGGGCGACCTTGCGCATGGAGGTGCCGAGGGCGCCACCGGTCGCGTCGGCCAGGGTGTTCACGTTGGCCACGTAGTCGGGGTTCAGGTAGCCCTTGGCGCCCGCGTACGGGTTGGGCAGGTGCTCACCGGGGTTGTCCGGCGTGGTCGAGGTCGTCGTGGTCGTCGACGTCGTGGTCGACGTGGACGTCGAAGTGGACGTCGAGGTCGAGGTGGAGGTCGAGGTGGAGGTCGACGTGGACGTCGAGATCGGGTCGCCGCACGTGGTGCCGTTCAGCTTGAACGACGTGGGGAGGGCGTTCGAGCCCGAGAACGAGGCGTTGAAACCGAAGGACGCGCTCCCGCCCGTGGGCAGCGTCGACGACCACGAGGGGTTCTTCGCGCTCACGTGCTGACCGGACTGGGCGTAGGTGGCGCTCCAGCCGTTGGTGATCTTCTGGTTACCCGGGAAGTCCCACTCCAGCGTCCACCCGCCGGAAATCGGGTCGCCCAGGTTCTTGAGCGTGACGTTGGCCGTGAAGCCGGTGTCCCACTGGTTGACCTTGTAGTCGACCGAACACCCGGGTGCCGCGCTGGCCGAGGTGCTCGCCAGGACCAGCAGCCCCGAACACAGGGTCAGGGCGGCGGCAGCGGCGCCGCCGCGTGCCAGTTTTGTCGCATTCATTCAGGTCCTCGCAGCGTCGTTGCTGTGTTGTGGGTAAGGGGGGAAACTTTCCGGGAGCGCTCCCAGTCGTGCGGTCGCTCGATGGCTGGTCCGAACCGTGGCGGCATTCGGTCCGGCAGCTCGGCTACCGGGACGGTCGCGGCAAGGCCGCGCAGCGGTTGCATCTCCCGCGGAGAAGGATTCACTCTGGGTGTCGAATGTAACCACGCGCAGCAGCGCAGTCAATTGCTCAAGAATGCTAAAATTGTTATCGCTAACTTTAGCTGATTCGCAGCGCAAACCTTTCGCTATTCGATCTTGCAGGCCCGTCACGTGGAAGTTGGGAGCGCTCCCCGAAGGTGTTCACCCACCTGAACCAACGGAATGATTGCGCTCAACCCGTTTTGTTAGCGTGCACAGGTCTCAGCCGAAGCCGCGGTAGTCGAACCAGTCGAACGCCGCGACACCGCGCGTGACGTACATGCCGACGACCCGTCCGGCCGGGTCGGTGCTCACCTCGGGCGAGAGGTAGCGGCCGTCCAACTCCGCCAAGGGACCCGGATCGTCGTCCACGTGGAACGCGATGGTGTCGGGCCCGGCGGGCACGACGCCCGTGGACTCGTCGGTCGGGCGCACGAAGGACGGTGGCACGAGGTCGGTCGTGCGGGTGACCACCGTGAGCGTGATCGGTCCGGGCCGCCTGGTGCGGCTGGCCACGACCTGGCGCACCGGTCCGATCCGGGCGACCACGTCCACCCGGCCGGCCACGACCTCGAAGTCGTAGCGGTGCGCGTCGTCGCGCCGGATGCTCAGACCAGCGCGGCCCGTGCCTGGGTCCAGCCGGACCGACACCCGTGAGTCCGGGTGCCGCAGCCGGCTGCCGACGAACGTGCAGCCGGGGCGGTCGAGGGTGTCGCCGGTGGCGCGCAGCGTCAGCCAACCGGGGCGTTCGGTCAGCGACCAGGACCCGTCCGGCAGCCCGCGCGGGGAGATCCAGGACGGGGCGAGCACGAACTCGTCGAAGTCGTCGCGCGCCGGCAGCGGCGGCAGCGGTCGGCACTCCTCCGGCGTGGGCGCCGTTCCCGTCACCTCGTCGACCACCGGCCACTCGTCCTCCCAGCGCACGGGGGTCAGGAACACCTCCTGCCCGAGCACGTGGAAGCCCGACGGGTGCTCGCGGGTCCCGGGCTGCACCAGCCACCAGCCCCCACCCGGTGTCGTGACGAGGTCCGCGCGGCCGATGCCCCGGATCGCACCCCCGGTGCCGACGAGCGTGCCCGGCGCGGGCTCGAACGGCCCGCGGGGCGTGCGCGCACGGGCGACCGCGAACGCGTGGTCGTCCTTGAACAGCAGGTACCACCAGTCGCCGACGTGGTACAGGTGAGGTGCCTGCGCATACCGGGTTTCCGTGCCGCGCCACGTCCGCCACGGACCGTCCAGCACCGTTCCCCGGTAAGGGTCGATGCGGGCGGTGCCGCCGTCGGACGTGGTGCACCAGCAGTCGCCGTCCTCGTCCCACGCCAGGTCCGGCGCGACGCCGGGCAGGTCGATCCACACCGGGTCGGACCAGCGACCGGCCAGCCGCTCGGCGGTGACGACGAACGTGCCGCCCGTCGACATGTCCGTCGCGATCACCCAGAACCTGCCGCCGTGGTAGCGGATGGTGGGCCGGTGGACCCCGCGCGAGGCGGGCGTGCCGACCGGCGGCCGCAGCTGTTCCGGCCGGCGCAGGACGTTGCCGACCTGTCGCCAGTGCACCAGGTCGCGGCTGTGGAAGATGGGCACGCCGGGGAAGTACTCGAAGCTGGAGCAGACGAGGTAGTAGTCGTCACCGACTCGGCACACGCTCGGGTCGGGGTGGGATCCACCGATCACGGGGTTGCGGGCGGTGCGCACGGTGTTCCTCACTGGATAGCGGGTGGACGTCGAGCAGGCCGGCGCGGTGGGCGCCGGTCCCCTCGCGGTGCCGTGCGAGGGGACCGGCTCGGGAGCCGTGCCGACGGGGTGCGTGACGCGACGGCGCCGGAGGGCGGACGCGCCGTTCGGGCGACCGTCAGGCGCGGCTCCACTTCTGGTTGTTCTGGCCGTTGCAGGTCCACAGGATCAGCCGGGTCCCGTTGGCGGTGCCGGCCTGCTCGGCGTCCAGGCACAGCCCGGCGTGGGTGTTGCGGATGGACCCGTCGGACCCGAGGGTCCACTTCTGGTTGGCCTGTCCGTTGCACGACCACGTGATCACGCGCGTGCCGTTGGCCGTGCCCTGGTTGTAGGCGTCGAGGCACTTGTCGCCGAACACCCGGATCTCGCCGCCCGCCCAACTGGTCCACTGCTGGGCCGCGGCGGTGTGGCAGTCCTGGAGCAGCACGTTCGCACCGGCGGCGGTGGAGGCGTTCTCGACGTCGACGCACCGGTTGGAGCCGGTTCCGCGCAGTCGGGACGTGGTGGCGGAGATCAGGCTGCCGCCGGAGACGCGGAACGCCGCCACGCCGTGCGCCGGCACGCTGGCCGAGATCGCGCCGGTGGAGGTGGAGGTGCCGCCGGTCCACAGGTCGGTGAGGGAGAAGGAGCCGCCGGACAGGCCGATCTGGGCGGCGGTGGTGGACACCGTGGCGGTGCCGCTGCCCCGGTTGAGCAGTCCCACCGCGACCGAGCCGTCGGCCAGGGGCTTGGCGAGGACCTCGGTGTTGCCGTCGTCGCGCACCCGCCGGCCGCCCACGCCGAGCGGGTCCTGGTTCACCGCCAGCAGTCGCGGGTTGCGCAGGATCGCGCTGACGTCGGCGGACATGGTGCGGATGTCGTTGCCCGCCATCAGCGGCGCGGCCATCAGCGCCCACAGCGCGAAGTGCGCCCGCGACTCGGTCAGGCTCAGCCCGGGACGCCCGACGACGAGCATGTCCGGGTCGTTCCAGTGCCCGGGACCGGACTGGACGGCGAGCGGGGCGGTGATGTCCAGGACGTTGCCCACGCCCATGGGGTAGCTGTTGGTGTTGCCGTTCTGCCAGATGTCGAGCAGGTCCTCGGTGGTCCGCCAGAGGTCGGCGATCTCGCCCCAGTTGTACTTGTCACCGGTGGGAGCGTGGAAGCTGTTGGAGTTGATGCTGTACACGATCGGGCGGCCGGTGGCGCGCAGGGCGTCGCGCATGATCTTGAACCGGGCGATCTGCTCGTCCCGGGTGCCGCTGCCCGAGCACCAGTCGTACTTCAGGTAGTCCACGCCCCACGAGGCGAACGACTGCGCGTCCCGGACCTCGTAGCCCTTGCTGCCGGTGGAGCCGGGGTGCGTGCCGACGCCCTGGGCGCAGGTCTTCTCGTTGGGCGCCTGGTAGATGCCGAACTTCAGGCCGCGGGCGTGGATGTAGTCGCCGAGCGCCTTCATGCCGCTGGGGAACTTGGTCGGGTGGGCGCGCAGGTTGCCCTGCGCGTCGCGCTGCGGGTCGAACCAGCAGTCGTCCACGACGACGTACTGGTAGCCCGCGTCGCGCATCCCCGAGCTCACCATCGCGTCGGTGGCCTGGCGGACCTGCCCCTCGGTGATGCCGCAGCCGAAGCTGTTCCAGCTGTTCCAGCCCAGCGGCGGGGTGAGCGCGGGACTGCCCGGCGCGGCCTGGACCGCGGGCCCGGTGGGCGCCGCGGTGAGCAGTCCCAGCGCCACCGCGGCCGCGGCGGCGAGGTGGAGGAGTCGTCTGCGCGTGCCAGTGGGCATCGTCGTCCCTTTCAGCTTCGACCGGGACGCCGTCGGCGTCGGTCACGGGATCGGCAGGGTGGGTCGGTCGCGATGAGCACGCGACGCGGGGCCGACGGACAGCGAGCGCGGAACGCGGTGGCGTCAGGCTCGGCGGGGGTGGGTCCGGCGGAGGCGGGTCCGGCCGGGCACACCTCGTCGCACACCGGATCCCGAGGGCGACCGGCAAGACGTGCCCGTCGCGGTTCGTGCCACCGGAGTTCGTCGCATCGGAGTTCCCCACGTCATCTTCGACGGCGGTCGTGGCGGCGCGCACCGGGCGGGATGACACCCGAAACGGCGCGCCTCAAGGTCACGCCAATGAAACTATGGTCGCCGAGGCGGGTCAAAGCTAAATGTGAGCGCTAACTTTGAGCAACCTGCCCGTGAAGAGGTGGACCAGGTCTTATCGACGCAGCGCGCGGGGGCCACGATCGGCAAGTTGCGCCGTTCAGCGCATCGGGCGACACCGGTCGACCCAGGTCTCTTGTGAGCGTGAACAATGAAAGGGGCACCGAACACCGGTCGAGCGGGCGACGGTGAGATGGGGCGCCTCGACGCATCGCGGGCACGCGGTTCGGCGTGCCGAGCGATCGTCCCCGTCGCTGTCCGGACTTCGAGTCGAGGGACCGAAGCCGGTGGGGCCATCGAGCCACGGTAGCCACCGTTCCGATCAGCGGTCAACGCATCGGCGGAGCTAAAAAAGTTTGCGCTAACTTTAGCTTTCCACGCACATCGCAAGTCGAACGAGGTTCGACCTGGTCCGAGGGTTGAAAACAACCCTCGATGCACCTTCGGACAGCGCCGCGCACCCTCACGCCCACCGGCTCGAATAGAGCTTTCGGACGATCCGACACTGGTCCGAACCCCCGGAAGACGGGGCTAACCTGCACGAAACAGTTGCGTTACGTCTTGACCCACGGTGTGTCATCGTTCACAGTCTGAAGGGCACGACCGACGCTCGCGGCCGTGATTGCCGCGCCCAAATGCGCTCCCATTCCGAGGAGGCTTTCCCAGGGCTCATGTTAGCGCTAACACGTACTGGCCTCGGGTAGCGATCGGCTCGTGCGGACATCGACGGTGTCCCCCCTGCCACCGCAGGCACCAGAGCCTGCGGTGTTCGATCCGAAGGACATGTGATGGAACATTCGATACGAGCGGTCATTCGACCGACGCTCTCGCGTCGGTCGAGAACAACGGCGTTGCTGCTCGTCGCAGGACTGATCGCCACCACGTTGACGGCGGCGTTCACCGGCTCCGCCCAGGCGGCGGGCGCGACGTTGGCCGCCGCGGCGGCGGAGAAGGGCCGGTACTTCGGCACGGCGGTGGCCGCGGGCAGACTCGGCGACTCGACCTACTCCGGACTCCTGCAGCGGGAGTTCGACATGGTCACCGCCGAGAACGAGATGAAGATCGACGCCACCGAGCCGAACCAGAACCAGTTCAGCTACGGCAACGCCGACCGCATCGTCAACCTCGCCCGGTCCCAGGGCAAGCGCGTGCGGGGGCACACCCTCGCCTGGCACTCCCAGCAGCCGCGCTGGATGGAGAACATGTCCGGCAGCGCCCTGCGCTCCGCCATGCTCAACCACGTCACCAAGGTCGCCTCCTACTACGCCGGCAAGATCTACGCGTGGGACGTGGTGAACGAGGCGTTCCAGGACGGCAGCTCCGGCGCGCGTCGTGACTCGAACCTCCAGCGCACGGGCAACGACTGGATCGAGGCGGCGTTCCGCGCCGCCCGCGCCGCCGACCCGAACGCGAAGCTCTGCTACAACGACTACAACACCGACGACTGGACGCACGCCAAGACCCAGGCCGTCTACCGGTTGGTCCAGGACTTCCGGTCCCGCGGCGTGCCGATCGACTGCGTCGGCCTGCAGTCCCACTTCAACGCCCAGAGCCCGGTGCCCGGCAACTACCAGACGACGCTCCAGAACTTCGCCAACCTCGGCGTCGACGTCCAGATCACCGAACTGGACATCGAGGGCTCCGGCTCCGCGCAGGCGGCGAACTACGAACGCGTCGTCAAGGCCTGCCTCGCGGTCACCCGTTGCACCGGCATCACCGTGTGGGGCATCCGGGACACCGACTCGTGGCGCGCCTCGGGCACCCCGCTGCTGTTCGACGGCTCGGGCAACAAGAAGCCCGCCTACACGGCGGTCCTCAACGCGCTCAACGGCGGCTCCATCCCCCAGCCCGGCGTCATCGACCCGACGGCGTGGTACGTGCTGGTGAACCGCAACAGCGGCAAGGCGTTGGACGTGTACGGCCGGTCGACCGCGGATGGCGGCCGCATCGCCCAGTGGACCCGCAACGACGGCACCAACCAGCAGTGGCAGTTCACGGACTCCGGTGGTGGCTACTACCGGGTCAAGTCCCGCCACTCCGGCAAGGTCCTCGACGTGCCCAACTCGTCGACCGCCGACGGCGCCGCGATCCAGCAGTGGGCCGACCACAGCGGCACCAACCAGCAGTTCCGCGCGGTCGAGTCGGGCGGCTACGTCAGGCTGATCAACCGCAACAGCAACAAGGCCGTCGAGGTACAGGGCTCCTCCACGGCCGACGGCGCCAACATCGTCCAGTACAGCGACACGGGCGGCAACAACCAGCAGTGGCAGCTCGTCCGGATGGGCTGATACAGCACCGCGGCGAACGGCGGGAACCCCGTCCCCGCCGTTCGCCGCACCCTCGACGACGAGGAGCACACCCATGGCCGAGTCAGGCGAACACCCACCCCTCACAGTCCCGAGAAGCGGCAGACACCGCCGGCGCGTGGCCGGTGTCGCCGCCGCGGTCGTCACGGTGCTGCTCGGCGGCCTCGTGGTGGCGCTGGGCGTGACACCCGCGTCGGCGGCCACGGTCGACCCGAGCGCGTGGTACGTGCTGGTGAACCGCAACAGCGGCAAGGCGTTGGACGTGTACGGCCGGTCGACCGCGGATGGCGGCCGCATCGCCCAGTGGACCCGCAACGACGGCACCAACCAGCAGTGGCAGTTCACGGACTCCGGTGGTGGTTACTACCGGGTGAAGTCGCGTCATTCGGGCAAGGTCCTGGACGTGCCGAACTCGTCGACCGCCGACGGCGTCGCGATCCAGCAGTGGACCGACCACGGCGGCACCAACCAGCAGTTCCGGCTGGCCGACTCCGACGGCGGTCACGTCAGGTTGATCGCCCGGCACAGCAACAAGGCAGTGGAGGTGCAGGGCTCCTCGACCGCGGACGGCGGCAACGCCGTCCAGTACGGCGACACGGGCGGCAACAACCAGCAGTGGCAGCTCGTCCGCGTCGGCACGCCTTCGACCACCACCACCACGGACAACAACCCGGGCACGGGCCTCCCGTCGTCGTTCCGGTGGGACTCCAGCGGTGTGCTGGCCGGGCCGAAGTCGGACGCGAGCCACAACATCGTGTCCATCAAGGACTACACGGTGGTGCGGCACAACAACCAGTGGCAGGTCTACGCCACCACCGCCAGCCGCTCGGGCGGCTGGAGCCTGGTGCACTTCGCGTTCCCGGACTGGCCGCAGGCGGCGAACGCCACGCACACGTTCCTCGACACCGCCTCGGCCGTGGGCCCGGGCTACAAGGCGGCGCCGCACCTGTTCTACTTCGCACCGCAGAACCTCTGGTACCTGGTCTACCAGACCGGCCTGCCGAGCTACTCGACCAGCAGCGACCCGAGCAACCCGCGCTCCTGGTCCGCACCGCGCAACTTCATGTCCGCCATGCCCGACATCGTGCGGAACAACATCGGCAACGGCCACTGGCTCGACTTCTGGGTGATCTGCGACGCGGTCAACTGCCACCTGTTCTCCAGTGACGACAACGGCCACATCTACCGCGCCCAGACCAGCGTGGGGAACTTCCCCAACGGGTTCGGCAACACCGTGATCGCGTTGCAGGACTCCAACCGCAACAACCTGTTCGAGGGCTCCGCCGTCTACAAGGTCGGCAGCGGCAACCAGTACCTGCTGCTCCAGGAGGCCATCGGCGCCAACGGCCGCTACTACAAGTCCTTCACGTCCAACCGCATCGAGGGTCCCTGGACCCCGCACGCGACGAGCGAGTCCAACCCGTTCGCCGGCATCGCCAACTCCACCTTCCCCGGTGGGAGGTGGACGAGGGACATCAGTCACGGCGAGCTGCTGAGGTCGGGCAACGACCAGACGTTGCCGATCAGCCCGTGCAAGCTCCAGTTCCTCTACCAGGGGCTGGATCCGAACGCGGGCGGCGACTACAGCCAGCTGCCCTACCGCATGGGTCTGCTGACCCAGACCAACTCGCCCTGCTGACCGAACCCGGCGCCCCGCGCACCCGTGCGGGGCGCCGGGCCGCACTCCGCCCCGAAGGGCGGGTAAGGAGCTGACATGTCTGCCCCCGATCAACCCCCGCGGCGCCTCGCGCGGAGACGTGGCCTGGTGGCGCGGACGGCCGCGGTGGTGGCCGCCGTCGTGCTCGGCGGTGTGATGGTCGTCTTCGGATCGGCGACCAGCTCTGCGGCGACCGTCGACACCAACGCGTGGTACGTGCTGGTGAACCGCAACAGCGGCAAGGCGCTGGACCTCTACAACCGCGCCACCAACGACGGCGGTCGCATCACCCAGTGGACCCGCAACGACGGCACCAACCAGCAGTGGCAGTTCGTCGACTCCGGCGGCGGCTACTACCGCCTCAAGTCGCGCCACTCCGGCAAGGTGCTCGACGTCTACAACTTCTCCACCGCCGACGGCGCGAGCATCGTGCAGTGGGCCGACGGCAACGGCACCAACCAGCAGTTCCGCCTCGCCGACTCCGACAACGGACACGTGCGGTTGATCAACCGCAACAGCAACAAGGCCGTCGAGGTGCAGAGCTCCTCCACGGCCGACGGCGCCAACATCGTCCAGTACAGCGACTGGGGCGGCACGAACCAGCAGTGGCAGCTGGTCCCCGTCGGGAGCGGCAACCCCACCACGACGACGACCACGCCGGCGCCGGGTGGCCAGTACACCAACCCGGTTGTGTGGCAGGACTTCGCCGACGTGGAGGTCATCCGGGTCGGTGACGCGTACTACATGACCGCGTCCACGATGCACTACTCCCCCGGCGCGCCGATCCTGCGGTCCTACGACCTGGTGAACTGGGAGTTCGCCGGTCACTCGGTGCCGTCCCTCGACTTCGGCACCAAGTACGACCTGACCAACGGGCAGCGGGCCTACGTCAACGGCATCTGGGCGTCGACCCTGCAGTACCGGGCGAGCAACCGCACCTACTACTGGGCCGGTTGCATCGACTTCAACGACACCTACATCTACACCGCGACCGCCGTCGACGGGCAGTGGAGCAGGCACGCCCAGATCGACAACTGCTACTACGACGCCGGCATGCTCATCGACGACAACGACAAGATGTACGTTGCCTACGGCAACGGCACCATCAGCGTCGCCGAGCTCTCCGCCGACGGGCGCACCCAGGTCCGCGCGCAGCAGGTGTTCCAGACGCCGCAGAACGTCGGCACCCTGGAAGGGGCGCGGTTCTACAAGCGCAACGGCAGCTACTACATCTGGCTGACCCGACCCGCCAACGGGCAGTACGTCCTCAAGGCCAGCAACCCGTTCGGGCCCTACACGATGCGGCAGGTCCTGCTCGACCTGCCCGGCCCGATCCCCGGCGGCGGCGTGCCGCACCAGGGCGGCCTGGTGCAGACGCAGAACGGCGACTGGCACTACATGTCCTTCGTGGACGCCTACCCCGGCGGCCGGGTGCCCGCGCTCGCACCGATCACCTGGACCGCCGACGGCTGGCCGACCTTGCAGACCGTCAACGGCAGGTGGGGCGTGAACTACCCCTCGCCGCTGCCGCCCCGCCCGGTCAAACCGCTCACCGGCACCGACACCTTCACCGGCACCGCACTCGGCCCGCAGTGGGAGTGGAACCACGACCCGGACACCTCCAAGTACTCGGTGAACAACGGGCTGACGTTGCAGACGGCCACGGTCACGAACGACCTCTACGCCGCCCGCAACACCCTGACCCACCGCATCCAGGGGCCGACCTCCACCGCCACCATCGAGCTGGACTACAGCACCATGCGGGACGGTGACCGGTCGGGTCTGGCGATGCTGCGCCAGTCGTCGGCGTGGATCGGCGTCAAGCGCGAGAACGGCCAGTCCCGGGTCGTGATGACCAACGGACTGGCAATGGACGGCAGTTGGCGCACCACGAGCACCGGTACCGAGGCCGCGAGCGCGGGCATCAGCGGCGGCCGGATCTGGCTGCGGATCAACGCCGACATCCAACCCGGTTCGAACCGGCAGGCCCGCTTCTCCTACAGCACCGACGGCACGAACTTCACGCCGCTCGGGCCGGCGTTCACGCTGAACAACGCCTGGCAGTTCTTCATGGGCTACCGCTTCGGCATCTTCAACCACGCCACCCAGGCCTTGGGCGGCTCGGTGACGGTGCGTAAATTCGACCTGACCACACCCTGATACCGAGGAACACCGGCTCGAACGGCGGGCAGTCGCTCGCGACCACCGCGGTCGCGAGCGGCTGCCCGTCCCGGCCATCCCCTTCGACCCACCCACAGGAGGCGGGTTTGCCGCGGTCGTACGACAACCCGATCATCGCGGGCTTCCACCCCGACCCGAGCGTGTGCCGAGTCGGCGACGACTACTACCTCGTCTGCTCCAGTTTCGAGTACTTCCCCGGCGTGCCCATCTTCCACAGCCGCGACCTGGTGCACTGGCGGCAGATCGGCAACGTGCTCGACCGGCCCGAACAGCTGCCGCTGCCGCCGGACTCGCACCCCTCGCGGGGCATCTACGCCCCGACCATCCGCCACCACGACGGCCGCTTCTGGCTGATCACCACGAACGTCTCCACCGGCGGCAACTTCATCGTCACCGCCGAGCGGCCGGAAGGCCCCTGGTCCGACCCGGTGTGGGTGGACCTGCCGGGCATCGACCCCGACCTGGCCTGGGACGACGAGGGCAACTGCTGGGCCGCCTTCCACGGTGTCGGGGTGGCCCGCATCGACCCCGGGACGGGCGAGGTCCTCGAAGGACCGCTGACGGTCTGGTCCGGCACCGGCCTGCAGTGGCCGGAGGCGCCGCACCTGTACCGCATCGGCGACTGGTGGTACCTCATGATCGCCGAGGGCGGCACCGAGCGCGGCCACACGGTCGCGATGGCACGGGCCCGGTCGCCACGCGGTCCGTTCGAACCCGCACCGGTCAACCCGATCCTGACCCACCGCGGCACCGACCACCCCGTCCAGAGCACCGGGCACGCCGACCTGGTGACCACCCCGGAGGGCGACTGGTGGATGGTGCTGCTGGCCACCCGTCCCCGCGGCTTCAGCCCCGGCTTCCACGTCCTGGGCCGGGAGACGTTCCTGGTCCGGGTCGAGTGGGTCGACGGTTGGCCGAGCATCGGCACCGTGGAGCTGCGGGCGGAGGCGCCGCGCGCGTGGCACCCCTGGGAGCTCCCACTCGCGCGTGACGACTTCGACGCGCCGGCGCTCGGTCCCGAGTGGATCTCGCCGCGCAGCCGGCCGGACACCTCGTGGTCGCTGGCCGAGCGGCCGGGGTGGCTCACCCTGCACGCGACCGGGTCGACGCTGGACGCCTCCGGGTGCACCTTCGTCGGGCGGCGGCAGCAGCACCCGGAGTGCCACGTGGAGGTGCGGCTGGATCCCGGGTCGGCGCGCGCCGGGGTCTCCGTGCGACTCGACGAGGCGCACCACTACGACCTGGAGGTGTGCGACGGGCAGGTGGAGGTCATCGCGCGGATCGGTCCGCTGCGGCACGCCGTGGCCCGGCGTGCGGTGCCGACCGGCCCGGTCGTGCTCACCGTGACGACCCGGACCGAGGACCTGCTGCCGCCCTCGGCGACCGGTGCGCACGACGTCCACCTCGGCATCGCGGCCACCGGGCCCGACACGATCGCGTTCCACCTCGGCAACGACCTGCTGGCCGAGCTGGACGGGCGCTACCTGTCCACCGAGGTCGCGAGCGGCTTCACCGGCCGGGTGATCGGCATGTACGCCACCGAGGGCAGTGCGGCCTTCGACTGGTTCGAGTACCGGGAACGGGTCGCCGACGTCACGACGTGACGACCGGGCGCGGCGCGGCGGCACAGGAACCGCCGCGCCGCGTCCGGTGTGGTCAGCCGACGTTGGCGTAGTACGAGTGCACGTCCAACTGCCCGTTCCCGCTGAAGACCTCCGTGCCGTGCTGCACGCTGGTCAGGTACTTCTGGTTGCTCAACCAGCCGCGGCCGGACAGGTGCGACGTGAAGTCGCGCAGGTTGAACGTCGCCGAGTTGGTGTTGCTCGTCCGGATGAACGAGTACACCTCCCAGCCGATGTTGCCCCGGTACAGGTCCCAGGTGGCCCCGGCGATCGACACGGTGGCCTGCCGCGTGCCGACCGGCCCGGCGCCGCCGGCGCGGTAGGTCCAGATCATGATCTCGTCCGACGGGTTGGCCGTGCCGGGGTTGGACGTCGGGTGCAGCCACAGGTCGTAGGCGACGTTCATGACGTTCGCCGTGTTCTGCCGGACCGTGTAGCTCGCGCCCGTGTTCACCGACCTGTTGTCCGACAAGCGGACCGGCAGGCCGGTGCCCGACAGCTTGGTGCCCCAGTGCCAGCCCAGGACCGAACTGGCGTAGGACTTCACCTGCCCCGGGCCGCCGCTCCAGTCCCAACTCGTGCCCCACGAGATCGAGCCGCCGGACGACACGTCCCACACGCACTGCCACCCCTGGCCCGAGTTCTGGCCCCACACGTTGTTGTTGACCCAGTACTTGCCCATGGTGATGGAGTGGAAGTCTTCGCAGCTACCGGCCGCCTGGGCGGTGCCGGTCGTGGGCAGCACCAGTGCGGCGGCGGCCAGCACGATTACCATGAACCTTTTGAGCACGAAGGTCCACCTTTCTCTTCGAAATTCGGCGGTCAACGCACGAGAAACGCTACGCACCGCTTTTCGCGACTGTCAACATCGAATGACAGGAGAGAATTTCGAGTCGAATTCGTGGAAATGACTGGTCGATTTCTGTCGAATACCTCCGGGCAAGCGCCCACCGGGATCGGCGATTCTTCGAATCGCCGTCGAACACCCGGTGGACGCCCGCCGGTTCCCGCGGTCAGGCCGGGGTGCGCTGGATCCACTGCTGGTTGGGCTGCCCGGTGCAGGACCACAGGACCAGCTTGGTGCCGTTGGCGGTGCCCAGGTTGTGCGCGTCGAGGCACAGCCCGGACTGCACGTTGGTGATCGTGCCGTTGCCGTTGACGTTCCACTGCTGGTTGGTGTCACCGTGGCAGTCCCAGATCACCACCTGCGTGCCGTTGGTCGTGCCCCGGCCGTAGGCGTCCAGGCACTTGGTGCCCTGGACGACCAGCTGCCTGCCGGCGTTGTGCGTCCACGACTGGTTGGGTTGGCCGTGGCAGTCCCACAGCTGGATCTGCGTGCCGTTGGTCGTCGACGAACCCGGCACGTCGAGGCAACGGCCCGAGGGCACGCCGACGATCTGCCTGCCCTGCGTGGCGACGGGGTCCCCGATGCTCCCCGGAACGGCGCGCAGCGCGGCGTACCACCTCGCGGCCATCTTGTCGTAACCGGTCGCGGTCGGGTGCACGCCGTCGATCAGGTCGGCCGTGGTCAGCGCGGAGTGCATGTCCACCAGGCGCACCCGCTTGCCCGCGTTGACCTTGCTCTGCACCATGCCGGGGATCGTGGCGTTGAAGTTCCGGGCTGCCGCCGCCTGACCGGAGTTGGCCAGCGGGATGATCGTCGCGACGAACACGTCGGCGTTCGGCACGGTCGCCGTGATGCGGTCGACGAGCGCCGACAGGCGGGCGGGCGCGTTCGCCACGTTGTAGTTCTGCAGGATGTCGTTGGTGCCGATGTGCAGCAGCACCGTGCGCGGGGTCGTGTTCCTGAGCCAGTTGACGACGTTCGCGTCGATCTGGTCGATGCGCCAGCCCGGGTGGCCCTGGTGGTCGTGGTCGCCGAGCGAGCCGGGACCGTTGAACTGCGACCCGACGAAGTCGACCCGGTAGTTGCCCGACCCGAACCGCTGCCACAGCCCGATCCGGTAACCGCCGGGCACCTGCGTCCCCTCGGTGATCGAGTCGCCCAGGGGCATGACCCGCACACCACCGTTGGACTCCGCGACGGCCGGACCGGCCGGCAGCAGCGCGGCGGCGGTCAGCGCGGCGGTGGTCAGGGCCGCGGCACGCGCGGCGAGTCTGCTGAGGCGTTGTCGCACTTGTACTCCTCGGGTTGAGCCGCGGTCCGGCACGGCGTGCCGGACCGCTGTCGAGTCACGAACACTCGTCGTGGGTGTCAGCTGACGCCCCACTGCTGGTTGGAGCCGCCGTTGCAGGTCCACAGCTGCACCTGCGCCCCGTTGGCCGTGGACGCCCCGGACACGTCCAGGCACAGGCCGGACTGCGCGCCGGTGATCGTGCCGTTGGTGTTGACGTTCCAGCGCTGGTTGGCCTGGCCGTTGCACGACCAGAGGACCGCCCTCGTGCCCGCGCTCGTCCCTTGGCCGTAGGCGTCGAGGCACATCTGGGCGGAGCCGGTGTACACGGTCAACTGACCCGAGGACGTCCGGGCCCAGGTCTGGCCGGGACCGCCCTGGCAGTCCCAGATCCGGGCCTGCGTGCCCGCCGTCCCGTTCGGCACGTCGAGGCACTTCCCCGCGCCCACCGCGCGCACCGCACCGTTGGGGGTCTGGCCGCCGCCGGTGGTGTACCCGGCCGCGATGACGTTGGCCTGCACGGCGTTCTCGGTCGCGTCGGACGGGTAGCCCGCGACCATGGCCCCTTCGTAGAAGGTCCCGGCGCTGAGGTTCGCGCCGCCGTCGGGCTTGCAGCAGTCACCGCCGCTTCCCAGGATGATGGCACCCTGCTTCTTCATCGGGCTGTACCCGTTGGGCAGCGGGCCGTCCCACAGCGTGGTCAGGTTGCCGACCTGCGCGTCGCTGCCCTTGAGCGCGAACCGCGTGGTCCCGTTGTTCTTCAGCATCGCGGTGACGAACTTGCTGGTGAACGCGCGCTGGTTCGGGTTCCACGACTGGCTGCCGCCGGGGAACAGGCCCCACTCCAGGTCCGCCTGGACCCACGGACCGGTTCCGGAGCACCCGCCGAACCAGCACTGCGTGCTGAAGTTGATCGCGTCCATGGCACCGGCCGCGTCGGCCTTCCGGGTCGTCTCGCTGTTGCCGTAGTCGAAGCAGCAGCCGCTGTTGACGTGCGTGCCGCTGGTCACCATGTACATGCCTTCCGGCGCGGCGCCGGTCGGCACGCCGGTCAGGTGGCCGTCACGCCAGTAGCTGTTGCCGGGGTTGATGTAGAGCGAGTAGGCCTTGCTGCCGCCGACGGCCAGCGACTCCGACGTCGCGACCGCGGGCCTGCTCTGGGGCGACCCGGGAACCACCGACGAGCCCTGGTACCACAGGTCGTTGCCCCGGCCGGACTGGTCGTAGACGACCGTGATGACGCAGGTGGTGCCGGCGCAGAACGAGTCCTGGGTCGCCGCGTTGGCGGTGCCCCCGGCGGCCAGCAGGCCGATGTCCCTGGTCGTATTGTCCGACGAACGCCTGACCTGGTAGAGGCTGCCGGCGTACGAGCCGTAGAGCGCCCGCGTCGTGCTGTGCGCGGCCACGCAGGGCGTGCCGCCCGAGGCGTAGATGTCGCACGGCCCCGTGCCCGCCGCCAACGCGGTCACCGGTGCCGACCACGTCAGCAACGCCGTGGGCAGGAGGGCGAGCGCCATGACGACCCGCGCGCGCACCGCCGCCCGCGAACGCCACCAACGCTTCACGGACCCCTTGGGGGAACCGGATAAGGGCTGCATCTTCACTCCTACGACGATGTGGGAGGGCAGGGAGAGCGGCGACGGGCGCGCACGCGGACGCGCCGCGTGCGTGGAATGGCGAGCGGATCGCCGCCGGCGGCATCGCCGAGGCGGGATCCACCGGGTGGGGCGGGGTTCGGCGGGGACGGCGTTCGGGTGGGACGGGTTTCGAATCGCTTCGACTGTTGCCGACCGTAGGCGCTAAAACCGCGCTAAAGCAACGGTTGAGACGCCGGGGCCGCCCCGTCGCTCCTCCTCGGAGGAACGACGGGGCGGCCCTGGCCACCGGTGGCTAGGCACCCTGCCGCCGCCAGTGCTGGTTGGTGCCGTTGTTGCAGGTCCACTGGACGAGCTGGGTGCCGTCGGCGGTCGCGGCGTTCGACACGGTCAGGCACTTGCCGCTGTGCTGCGCCACCAGCCGCACGTACCCGCTGCCCGCGTCCTCGAAGCGCCAGCGCTGGTTCGTGCCCGAGTTGCACGTCCACTGCACGACCCGGACCCCGTCGCCGGTGGCCGACGTGCCGCCGTAGACGTCCAGGCACATCCCGCTGCCGACGTTGACGACCTGGTGGTGGCCGCCGCCGACGTCGCGGACCCGCCAGCGCTGGTTGGCCTGGCCGTTCGCGGCCCACTGGACCACGTTGGCGCCGTCGGACGTCGAGGCGTTGAACACGTCGGCGACCTTGCCGCTGTGCCGCGCGGTGAGGGTCTCCGCGGTGGGCACCGGCACGGTGGTCTGCGGGGTCAGGCGGTAGAGGCCGGAGCCGTGCGCCGGCAGCGAGCGGGACAGGGTGCCGCTGACCGTGCCGAGGTTCGCGCCCGACCACAGGTCGACCACCGTGGCGGAGCCGATCCCGAGCTCGGCGAGCGAGGCCGACACGGTCGACGCGCCACCGCCCCGGTTGAACAGCGCGACGTACTTGTCGTTGCCGCCCGGCACGTTCGCGGTCCACGCGGTGTGCGTGCCGCTGAAGAGCTGCCGGTTGTCGGTGCTGTGCTGGTCGACCGCCAGCACGGCGGCGTTGTTCATCAGCGCCAGTTCCGACGCGCGGTTCTGGGTCAGGTCACCGCCCCACATCATCGGCGAGCGGGTGATGGACCACAGGGTCATCAGGGTGCGCTGCTCGTCCGGCGTCAGGTTGGAGTAGCGCGGCGAGCCGACCGGGCCGTTCTGGGACAACCGGCCGATCGGGATCATGTCCGGGTCGGGCCATGCGCCGGGCCTGCGGTGCGGCGTCCACGCGTGCAGTCGCTCGAACAGGGCGTCGACCGATCCCCAGTTGTCCCACAGGTCGTTGACCACCCGCCACATGTTGGCGTTGTTCGCGACGTGCGTGCCGTTGTCGGTCGACGTCGGCCCTGGCGAGAGGCTGAGCACCATGGGTCGGCCGCTGCGCTGGATCGCGAGCTTGTAGCCCTCGATCTCGGCCTGCCGATAGGTGGGCGCGGCGATGTCGTCGACCTTGACGTAGTCCACACCCCACGCGGCGAGCTGCTTGAACTGGGCGTCCAGGTAGGCCTGGGCGCACGGGTTGGCCATGTCCAGGCCCCAGTTGAGGTTCAACCAGGCCGCGGTCGTGTTGTTCTCGATCTCGCCGGCCCGGCAATTCGTGCCCGCCACCGGCAGGTTGTCCGCGACCACCTGCCGCGGGACGCCGCGCATCAGGTGCACCCCGAACTTCAGACCGGCCGCGTGGACGTAGTCCGCCAACGGCTTGAACCCGTTCGTGCCCGCAGCGGACGGGAACCGGGTGGTGTCGGGCAACAGCAGGCCGTTGGCATCGGTACGCAGACGGGGCTGGAAGTTGGCGTCCTGGTTCGGACTCCCCGTGTGCCGACCCGGGTAGTACCAGGCCCAGTCGATGACCACGTACTGCCAACCGTGCTGCTTGAGGTTGTCCCGCATGTAGTCGGCATTCGCCTTGACCTGCGCCTCGGTGACACTCCAGTTGAACGAGTCGTAACTGTTCCAACCCAACGGCGGAGTCGTGGCGACCCCGTTGTCCCAGGCCATCGCCGGCTCCTCCGATCCCGACGAGAAGGTCGTGGCCAGCAACGCCGCGGCGGCGAGCACCACGCCCGCTCTGCGCCAGGATGACGTTCGGACTCCACCCACGGTGCCTCCTGCTCATCGTCGAGAGGGCGCTCCGCCGAGCACCGGTCCGGCTTGTTCACGCTCACATGCAGCGGCTCTGGATCGGTGATCTGCGTGATTGAGTGTGCTGTGGGCCACGAGGAGAGTCAAGGTCGTCATTGTGGTTAGCGCTCACATGGCGCAGCGAGAGGCGCATGACCAGCGCGGAGGCCGGCGAACCGGCCTCCGCGCGCGGTGGTCAGTTGCGCACGCTCCACTGCTGGTTCGTGCCGCCGTGGCACGACCAGAGGTGCAGCAGGGTGCCGTTCGCGGTCCCGTTGCCGCTGGCGTCCAGGCACAGCCCGGACTGCACCCCGGTGATGGTGCCGTTGGCGTTCACGTTCCACTGCTGGTTCGTGCCGCCGTGGCAGTCCCAGATGATCGCCGCGGTGCCGTTCGCGGTCCCGGCGCCGCTGGCGTCCAGGCACTTGTTGCCGTTCACCATCAGCTGCTTGCCCGCGGTGTAGGTCCACCGCTGGTTGGTGGCGCCGCCGCAGTCCCAGAGCCGGGCCTGTGCGCCGTTGGCGCTCCCGGCGGCGACCTCGGCGCAGCGGTTCGACTGGGTGCCCACGAGCATGGCGTTCTGCGGACCGGTGGTGCCGCCGCCACCCGGACCGGCGTTGGCCATCACGGCCTGCGCGCCGGACGGCCAG
The DNA here is from genome assembly GCF_040673975.1 of Actinosynnema sp. NPDC050801. NCBI lineage: Bacteria > Bacillati > Actinomycetota > Actinomycetes > Pseudonocardiales > Pseudonocardiaceae > Actinosynnema > Actinosynnema sp. NPDC050801. The sequence goes on along the minus strand of NZ_JBFAQZ010000015.1, from coordinate 114,435 downwards.
TTGTTGTTGCTGACCACCGTGTTGCCGGACACCACGTTGCCGCGGTCGCCGTTGGTCACGTTCGTGCTGCTGTTGGTCGACCAGTTGTTGGTGACCGTCCAGTTGCCCATGTTCTCGCCGCCCCAGTAGTTGGCGGTGGCCCACGTGCCGGTGTTGTTGAAGACGTTGCCCGTGACGGAGTAGTACTTCGAGCCCTCGTCGAAGTAGACCCCGAAGTAGCCGTTGGTCCGCTGGCAGTGGTTCCCGCTGATCGAGGCGCCGGGGTTCCACGACAGCGTGTAGATGCACCCGCCGTCGTTCATCTGCTGCATGACGTCGTGGACGTAGTTGTTGATGAGCCGGTTGTTGGACGCCGTGGTGGCCGTCGTGTAGCGCGGCTGGTAGTTGTACAGGCCGCGGTTGGCGTAGTTGTTGTTGCCGCCGGCGTCGTTGGCGCCCCAGCCGTAGCCGATCGACATGCCGGAGTAGGGCATGTTGTAGACCTCGTTGTGGGCCACGGTGGCGGTGCTGACGTAGGTGTTGAGCACCGAGACGTTGCCCCGGTACTCGATGCCGAGGTCGTGGATGCGGTTGTAGCTGACGGTGATGTCCCGGTTGACCATCCGCTGGTCGCTCGGGTGGTGGGCGTCGGCGCGCACGCCGCCGACCACGACGCCGCCCGCCGAGCTGCGGGCGATCTCGGACCGCGTGACCGTGATGTTGCTCGCGCCGAGGCCGACACCGCTGGCGTGGGCGTTCGCGTCGTTGCCGATGCCGATGGCCGTCTGTCCCAGGTTGACGAACTGGGACTCGCTGAAGGTGATGTTGTTGGCGGCCGAGACCTGCACGGCGGCGGGCATCTGGTTCCAGTGCGGTCGCGCCGCCTCGAACTGGGTGCAGCCGTTCTGGCAGGAGGTCAGCCGGTCGGCCGGCCAGTTCCAGTTGCCCGCCATGTAGGCGCCGGTCTGCTGGTCGGCGTACCCCTGGTTGCTGCTGGGGCCGAGCCAGGTGGTGCCGGTGAACGTGATGCCGCTGAACGAGATGTGGTGCGCCGGCGCGTCATAGGTGCCGCCGACGTCCACCAGCGACTGCAACACCGGCAGCTCGACGCTGACGGTGCTCATGTTCTGTCCGGCCAGCGGGATGTAGGACAACGCGCCCGTCCCGGGGTTGAGGTACCACTCCCCCGGCGAGTCCAGGAACTCGTAGGCGTTGGCCAGGTAGAAGGGCCCGGCCCGGTGCGGCTGGCTGAGCGTGTCGTACCCGAAGGTGTTGTTGTTCCACGCGGGCTGCTGCATGGTGAGGAAGTTCCCGCTGATGCTCTGCACCGGCGAGTACCGGTCGGTGAACGAGTTGACGCTCTCCACCTCGACCCGGCTCTGGTTGCCCAGGTTGTTCAGGTAGTTCAGCGCGGAGTTGGAGAACCTCATGCCCGTGCTGGTGAACGTGAAGTCGGCGCGGTTCACCTGCGTGCGGGCCCGGGTCGCGACCGCGCCGTTGACGTACAGCTGGCGGGAGTCGGCCCCGGTGGGGACGTTGGCCCGCCAGATGTTCTTCCCGGCGTCGACGACCGACCAGCCGGTGACGGCGCGGGCGCCGCTGATGACGGGGCGCGCGGACGGGGCCGCCTGCCACTGCACGCGGTAACCGTTGTTGCCGGAGTCCGCCGCGGTCAGCCGCAGCGGCTGGGAGAGCCGGTACACCCCGTCGGCCAACTGCACGACGATGTCACCGGACATGCTGCTGTTCTGCGACCGCACCGCGGTCTGGGCGGCGGGCAGCGAACACGGCTGGGCGGCGGTACAGCTGGTGCCCGTACCGGAGGGCGAGGCGTAGAGGGTCGTGGTGGCGGCGGATGCGGTAGGAGCGAGGACCACCGCCGCGGCGGTGGCGGTCAACACCACAGCGGCGACGCCGGCCGACACCGGCCTTCGCACCGCAGAGGACGAGGACGCGAACAAGGAGACCTCCTGACTTGGAGTGTGGTGCGACGCCCGGTCGAGGTGTCGGATGGCACTTCGTGGTGACGCGGGCGTCCAGCCGGACCCACGGCCGCGGCGGGGGTCGTGTCCGGCGGGACGCCTCGCGTCGAGCGGCGCCTAACGGGGAAGCGGTGGCCCGCCTGCCGGACCCGGCACGGCGGTGCCGGGGGTCAGGTGCCACACCTCCCGCATCGGCTCCCAGCGGACAGCGGAGTCCGGTGCGGTGGGCGACTCCTGGCAGGGGTCGGTCAAGGCCCACCAGCGCTGCGACTCCGGATCGGCGGCGATGCGGGCCTGGTCGGCGTCGTGGTCCTCGCCGACGTACTCGTAGTAGCCGAAGAGCAGGTCGCCGTGCAGGAAGATGCTGAAGTTGCGGATGTTGGCGTCGAGCAGCATCCGCTCGACGGACGGCCAGACCGCGGCGTGCAGCCGGAGGTATTCCTCACGCCGCTCCGGGCGCAACCGGGTGACCATCCCATAACGTTGCAAGCGGTCCACGTCGGACTCCTCGGGTTGCCTCACCGGCCGGACCACGGCGTTGCCGTCGACGGCTTCCGGTCCGCGAACCGCGCGGCGGCGAGAACCGAAAGGCTTCGCGCGAACGCCGGTTCGAGCGTCGGGATGACGTCTGACGACCAGCCGACCCCTGCCGGATACAAGGCCGTGATCAGTTCATCATACGAATGACGTATTCACAAGGGAAGGGCGATCCACCGGACATCGTTGTCAGCGCGAGTCGACGTCCGTCGATCAGGACCGCAGGGGGTGCAGCTGTTCGGGCACCGTCGGGGCTCCCTGCACCACGGCCAGCAGGCGCTGCCCCGCGCGTTCCGGCCGGACGTGGGGACCCTCGGACACCGGGAGGGTGACCAGGCCCTGGGACGCGGCGATCGCCTGTTCGTCGACGCGGACGCCGAGCCCCGGGCTGTCGCCCAGGATGAACGCCCCGTCCTCGACGTGCAGGTCGATCGAGATGCCCGACGGCGGCCGCAAGTCCTGCAGCTCGCTCACCAAGTGGTTCGGCACCGACGTCGCGGCGTGCAGCAGGCCGACCGGCGAGTTGCCGATGGGGCTGACGGGCAGGTCGTGGGCGTGCGCGAAGGCGGAGACCCGCAGGAAGTGCGTGACGCCCCAGCCGGCGGCCGCCTGGACGATGTCGATCGCACCCGTCGAGATCAGCGGGCGGTACTGGTCGAGCCCGGTGAGGTTCTCCCCGCTGGCGACCGAGGCGCGGATGCCGCGGCTGACGGCCGCGTGCCCTTCCGCGTCCCACCGCCGGACCGGCTCCTCGATCCAGATCAGGTCGAGCGTCCGTTCGAGCTCGCCGACGTGCCGCACCGCCTGCTTGCGGGTCAACGCCTCGTTGACGTCGAGCATCAGACCCGGGCGTGTGCCGCGACCGGCGTTGCTGAGCACGTCGCGCACCAGCATGAGGCGGTCCCGGTCCCGGTCGACGTCGAGACCGCCCTTGATCTTGGCCACCCGCAGTCCGCGGTCGGCGTAGGTCTCGTACAGCGCCACGAGTTCGTCGTCGCCCAGCCCGATGTCCACACCGGAGGCGTAGGCGGGGACGCGGCGGTCGCGGCCGCCGAGCAGCCGCCACAGCGGTTCGCCGGCGGCCTGTGCCTTGATGTCCCACAACGCGGTGTCCAAGGCGCCGATCGTGCCGAACACCGTACCGGCGTGGCCGGCCTTGAACGTCTGGCGCAGCATCCGGTCGTAGAGAGCGGTGACGCCGCGCGGGTCCTCGCCCTCCAGGGCGGCGAAGATCGAGGCGATCTCCACGTGTGAGCCGAGTCCGACGCCGGTGATGCCCACGTCGGTCTCGACGAGGACAATCGGCACCCGGATGACGCCGTCGGCGAAGACGCCGTTGGCGTCGCCGATCGGCCGACCCCAGTCCTGGACGGTGGTGAGGGTCCGGTAACCAGTGATGCGCATGTCAGCCCTTCGTGGCCCCCGCGGTGACGCCTTCGGCGATCTGGCGCTGCAGGAACAGGTAGACGACGAGGACGGGTACCGCGGCGATCAGCACGCCGGAGGCGAACACGGGGATGTCATCCGAGTACTGCCCCCGCAACGAGGTGACCCCGACCATGAGCGTGCGATTGGCCGCCGACGGCATCATCAGCAGGGAGATGAGCACGTCGTTCCAACAGAACAGAGCGTTGAGCACACCGACCGAGAGGAGTGCCGGGGCACCCATCGGAAGCATGATCCTCCAGTACACGCCGTACAGCGTGTTCCCGTCGATGCGCGCCGCGTCCACGATCTCCGGCGGCACGGTCGAGTAGTAGCTGGTCATCAGGAAGATGGTGAACGGCAGGAACTGCGCCACGTACGCGAGGACGAGCCCCGGGTAGGTGTCGACGAGTCCCGCGTCGGCCATGACCCGGGTGAGCGGGACCATGATGACCTGGAAGGGGATGAACAGCGCGGCGAGGACACCCAGGAAGAGCACCGAGGAACCGCGGAAGCGCAGTCGGGCGAGCGCGAAACCGGCCATCGACCCGAACAGCAGCAGCAACGCCACCGAGCACGTCACCACGATCACCGAGTTCACGAAGTACCGGGACATGCCCACGCTCGTCCACGCCGCCGCGATGTTGTCCCACCGCAGCGAACCCGACAGCGAGAACCGGTCGAGGACGTACTCGCGGCGGGTCTTCATCGCGACGTTGCCGGTGAACACCAGCGGGTAGACCGTCGCCAGCGCGAGCGCGGCCATCGGCACCGCGACGACCCACTTCGCCAACCGGCGGCCGGCCATCACGTCTCCCTGCCCGCGCGGCGCAGGACGGCGATCTGGGCCAGCCCCACCACGAGCATGATCAGGAACAACGCGGTCGACGCCGCGGACGCGAGCGCCGGCTGGTTGAACTGCCCCTGCTGCACCCAGATGTAGTACTCAGGCAGGTAGGTCGACGCCTCCGGTCCACCGTTGGTCATCACGAACAGCAGGCCGAACATCGACGTCAACATGCCGATCATCGTGGTGACGAACACGAACTGGATCGTGCGGGACAGGCTCGGGATGATCACGTGCCACACGCTCTGCACAAGGGATGCGCCATCAACCCTGGCCGCGTCCAACAGCGAGGGGTCCAGGGTGGAGAACCCGGCCAGGAAGACGACCAGCGCCATCCCGAACGTGGCCCAGACGTGCACACCGACCACCGCGAAGATCGCCACGTCCGGATCGCCCAACCAGTCCACCGGACCCAACCCCACCGCACCGAGCACCGTGTTGACCGGGCCGTCGTAGGCCAGCAGCAGGTTGAAGATCGCACCGACGATCACCGGCGACAACACCGCCGGGAAGAAGTACACACCCCGGTACACCCGATGCCCCGGCACCCGCAGATACACGAACGTGGCGAGAAGACCGGGGATCGCCACCGCCACAGGGAGCAACAACACCAACAAACCCACGTTGCGCAACGCCGTCCGGAACAACGGATCACCGAACAGTGTCACGTAGTTGGCCAGACCGACCCACATGCCGTTACGGACACCGTCACCGGTGAACGAGAAGTTCACCCCCAACACCAACGGCCACAACCGCAACACCACAATGATCAACACCGCCGGCGCCAACAGCACGAACGGCGCCAAACGCTCAGCCCTCGACCCACGACGGTTGCGCCGTCGGATCGGCCTCACCGGTCGCCGGCCCGCTTCCGCGACCACTGCCCCGCCGGTCCGCCCGACCACTGCCGGGCGGACCGAGGACGGGGAACCCCCGGGCGGCACGAATCAACTCGCCTTGTCGGACTCGGCCAGCTGCGCCACGGCCTCGTCCGCGGTGATCGAGCCGCTGAGCAGCTGCTGCGAGAGGCGACCCATCAGGTCGATCGTCTTGCTGGACAGGGCGACGTGCAGGGCAGGCTTCCCGGACTCGATCCCCGCGAGGATCGTGCCGACGGACGGGCCGCCGGCGGAGACGTCGATGGTCGTGTCGGACGTGATGGCGCCCGCGTCGGCGTAGAACGCCTTCAACGCCTCGGACGACGTCAACGACCGCACCAGGTCGGCGGCGAGCTTCGGGTCCTTGGTCCACTTCGCGACCCCGAAACCGATGCCGCCGTCGAAGGGAAGGCTCGGCGTCGCCGCGGGGTTGACCACCGGCGCCGCCATGACGCCGACGTCGCCCGGGTCGAGGAACTCGCCGAAGTCCTTCCAGTGCCCGATGTCGGACATCAGGCCGATGATGTGCGCGGCCTTGCCCGACTGGAAGACCGCGAACGCGTCGTTGAACATCGCGGTCGAGTTGATCCCGTCGTTGTTCAGGCCGGCGTCGTCGACCTGCTTCCACAGCTCGAAGACGCGCTTCACGTTCGGCGAGGACCAGTCCCGCTTCCCGGCGATCCAGGCGTCGTACTCCTGCGGCGTGAGCACCGCCGCACCGATGCTGGACAGGAAGAACTGGATCCCGATTCCTTCCTTGTTGCCCACGCCGAAGCACTTGGCGCCCGTCTTGCCGGCGATCGCGCCGCAGTCCTCCACGAAGTCGTCCCACGTCTTGGCAGGCGACTCGGGGTCCAGTCCCGCCTGCTCGTACAACGCCTTGTTGTAGTAGAGCGGGTGGCCTTGCAGCGTCACGGGCGCGGCGTAGGTCTTCCCGTCCTTGGTGAACGCCTCCCAGCCGGCCAGGCGCTGCTTGTCCTCGGCGACGTAGGTGTCCAGCGGCACCAGCGCGTCGACCCGGTCGCGCAGCTGACCGCCGCCGTTGAAGAGCATGACGTCCGGCCCCTTGCCGGCCTGGATCGCCGCCCCGAGCAGCGTGTAGTACTGGTCGAACGGCTGGGCCACGAACTCGACCTCGGTGTCCGGGTGGCCCTTCGCGAAGTCGGCCTTCGCCTTGTCGAGGTAGGCGGCCACGTTCGCGTCGCCGGACTTCCAGTCCCAGACCACCAGCTTGTCGCCCGAGCTGCCGGAGGATCCCGGACCCGCGGCGCTTCCGCAGCCGGATGCCACCGCCAGACCCAGGACCAAGGCAGCCGACCACAGTGCGCGCTGCTTCATTGCTGCTCACTTCCCAGACGGCGGCCGGGCGATCTACGCGCTCGGCGCGACAGCGTTCAGAAACCTAACTCGTATGACGTCTGACGTCAACGGTGCTACGTATACTTGGCGCAGCCCTGAAGCACCGGGGCGCAGGGCGCAACCGGAGGAAAGATGACCGCAGCGGGCAGGCGACCGGCCGAAGACGCACCCGCACCTCCCGGGTGGGCGCGGCGACCGACCAACCTGGCCAAGGCGGTGACCGAGGAACTCGTGGGGCGCATCGTCAGGGGCGTCCACCCCTCGGGGACGTCCCTGCCGCCCGAGCCCGCCCTCGGCGCGACCTTCTCGGTCAGCCGGACGGTCATCCGCGAAGCGGTGAAGATCCTGCAGGAGAAGGGTTTGGTCCAGGTGCGCCAAGGCGCCGGCACCATGGTCACCCCGCCCGCGATGTGGAACATGCTGGACGAACTCGTCCTGGCGGCCACCATCGCCGAAGACGAGACGCTGGCCGTGCTCGACGATCTCGTGATCACCCGGAGACTCCTCGAATCGGACATGGCCCAGGTCGCCGCCCGCGCGGCCGACCAGGACACGATCGACCGGCTACGCGCCCTCGTGGACCGGATGGACCAACTCGTCGACGACCCCATCGCCTACCGCGAGCAGGACCGCGTCTTCCACGACACGATCATGCAGGCGTCGGGCAACCGGATCGCCCGGGGTGTCGTGCGCTCCCTGGAGAGCCAGGTCATCAACACCGCTCGCTACATGGGCCGGAGCGAGCGGGCGTTGTGCGTGGCGTCCAACCTGGGACATCGCCGGATCTACGAGCGGATCGCGGCGCACGACCCGGCGGGCGCCGCCGACGCCATGCACACCCACATCACCGAAGCGTGGTTGGTGCGCCGCACCGACAACGGAGACCCGAGTCGCCTGGAGCGCTAGGCGGACACTCGGCCACACCACCCCCTCGCACAGCCACTTCGCTGAGTCGTCGCCATGCGCACGGCCGACGGTTGCGGTCAGCATACCGATCTGCGGCCCGTCAGGGAACGATGAGTAATACTTACTCGATCACCGGTCGATCAGCTTCGGGCAAGGTCGATCAGCTTCGGGCAAGACCGACCGCAGGACCGGGACGAACAGTGCTGCTCCCGAAATTTGCGGGCCCGCTACCCTTGACGACACGGCCGCACACAGGCTGTCATGAGTAGCTAGCACCGCCGCTCGATAAGTCAGACTCATCGGCCGGAGGTTCTGCTCGTCGGACTCCGGTCCGCGAGCGCCACGCCCCCACGAGCACCACGACGTAGTGGAGCAGCTCATGCCACAACGGCCGAACGGCCGCGCACCCTGCGCGCCCCGAACCGGCGGCCCCGGCTGACGGGCGGCTGACGAACAGCCGTCGCGCGTCGCCTCACCGGCCCCGCGAAAGTTCCCCCGGGGGTCGATTCTCCGTCCGAACGGCCCCGTCCCTTGTTGTGCATGAACCGGGTCGTCGTGCACCGGCGGCCGGACACGGAGAACGGGAGGTCCACGTTGGGCGCACGACGGGTGACGTTGGCCGACGTGGCCAAGGTGGTCGGCGTCTCCCAGACCACCGTGTCCCTGGTCCTGTCGGGACGTGGCCGCGACCTGCGGATCTCCGAGGAGATGCAGCGCAGGGTCCGCGAAGCGGCCACGGAGTTGGAGTACCGCCGGCACCGGGTCTCGCTCGGGGAACGCGGGCCGAGGACGCAGACGATCGCCTTCGTGTCCGATTCGGTCGCCAGCTCGCGGCTCGCCGGCCACATGATCAAGGGTGCGCTCGGCGCGGCCCGCCGGCACGGTGTGACGCTGCTGTTCGGTGAGACCGAGGGCGATGCCGGCTTCCAGCGCACGTTGATCGAGACGATGCACGACTACCACGTCGACGGGATCGTCCTCGCCTCGGTGCACACCAGGACGATCAGCATCCCGGCCGAGCTCGCCACCGGACCCGCGGTGTTGCTCAACCTGCTGCCCCGGGAACCGTCACCACTGGTCTCCGTGCTGCCGGACGAGGTACAGGCTGGCCGCGCCGCCGCCCGCGTGCTCCTCGACGCCGGCCACCGCGAGGGCATCCACCTCATCGGCGTCGGCCCGTCGGGTGACGACGTGCCCCCGGGCCGGACCGCGGCGTTCGACCGGCTCACCGGCATCCGCAAGGAGCTCGGCGAGGTGGGGGTCGAGGTGGAGAGCGGACACCCGTGCCGCTGGTGGCTGCCGAAGTACGGCTTCGAGGCGACCCGGGACCTGTTGGGCAAGACCAGACCCCGCGCGTTGATCTGCCTCGACGACCGGCTCGCGCTCGGCGCCTACCAGGCGCTGCAGGACGCGGGCGTCAGCGTGCCCGACGACGTCTCCGTCGTCTCCTTCGACGACCACCCCATCGCCTCGTGGCTGCGCCCCGCCCTCACCACCGTCGCCCTCCCGCACCACGACCTCGGCGCCAAGGCCGTCGACCTCCTCTTCGCCGACATCGACCACCCGGACCTGGACCGCGTCCGCCGCGGCAGCACCCACCGCGTCCCGATGCCGGTCCGCCACCGGGATTCCGTGGCACCACCTCGATGAGCGGACCCGCCGGGCGGGTTCACCGCCCCGCGGGCGGCGCGCTGATCCCCTGGAGCCCCAACAGGAAGTCGCGCACGTCCGTGGCGGCGAGCCGCCCGTCCCGCTCGACCGATCGCGGCACGACCGGGTCGGAGCACAGCAGCACCGGGCCGTCGGCGGCGACGTCCGGGAGCCTGCCGTGCGTGCCGCGCACGCACGACGGGTCCAGCGGCACCACGTTCATCGTGTACCGCAGGCCGAGCTTCTTGCGCACCAGGTTCGCGCCCGCCTTGGCCTTGGCCAGCCGGTCGGCCGGGTCGAAGAACAGTTCGGCGGGGTCGTAGCCGGGTTTGCGGTGGATGTCCACGCCGCGGGCGAAGTCGGGTGCCCGGTCGTCGTCGGTCCAGTAGTAGTAGGTGAACCAGGCGTCCGGCTCGGCGACCGCGATCAGCTCGCCGGAACGCTCGTGGTCGAGTCCCACCTTCGCCTGCGCGTCCCGGTCGTGCACCACGTCCACGCCGGGCAGGTCGTCGAGCACGGCGCGGGTCTTGGCCAGGTCGGCGGGATCGGCGACGTAGACGTGCGCGACCTGGTGGTCGGCCACGGCGAACGCGCGGGACGTCCACGGGTCCAGGTACTCCATGCCCGCCTGCTCGTAGACCTCCAGCAGGCCGGCCGCCCGCAGCGCCCGGTTGACGTCGACCGGCCTGCGCGCCTCGGTGATCCCGTACTCCGACAGCGCGACGATCGTCGCGTCGGAGTCCAGGAGCGGCTTGAGCGCCCTGTCCACGTCGGCCGCGGCCTTGATCGCCTGCGGCGAGGAGGGCCCGAACCGCTGCAGGTCGTAGTCCAGGTGCGGCACGTAGACCAGCAGCAGGTCGGGTCGGTGGTCGGCGAGGACCTTCAGGGCCGCACCGACGATCCACTCGCTGGAGGCCAGCGAGGCGGTCGGTCCCCAGTACTGGAACAGCGGGAACTCGCCCAGGGCCCCGGTGAGCCGGTCGTGCAGCTCGGGTGGGCGGACGTAGCAGTCGGGCGACTTGCGGCCGTCCGCGTGGTAGATCGGCCGCGGCGTGACGGTGATGTCGGTGGTCGCGCCCATCGCGTACCACCAGCAGACGTTGGCGGCGGTGTAGCCGGGGTGGACGCGCCGCGCGGTCTCCCACAGCTTCTCGCCGCCGACGAGCCGGTTGTGCTGGCGCCACAGGTGGATCTCGCCGAGGTCGCGGAAGTACCACCCGTTGCCGACGATGCCGTGCCGGGCGGGCGTGAGCCCGGTGAGCAGGGTCGCCTGCGCGCTGCACGTGACGGCGGGCAGCACCGTGCCCAACTCGGCCTGCCAGCCGAGACCGGCGAGGTTGGGCATGTGCCGCAGCAGCGCGGGCGTCATGCCGACCACGTCGACGACCACCAGTGGTTTCACGCCGATACCCCCGTCGTGAGGTGTTCCCGGGCCCACCGCAGCTCCGCGGCGATCCCGTCGGTCAGGTCGCCCGCGTCCGCGAGCACGTTCCACGTGTAGGTCTCCACCTCGACGTGGGTGCCGGGCTCCACCGCCGCCATGGCGGCCACCAGCACGTCGGTGGTCGAGCGCAGCGGTGCGGGCTGGACGTGCAGCGGCATGTGGAAGTGCACCCGCCACGGGTACCGCGCGGGCAGGGTCGCGAAAGCGTCCGGCAGGTCGTCCGCGGCCAGCACGCCGTCGGGGGTGTTCTCCCGGACCTGGTGCAGGTAGCGGGGTTCGGCGTAGGCGGCGACGGCGCGCCGGCCCTCCTCACCGCCGGGTTCGGCGACCTCCAGGGCGGCGGAGGCCTGCACCTTGACGATCGACAGCCCGGCCGCGCGGATCGTCGCGACCGTCTCCGCGGGGTCGGCGAACGACACCGCGAGGTGGCACGTGTCCAGGCAGATGCCGACGTACTCGGGGTCGACGCGGCCGGCCAGCCACGCGACGGCGTCCGCGACGGTGTCCAGCACGCAGCCGGGTTCGGGTTCGACCGCCAGCCTGATCGGCCGGTCGCCACTCCCCCGCAACCGCCCGGTCAGCCCGGTCAGCGCGGCCTCGGCGGCGTCGTCGTCCCGGACGCCCCACGGTTCGCGCCACGCCAGCGGCAACGTCGAGATGCTGCCGTACGAGGCGGAGTCGGGCAGGAGGTCCGCGAGCACGGTGGCGCAGTCGGCCGTGTAGGCGAGGCGGCGCGGATCGGCCCAGGTGGGGTGGTACACGGCGTGCTTGACCACCTCGCCGTGGAAGTCGCCGTACGGGAACGCGTTGAGCGTGCTGACGGTCAGCCCCCGGGCGTCGAGCTCGGCGCGCAGCGCGCGCCGCGCGGAGCCGTCCTCGGCCAGGCCGCGCGCGACCGACGCGGGCAGCCACAGCCCCAGCGGCAGGGTGTCCGCGCCGAGTCGCGCCCGCACGCCGACCGCGTGGCGGTCGAGCTGGTCGAGGAGGCCGGGCAGGTCGTCGGCCGGGTGGACGTTCGTGCAGTACGCGATCACCGGCGTTCACCCCTCAGGACCGAGTTCCCGGTCGCGCTGTCGGTCGCCGCGCCGGTCGCGGCCGAGGTGGCCGGGTCGAGCACGAGCCGTCCGCTCCGGCCGTAGAACTCCACCGGGTTGCGCCACAGCACGGTGTCGACCGCGTCCTCGTCGAACCCGGCCGCGAGCATCGCCAGACCGGTCGACCTGGTCTTCAGCGGGTCCGAACGACCCCAGTCGGCGGCGGAGTTCACCAGCACCCGGTCGGTGCCGTGCTCGGCCAGCAGCGCCACCATCCGCGCCTCGTCCATCTTGGTGTCCGGGTAGATGGAGAACCCCATCCAGCACCCCGAGTCCGCGACGGCGCGCACGGTCGTCTCGTTGAGGTGGTCGACCACCACCCGTTCCGGTGCGATGCCGGACTCCCGGACCACGTCCAGGGTCCGCAGCGTACCGGCCAGCTTGTCCCGGTGCGGGGTGTGCACGAGGACCGGGAGGTCGTGTTCGACGGCCAGCTCCAGCTGACGGGCGAACGCGTGGTCCTCCTCCGGCGTCATCGAGTCGTACCCGACCTCCCCGACCGCGACGACCCCGTCCTTGACCAGGTAGCGCGGCAGGTGCTCCAGCACGCCGGTGCACCGCGGGTCGTTGGCCTCCTTCGGGTTCAGCGCGATCGCGCAGTGGTGGGCGATGCCGAACTGCGCCGCGCGGAACCGCTCCCACCCGATCAGACCGTCGAAGTAGTCGAGGAACGACCCCACGCTGGTCCGCGGTTGCCCGAGCCAGAACGCCGGTTCCACCAGCGCCCGCACCCCGGCCGCGTGCATGGCCTCGTAGTCGTCGGTGGTGCGCGACGTCATGTGGACGTGCGGGTCGAAGATGCGCATCAGGACGCCTTCCCTAGCAGGTCGAGAGCGTCCGCGGGCACCGGGCGGCCGGCGGCGCGGCGTTCGTCGGCGAACGCGGACACCATGCGCCGCAGCTCGTCGTCCGCACGCCGGTCGAGGTCGCTCACCACGCTCAACGGGATGTTCATGAACAGGCACTTCAGCACGCCGTGCCGCCACGTGTGCTCGTCGAGGTGCTGAGCGGCGAAGGCGCCCATGGCCGCCGCGACCAGCCCGGTCTCGTTGCTGCGCAGCGCGTCCTTGACCAGGTCGACCCCGGTCTGCGGCACGCGACCGCCGACCTCGGCGAGCCCTCGCAGCACCCCGAGGCGTTCGGCCGACGTGCCGTGCCGGTAGAGCGCGGTGAGGCCTTCGGCCGCGTCCTCGGAGGTGTCGACGTACGTGACGAGCAGCCGCGTCCGGGCCTCGCGCACACCGGAGGGCACCGCTCGGCCCACGACGGGGAAGAGGGTCTGGATGCAGGACGGATCCGCTCGCAGCGCCTGTTCGGCGCCGGCCAGCCAGTTCGCCGTGCGCAGCGCTTCGAACGCCCGATCGGCCACCACGGGTGCGGCGTGGCTGTGCCGGGGCAGCTCCACGGCCGCGACACCGGTGTAGCCGATGTCGATCAGCGCCCCGAGGGTGTCGGGCAGGTCCAGCCGCCCCTCCCCGAACTCCAGGTGTTCGTGTACGCCGGGCACCATGTCGTCCAGCTGCACGTTCATCAGCAGCCCGCCCGCCTGTCGCAGGCACGCCGCCGCGTCCTGCCACTCCACGGCCACGCAGTGCCCCACGTCCACGGTGATGCCGAGCAGCTCCGGGTTCCCGAGCTCCTCGCGCAGCCGCAGCGCCTGGTCCAGTCGCTCCACCACCATGCAGGGCTCCGGCTCCAGCGCGAGCGGCACCGCCGGCCCGGCTTCCAGCGCCGCGGCGACACCGGACTTCAGGTGTTCCCAGCTGTCCTTGGAGCCGACGCCCGACCAGAACGACACGCAGTCCGCGCCGAGGTCGGCCGCGATCCACTTGGCGCGCCGCAGGAAGTCGACCCGGACCTCCTGGTCCTCGCTCACCAGCGTCGGGTGGTGCTTGCGGCGCGGGTCGAGCAGGTAGCGCGCCCCGGTCTCCACGACGACGCGCAGGCCCAGTGCCGAGAGGCGCGCCCCGAGCCGTTGCGTTCGCGCGGCGACGTCGTCGGCGAACGGGTCGAGGTGGTGGTGGTCCAGCGTGAGCGCGACCGCCGTGTACCCGAGGTCGGCGATGATCGCCAGCGCGTCGTCCAGGCGGTGGTTGGCGAACCCGTTGGTGCCGTAACCGAGCTGGAACGTCATGTCGGGCTCACCTTCCGGCTCAGCGCCCGGGCCAGCGGCAGGACCAGCACGACGGCCGATCCGTGCCGGGCGAGCGCGGACTGCAGCAGCACCATGCCGTGGATGCCGGCCTTGGTCGCCAGGCGCACGCGTTCGGCCGACGGGTCGCGCACCACCGCCCACTGCGCACGTCCGACCGACGCGGCGAAGGCCGCGGCCGCCGCGACCGCGGTGTACCGACCGCGGGTGGCGACCAGTGCGGTCAACGCCGTCAGCGCCGTGCCGCCCACGACCGCCTTGGCCACGGCGGGCGACGTGCCGTGCACCTCGCCGCGCGACAGCGCCGTCACGCCGAACGTGTGCAGGGCCATCAGCGCGGCGGGCACCGCGACCCTGCCTCCCAGCAGCACGTCGAGCCCCCGGCACGCGGCCATCGCGACCGGGCCGGCGGGCGTGTTCTTCAGGACCGTGTCGTAGGCCCACACCGCCGCCGCGAGCGGCACCGCGTTGCGCCCGGCCGCGGCCGCGAGCCCGATGCCGGCACCGGTCAAGCCGATGGCGGTGGCCAGGGCGGCGTCCGGGCTGATCCTCCCCGACGGGATGGGTCGCTCCGGCCGTTCCACCGCGTCCAGGTCGCGGTCCGCCCAGTCGTTGAGCGCCATGCCCGCCCAGTACAGCGCCGCGGACGCCAGGGGCAGCAGCAGTCGCCTGCCCCGCAACGGGGCGTCCGCGCCGACGAGGGTGTCGCCGAGCGCCGTCAGCGCGGCGGGCGCCCGCACGAGCTCCAGGTACGCCCTCATCCCAGTCCTCCGGCCCACTCGTACAGCTGTCGCGTCTGCTCGGCGAAGCCGTGCTCCTCGCTGCCGAGCGGGTCCTTGAAGAAGAACGCCAACGCGCCCAACGCGCCCTTCTCCCCCGCCGCGTGGGCCGCGGCGACGAGCCGGGTGAGGTCGAGCACCAGCGGAGCCGCCAGTGCGGAGTCCAGGCCGGTCCAGGTGAGCTGCAGGCTCATCCGGGCACCGAGGAACCCCTCGAACGACACGTGGTCCCAGGCGGTCTTGGTCTCGCCGAGGTCCGGCACGTTGTCGATGTGCAGGGGCGCGGTCACCTCACCGCCGAGCAGGGCGGCGAGCCCGTTGGCCTTGGACCTCAGCTTGCTGTCGGCGTGCGCGGGGTCCTCCAGCGTCGCGCCGTCCCCGCCGCCGAGCAGGTTGGTGCCCGCCCAGGACCTGACCCGCAGCGCCCGTGCGGTGAACATCGGCGCGAGCACCGTGCGCAGCAGCGTCTCACCGGTCTTGCCGTCCCGCCCGGCGTAGGGCAGCCCTTCCCGCAGGGCGAGCTCGTCCAGCGCGGGCAGGGCGATCCCGGTCGACGGGGTGAAGTCGACGAACGGGCAGCCCGCCGTGAGCGCCGCGTAGGCCGCCAGCGAACTGGGCGGCAGCACCTTCCGGTCGGGGTCGGCCATCGCCCGCTCCAGCCAGGCCAGCTCGGCGTGCTCGGGCAGCGTCGGCACGGGCGGTTCGGTGGACGACACGTTGACCACGACCACGCGCCTCAGCCGGTGCCGGTCGCGGAACGCGGTGATGTCGTCGGCCAGGCGCCGGGCGACGTCGGTCTGCACGCCGTCGAAGCGCGCCGTCCGGATCTCGCGGTCCACTTCGCGCAGGCCCGGCGCGACACAGCCCAGGAGGTGGTGCGGCAGCACACCGTCCCGCGCCAGCAGCTCGGCCCGCTTCTCCAGCGGGGTCTGCGCGATGTCGTGCCCGCCGACCACGAGGTCCGACCACCCGGGCAGCGTGACACCGGCCAGCTCGGGCCGTTCGGTCACGCACCCGGTGGCGGGTGTCAGTCCCGCGCGCAGGGCCAGCAGCCCGCTCACCGCTGTCGTCGCGACCGAACCGCGTGCGCCGATCAGCCAGAGCCCGGTGGGCTCGTCCCCCATGCGTCCTCCTCCGAACTCGGGTACCGCGCCGCGGCCGATTCGCCCGTCCACGACTACTTCCACGGGCCGGGGTAGCCCGGCATCGACTCGCAGCCGCACATGGCGTAGTGCAGCGGCGGCATGTCCTGCTTGATGAAGTTCCGGACGTCGTCCTCGGTGATCGTCGGCTGGGGCAGCACCCACTCCTTCGGCACCTGCTCGCCCTCCAGGACCCGCAGCGCGGCGATGACCGGCGTGCGCCACTGGAAGGTGGGGTAGGTCGGGGCGACGGCGGTCATCCCCTCCGCGGCCCAGATCCGCAGGAAGTCCTGCTGGTCCTCGCCGACGAACGGCGGGATCGGCACGCCCGCGTCCTGGAACGCCTCGACCGCGGCCACGGCGGTCGCACCCGCGTCCATCCACACGCCGTCGATCTGCCCCTCGCGCTGGATGTAGTCGTTGACGATGGTCTTGGTCTTGGCCGCGTCACCGTCGGTGAACTCCACACCGACGACCTCGAGCTCGCTGCCGGCGAAGATCTCGTCGGCCGCCGCCCACCGCTGCTCCAGCACGTCCACACCCGGCAGGATGCGCAGGGCCAGCACCTTGCCGCCCGGCTTCACCTTCTCCTTCAGGAACTCCGCGCCGTCCGCGCCGAACGCGAACCCGCCGATCGGGTGGACGAACGTCACGGGACAGGTGGAGTTGACACCCCGGTCGAACACGATCACCGGCACGTTCGTCCGGCACGCCGCCTCGATCGCGGGCGTCAACGTGGCGGTCGTGTTGGGCGACACGACCAACGCGCTGCACCCCTGCGACGCGAACGACTGGATGTCACTGATCTGCTTGTCGTCCTTGGCCTCCGCGTCCAGCACCGTGAACTTGGTGATCTCCGGGTGCAGCCTCACCTCCTCCTTCATCGTCTTGAACCCGACCTGCCGCCACGGGTTGTCGACCGAGGCGTTGGAGAAGCACAGGTGGTAATCGCCGCCCGGCTTGGCGAACCTCGCCGTGTCGACCAACTCCGGGTCGAGCATCTGCTCCCACGGCTTGTCCGCCGGCCCCTCGGCGGTGGTCGACCGGAACTTCAACTGGCGCTCGTACTGCGCCTGGTCGAAGAACTCCGACTTCGCCGCGGCCTGGTCGGAGGTCGTCGTCGCGCCCGGGCCCCCGGTGGGCAGGTCGCTCGAACAACCGGCTGTCGCCAAGACGCCCGCGAGGACGACTGCGGGCCACTTCCTGCGCATGGTGCTTCTCCTCGGTACGGGCACCCGGGCCCCGCCACCACGCGACCGGCGGCCGAACCGGCCGGGTCGATCGCGCGACGGGGAGCCCAGGCGCCCGTGTGTCGTGCCGATCAGTGACTGCGGTCAGAACTGGGAGATGAACCTCCAGGCCTCGCCCTTGGTCCAGGTCCGGGCGCCGTCCTCGCACGCGCAGCCGTCGACCGGCCCCGGGCCGTGACCGCCGTCGAACGCGGCCCACTGCACGGGGTAACCCGCGCGGCACGAGTACGTGGTCGTGATGTGCGTGCGGCTGCCCGCGGCCGGCTCACGCGGGCTCTGCGCGGCGCAGCCGTTGTTCGCCACGAACCGATCGCGCAGCGACCGCCCCTGCGAGATGTTCAGCACGTTGTCCGAGATGCCGTGGATCCCGAAGTACGCGATCGGCTGCGTGCCGCCGGAGCAGCCGCTCAACTGCGCACCCGCGTACACCACCACGGCGCGGAACACCGTCGCCCGGGAGCACGCCAGCGAGTAGCTCATGCCGCCGCCGTAGCTGAAGCCCATCGCGAACCGCAGCTTCGGGTCGACGCAGAGGTCGCTCTCGATCCGCTTGACCAGGTCGTCGACGAACGTGACGTCCTCACCGCCGGAGTTCGCCCAGCCGTTGCCGAAGCCCTGGGGAGCCACCAGGATCGCGCTGTTGTTCGACTGCTCCTGCATCCCGTAGTACGACCACGCCGCACCGCTGGTGCCACCGGAGGACACGTCGTTCATCGTGCCGCCGCGCCAGTGGAAGCCGAAGATCAACCGGTAGGGCCGGGTGTTGTCGTAGCCGTCCGGTACCCGCAGGGCGAAGTTGCGGGTCTTGCCGTTGCTCGTGATCGTGTGCGAGCCGCTGCGCAACGTCGGCGCCTTGCCGCAGCCGGAGCCGCCGGGTTCACCGCCGCTGCCCACCTTGACCAGCTGCCACTGCTGGTTGTTGCCGCCCGTGTCGGCGTACTGGACGGCGTTCGCGCCGTCCGCGGTGGAGGAGCCCTGCACCTCCACCGCCTTGTTGCTGTGCCGGGCGATCAGCCGCACGAAGCCGCCGTCGGAGTCGGCCAGCCGGAACTGCTGGTTGGTGCCGCCGTGGTCGGTCCACTGCTGGATCGCGACGCCGTCTGCCGTCGACGAGTTCGGCACGTCCAGGACCTTGCCGGAGTGGCGCGACTTGAGCCGGTACTGACCACCGCCGGAGTCCAGGAACTGCCACTGCTGGTTGGCGCCGTCGTTGCGCGTCCACTGGGCGATGCGGCCGCCGTCGCTGGTGGACAGGCCGTACACGTCCAACGCCTTGCCGCTGTTGCGGTTCACCAGCACGTACCACGCGGTCGGGTCGACCGTGGCCGCCGACGCGGGCAGCGCGGTCACCGCGGTCATCGTGCCGGCGGCGAGGAGCACCGCCGCCACGACGGTCGTCACGGGTCGTCTGCGTCGTGTCTGCGGGGAGGCGAAGGCTTCAACGCTGAGTTTCATCGAACACCCCTTCGGTTCACGGCAGGGTCCACCGCTGGTTGGTGCCACCGTGGCAGGTCCAGATGATCAACTGCGTGCCGTCGGCGGAACCACCGCCGTTGGCGTCCAGGCACTTGCCCGACTGCGGGTTCACCAGCGAACCGTTGGCGTTCGCAGTCCAGTTCTGGCCACCGCTGCCGTTGCAGGTCCACAGCCGGACCGCGGCCGCGTTGGCGGTGCCCGCCACGTCCATGCACTTGTCCAGCGCGCGCAAGGTGGTCCCGTTGACCGTCCAGCGCTGGTTCACGCCACCGTTGCACGACCACAACTGCAACCTCGTGCCATCGGTCGTGCTGCCGCCGCTGACGTCGACGCACTTGCCGGAGGCGCCGGTGATCGGCCCGGTGCGCGGCACGGTACCGCCCAGCTCCTTGATCCGGATGTTGCGGAACGACACGTCGTCGCCGGTGCCGTGGTTCTGGATGCCGATGTGCCCGGATGCCAGGGACCGGGCCGGGTCGGTGTTGGTGAAGTCGTTGATCAGCGCACCGTTGAGGAACACCCGGAGGCGCTCGCCCTCCACCAGCACCTCGAACGTGTTCCACTCGCCGGGCGGGTTGAGCGCGGCGTCGCGGGCGGCCTGGTCGGCGCCCTTGAACCCGTAGATCGCGCCGGTCGTCCTGTCCGCGGTGTCGGTGGCGTCGATCTGCACCTCGTGGCCGTTGGCGAGAGCCGAGTCGGCGCTGCTGCCCGCCGGGAACCCGACGACCACGCCGGAGTTGTCGTCCCCGGGCATCCGCCAGTCCAGCTTGAGGGAGTAGGAGCGGAACTCCTTGGCGCTGTACCAGAGCATCCCCATGCCGCCGGACGAGGTCAGCGTGTTGTCGCTGTTGGTGAACCCGCCCGGACCGACCTGCGTCCAGCCGCTGGTGGAGCCGTTGTACAGGGTCGTGTAGCCGGTCTCCGGTCGGCAGTCGGCATCGGCCCGGTTGGCCGTGTAGCGGATGCCGCCGAGGACCATCGAGCGGAAGCCGGCCTCAGCGTAGCTCGCCTGGGTGTGGCCGCTGCCGGTGTAGAAGGAGCGCCCGCTCTGGACCGTCTTGCACCAGGTGTGGGGGTGGTCGGCGCCCATCGAGCCGCCGCTGTAGGTCGACTCGTCCAGGGTCGCCAGGACCCGGGCCGTCGACCGGACGCTGCCCCGGAAGTTGTACCACTCGTCGGTCCGGGTCCAGGACGGGCTCAGGTGGGCGGTGGCCGGGTGCGCCCGGTTCTCGACCCGGACCGTCGCCTGCTGGATGGCGGGGTGCGAGGTGAAGTAGGTGCCGACCAGTTCGCCGTAGAACGGCCAGTCGTACTCGGTGTCGGACGCCGAGTGGATGCCGACGTACCCGCCCCCGCCCCGGACGTAGGACTCGAACGCAGTCTGCTGCGTGGCGTTGAGCACGTCCCCGGTGGTGTTGAGGAACACCACCGACTCGTACCGGGACAGGTTGGCCGCGGTGAAGTGGGCCGAGTCCTCGGTGGTGGTGACCGTGAAGCTGTTGGCCGCGCCGAGGTCGCGGATCAGCTGGATGCCCGCGGGGATCGAGTCGTGCCGGAAACCCGCGGTCTTGGAGAACACCAGCACGTCGTACGGCGCGTCGGCCGCGGTGGCCGACGGGCTGGAGTTGAGGGCCGCGATGGTCAGCACGGCCGCGGCCGTGCCGATCACGCGTCGGGTGAGGGAGCTTCTCATCTCTTGGCCTCCTGGGAGGAGGGCGGTGTGGCGCCGCCCCTGGAACAGGAGCGACGCCACACCGCTGTCCTTGCCGAGTTCGTCAGGGCAGGGTCCATCGTTGGTTGGTGCCGCCGTGGCAGCTCCAGATGATCAACTGCGTGCCGTCGGTGGAACTGGCGCCGTTGGCGTCCAAGCACTTGCCCGACTGCTGGTTCACCAACGAACCGTTGGCGCCGGCGGTCCAGTTCTGCGCACCGCCGCCGTTGCAGGTCCACAACCGCACCAGGGCGCCGTCGGCGGTGCCGGCCGCGTCCATGCACTTGTCCAGCGCGCGCAGCGTGGACCCGGTGACCGTCCAACGCTGGTTCGCACCGGCGTTGCACGTCCACAGCTGCACCTTCGCGCCGTCGGTCGAACTACCGCCGTTGACGTCCACGCACTTGCTCGCGACGCCGACGATCGGACCGGTCCGGGTGCCCGTCGACGGGCCGAACGTGTAGGCGTCCACGTCGAACAGGGTGCCCGTGCCGCCCGCGAAGGTGAGGTACAGCGTGAACGTTCCGGCCGGCACGTTGGACAGGTTGGTGGACACGTCGGTGAACGTGTCCCACCCGCCGGTCACCGGCACGGTCACCGTGCCGAGCACCGTTCCGGTGGGCGAACCGGCCCGCACGGACAGCGTGCCGCCCGCGCCCGCCGACGACACCCTGGCGGTGAACCTCGTGTTACTGCCCAGCGCGTACGGATCGAAGGAGATCCAATCGCCGTTCTGGATGTCGCCGACCGTCCGCCCACCCTCGGCCGCCGCCTTGTCGTAGAGGGCGGTGCCGGACTGCGTCGAGTGGTGCTCGGCCTGGCGGTGCTTCAGCTGCAGCACGTGCTGCGTGTGCGTGGTCACCGGCGGCTGGCCGTTCGAGCCGGAGTCGGTGTACTCGGCGTCGAACACCGCGAACAGGTTCGCCGCCGTGTCGTGCTCGCCGTCCACCGGGATCTGCAACGTGCCCGAGCAGCCGGTCTGCGTGGTGATCGGGTGCCCGTGGCTGTCGTGGCCGAGCAGGTAGCTCAGCTTCACCCGGCTGCAGTCGATCGTGCCGTCCTCCGCGTCCGACGCGGTGATGGTGTACGGCACGGTGTCGCCGAAGCTGAACAGGCTGCCGTTGACCGGCGTGTTGATCTTGACTGTCGGCGCCGTGTTCCCCACCGAGATGGACACGCCGGCGGAGCCGGAGCGGCCGCCGGTGTCGGTCACCGTGAGCGTCACCGAGTACTGGCCGTTGGCCGTGAAGGTGTGGCTCGGGTTGGCGGCCGTGGACGTGGTGCCGTCGCCGAAGTTCCACGCGTAGGTCAGCGCCGTGCCCTCGGGGTCCGAGGAACCGGCCGACGAGAAGTTCACCGTCAGCGGTGCGCTGCCGGAGACCCGGTCGGCGGCGGCCCGTGCGGTCGGCGCCTTGTTCCCCGCCGGGTTGTACTCGATGCGGTAGAGCGCGGAGCTGGCGTCGCCACTGCCCCACCCGGTGCCGTAGTCCAGCACGTACAGGGCGCCGTCGGGGCCGAAGGTGGCGTCCATGACCTGCGTGCCGCGCCACGGGAACTCGCTGACCTGGCCGGCCGACCCGTCGGCGTTGACGTCGATGGTCTTGATCCAGCGCCGGCCGAACTCGGTGGCGAACACGTGCCCGTCCAGCGCGGGCGGGAACTTGATCGACGACGGGTTGGCCGCGTCGTACCGGTACACCGGGGCGGCCATCGGGGACTCCGAGCCGCAGCCGAACGCGGAGAAGGAGCAGTTGTCGTACTTGATCCACGCCGAGCGCGCGGCGGGCAGGGTGCCCAACCCGGTGTTGCGCGGCGAGTTGTTGGCCGGCGCGGCGCAGTTGAACCGGCTGCCGGACTGCCCGGTGGCGAAGTTGTAGTCCACGTACGCCTCGGCCGTGGTGTTCGAGCCGACGCAGTAGGGCCAGCCGTAGTTGCCCGCCGAGGTGATCCGGTTGAACTCCACCATGCCCGCGGGTCCCCGCGTGTTGCTGCTGGTGCCCGCGTCCGGCCCGTACTCGCCGACGTAGATCGCACCGGTCTGCTTGTCCACGTTGAACCGGAACGGGTTGCGCAGACCCATCGCGTAGATCTCCGGACGGGTGTTCGCGGTGCCCTGCGCGAACAGGTTGCCCGGCGGGATCGAGTACGACCCGTTGGCGTTCACCTTGATCCGCAGCACCTTGCCCCGCAGGTCGTTGGTGTTGCCCGCGCTGCGCTGGGCGTCGTAGACCGGGTTGCGGTTGGTCCGCTCGTCGATCGGGGTGTAGCCGCTGGAGTCGAACGGGTTGGAGTCGTCGCCGGTGGACAGGTACAGGTTGCCGGCCGCGTCGAAGTCGATGTCACCGCCGACGTGGCAGCAGTTGCCCCGGTCGGTCCCGACCTCCAGCACGGTGACCTGGCTGGCCATGTTCAGCGTGAAGTCGGCGTTCAGGGTGAACCGGGCCAGCCGGTTGACCCCCTTCCACGCCGAGAAGTCCGAGCCGGTGGCCGGTGCGTCGCCGCCCGGGGTCGACAGCGGCGGCGCGTAGAACAGGTAGATGAACCGGTTCGTGGCGAAGCCGGGGTCCACCCCGATGCCCTGCATGCCTTCCTCGTCGTGCGTGTAGACCGGCACCGTGCCGATCACGTTGGTGACGCCGGCGGCCGTGGTGCGGCGCACCGTCCCGTTGCGGGCGGTGTGCAGCACCGAGCGGTCCGGCAGCACGGCGAGCGTCATGGGCTCGCCCACTTCGCCGACCCCTCGGGCCAGCTCGACCTGCTGGAAGTCGGCCGCGTTGACCGGATGCGCGGCAGCTGGTGGCGAGGAGCCGACCGCTGTCGCCACCACACCGGCGGCCACCAGGAGTGCCGCGGTCAACGCCGCCCTGACTCGGTATCTCATGGCAGGCTCACACCCTTTGTTCTCAACTGACGGGCATCGACACGGCCGGCGCGCCGGAAATCGACGCGCCGGTGGACCGCGCTGGCGGTCGGCGGTTCGAGTCGGTCCGGGGCGAGTCGTCCGGGAGCGCTCCCAGGCAAACTCACGGACGGGACTCCGGACGAATCGGGAGTCCACGGTTCGAACCGACGTGGAACAGGAGGAAGGCCAAGTGCTAAAAGCCGCTAAAAAAGGGTTTCACCCGTCGCTCGCGCGACCTCAGGGCGGCGCGCGGACCGGAATGTCCTCAATGGAGCACTGCCGATCGGGCGCGGCCGGTCGGGGAAGTGCGGCCGCGGGACGTGCCGACCGGAGGACGGCACTCGTTCCACTCCAACGTGTTCAGCACATCGAAGGGTCCCCCTCGTCATCGTCGACGGCGCAACCGGACTACCAAACCGGACCTCGGGAAACCACAGGTCTCACCGGGGCCTTCCGGCACGGTAGCCACCGACGCGAGGGGGCGTCAACGTTTTGCGGTGCTAAAACTGTTAGCGCTAACGGCACGTCCGACCTGGCCACCTGACGTGCCGGCCCATTCGGCAAAACGCGGCACCGAAGGCGGATTCGACGAAGTCGCTCGACAAGCTCAACGGTGTTACCGCTAACATCACTGGGGCGTTCGGCGTTGACGGCCGCGTTCACCGGTGGCTACGTTGCCGAGGGGTTTCGGTTGAGCCGCGGACGCGCCGCTTTCCGCCACCGACGAAGGCGACAGCCCCGCTCCCCGAGCGATTACCGTCCATTGTGGAGGGTTCAAATGCCGGAAATGCCACGTAGGCGACTGATGCAGTTCGGTGCGGCGAGCGCCGGGGCCGTGCTGGTGCCGGGCGGTTGGACGGCGGTGGCCCGGGCCGACTCGGCCGCGCCGCCGGAGGTGCGCGCGGTGAATGACCTGGCGCTGTGGTACGACCGGCAGGCCGGCTCGGAGTGGCTGCGCGCCCTGCCGATCGGCAACGGCCGCCTCGGCGCGATGGTCTTCGGCAACGCCGACACGGAGCGGTTGCAGCTCAACGAGGACACGGTGTGGGCAGGCGGCCCCCACGACTACACGAACACGCGGGGCGCGGCCGCGCTGGCGGAGATCAGACGCCTGGTGTTCGCGAACCAGTGGTCGCAGGCGCAGACCCTCATCGACCAGGCGATGCTGGGCAACCCGGCGGGCCAGCTCGCCTACCAGCCCGTCGGCGACCTCAGGCTCACCTTCCCCAGCCCCGGCACCGTGTCCGGCTACCAGCGGTGGCTCGACCTGACCACCGGAACGACCGCGGTGACCTACGTGGCGAACAACGTGCGGTACCGGCGCGAGGTGATCGCCAGCGCGCCGGACCAGGTGATCGCCATGCGCCTCACGGCCGAGACACCCGGGTCGATCTCGTTCACCGCCACGTTCAGCACGCCGCAACGGGCGACGATGTCGAGCCCGGACGGCACGACGATCGGGTTGGACGGCCGGTCCGGCGACCAGCGGGGCATCGCGGGCTCGGTCCGGTTCCTCGCGCTGACCAAGGCCATCGCCGAGGGTGGGACCACCACCAGCTCCGGCGGCACGCTGCGGGTGACCAACGCCAACAGCGTCACCCTGCTGATCTCGATCGGCACCAGCTACGTCGACTACCGGAACGTGGCGGGCGACTACCAGGCCATCGCGCGGGGGCGGCTCAACGGCGCGCAGGGCACGGCGTACGACGTGCTGCGCAGCCGGCACGTGGCCGACTACCAGCGGCTGTTCGGGCGCGTCACCATCGACCTCGGTCGCACCGCGGCGGCCGACCAGCCGACCGACGTGCGGATCGCCCAGCACAACACCGCCGTCGACCCGCAGTTCTCCGCCCTGCTCTTCCAGTACGGCCGGTACCTGCTGATCGCGTCGTCGCGGCCGGGCACCCAGCCCGCGAACCTCCAGGGCATCTGGAACGACCAGCTGGCCCCCTCGTGGGACTCGAAGTACACGATCAACGCCAACCTGCCGATGAACTACTGGCCGACCGACACGACCAACCTCGCGGAGTGCTACGAGCCGGTGTTCCGGATGATCAACGACCTCACCGTGACCGGCGCCCGCACCGCGCGTGCGCAGTACAACGCCGGTGGTTGGGTCACCCACCACAACACCGACGGGTGGCGTGGCTCCTCGGTCGTGGACGGCGCGATGTGGGGCATGTGGCAGACCGGCGGCGCGTGGCTCGCCACCATGATCTGGGACCACTACCTGTTCACCGGCGACGTCGAGTTCCTGCGGTCCTACTACCCCGCGATGAAGGGTGCCGCCCAGTTCTTCCTCGACACCCTGGTGGAGGAACCGACGCTGAAGTGGCTGGTCACCAACCCGTCGAACTCCCCGGAGCTGCCGCACCACGCCAACGCCAGCGTGGCCGCCGGGCCCACGATGGACATGCAGATCCTGCGCGACCTGTTCGAGGGCTCCGCCCGCGCCTCGGAGGTGCTGGGCGTGGACACCGACTTCCGCACGCGGGTCCGCGCGACGGCTCAACGGCTCGCGCCGATGCGGGTCGGCTCGCGCGGGAACATCATGGAGTGGCTCTACGACTGGGTCGAGCCCGAGACGAACCACCGGCACGTCTCGCACCTGTACGGCCTGCACCCGAGCAACCAGATCACCAAGCGCGGCACGCCCCAGCTGTTCGAGGCCGCCCGCCGGACCCTCCAGCTGCGCGGTGACGACGGAACCGGTTGGTCGCTGGCCTGGAAGATCAACTACTGGGCGCGGATGGAGGAGGGCGGCCGGGCGCACGACCTGATCCGCTACCTGGTCACCCCGGCGAGGCTCGCGCCCAACATGTTCGACCTGCACCCGCCGTTCCAGATCGACGGCAACTTCGGCGCGACGTCCGGCATCGCCGAGATGCTGCTGCACAGCCACAACGGCGAGCTGCACGTCCTGCCCGCGCTGCCGGCGGCGTGGCCGACGGGCAGCGTGACGGGTCTGCGCGGGCGCGGCGGGTACACGGTCGGGGCGACCTGGAGCAGCAGCGCGATCACCCTCTCGGTCACGCCGGACCGCGACGGCACGGTCCGGATCCGCAGCCGGGTGTTCACCGGCACGTTCGAGCTGACCGACACGACGAGCGGTGCGGTCGTGCAGCCGACCAAGCCCGAGGCGGACGTCGTCCAGTTCCCCGGCCAGGCCGGGCACACCTACCGCGCGACCGGGCAGGGCGGCGGCAGCGGACCGATCGTCCAGCCGGGGGTGCACTACCGGCTGGTCGCGCGGCACAGCGGCAAGTTCGCCGACATCAGCGGCGTGTCCACCGCCGCCGGCGCCCTGCTGCAGCAGTGGTCCTCGACCGGCGGGCTGAACCAGCAGTTCGACTTCGT
This sequence comes from Actinosynnema sp. NPDC050801, assembly GCF_040673975.1. NCBI lineage: Bacteria > Bacillati > Actinomycetota > Actinomycetes > Pseudonocardiales > Pseudonocardiaceae > Actinosynnema > Actinosynnema sp. NPDC050801. Next base: position 87,565 of record NZ_JBFAQZ010000015.1, on the reverse strand, counting down.
CGACTCGGGCGGCGGCTACTACCGCGTCCGGGCCCGGCACAGCGGGATGGTGCTCCAGGTCGCGAGTTCCAGCACGGGCGCCGACATCACCCAGCGACCGGACACCAACGCCACGAGCCAGCAGTGGCGCGTGGTCGACCAGGGCGGAGGTGTCGTCAGCCTGGTCAACCGCCTCAGCAACCTGGCCATGGACGTGTGGAGCGCGTCGACCACCGACGGCGCCCGCATCTCGCAGTGGACCCCCGGTGGGGGCGACAACCAGCGGTTCCAGCTCCAGCGCGTCTGACCGTCCTGGTCCCGCGGCACGGCTGCCATCCTCTTCCCGGTGGCGGCCGTGCACCGTCCGGGCGGCGTCCCGGTGGTGGGACGCCTACCCGGAACCTGCCGACCGAGGGTGGAGACGACATGACCCGGATCGACGCGCACCACCACGTCTGGCGGCTCCTGCCCGACGGGCACGCCGGAACGGGGCCGAGCCCGCGCGCGCACGACTGGCTGGACGGAGCGGACCTCGCCCCGATCCGGCGCGACTTCGGCCTGGACGACCTGTCGTCCGTGGCCTCGGTGGCGGAGATCGACCGGACCGTCCTGGTCCAGGTGGTCCCGGACGTCGAGGAGACGGCCGACTTCCTGTCCCTGTCGGCGGACGAGGGCAAGGGACTGGTGGCGGGCGTCGTCGGGTGGGTCGACCTCACCGACGACGCCGTCGGCGACGTGCTCGCCGCACTGCGCGCGGGTCCCGGCGGCGACCTGCTCGTCGGTGTGCGGCACCTGGTCCAGGGCGAGCCGGACCCCCGGTGGCTGGCCCGGCCGGACGTGCGGCGCGGACTGCGCGCGGTGGCGGACGCCGGGCTGGTCTACGACCTGCTCACCCTCGTCCACCAGTTGCCGGCGGCGATCGAGACCGTGCGCGCCCTGCCCGGGGCGACGTTCGTCCTGGACCACCTGTCGAAACCGCCGATCGCCGGCGGTGAGCGCGAACCGTGGGCGTCCTACATCCGCGAGCTCGCCGCCGAGCCGAACGTCACCTGCAAGTTGTCGGGCATGGTCACCGAGGCCGACCCGGTCGGGTGGACCGTGGCGGACCTGCGCCCGTTCGCCGACGTGGTGCTGGACGCGTTCGGCCCGTCACGGGTGATGTTCGGCTCCGACTGGCCGGTCTGCCTGCTCGCGGCCTCGTACGAGGAGGTCGTCGCGGCGGCCGAGGGGCTGACCGCGGGGCTGACCGCCGGCGAGCGTGACGAGGTGTTCGGCGGCACGGCGGCGCGCGTGTACCGCCTGCCGGAAGAGCGACTGTGAAGGTGCGCCTGACGCGCACCCCCGACCGTCATCGATGGAGGTGAGTACTACTCATCGTCACGCAGTGGCGACCGATCAGCCCCCGTCACGCGACCGATGAGCATGCTTATCCGAGGCCGACCGCGCCACGGGCACGTCGACCGGCGTCACGTGCGTGACCTGCGACGACATCCACATCTGCGCAAGCTCAAGCAGGTCGTCCCCACCGGGATGTAGTCTGTGGGGACAGCGGTGAGCCGTCATACTCTTCAGGCGACCCGTCACTAAGGAGCTTGGCGTTGACGGATGGCGCACTTGTGCCGGAAGGCCCGAGCGGGCGGCCGGACACCACCCCGACGACCGGTCCGTACCGACCGGGGTACGAGCTCGTGGCCGAGCAGATCCTCCAGCTGATCGCCGAGCTGGAACTGCGGCCGGGCGACCGGATGCCGACCGAGAACGAGCTGGCCGCGCGCATGGGCACCAGCCGCACGGTGGTGCGGGAAGCCGTCAAGATCCTCTCCGCGATCGGACGGGTGCGGGCGCACAAGGGACGCGGGCTCTACGTCGCCGACGACGAGGGCATGCTCGGCTCCTCCCGGTGGGGAGGCTTCTTCCTGCCCACCAACCTCGACCACGTCTACATGCTCTTCGAGTTCCGCCGCGTCCAGGAGACCGCCGCCAGCCGCTTGGCCGCGACCCACGCCACCCCGGCTGAGCTGCGGGCCATCGCCGCCGCCGCCGAGACGTGCCGAGAGGGTTACCTGACCGACCACCTCGCGCTGTTCGAGCGCGGCGACGAGGACTTCCACCTCGCCGTCGCCGCGGCGTCGCACAACCAGTTCTTCGTGGCCGCGGTGCGCGAGGCGCGCCGCCTGCAACGCCAGTCCAGCACCATCGGGCTGCACGGCACCATCGGCGGACACGCGACCGAGGCGGTCGAGGAGCACCTCGCCATCTACCAGGCGATCCGCGACGGCGACCCGGACGCCGCCGCGACGGCCGCGGGCATCCACATCGACAACACCCTGCAGGACTACCGCCGCGAGATCCAGCGCCGCCTCTTCGGCTGACGCCCGAACGCCGATCCGCCACGTGGCAGCCGCCCGTCCGATGACGGGCGGAACGCCCTGGCGGCATTGGTGCATCTGGACTCGCCCGCCGGATGTGTGTTACAAATCGTGGCGGATCTACGAGCACTTGTATGACATCTAGCACCCGGGCAACGACGCACCGAGGGGGCGCCCATGTCTGCTCTTGAACCCTCGGAGTGCTCCAGCTGACTGGAATCCGAATCCCGTCCGGCGCGGCGCCACCAGCCGCGCCGGGCGGACCTTCGCACACCGGTCCAGCACAGCACGCGTACCGCAAGCACCGGCGTCCGGCGACACCCGCCGGCCGCCGATCTCTCCATACGCCGCCGCCGCCGCGTAATCCAGTCAGTCGCCTTCACATGCCCCAGAGGAGTGGCAATGCGGCACAGATTCGCGCGCCTGTCGTCGATCATAGGTTGCGCGCTGGTGATGATGGGGCTGGCTACCGCGCCGGCGCCCGCACACCCTGAAGGTTTCCACGTCCTGCTGTTCAGCAAGACCGCTGCCGGGGCCTACCGACACGACTCGATCCCGGCCGGCATCACGATGTTCGAGCAGTTGGCCGCCCAGAACCAGTGGGAGCTGACCAAGAGCGAGGACTCGTCGGTCTTCAACGACGCCTCGCTCGCCACGTACGACGTGGTCGTCATGCTCCAGACCTCCGGCATGGTGTGGGACAACGACGCGCAGCGCTCCGCCGCGCAAAGGTACATGCGCGCCGGCGGCGGTTTCGTCGCGATCCACAACGCGACGGACATGAACATCGAGGCGTCGTTCCCGTGGTGGGACCAGATGCTCGGCGCCACGATGACGCAGCACTCGGCCATCGTGTCCGGCACCGCCAAGGTCGCCGACCGCAAGCACCCGTCCGGCGCGGGACTGCCGGACCGGTGGACGCGCACCGAGGAGTGGTACAACTTCAACCGCTCGGTGCGCGGCAACGCCCACGTGCTGGTGACCGCGGACGAGACCACCTACGACCCCGGCACGTCCAGGATGGGTCACGACCACCCGATCTCGTGGTGCCGCAACTTCGAGGGCGGCCGGGTCTGGGCCACGGGCATGGGCCACCAGGCGTCGTCCTACTCCGAGCCGCTGTTCCGCGAGCACATCAAGGGCGGCGTGGAGTCGGCGGGCGCCAAGGTCGCGGCGGACTGCGGCCCGACGGTCTGGGGCAGCTTCGAGAAGGTCGCGCTGGACGAGACCACGATCGCGCCCGGCGCGGTCGACGTCGCGCCGGACGGACGGGCGTTCTTCACCGAGTTCGGCGGCAAGCTCAAGATCTACAAGCCCGACACCCGCACCACCGTCACGGCGGCCACGTTCAACGTCTACGGCGGCGGGCAGGTCTCCGAGGACGGCCTCACCGGCGTGGCGCTGGACCCGGACTTCGCCACCACCAAGTGGGTCTACCTGATGTACGCGCCGGGCAACACCACCGAGGAGATATCCCGGGTCTCCCGCTTCACGATGAACGGCGACACGCTCGACCAGTCCAGTGAGAAGGTCATCCTCACGGTGCCCATGTCACGGCAGAGCGAGCCCGGCCACACCGGCGGCTACCTGGCGTTCGGGCCGGGCAAGAACCTCTACATCGGTGTCGGCGACGACATCAACCCGAACGCCTCCGACGGCTACGCGCCGATCGACGAGCGCCCGGGCCGCAAGCTGTTCGACGCGCAGGGCACCGCGGCCAACACCAACGACCTGCGTGGCAAGATCCTCCGCATCCACCCCGAGACCGGTGGCACGTACACCATCCCCTCGGGCAACCTGTTCGCGCAGGGTACGGCGCAGACCCGGCCCGAGATCTACGCGATGGGCTTCCGCAACCCGTTCCGGTTCAGCGTGCACCCGACCACGGGTGTGATCTACGCGGCCGACTACGGCCCGGACGCGGGCGCAGACAACCCCAACCGCGGCCCGGGTGGCATGGTCGAGTGGAACGTGATCAAGACGGCGGGCAACTACGGCTGGCCGTACTGCGTGGGCAACAACACCCCGTACAACGACTACAACTTCGCCAACAACACGTCGGGCGCCAAGTTCAACTGCTCCGCGCCGACGAACACCTCGCCCAACAACACCGGTCTGACGAACCTGCCCGCACCGCGCCCCGCCAGCATCTGGTACGGCGGCAGCGCGAGCGAGGGCAACAAGTTCCCCGAAATGGGCACGGGCGGCGAGGCGCCGATGGCGTTCCCGGTCTACCAGTACAACCCGAACAACCCCTCGCCGACGAAGTTCCCCGAGTACTTCGACGGGACACCGTTCTTCGGCGAGTGGGTCCGCAACACGATGTTCGAGTTCCGGATGGACTCGTCCGGCAACCTGCTGAAGGCCAACAGGTTCCTGGCGAACATGTCCTTCGCCTCGCCGATGGACATGAAGTTCGGCCCGGACGGCTCGATGTACCTGCTCACGTGGGGCTCGGGCTGGGACGACAACGTCCACCTGCCCGGAGCCGGGCTGTTCCGCATCGACTACAACGCCGGACCGCGCAGCCCGATCGCACGGGCCACCGCCACCCCGAACTCCGGTGGGACGCCGCTGACCGTGCAGTTCTCCAGCGCGGGCTCCAGTGATCCCGGCGGCAGCCCGTTGACCTACCGGTGGACCTTCGGCGACGGCGGCACGTCCACGGCGGCGAACCCCTCGCACACCTACACCACGTCGGGCACGTTCAACGTCCAGCTCACCGTCACCAACGCCACAGGCAAGTCCGGCACCGCGAACCTCACCGTGACGTCTGGCAACACCGCGCCGACCGTCCGGTTCACCGGTCCGGTGGACGGCGGGATGTTCAGTTGGAACGACACCATCCCGTACACGGTCTCGGTCACCGATGCCGAGGACGGCACGATCAACTGCACCCGGGTGGTCACGGTGCCCAACCTCGGCCACGACTCGCACAAGCACCCGATGGGCAGCCCGATCAACGGCTGCACCGGGTCGTTCAAGGCCGAGGCGGACACCGAGCACCAGAACGGGAACGCGCACGTCATCGCCTCGGCCGAGTACACCGACAACGGCGCGTCCGGCGTACCGGGGCTCACCGGTAGCGGGACAGTCGTGTTGCAGCCCAAGCGCAAGCAGGCCGAGTACTTCACCGGCTCCTCGGGCGTGCGGGTCGTCGCGCAGGCCGGCGCCGAGTCGGGCTCCAGGGTCGGCGACATCAGCAACAACGACTGGATCTCGTTCAAGCCGGTCAACTTCGCCGGCATCAACCAGGTGTCGCTGCGGCTGTCGTCGCCCAGCGGTGGCGGGTCGGTCGAACTGCGTGCCGGTTCGCCGACGGGTGCGCTGATCGCCACGGTCCCGGTCCCGAGCACCGGCGGCTGGGACAACTACGCGAGCACGCCCGCGGTGAACGTCACCAACCCCGGTGGCACCACGGAATTGTTCGTGGTGTTCAAGACGAGCTCCAGCACCAGCTACGACCTGGACTCGCTGACGTACACCGGAGCCGGGATCGGCATTCCGGGCACCGGCGGCGGGACCACCCGCATCACCGGCATCGGCGGCAAGTGCGTCGACGTCAACGGCAACAGCAGCACCGACGGCGCCAAGGTCCAGCTGTGGACCTGCAACGGCGGCACCAACCAGGCGTGGACGCGCACCGGGCAGACGTTCCAGGCCCTGGGCAAGTGCCTCACCGTCAACGGCGGCAGCACCGCCGACGGTGCGCTGGTGCAGCTGTGGACGTGCAACGGTTCGGCCGCCCAGAACTGGGCGGTGCAGTCGGACGGCACGATCCGCAACGGCACCAAGTGCCTGGACGCCAACGGCGCCAGCTCCGCGGACGGGACCCAGCTGATCATCTGGACCTGCAGCGGCGGCACCAACCAGAGGTGGACGCTGTCCTGAGCGGGTCGTCCGCGGCCCCGGCACCCGCCGGGGCCGCGGACCTCCGCCGCGAGGCTCCTTCTCACCGTTCGGCAAGGAGGAAGGTCATGGGCAGGACCACATCGGTGGGACGGGCACGGCCGGGGAAGTCCCCGCGCCAAGCCGCGGCGACGCGATCACCCCGATCCCTGTGGGGATCGGCCACCGCCCTGGTCACCACGTTCGCGCTCGGGTTCGCCGTCGCGTTCGTGACCGGCTCCTGGACGTCCGGACCGGACGCGACGGAGCGCAGGATCGCGGAGTTGCAGCAGGCCGAGGCGCAGCGCGACGTCGAGCACGTCGGGACGTTGATCGAGCTGGCCAAAGGTGGCCGGGAACGCCTGACACCGGTGCTGGAGGCGATGGCGAAAGCGTCTCCCCTCCAGGACGCGGCGTCGTCGGCCGTGCCCACGATCGACGAGGTGCGCGGCTGGCGCGACATCGTGTCCGCGGAGGTGCAGCGGTACGCCGAGACACCGTCCGCGGGCAACGGCGTGAACGTCGCCCGCACCGGGATGCGCACCGCTGTCCAGCAGCTCGCCGCCGCGGTCGACGGTTTCGCCGCCGCGGCCACCGCTGCGCAGCCACTGGCGGGCGAGCTGCTGACCCTGGCCGGCGCGCAGCGCACGCTGGCGGTGCGGGCCTGGTCGGTCGCCGCGCTCCAGCTCGACGTGATCAGCATCGACGCGGGCAAGGGCCACGTGCACGTGTACCTGCCCTCCGGGCCGGACGCCGGCGCGATCCCGGCCGACACCGCACCGGAAGGCAGCAGCTGACCGCCGCTCGCACCCATCAAGAAGCCACACCACACAGAACGGAAGCACACCTGTGTCAAAGGGAAACCGCTTTCACCGGCGTTGGGCGCTGATCGTCGGCGCCGCCGCCGCACTCCTCCTGACCGGCGTCGACGTCGCCGGCGCGGAGCAGGCCCCCGCCGCGCCCGCGAAGGCCGCGACGGCCGACGTCGGCGCCAACGCCGCGACCCCGGGCTGCGGCAAGACGCCCACCCTGCGCAGCGGCACGCACACGATCCAGAGCGGCGGCAAGACGCGCAGCTTCATCCTGAGCGTCCCCGACAACTACAACAACACCTACCAGCACCGGTTGGTCTTCGGCTTCCACTGGCTGGGCGGCACCATGGCCCAGGTCGCCGGTGGCGGCAGCGACGGGGCCGTCTACGCCCACTACGGGCTGAAGCAGCTGTCGAACAACACCGCGATCTTCGTCGCGCCCCAGGGCCTCAACAACGGCTGGGGCAACTCGGGTGGCGAGGACGTCACCTTCGTCGACAACATGATCAAGCGGATCGAGGACGACCTCTGCGTCGACACGACGCAGCGCTTCTCGCTCGGCTTCAGCTACGGCGGCGCGATGAGCATCTCGCTCGCGTGCTCCCGGCCGACGATGTTCCGCGCCATCGCCGCCATCGCCTCGCCCGGTGAGATCAGTGGATGCGCGGGCGGCACCTCGCCCGTCGCCTACATGGGCATCCACGGCCTCGCCGACAACATCGGCGGTGGACGCGCCCAGCGCGACAGGTGGGTCCGCAACAACGGCTGCACGGCGCAGAACCCGCCGGAGCCGGCCCGGGGCAGCAACACGCACATCAGCACCGCCTACTCGGGGTGCCGGACCGGGTACCCGGTGGTCTGGGCCGCGTTCGACGGTGGTCACCAGCAGGGACCCGTGGACGGGTGTGCGGGCTGCGAGAGCGGCGCCAGGAGCTGGGTCAAGGGTGAGGTGTGGAAGTTCTTCACCGGTGAGCAGGGCCAGATCCCGGACCCGACCACGTTCCGGTTGCGCGGCGAGGCGAGCGGCAGGTGCCTGGACGTCAACGGCGCGAACTCGGCCAACGGCACGCAGATGATCATCTGGGACTGCAACAGCGGGTCCAACCAGCAGTTCACCGTGAACGGGAAGGCGTTGCAGGTGCTGGGCAAGTGCCTGGACATGCCGAGCAACGCCGCCGCCGGTACCCGGGTGCGGATCTGGGACTGCAACAGCGGCACGAACCAGCAGTGGAACCTCAACACCAACGGCACGATCAGCAACGTGCAGAACGGGCTGTGCCTCGACGTCAACAGCGCCGCCACCGCCAACGGCTCCGCGGTGATCGTGTGGAACTGCCACACCGGCGCCAACCAGCGCTGGGCCAAGGCGTAAGCGGTTCGCTCGCCACGGTCCACCGGCCACATCCCCCCGACCTCGCGTCGGCGGGATGTGGCCGGTGGCGTGATCAGCCCTTGAAGGCGCCGTCCAGGATGCCCGCGACCATGCGCCGCCCGACCACGATGAACACCACGACGAGCGGGATGGTGGCCAGGAACGAACCGGACATGGCCAGTCCCAGGTCGACGTCGAGGCTGTTCTGCAGGGCCTTGATGGCGATCTGGGCGGTGTACCGCTCGGGCGACTTGAGCACGATGAACGGCCACAGGAAGTCGTTCCACGCGGTGATGAACCCGAACAGGCCCAGCACGAACGCGGCCGGGCGCACGATCGGGAAGGCGATCCGCCAGAACACCTGCCAGGTGCTCGCGCCGTCGATCCGCGCCGCCTGGAGCAGTTCGTCGCTGACCGTGGAGATGATGTGCTGGCGCATCCAGAAGATGCCGAAGGCACTGGCCAGGCCGGGCACGACCAGGGCCTGGAGGGTGTCCACCCAGCCCAGCCAGGACATGATCAGGTATTGCGGGATGACCGAGAGCTGGGTGGGCACGGTCATGGTCAGCAGGACGATCAGGAACAGGGTGTTGCGGCCCCGGAAGTCGAGCTTGGCGAACGCGAAACCGGCCAGCGCGCACAGCACCGCCTGGCCCACGCCGATCGCGGTGGCCACGAACAGGCTGTTGAGCAGCGACTGCACGAACGGCACGGTGTCCAGGACCAGGCCCGCGAGGTGGAAGAAGTTGTCGCCCGGCACGATCTCGGGCGGCATCTCCGTCGCGGTCGCGCTGTCGGTGGTGGAGACGATGAACATCCAGTACAGCGGGAACAGGCACGCGACGGTGGCCGCGGCCAGCAGCACGTAGGTCCACCAGCGGACCCGGCCGTGGCGTCGGGGTTGCGGCGTGGTGCTCGTCATCGGTCCGCCTTGATCCGGGTGGACAGCAGGTAGTTGATCGCCGCGATGGCGACGACCATGACGAAGAGCGCGACGCCGACCGCCGATCCGTAGCCGAACTGGAACTGCCCGAAGCCCTGCTCGTAGAGGAACAGCGTCAGCGTCTGGCACTGCCGCACCACACCGCAGGACTGCGGCCCGCCCGTGCCGACCAGCAGCGGTTCGGTGAAGATCTGCAGACCGCCGATGGTGGACGTGACCACGGTGAAGATGATCATCGGCCGCAGCGAGGGGACGGTGATGTGCCGGAACTGCTGCCAGGGGCCCGCACCGTCCATGGCCGCGGCCTCGTAGACCGAGCGGGGCACCGCTTGCAGCGAGGCGAGGTAGAGCAGCGTGGTGTAGCCGAACCACCGCCAGGTCACCATCGTGGCGATCAGGAGGTGACTGCCCCACGTGGACTGGACGAAGTCGACCGGTGCCACGCCGACCAGCCCGAGCAACCAGTTGAGCAGCCCGAAGTCGCGGTCGAAGAGCTGCACGAACACGATCGCGGTGGCCGCCACCGAGGTCACGTAGGGCACCAGCATCGACATGCGGAAGAACAACGCGAACCGCAGCCGCGCGTTGTTGAGCACGTGGGCCAGCAGCAGCGCGATCAGGAGCTGGGGGATCGTCGACAGCGCCCAGATGCTCACCGTGTTGCGGGTGGCGTTCCAGAACCGCGGGTCGCCGAGCATGCGGGTGAAGTTGTCCAGGCCGATGAACTCCTGGTCGCCGATGGGGTTCCAGTCGAACAGGGCGACGTAGAACGTGAAGGCGAACGGGAACAGCCCGAAGGCCGCGAAGATGACGAAGAACGGGGCGATGTACGCGTACGGCGACAGCCGCTCCCCCAGCCCCCGGGAGATCCCGAAGGCTGGGGGAGGCGGAGTGGCCGGGCGCACCGGGGTGACGGTGGCGACCACGGGAGTCACCCGCCGATGGCGGTCTTGATGTTGCGCACCGCGTCGTCCCACGCGGTGGCCGCGTTACCACCGGCCTGTTCCACGTTGGTGATGGAGTTGAGGAACTCCTGGCCGATGGTGGCGCTGTCCGGTCCGATGTAGAAGGGCTTCAGCTCCAGCAGCGAGTCGGTGTAGATCGTGCCGGTCGGCGCGTCGGAGAAGAACGGGTCCTTCGCCGAGGAGAGCTTCTCGTCCTTGTAGACCGAGGGCGTGGAAGGCAGGGCGCCGACTCGTCCGAAGTGCTCCAACTGCCCCTGCGGCGACTGCATCTCCTTGATGTAGTTCCAGGCCGCCTCGGGGTTCTGCGCGCGCTTGGGGATGGCCAGGTAGCTGCCGCCCCAGTTGCCGGAACCGCCGGGGATGCGGGCGATGTCCCACTTGCCCTTGGTGTCGGGCGCGGTGGTGCGGATGCTGTTGAGCATCCACGACGGCGCGGCCACGGTCGCGTACTGGCCCTGTGCCATGCCCGCGCTCCACGCGGTCTCGAACGACGTCTGCCCGGCGGTGATCCCGGAGGTGGCCGCCTTGATGCCGAGGTCGAAGGCCGTCCGCACCTGGGGGTTGCTGTCGTAGACCGGCTCGCGCTTGTCGTTGTCGTAGTACTTCTCGGAGACCTGGTTGACCGCCTGGTAGAACACGCTGGTCGCCGCGTTGTCGACGAACGCCTTGCCGGTCTGCTGCTTGTAGCGCTTCCCGGTCTCGATGTAGTCGTCCCACGTCGGCCACAGCGCGCTGACGGCCTCGCGGTCGGTGGGCAGGCCGGCCGCGGCGAACAGGTCGGTCCGGTACACCATGGCCATGCCGCCCACGTCGGTCGGGATGCCCAGCACCTCGCCGTCCTTGGCGACGCTCTGCTTGAAGACCCAGTCCAGGTAGTCGCCCTTGATGTCGTCGGCGCCCATCGTCCGCAGGTCGACGAAGTTCTGCGGCTGCTGCACGAACTTGGGCAGGTCGTCACCCTGGATCAGCACCAGGTCCGGCACCTTGCCGCCGGCCAGCGCGGTGGTGAGCGCCTGTGCCGTCTCCACCGACGAGCCGACCTCGGTCAGCTTGACGTCGACGTCGGGGTGCTTCTGCTTGTAGGCGTCGACCGACAGCTTCTGGTTGATCGCGGAGAACGACCAGAACTCGAACGACTTGCCGTCACCCCCGCCACCACCTCCGGTGCCGGGCGTACATGCGGCGACCAAGGCCACGGCGGCGCACAACAGGGGCAAGCGGATGCTCACGACGCTCCTCCAGAACCGACGACGACAGGCGGCACAGCCTCGACGAGCGCTCGGTCGTCACGGCCGGAGGCCGTCTGGCACCGGAGTCGGCACCCGGCCGCCGGACCGAAACTTTCGAAGCAACCCTCGAATGTTAGCGCTCACGACAGTAAGCTGTGTCACATGCATCGTCAAGAAACCCGGGAGGGCAGTCCTACTCATACCTGGAGTGATCGGTTCAGCCCCGGGTTGTGAGCGTGCACCACCGGCCACCTGGGCCGGCTCGTGAACCGCAGTGCGCGTTCGGACCGGATGTCGCCGAGGGAGTCGTCGAGGAAGAGCGGGCCCCGTCGCGGGGCCCCGCGCGTCAGGACTCCGGGGCGGAAGTCGTCACCCGACCTCCGGGTGGGACGGGATGAGGCGGAACGAGGCGAGCCGGAAGTCGCCCTGCAAGGTCAGCCACAGGTCGTGGACGCCGTCCACCGCGCCCTGGAACCGGGCCTCCGCGGTCGTCCACGTGTAGCGGTCGCCCGTCACCGGTACGTCGACCACCCCGAGCGACCGGTCGGCCAGGTGGAACGCCAGCCTCGCCCGTCCCGAACCCCCCACCCTCGCCACCTCGACCTCGACGCCGACCGCGCCGGTCAGGTCCGCGGCCCGGAACAGCACGCTCGCGGGTCGCGCCGGGTCCGCCGGGGCGATCGCGTCACCGGCGGCCTTGGTGGCGTCGACGAGCACGAGCTCCGAGTAGTCGTCGAAGTCGACGGCGCGGGTGTGCCGGTCGACCACCGCGCGCGGTGCGGGCTTGTCGCCGGTGACGGTGAGCCGTGCGCCGAGGACGTGGTCCTCGGCGGAACGGGCGACGACGACCTCGTAGTCGCCCGGGTCGACGGTGAACCCACCGCGGGCCACGTCCCAGTGGGCGAGCCGCTCGACGGGCAACCGGAAGGTCAGCTCCTCGCTCTCCCCCGCACCGACGCGGACCTTGCGGAAGTCGACGAGGCGCAGCCGGGGCGCGTCGTAGCCGGCGCCCAACGCCCGCGCGTAGACCTGGACCACCTCGCTGCCGGGCCGCGCACCCGTGTTCGCGACCGTCACCGAGACGTCGAGCGCGCCGTCCTGCGGCACGACCTCCGACGACAGCCGCAGGTCGCGGTAGGCGAAGTCGGTGTAGGACAAGCCGTGGCCGAACGGGTACAGCGGTGCGGTCCGGTGGTACTGGTAGGTCCACCCCGCCTTGATGATGTCGTAGTCGAGCGGGTGGGGCAGGTCGTCGTCGCCGCGGTACCACGTCTGCGGGAGCCGACCGGCCGGGTCGGCCTCGCCGAGCAGCACGGCGGCGAGCGCACGACCTGTCTCCTGCCCGCCGTGGGAAGTCCACACCACGGCGGGCAGGTGCTCGTCGGCCCAGTCCACGGCGTAGGGGTAGCTGCTCGTCACCACGAGGACGGTGGCCTGCCGGACCTCGGCGACGGCGCGGAGCAGCGCCTCCTGCATGGCGGGCAGCGCGGTGCCGGTGCGGTCCTGGGTCTCGCGACCGTTGATCAGGGGGTGGTTGCCCAGGACGACGATCGCGACGTCGGCGGCGGCCGCGACGGCACGGGCCTCCGCCACGCCGTCGCGCACCAGCTCCCGCGTCCAGCGCTCGGCGGCCTCGGGCGTCTCGGCCGTGACGGCGATCCGGCCGTCGGCCTGGTCGACCGCGGCGTAGCGGCCGGTGAGGACGTTGCGCAGCAGCACCACGTCGCCGTCGTCCGCGACGGGCTCCAGCCGGAACGTCTCGTGCACGTCCCAGCTCTTGATGCGTTCTTCCTCGACGACCAGCGAGCCGTACTTGGCGCCGAGGTGGCGGCCGGTGTCGGCGGACCGCAGGGTCACCACGTCGTCGCCCCACTCGATGACGTCGAACGCGGTGTCGCCGAGGAGCCGGCCGGTGGTGCGGGACCGCAGTGCGATGCGGTCCTCACCCGACACGCGGACCACCCCGCCGACCGCCTCTTCGAGCCCGGCGGCGACGGTGACCTGGTACGGCATGGTGCCGCTGTACCAGTCCTCGTGCAGCACGTCCGCGAGCGGGCCGATCACCGCGACGCGGGGCGCCGCGGCCCGGTCGAGCGGCAGCAGCCCGTCGTTCTTCAGCAGCACCACGGACTCGGTGGCCGCACGGGCCGCCAGCGCCCGGTGCCGCGGGTGGTCGATCACGTCGGGACCGATCGCGGCGTACGGGTCGAGGTCCGGGTCGAACTCGCCGAGGCGGAACCGCAGCGCCAGCTGCCGGCGCACCGCGCGGTCGACGTCGGCCTCGTCGATCAGGCCTCGGTCGAGTGCCTCGCGCAGCCGCCCGACCGTCACGTCGCTGTCCAGGCCGTGGTCGGTGAAGCTGTCGATGCCGGCCTTGAGCGCGGCGGCGTGGGACTGCACGTGGTCGTCGAAGTAGTGCTCCAGGTCCACCAGGTTGGACGGCGCTTCCGCGTCGCTGACCACGAACGGCTCGTGCCCGGTCGGCTCGGCCCAGCGGCGCAGCTCGTCCTCGATCAGCGGGCTGACGTGGCAGGGACGCCCGTTGACCAGGTTGTAGGCGGCCATGACGCCGGTCGCCGCGCCGGACGCCACCACGGGCCGGAACGCCGCCAGGTCGTACTCGTGCAGCACGCGGGGACGCACGCCGGACGACGTGGTGCAGCGGTCGTCCTCGTTGTTGTAGGCCAGGAAGTGCTTGAGCACCGGGGCGGCGCGCAGGAACCGCGGGTCGTCGCCCGCCATGCCGCGGCAGAACGCCTCCGCCAGTCGCGCGGTGTGCACCGGGTCCTCGGAGTAGCTCTCCTCGTTGCGCCCCCAGCGCGGGTCGCGCAGCAGGTTCACCACCGGTGCCCACGCCTGCAGGCTCGTCGGGGCGTCGCCGTCGGTCGGTGGCCGGTGGCGGTGGAACGCGCGCAGTTCGACCGCGGTCGCCTCGGCCACGCGGCGCACCAGGTCCTCGTCCCAGGTCGCGCCCAGCCCTACCGCCTGCGGGAACGCCGTGGCCACGCCGAGCCACGCCACGCCGTGCAGTGCCTCGCTGCCGGTGCGGAAGGGGCCGATGCCCAACCGCGGCACGGCCGGCGCGTGCTGGTGCAGCATCGCGATCCGCTCGTCGAGCGTCAACCGACCGAGTAGATCATCGACGCGCTTGCGCACATCGAGCTCGGAGTCGTGGAACGGCAGCCGCTCGGTAGCGGACAGGGATGAGGAACTCACGCGGCACAACCCCTTGAGTCAGTCCAGGTGAAGCGCTTCAACGCTGACACGCCGCTGGTGGGGCTGTCAATCGGTCCGTTCAAGCTCGTGATTTACCGGGAACTGACCCTTGCCGTGCCCCACGTCACATGATTACTCTCCCGACATCGTCAAGCGCTTCGACACTCCGCTTTCAACGAAGAAGGGTGGGCCCTGTCATGGGGATTGAGCTGAATCGCAGGAGGTTCCTGAGCGTCACGGCCTCGGTCGCGGGACTCGCGGCCACGGGTGGCCTGTTGTCCGCCTGCGGCGGCGGCGCTCAGCAGAAGACCGGCGCGAACAGCGACGCCCTCAAGTCCGCGCTGCCGAACTACGTGCCGAGCAGCGCGATCAAGGCGGACATCCCCTCGGTCGCCGGCGGCCCGGACATCCTGACCGACCCCGGCTTCCTGACCTACCCGTCGAACCCGGTCACCACCGTGTCCGGCATCCCGGGCAAGGGCGGCAAGTACACGACCGTCACGCCGCTGTGGGGCACGATCCCCTCCGCGGACAACTCGTTCTACCAGGCCATGAACGAGGCGCTGGGCGTCACGCTGGAGATGAAGCCGGCCGACGGCAACAACTACGCCACGATCATCCCCACCATGACCGCCGCCAAGCGGCTGCCCGACTGGATCCAGCTGCCGAGCTGGTGGAACGCCAACTTCAACGTCGGTGAGCTGGCCGGGTCGCAGCTCGCGGACCTGACGCCGTTCCTGTCCGGTGACAAGATCAAGAAGTACCCCAACCTCGCGGCCATCCCCACGGGCGCCTGGCAGGCAGGCGCCTGGGGCGACAAGATCTACGGCATCCCGTCGTTCTCCAGCGGGTTCGTGTTCGCCGGCGCCGTGAGCTTCCGCCACGACCTCCTGGAGGCCAAGGGCATCACCGCGGACCAGGTGAAGTCCGCCGACGACCTGATGAACCTGGGCAAGGAGCTGACCGACGCCAAGGGCGGCGTGTGGGCGTTCGACGACCTGTGGACCTACATGTTCCCGGCCTGGGGCGTGCCCCAGAAGTGGAAGGTCGACAACGGCAAGCTGGTCCACAAGTACGACATGCCGGAGCTGCTGGAAGCCCTGGAGTGGCACTACAACGTCGCGACCGCGGGCTACCTGCACCCGGACGCGATGGCCGGCAACAACGCCGACGGCAACGTGCGCTTCTACGCCGGCAAGACGGTGATCGTCGGCCACGGCGCCGGCGGGTGGAACGCCTCCGACCACCAGTCCGGCACGGCTGCCAACCCGAACTACCGGCGGGCCTACTTCGACTTCTTCACCGCGGACGGCAAGGGCGAGCCGCGGATCGAGATCGGTGCCTCCTCCCGCATCCTGAGCTACCTCAACAGCAACCTGAAGCCGGAGCAGATCGAGGAGTTGCTGGCGGTGGCCGACTACCTGGCCGCGCCGTACGGCTCGGCGGAGTACACGCTGATCAACTTCGGCGTCGAGGGCGTCCACCACACGATGGTCAACGGCGTCCCGACCGCCACCGAGGAGGGCAAGAAGAACGTCCAGCCGCAGACCTTCCCGTTCCTGGCCTCGCCGGCCTCGGTGATCAGCAACCCCGGCTCGGACGTCGTCACCAAGGACTACACCGCCTGGCAGGCCGCGAACGTCAAGCACCTCAAGAAGCCGGTGTTCTGGAACATGAACATCAGCCTGCCGCGGTCGATGGCCACCGCCGACGCGGCCCAGGCCGTCGAGGACGCCATCAAGGACTGCTACCACGGCAAGAAGAAGGTCTCCGAGGTGAAGGACGCCATCACCACCTGGAAGTCCAGCGGCGGCGGCGACAAGATGGTCCAGTGGATGGATGAGAACGTCCTGCAGAAGTTCGGGACCGGGCAATGAGCTCCGTTGACACGGAGCCACCCGCACGGAAGAACAAGCTGAGCCTGCGGGTCAGGCTGCGGCGGGACCGGTCGTTGTTGTTGATGACCGTGCCCGCCGTGGCCCTGCTCCTGGTCTTCAACTACGTGCCGCTGTTCGGGCTGCTCACGGCGTTCCAGGACTACAACCCGCTGGTGGGGGTGTGGAACAGCGAGTGGGTGGGCCTCGCCCAGTTCGAGGCCCTGTTCGGTGACTCGCTGTTCTGGGGTTCGCTGACGAACACGCTGTACCTCAGCTTCGTGCAGCTGATCCTGTTCTTCCCGATCCCCATCGCGCTGGCCCTGCTGTTGAACTCGGTGCTCAGCGAGCGGTTGCGCAACCTCATCCAGTCCATCGCCTACCTGCCGCACTTCTTCTCGTGGGTGCTCGCGATCACGATCTTCCAGCAGATGTTCGGCGGTGCGGGGCTGCTCAACCAGTTCCTGCGCAGCAACGACATCAGCACCTGGGACATCATGACCAACCCCGACACCTTCGTGCTGCTGATCACCTCGCAGGCGATCTGGAAGGAAGCCGGCTGGTCGATCATCGTCTTCCTGGCCGCGCTCGCCGCCATCAACACCGACCTGTACGAGTCGTCCGCGGTGGACGGGGCCGGGCGGTGGCGGCGGCTGTGGCACATCACCCTGCCCGGGATGGCCGGCGTCATCATGCTCATGCTGGTGCTGCGCCTGGGCAACGCGCTCACCGTCGGGTTCGAGCAGTTCCTGATCCAGCGGCAGGCGGTCGGCCACGAGGCGGCCGACGTGCTCGACACCTTCGCGTTCTACTACGGCATCGCCACCAACAACTACAGCTACGGCGCGGCGGCCGGGTTGTTCAAGAGCGTCATCTCGCTGCTGCTCATCTGGGGCGCGAACAAGCTGGCGCACGCCTTCGGCGAGGACGGGTTGTACCGGAAATGACCGAGACGCTCACAATCGAACGCACCCGGGACGAACGCGACGTGACCGGCCGGACGGCCGTCCGGAAGCGAAGGCGCGGCAAGCGCCCGGTCTGGGAGGAGCCGCCGACCGCGGCCGGGCAGACGGCCAAGGGCCTGACCCTCGGCGTGGTCGTGGCGGTGGTCCTGGTGCCGTTGTGGATCATCGTGGTGACCAGCCTGTCCACGCAGGCGGCGGTCAACCGCGCGGGTGGCCTGGTGATCTGGCCGACCGATGTGACCTTCGAGGCGTACCGCGTGATGCTCGGCGACCCCACCGTGCGCAACGCACTGCTGGTCAGCCTCGGCATCACGGTGGTCGGCACGGTGGTCTCCCTGGTCGTGTCGGTCCTGTGCGCCTACGGCCTGTCCCGGTCCGGTTCGGTGGCCCACCGCTTCATCCTGGTGCTGCTGATCCTCACGATGTTCCTCAGCGGCGGCCTGATCCCGACCTTCCTGGTCGTCACCGAACTCGGCGGCTACGGCCAGTACTGGGCGCTGATCCTGCCCGGCGCGGTGTCGGTGTTCAACATCCTGGTGCTGCGGGCGTTCTACTCGGACACCTCGGCCGACCTGATCGAGGCGGCGCGGATCGACGGCGCCGGCGACTGGCGGATCCTGTGGTCGATCGTGCTGCCGACGTCCCGGGCGGTGACCGCGGTCGTCGCCCTGTTCTACGGCGTGGGCTACTGGAACTCGTTCTTCAACGTGATGCTCTACATGCCGACCGACAGCGAGAAGTGGCCGCTCCAGTACGTGCTGCTGACCTACGTCAACCGGGGCAACGGGCTGCCCGGGTCGGTGAACTCCGGCTTCGGCTCGCAGTTCGCCCAGACCGCGCCCCTGTCGTTGCAGATGGCGGTCGTGGTGCTGACGATCGTGCCGCTGCTGCTGGTGTACCCGTTCATGCAGAAGCACTTCCGTGTCGGCGTGCTCACCGGGGCGGTCAAGGGCTGAACCGGCAGACTGGGCGCACGCGGGCGCCGGAGCGGGCCCGGAAGAGGACGAGGAAGCAGGAGCATCACGCATGGTGACACTCGCCGATGTGGCCAGGCACGCGGGCGTGTCCGCCAGCACGGTCAGCTACGTGCTCAGCGGCAAGCGCTCGATCTCCGAGGAGACCCGGCGCCGCGTCGAGCGTTCGGTGGCCGAGCTCGGCTACCACCCCAACGCGGGCGCCAGGGCGCTGGCCGCCAAGCGCTCGCACATACTCGCCCTGGTGGTGCCGCTGCGCGCCGACGTCTACGTGCCGATCATGATGCAGATCGCCATCTCGGTCACCATGACGGCCCGCCAGCACGGCTACGACGTGCTGCTCATCACCAACGACGAGGGTCCGGAGGGCGTCCGCCGGGTCGCGCTGAGCGGGCTGGCGGACGGCGTGATCCTGATGGACGTCGGGTTGGACGACGAGCGCATCGCGGTGCTGCGCGAGCTGCGCACGCAGGCCGCGCTCATCGGCCTGCCCGACGACCGGAGCGGGTTGTCCTGCGTGGACCACGACTTCGCGGCCGCGGGCGCGCTGTGCGCCGACCACCTGGCCGACCTCGGCCACCGCGAGGTGGCGTTCATCGGGTACGGCTCGGGTGTGTACCAGCGGCACGCCGGTTACGCCGAGCGGACCCTGATCGGCTTCCGGGAACGCGCCGGGGAACGCGGTCTGCGCTTCGTGCACCGGCCGTGCGAGGGCACGTACGAGAGCACCGCCGGGACGCTGGCCCGCATCCTCGCCGACCGACCGGACACCACGGGGTTCGTGGTGCAGAACGAGGGCGCGATCGGTCCGCTGCTCAGCCTGCTGCGCATCAGCGGGCGGACGGTCCCCGAGGACGCCTCGGTGATCGCGCTGTGCCCCGAGCTGCTCGCCGAGCAGTACGCACCGGCGCTGACGGCGGTCACCGGCCCGGCCCAGGAACTCGGACGGGTCGCCGTCGAGCAGGTCCTGGAACGGATCGCGGCCGCCGGGCGCGAAGAGCAGCCGGAGGACGAACTCGTGCTGCTCCGACCCGTCCTGACCGTCCGGGAGAGCACCGGCCCCCACCGCAGCCGGACCTCCAGCACCCCCTGACACCTGCCACCGGCTCCGTCCCCGTCCGCCGCACCGGCTCCGGACGCGGGCGACCTTCACCACCGCCAGGAGCACCCCCATGCACTTCCACGATCTCGGCAACGCCCTCGAATGGCGGGCCAACGGCGAGACCTTGCGCATCGAGGCGTGGGGGCCCGACGCGGTCCGGGTCCGGGCGACCCCCGGCGGTCCGGTGCTCGACGACCTGCCCGGCGCGCTGCTCGACGCACCGCCCGGCGGCAAGCCGGAGATCGTCGTCGCCGAGCACCACGCGACCCTGGTCAACGGGGCGCTGACGGTGCGGGTCGACGCCGACACCGACGGCTCGGTCACCCCGTACCTGCCGGCCACGGCGGGCCGGCTCACGTTCCTGCGGACGGCGGACGGCGCGGAGCTGCTGGCCGAGCAACCGGCCCACTTCTGGTGGCCTGGCCCGCGGTCGGCGGCGCCGACCGGCAACGGCTACCACCGCCTGGAGCAGCGGTTCCGCGCCTACCCCGGCGAACGGCTCTACGGCCTCGGCCAGCACACCCACGGCCTGCTCGACCAGAAGGGCGCCGTGGTCGACCTCGTGCAGCGCAACGGCGAGGTGACCATCCCGCTGCTGGTGTCCGACCGCGGTTACGGCCTGCTGTGGAACTCGCCCGCCGTCGGCCGGGTGGAGCTGGCCGAGACGGGCACCCGGTGGGTGGCCGACAGCGCCCGCCAGATCGACTACTGGGTCACCGCGGGCACCCCCGCCGACGTGCTGCGCCGCTACGCCGACGCGACCGGCCACGCACCCGAGCTGCCCGCCTGGGCGGCCGGGTTCTGGCAGTGCAAGCTGCGCTACCGCACCCAGGAGGAGCTGCTGGAGGTCGCCCGCGAGTACCGGCGGCGCGGCCTGCCGCTGTCCGTGATCGTGTGCGACTTCTTCCACTGGACCCACCTCGGCGAGTGGCGCTTCGACCCGGAGGAGTGGCCCGACCCGGCCGGGATGGTGCGCGAGCTGGACGAGCTGGGCGTCAAGCTCATGGTCTCGGTCTGGCCGTCGGTCGGCCCGGCGAGCGAGAACTTCCACCCGATGTCGGACCGGGGCCTGCTCGTCGGCTCGGACTACGGGCCGGTGGCCCACGCCGACTGGCCGGACAAGGGCCTGGGCGCGTACTCGGCGCAGGTGGCGTTCTACGACAGCACCAACCCCGAGGCCCGCGACTACGTGTGGGAACGCATCCGCCGCGGCTACCACGAGCTGGGCATCACCGTCTTCTGGCTCGACGCCTCCGAGCCCGAGCTCAGGCCCGGCCACCAGACCGGTCTGCGCTACCACGCCGGCCCGGGCCCGGAGGTGGCCAACCTGTACCCGCGCGAGAACGCCCGCATGGTCCACGACGGTCTGCGCGCGGCCGGTGAGACCGAGATCGTCTCGCTCAACCGGTCCTCCTGGGCGGGCGCCCAGCGTTACGGCGCGGCACTGTGGTCGGGCGACATCGGCACGGACTTCGCCACGCTGCGCGCGCAGATCAAGGCCGGCCTGAACGTGATGATGTCGGGGATCCCCTGGTGGACGACGGACATCGGCGGCTTCCACGGCGGCGACCCCGACGACCCCGCGTACCGCGAGGTGCTGGTGCGGTGGTTCCAGTACGGGACGTTCTGCCCGTTGTTCCGGCTGCACGGCTTCCGCGGCCCCTCGCAGGTCCTGGAGCCGGCGATGACGGGCCTGCCCAACGAGGTCTGGTCCTACGGCGAGGAGGTGTACCCGATCCTGGTCGACCACCTCCGCCTGCGCGAACGCCTGCGGCCGTACGTCATGGAGCAGATGCGCACCGCCGCGCGGACCGGTCTGCCGCCGATGCGGCCGCTGTTCCTGGAGTTCCCCGACGACGAGCGGGCGTGGGAGGTCGACGACGCGTTCCTGCTCGGCCCCGACCTGCTCGTCGCACCCGTCACCGCCGCGGGCGCGCGGGAGCGCACCGTGCACCTGCCCGCCGGAGCCCGGTGGACCGACGCGCGGACCAACCGGCAGCACGCGGGCGGGCAGACGGTCACCGCCGCCGCCCCGATCGAGCACATCCCGCTGTTCGTGCGCGACGACGCACGGCTGCCGCTGCACGAGGAGCAGGCATGACGGCACACGACCTGACCAAGCGGCTCGGTGGTCTCGCGTTCGGCGGTGACTACAACCCCGAGCAGTGGGACGAGGACGTCTGGGCCGAGGACGACGAGCTGATGCGCCGCGCCCGGGTCAACCTCGCCACGGTCGGCGTGTTCTCCTGGGCGCTGCTGGAGCCCGAGGAAGGCCGCTACGACTTCTCCTGGCTCGACGCCCACCTCGACCGCCTGCACGCGGCCGGCGTCGCCGTCGACCTGGCCACGCCGACGGCATCCCCTCCCCCGTGGTTCACCAGGGCGCACCCGGACGCGATGCCGGTGACCCCCGACGGCGTCCGGCTCGTGCACGGCAGCCGCGACACCTACTGCCTCGCCGCACCGGCCTACCGCGACGCGGCCCGCCGCATCGCCGCCGCGCTGGCCGAGCGCTACGCCGGGCACCCCGCGGTCGCGCTGTGGCACGTGCACAACGAGTACGCCACGCTCTGCTGGTGCGACCACGCCGCCACCGCGTTCCGCACCTGGCTGCGCGACCGGCACGGCACGCTGGAGGCGCTGAACGAGGCGTGGGGCACGGCGTTCTGGAGCCAGCGCTACTCCTCGTGGGACGACGTCCTGCCGCCACGCGCCACGCAGTGGCACCACAACCCCGGCCAGTCGCTGGACTTCCGCCGCTTCTGGTCCGACCTGGCCCTCGCGGCCTACCGGGAGCAGCGCGACGCGATCCGCGCGCACAGCGACCTGCCGGTGACCACCAACCTGATGCTGCCCGGCTACCAGAACCTCGACCTGTGGGCGTTCGGCCGCGAACTGGACGTCGTGACCATCGACCACTACCCGGACCGGCCGGGCCTCGACGCCGCGGCGGACACCGCGTTCGGCGCGGACCGCGCCCGTTCGTTCGGCGGCGGCCGGCCGTGGTTGCTCATGGAGCAGGGCACGAACACCGTCTACGCCGAAGGCCGGGTGCTGCCGAAGGACCCGGGCGACATCCTGCGGCACACGCTCGCCCACGTCGCACGCGGATCGGAGGGCGCGCTGTTCTTCCAGTGGCGCCAGTCGCAGGCGGGCGCCGAGACGTGGCACTCGGCGATGGTGCCGCACGCCGGGCCGGACAGCCGGATCTTCCGGGAGGTGACGGCGGTCGGCGAGGCCGTCGCCCGGCTCGGGGAGGTGGCC
Source organism: Actinosynnema sp. NPDC050801 (assembly GCF_040673975.1). Taxonomy (NCBI): domain Bacteria; kingdom Bacillati; phylum Actinomycetota; class Actinomycetes; order Pseudonocardiales; family Pseudonocardiaceae; genus Actinosynnema; species Actinosynnema sp. NPDC050801. Next base: position 64,613 of record NZ_JBFAQZ010000015.1, on the reverse strand, counting down.
GGGTCGACCGTGACCGCCGAGGTGGCCGTGCTGCACGACGCGGAGGCGTGGTGGGCGTCGGAAGCCGACGGCCTGCCCTCGCCGGACCTCGACTACCACTCGATGCTGCGGCGGGCGCACCGCGCGTTGTGGGACGCGGGCGTGGTGACCGACTTCGCCCACCCGGAGCACGACCTGGGCCGGTACCGGCTCGTCCTCGCCCCCGCCCTGTTCCTGCTGTCCGACGCGGGCGCGGCGAACCTGAGCCGCTACGTCGCCGAGGGCGGCACGCTGCTCGTCCAGCACTTCAGCGGCGTGGTCGACGAACGGGTGCAGGCGCGCCTCGGCGGCTACCCCGCCCCGGACCTGCGCGAAGCCCTCGGCATCCGGGTCGAGGAGCCGCGGCCGCTGCGGCGGGAGGAGCGGATCGCGCTGTCCGACGGCTCGCACGGCACGGTGTGGAGCGAGTACCTGGACCCCGACGGCGCCGAGGCGATCGCCTCCTACACCCACGGGATGCTCGCCGGACGCCCGGCGCTCACCCGCCACGCCTTCGGCGCCGGCCACGGCTGGTACCTCTCCACGGTCCTCGACACCGCCGACTACGCCACGCTGGTCGACCGGCTGCTGCGGGAGGTCGGTGTGGCCCGCGAGTGGCCGCCCGGCGTCGAAGCCGTCACCCGCGGCGACTGGTGCTTCCTGCTCAACCACGGTGGTGACACCGTCCCGATCCCCCGGGCCGCCCACGACCTGCTCACCGGTGGGCCGCTGACCGGGCTGCCGCCCGGCGGCTGCGCCGTGCTCCGGATGCCCTGACCACACCGAACCCGCCGACCACACCGAACCCGCCGACCACACCGTGCGCCGTGCCGCACCGGTGCGCCGGAGCGCGCCCCAAACCACGAAAGGGCCTGATCGGATGTCACCGAACCCCAGCACGTTCGCCAACCCCGTGCTCGCGGGTTTCCACCCCGACCCGAGCGTGTGCCGGGTCGGCGACGACTACTACCTCGTCTGCTCCAGCTTCGAGTACTTCCCCGGTGTACCGATCTTCCACAGCCGCGACCTGGTGCACTGGACGCAGATCGGCAACGTGCTCGACCGGCCCGAGCAGCTTCGCCTCCCGCTCGACACGCCGTCGTCCGCCGGTGTCTACGCGCCGACCCTGCGCCACCACGACGGCCGGTTCTGGCTGATCACCACCAACGTGAGCGGTGACGGCAACCTCCTGGTCACCGCCGCCGACCCCGCCGGACCGTGGTCGGACCCGATCCTGCTGCCCGACGTGCCCGGCATCGACCCGGACCTCGCGTGGGACTCCGACGGCACCTGCTGGTGCACGGTCGCCGGGGTGTCGCAGGTCCGGCTCGACCCGCGCACCGGGCAGGTGCTCGACGCACCTCGGCGGATCTGGTCCGGCGCGCCCGGCGCGAAGGCCCCGGAGGCGCCGCACCTGTACCGCATCGGCGACTACTGGTACCTGCTCATCGCCGAGGGCGGCACCGAACGCGGCCACGGCGTCTCGATCTCCCGCGCCACCACCCCCTCCGGACCGTTCGAGCCGTGCCCGGCGAACCCGGTCCTGACCCACCGGAGCACCGACCACCCGATCCAGAACACCGGGCACGGCGACCTCGTGCAGGGGCCGGACGGTTCGTGGTGGATGGTGCTGCTCGGCGTGCGGCCCGGTGGCGGGACGCCCGGCTGGCACGTGCTGGGCCGCGAGACCTTCCTCGCGCCCGTGACCTGGGTGGACGACTGGCCGGTCGTCGGGCCGCTTGAGCCCGAGGCGACCGTCCCGTGGCCGCTGCGACCGGAGCCGACCGCGCCGGGCCGCGACGACTTCGACCTCCCCGCACTCCAGCCGGCCTGGATCTCGCTGCGCGACCGCCGGGAACAGCACTGCACGACGGAGGAACGTGCCGGGTGGCTGACCCTGCACGCGCGCGGCGCGTCCCTGGACGAGCGCGACGTCGTGTTCGTCGGCCGCCGCCAGCAGCACCGGTCCTGCCGGGTGCGCGCGCTGGTGGACGCCGCGGGCGGGACGGGCGGTCTCGCGGTGCGGCTGGACGAGGAGCACCACTACGAGGTCGAGGCGACCGCCGACGAGGTGCGGGTGGTCGCCCGCGTCGGCTCGCTGAAGACCGTCGTGGCGTCCCGGGCGGTACCCGCCGGTCCCCTGGTCCTGGGCGTGGACGTGCGGGAGGAGAAGACCCTCCGGGACGCGCGCACCGGCCCCGACACCGTCACCTTCGGCATCGGGGAACCGGACGGGACGTTCACCGCCCTCGCCACCCTCGACGGCCGCTACCTCTCCACCGAGGTCGCCGGGGGCTTCACCGGCCGGGTCATCGGCCTGTACGCCGCCGAGGGCCACGTCCACTTCGACTGGTACGACCACGAGCCGCTCGACAGCTGACCCGCGTCCCACGCGGGTGTTCCGCCTGCCGCAACCGGTTCCACCGACAGCAAAGGCGACCGACATGGATCGAACCCGACCGCAGTCCTGGCGCGGCAGGCTCCGCCGGGTGGTGAGCATCCCGGTGGCGCTGGTCGTCGCCGGGGTCCTCGCCGCCGGCACGGCCTCCGGCGCCGCTCCCGAGGCGGATCACGGCGTCCCGAGCAGCGCGATGGCCGTCGCCGCCGCGATGCAGCCCTCGTGGAACCTGGGCAACAGCCTCGACGCCATCCCCGACGAGACGGGCTGGGGCAACCCGCCCGCCACGAGGGAGCTGTTCCGGACCCTGCGCGCGCAGGGCTTCCGCAGCGTCCGCATCCCGGTGACCTGGTCGAACTTCCAGTCGACCACCGCTCCGTACACGATCGACGCCAAGTTGACGAGCCGCGTGAAGCAGGTCGTGGACTGGGCCCTGGCGGAGAACCTCTACGTCGTGCTCAACCTGCACCACGACTCGTGGCAGTGGATCGCGGCCATGCCCACCGACCACGACAACGTGCGCGCCCGGTTCGACTCGACCTGGACCCAGATCGCCACCACGTTCAAGCACTCGTCGCGCAGGCTGCTGTTCGAGAGCGTCAACGAACCGACCTTCACCAACGCCGACGACGCGCAGAAGGTGCGGCTGCTGGACGAGTTGAACACCTCGTTCCACCGCATCGTGCGACAGTCCGGTGGCCGGAACGCCACCCGGGTGCTCGTGCTGCCCACGCAGGTGTGCACACCGGACCAGAAGCTCATGGACGACCTGGCCGCCACGATGGCCTCGCTGCACGACCCGAACCTGATGGCCACCGTGCACTTCTACGGCTTCTGGCCCTTCAGCGTGAACATCGCGGGCTTCACCCGCTTCGACGAGACCGTCCAGCGGGACATGACCGACGCGTTCGCCCGGATGCGCGACACGTTCACCGCCAAGGGCATCCCGGTCTACCTGGGCGAGTACGCCCTGCTCTCCTACGACTACACCCGGCCCGGCATCATCGAGCGCGGCGAGGTGCTGAAGTACTTCGAGGCGGTGGGCGAGGAAGCCCGCAAGAGCAAGGTCGTCACGGCCCTGTGGGACGCCGGCTCGTTCCTCGACCGCCACACGCTGCAGTGGCGCGACCCGGACGTCTTCGCCCAGATCAAGTCGGGTTGGACCACCCGCTCGGGCACGGCCTCGTCCGACCTGCTGTTCGTGCCCAAGTCCACCCCGATCACCGCCACGACGCTCACGCTCAACCTGAACGGCACGAGCTTCCGAGGGCTGTGGCACGGCGACGCGAGGCTGCGCGAGGGCCGCGACTACACCGTGTCCGGCGACCGGCTCACGCTGACCGCCACCGCGCTGACCAGGCTCGTCGGCGACCGGGCGTACGGCGTCAACTCGACGGTCGAGGCCAGGTTCTCCCGCGGCGTCCCCTGGCGGATCGACGTGATCACGAACGACGCGCCGGTGCTGTCCGACGCGACCGGCACCGCGAACTCGCTCTCCGTGCCGACGCGGTTCCAGGGCGACGTGCTCGCGACGATGGCGGCCCGGTACGCGGACGGTTCGGCCGCCGGCCCGACCAACTGGACGCCGTTCCAGGAGTTCTACACGACCGTCCGCCCGGACTACCCCGGCGGGGCGATCGTCCTGCCGCCGGCGTTCTTCGACGGCGTCCGCGACGGCGAACCGGTCACCTTGACGTTCCACTTCTGGAGCGGCGTCGAGCTGACCTACCACGTGACCAGGTCCGGCACCTCGGTCACCGGCACGACGTCCTGACCGGCCCCGGCGGCCCGGGTCCGGTCCGGACCCGGGCCGCCGGGCCACCCCTCACGGTCTTCGGAGGCCGCACCACCATGGAACGATCCATGCCACCGCGCGTCCTGTTCGGCGCCGCCTACTACCACGAGTACCAACCCCACGACCGGTTGCAGACCGACCTGGACCTGATGGCGCAGGCGGGTTTCACCGTCATCCGGGTCGGCGAGTCGGTGTGGTCCACCTGGGAACCGGAGAACGGGCGGTTCGACGTCGACTGGGTGACGCCCGTGCTCGACGGTGCCCACGAACGCGGCATCTCCGTCGTCCTCGGCACGCCCACGTACGCCGTGCCGCCGTGGCTGTCCCGGCAGTACCCCGAGATCGCCGCCGAGCACGCCACCGGGCAGCGGATGGGCTGGGGCGCCCGCCAGGAGGTGGACTTCACCCACCCCGCCTTCCGCTTCCACGCCGAGCGCGTGACCCGCCGGATCCTCGGCCGGCACGCCTCGCACCCGGCGGTCATCGGCTTCCAGGTGGACAACGAACCGGGCCTGCGGCTGCCGCACAACCACGGCCTGTTCCAGCGGTTCGTGGACGACCTGCGCGCGCGGTACGGCACCGTGGAGGCGCTCAACCGGGAGTGGGGCCTCGTCTACTGGTCGCACCGGCTCTCCACCTGGGCCGACCTCTGGACACCGGACGACAACGCGCAGCCCCAGTACGACGTCGCGTGGCGGGCGTTCCAGGCCCGCCAGACCACCGAGTTCGTCGCCTGGCAGGCGGACATCGTGCGGGAGTACGCGAACCCCGACCAGTTCACCACCACGTGCATCTCCTACGGCCACCCGGCTTTCGAGGACGACGAGCTCACCGACGCGCTGGACGTCACGGCGGGCAACCCGTACTACGACATGCAGGACGGCCTCGTGCTGCCCGATCCGACGCCCGACGACCACGAGCAGCAGCACTGGAAGACCACCGGCGTGTGGGCGCTCTACGAGAACGCGGACCGCGTCTTCTCGTCCCGCCAGGAACCGTTCCTGATCACCGAGACCAACGCGCAGGCGATCGGCGGCACGTCGGACAACCGACCGGGCTACGACGGGCAGTGGCGGCAGGCGGCCTGGGCACTGGTCTCGCGCGGCGCGCGGATGGTGGAGTACTGGCACTGGCACACGTTGCACTTCGGCGCGGAGACCCACTGGGGTGGCGTGCTGCCGCACAGCGGTCGTCCCGGCCGGGTCTACGCCGAGGTAGCCCGCCTCGGCGCCGAGTTCGGCACCGCCGGCGCCCTGGTGGCCGGGATCGAGCCGGACGCCGACGTCGCGCTGGTCTACTCGATGCCGAACAAGTGGCTGATGCAGAAGTACCCGCCGTTGGCGACCGCGGACGGCGGTCCGGACCACTCCTCGTACCACCGCATCTTCGACTCGTTCTACCGCGGCGTCTTCGAGGCGGGCCGGCAGGCGCGCATCATCCACACCCGCCAGCTGCACCGGCGCTCGTCCCCCGAGGACGCGGTGCGGCGCCACCCCGTGCTGGTCGCCGCCGGCCTGTACCTCGCCGACGACGCGACGCTCGACTGGCTCGCCGCCTACGCGCACGCCGGCGGTCACCTCGTCCTGGGCCCCCGGACGGGCTACGCGGACCACGAGGCGCGCGCACGGCCCGAGCCCGCCCCGCCGCGGCTCGTCGAGGCCGCGGGCGTGTGGTACGACGAGTTCAGCAACCTGGCCGTCCCGCTGCCGGTCCGCGCCGCGCCGGGCAGCCCGCTCGACCTCGGCGCGGACGCGACCGCGACGCGGTGGCTGGAAGGCCTGACCGCGGTGGACGCGGACGTGCTCGCCGAGTACGACCACCCGCACTTCGGCCGCTGGCCCGCCGTCACCACCCGCCGGCACGGAGCAGGCCGCGTCACCTGCGTGGGCACCGTGCCGGGCCGCGCCCTCGCCCGGAGCCTGGCGGCCTGGCTCGCACCCGTGCCCGTCAGCGGTTGGGTGGACCTGCCCGCCACCGCCACCGCGACCACCGGCACGTCGCCGGACGGCCGCCGCGTGCACGTGGTCCACAACTGGAGCCCGCGGCCCACCGAGGTCCGGGCGCCGCGCGACCTGACCGACGTGCTGTCCGGCGACGCGGTCGACGCCGGCGCACCCGTGCGCCTCGACGGGTGCGACGTGCGGGTCTTCACCGCGGGCGACGACGCGCCACACCGACCCTGACGACCTTTTTCAGCTGAGAGTGAGGAGTCCCATGTTCGGATTGCGCAGGAGTGCACGACCTGTCCGGCGCCGGATAGGTGTCGTGGCGGCCGGGGTCGCGGCCCTGACCGCGAGCCTGGTCACGGTGACGGCGAACGAGGCCGTCGCGGCGGAGGCCGGGTGCACCGTGGCGTACTCGGTCACGGGCCAGTGGTCGGGTGGCTTCAACGCCGACGTGGCCGTGACCAACAACGGCGCCGCGGTCGACGGCTGGCAGCTGAGCTGGGAGTGGCCGACCGGCCAGGGGGTCCGCAACGCCTGGAACGCGGAGGTGACCGAGTCCGACAACCGGGTCACCGCGTCGGACGCCGGTTACAACGCCAAGATCAAGACGAACTCGACGGTGCGGTTCGGCTTCATCGGCACCTGGGCGGAAGCCAACACGGCGCCGTTGTCGTTCTCGCTCAACGGTGTCACCTGCGTCCACGGCGGGAAGCAACTCAGCGCCATGGAGCACACCGCGGCGATGCAGCCGGGGTGGAACCTCGGCAACACCCTCGACTCGACCGGCAGCGACGAGACGTCCTGGGGCAACCCGCGCATCACGGAAGCCCTGTTGGACAACGTGAAGGCGCAGGGCTTCAAGAGCGTCCGCCTTCCCGTCACCTGGAGTGCGCACCTCGGCCCGGGGCCGGACCACGCGATCGAGGCGGCGTACCTGGACCGCGTCAAGGAGGTCGTGCGCTGGGCGCTGGCGCGCGACCTGTACGTCATGATCAACCTCCACCACGACTCGTGGCAGTGGGTCTGGAACATGCCGGGCGACCGCACCGGCGTGCTCGACCGGTTCAACCGGATCTGGACGCAGCTGGCGGGCGCCTTCACCGAGTTCGGGCCCAAGCTGACGTTCGAGAGCTGGAACGAGCCGCAGTTCACCGGTAGCACGGGCAAGCCGCAGGAGATCCAGCTGAACGCCGAGCTGAACGCGTCGTTCCACGACATCGTGCGCCGGTCGGGCGGCAACAACGCCACCCGCCTGCTGGTCCTGCCGACCCTGCACACCTCGTCCGAGCAGACGTACGTCGACCCGCTGGTGGAGCAGATCCAGGGGTTCGGCGACCCCAACCTGATCGCGACCGTGCACTACTACGGCTACTGGCCGTTCAGCGTGAACGTCGCGGGTGGCACGCGCTTCGACGCGGTTGCCCAGAAGGACGTCACCGACACGTTCGACCGCGTCCGCACCAGCTTCGTCGCGCGCGGCATCCCGGTGATCATCGGTGAGTACGGCCTGCTCGGCTTCGACCGGCACACCGGGACCATCGAGCAGGGCGAGAAGCTGAAGTTCTTCGAGTACTTCGGCCACCAGGCGCGCGTCAACAAGGTCACCACGATGCTCTGGGACAACGGCCAGCACTTCAACCGCAACGCGTTCCAGTGGAGCGACCCGGAGCTGTACGCGCAGATCAAGTCGAGCTGGACGACCCGCTCCGGCACGGCCTACACCGACCAGGTGTTCACCGCGAAGTCGAGCCCCATCACCGCCAGGACGATCGCGCTGAACCTCAACGGCACGTCGTTCACCGACCTGCACCACGGCAGCACGAAGCTGGTGCGCGGCCGGGACTACACGATCGAGGGTGACCAGCTCACCCTGACCGCCGCGGCGCTGACGAGGCTGAGCGGCTCGCGGGGCTACGGCACGAACGCGGTGCTGACGGCACGCTTCTCCCAGGGCGTGCCGTGGCGGTTCTACGTCATCACCCATGACACCCCGGTGCTGTCCGACGCCACCGGGACGACGGCTTCGTTCGCCATCCCGACGGCCTTCCGCGGCGACCAGCTCGCCACGATGGAGGCCAAGTACGACGACGGCACCAACGCGGGCCCGCACGACTGGACGTCGTTCAAGGAGTACGACCGGGCGTTCACGCCCGACTACACCGACGGCCGCACCACCCTGACACCGGACTTCTTCGCCGCTGTCAAGGACGACTCCCGGGTGACGCTCACGTTCCACTACTGGAGCGGCGACAAGGTGACGTACTACGTCACCAAGTCGGGCACGTCCGTCACCGGGACGACGGCCTGACCTGACCGGGTCGACCAGGAGACCGCCGAAGACCGTTCCCGGTCTTCGGCGGTCTCCGGCGGTCTTCGGCATGGCGCCCACCCCACTCGCCGCGACACCGGTGCACCGCGCTGACCTGCACCACAACCCGGCCACAACCGGCCGGGGTTAGGAATCACCCCATGAAGTTCACGATGAGACTGGTCCTGGCGGTGGTCGCCGCGGTCGGGGTGCTGGTTCCCGTGTCCGCCGCGCACGCCACCGAGTGCTCGCCCGCCCGGGTGGCGGCGGAGGACGTCAACGAGTACGAGGGCACCACGGCGGACAACCGCCTGGTGTTCCAGGTGACCGCGACGGCGGACGCCGGCTGTGAGCCGATCGGCTCGGTGCACTACTACGTCGAGGGCACCACGGCCACCGCGGGCAACGACTTCACCGCCGTCCCCGAGGGCACCCTGACGTGGACCGCCACCTCGTCCGCGACGCGGACGGTGGCGGTGACGGTGCACCACGACGAGCAGCGCGAGTACGACGAGCAGCTGGAACTGCACCTGGTCGGGGCCGGCGGGGTGGTCGTGACGGACCCGGTGGCGATCGGGTGGTTGCGCGACGACGACGGCATGGTCGTCCGCCCGGTCGAGACGGAGGTCGACAGCGGGAAGATCTGCTGGGTCCCGGACGTCTGCCGGGTGCCGATCAGGTTCTCCGTGCCGCTGCGCGCCCCCGTCACGCTGTACTACCGCACGCACGACGTGACGGCGATCGGCGGTCAGGACTACGTCGTGGTGACCAGGGCGAAGGTGACCGCGAAGCCCGGCGTGACGAGCGTGGTCGTGCCGATCAGACTGGTGCCAGACCAGTCACCGGAGCCGGACGAGGTGTTCGAGCTCGAAGTGCTCACCACGTCCGCCGGTCGGGTGGTCGGCGGCAACGGCTCGGTGACGATCAGGTCCGGTCAGTAGCCGCGGCCTCGGCCGTCGCGCCCACCTGCCGGTACAGCCGGATCGCCCGGTCCCGGTGGTGTCGTGCGGCGGCCCGGTCGCCGCGGCGGTCGGCCAGGTCGGCCAGGTCGCGGTGCACGCCGGCTTCCTCGAAGGCGTCCGGCACGCGGGAGCGCTCGGTCAGGGCGGCCGACAGCGCTCCCGCCGCCGCGTCGAGGTCACCGGCCCGCGCGTGGGCCCGGCCGAGCAGGTTCAGCACCGTGGCCAGGCCGTGGCGGTCGTCCACCTCGTGGCAGATCTCCAGCGCCTGCTCGAAGAACGCCACGCCGTGCCCGTCGCGGTCGAGGTGGGCGGCGCCGATGTCGGCCAGCACCTCCCACTCCAGCCAGCGGTCGCCGATCTCGCGGCTCAGGTCCAGGGCGCGGTCGAGGTCCCGCAGCGCCACGTCCGGTTCACCGCGCCGCAGGTGCGCCTCGCCCAGGGTGTTCAGCGTGCCCGCCTCGAACCTGGTGTTGCCCAGCTCGCGGAACGCCTCCAGCGCGTCGCGCAGCGGCGCCAGGCTCGCGTCCGGGTCGCCCATGCGGATGTAGGTGTGGCCGAGGTTGCGCTGCGACAGCGCCCGGCCCAGCGGGTTGCCCGCGCGGGCGCAGCAGTCCACGGCGCGCAGGTGCGACGGCACCGCCTCGTCGAACCGGCGCAGCTCGGCCAGGGCGTTGGCGATGTTGTTGTGCACGTGGCCCTCGCCGGCCAGGTCGCCGAGGTCGCGGACGATCGCGAGCGCCTGGTGGTTGGCGTCGATGGCCTCCGCCAGCCGGCGGGTCATGAACAGCGCGACGCCCAGCCCACGCAGCATCTCCGCCTCGGCGGCCCGGTCGCCCAGCTCGGCGGCGGCACGGACGGCGACCCGGCACATCGCCACCCGCTCGTGCCAGTGGCCGGTGGCCTCGTAGAAGCTGGTCAACAGGTAGGTCAGGTGCCAGGCGGCGGTCAGGTCGCGCCGCTCGCGGGCGAACTGCACCACGGGTAACAGGTTCTCCCGCTCCCCTTCGAGGAACGCGAGCGCGGCGTGCCGGTCCGGGGGGAACGGCGGCTTCTGCCACGGGTGCCGGATGACGGGGCGGACCAGGTCGCGCGCCGGGTTGGCCACCAGGTTCACCTCGTGCGCGGCCTGCGTGTACCAGTCCAGCAGCCGTTCGCCCGCCTCGGTCCGCTCGTCGCCGGTCGGCAGGCCGCGGGCGAACTCGCGGATCAGGTCGTGGAAACCGAAGCGGTGGGGCCCGACCTCGGTCACCAGGTGCGCGGCGGCCAACGACGCCAGGGGCGCCCGTGCCGACTCCACCTCGGAGACCGCCGCGGCCAACCAGGATGTGAACGTCGCGCCCGGGGTGACCGCGGCTCGGCGGAACACCCGCGCCTGCTCCTCCGCCAGCGGCCGGTAGGCGCCGGCGATCACCGCGCGCACGCTCCGCGAGTCGCCCTCCACCTCCAGCCCGTCGAGCCGGTCCTCGGCCAGCTCGGCCACCAACGCCTCGATCCGCCGCTTCGGGCTGCCCAGCAGGCGGGCGGCGGCGATGCGCAGCGCCAGGGGCATGCCGCCGCACAGCGCGGCCAGCTCGCGTGCCGCCGTCGGCTCGGCCGCGACCCGCCGCTCCCCCAGCACGGCGCCCAGCAGCGCCAGGGACTCCTCGTGCGATAACGCGTCCAGCAGCACCGGGTGGACCGCGTGCCGGGCGGCCAGCGCGGCGGGCGATCGCCTGGTCGTCACCACCAGCAGCGACGCACCGCCGCCCGGCACCAGCGGTTCCACGTCCCGCACGTCCCCGGCGTTGTCCAGCACGACCACGCACCTGCGGTCGTGCACGAGCGTCCGGTACAGCGCGACGCGCTCGGCCTCGTCGGCGGGGATGTGGTCCTCGGGCACGTCCAGCACGCGCAGCACGTGCGCCAGCGCGTGGGCGCCGGACAACGCCTGCTCCGGGTCGTGGCCGCGCAGGTCCAGGAACAGCCGTCCGCCGGGGAACCGGTGCGCGACCCGGTGGCCCCACTCCACCGCCAGCGCCGTCTTGCCCATGCCGGCCGGGCCGGAGATCACCACCACCGACGGGTCGTCGCCCTCGGCGAGGAGCCGGTCGAGCCCGGCCAACTCGTCGTCCCGGCCGGTGAAGTGACCGACCCGCGCGGGCAGCTCGGCCGGCGCGCGGGCGACCGGCGGGTCCAGGTCCGGGTCGCGGCGCAGGATCGCGGTGTGCAGCTCCACCAGCTCGGGGCCGGGGTCGACGCCGAACTCGTCGGCGAGCTGCTCGCGCAGCCGCCGGAAGGCGTCCAACGCGTCGACGTGCCTGCCGGACCGGTACAGGGCGAGCATGTGCAGCCGGGTCAGGCGTTCGCTGGTGGGGTTGGCGGCCAGCAGCGCGGGCAGCTCCACCACCGCCGCCTCGTGGCCGCCGGCGCGCAACTCGGCGTCCCACAGGTCTTCCAGGGTCGCCGACCGCAGCTCGTGCAGCCGCTCCACGTCCCGCAGCGCCCACCCGGCCGGTTCGGCGTCGGCGAGCGCGTCACCGCGCCACAGCTGTGCCGCGGCGCGCAGCAGTTCGGCCGCGCGCCTCGGCGACCGCTCCGCCCGACCGGCCCGCAGCAGCTCCTCGAACCGGCGCGCGTCGACCTCGACGCCGGTCAGCAGGTAGCCGGGTTCCTTGGTGAGCAGCACGTCGGGCAGCCCGCAGTCGGCCAGCGCCCGGCGGATGCGGGCGACGTGGCTGTGCAGGGTCTTGATCGCGGTGCGCGGCGGGTCGTCGCCCCACAGCACGTCGACGAGCCGGGTGAACGGCAGCACGGCGCCGGCGTGCAGGGCCAGCACGCCGAGCACGGCCCGCTGCCTCGTGCCGACCAGCGCGGCGGGGCCGAGCGGACCGACCGCCTCGACCGGTCCCAGCACCCTGATCAGCCCCGCAACCGGCTCGCAACCGGACGACAGCCCACCGTCGGTAGACCTTTCCCCACGACGGTCGACCTGATCGTCCACAAGGGGAAAGGTACCCGGATGAGCGTCGAGGCCCGTACCGGATATCGAGTGCGGCGCAACGTCGTCGTGCCACTGCCGGTGATCGTCGCCACGGGGCCCTGGCAGGCCGTCCCGCGGGCCCGGATCGCGGCGGCCGGCTGCCGGTCGCCGCCGACTCCCGGACCGGTCTCGCCGGAGCGGGGCAACCCGCGGGTCTTCTCGCCGGCCCGGGACGCTGACCACGCCCGCGGCCCGGTCGTCGCGACGGCCGGGCAGCTCGTGACCGCGTCGGCGACCACCCGGGCCGCGCGGTTCGGCGGGCACGGTGCCCTGACCGTCGCCCGGTACCGGGCGCCCGGCTTCGCCGGTGGGTTCCGAACCGGCACCGGAGGGTTCTCCCGGCTGGGGGTCGGGGGAACCCTCCCCTGCGCCACGACACTTCCCGCCCGCGTGGCGCGCCGCGTCAGCCCACACCGGGGATGAGCTCCGTCCGCAGCTCGTGGCTCGCGTCCGGCAGCCGGGCCTCGTAGTAGAGCCGGCACCCGCCGTCCAGGAGCCGCAGGACGTCCACGTACCGGACGTCCACCACCGGCGCGTCCGGCACGGCGACCAACCGGCCGCCGACCGGCGCGGCCAGCCCGGTGCGCTCGAACCAGTTCTCCGCCGGGGTGGCGCGGCCGTCGTAGAACGCGCGGCCGTCGGGCAGCACCGCGGTCAACCGGGCACCGCGGGCGTCCCACTCCCCCGGTCGGCCGCTCAGCACCGTCCCGTGCCACGTCCAGGTGAGCCCGTCGGCGCTGGTCGCGTACGCGGTGCTCATCCGGTCCTCCTCGCCCGGGACGTCCAGGGCGTGGCAGCAGATCCACGCCTCCCAACCCCCGGCCGTGCGGCGCACCACCGGGTCCTTGACGGCCGTGACCGGGTCACCGGAGAAGATCCGCGTGATCGGCGCGAGGGGCAGGGCCCGCAGCGTCGGCGCCTCGACGGCGTCGATCCACCACCGCGACGTCCCGGGCTCCGCACAGCAGACGTAGAGCCGCCACGCCCCGCTCTCGGTCCGCACCAGCGCGGGCCGTTCGAGCATGGAGGCGCCGAAGCGGTCCCTGGTGATCGTCGCGACCGTGGTGAAGTCCTCGCCGTCGGCCGACCGCGCGATGACGTTGTGGTCGCCGTCGCCGCGCACGCGGTAGGCGAGCACGAACGAACCGTCGTCGTCCAGCAGGGCGCACGGAGCACCGGCCCACTGGTGCGGACCGGCGCCCGGCGCGGGCGCCACGACGGTGTAGGGGCGATTGCCCGGGAAGTAGCTCATGACGGCAAGCCTGATGCCGCGGCGCGGGCCCGGTGAGTGGCAGGAATGCCAGGGTTCCGGAGGTTCCTGCCATACTGGTGGCGTGATCCGGAACGTGGTGGCCGTGGTCGGGGAGCGGGCGGCGGTCTTCGAACTGGGCCTGGTGTGCCAGGTCTTCGGGCTGGACCGCACCGACTGCGGGCTGCCCGCCTTCACCTTCGAGGTGTGCGCTCCCGTGCCCGGCCGGATCCCGACGACCTCGGGCTTCGCGCTGGACGTCGAGCACGGCCTGGACCGCGTGGCCGCGGCCGACGTGGTCACCGTGCCCGCCTGGGACGTCGACGCGCCGGTGCCGCCGGAACTCGCCGACGCCCTGCGCGCGGCGGCCGACCGGGGCGCGCTGGTGGTCTCCGTGTGCACCGGCGCCTTCGCGCTCGCGGGGGCCGGGCTGCTGGACGGTCGCCGCGCCACGACGCACTGGCAGTTCGCCCGACTCCTGGCCCGACGCCACCCGCGGGTCCGGGTGGACGCGGACGCCCTCTATGTCGAGGACGGCCCGGTCGTCACCAGCGCGGGCGCGTCCGCGGGCATCGACGCGTGCCTGCACGTGGTGCGGCGGGAGTTCGGCGCGGAGTCGGCCAACGCGCTGGCCCGGCGGATGGTGGTCCCGCCCCACCGCTCGGGCGACCAGGCCCAGTACGTCGAGACCCCCGTGCCCGCCCGGGCCGACCACGACGACCTGGCCCGGCTGTTGGACTGGGTCCAGCAGAACCTCGACCGGCCGCTCCCCGTCGACACCCTGGCCGCACGCGTGCACATGTCTCCGCGCACGTTCGCCCGCAGGTTCCGCGCCGCCACCGGCACCACGCCACACCGCTGGATCCTCGACCAACGGCTGAACCTGGCCGAACGGCTGCTGGAGACCACCGAGCTGACCGTGGACACCGTCGCCGCCCGGGCGGGCCTGGGCAGTCCGGACACGCTGCGGCACCACTTCACCGACCGCCGCGGCATCACACCGACCGGCCACCGCCGGGCGTTCCGGACAGTGCGCTGAGTTGCTGCGCCGGCGCCCTCGACCCGTGGTGGATCAGCCAGCCGGCCGCGGGCCGGTGGTTCTGCCCGACCCCGTCGCCGACGGGTGCGGGGTCGGGCAGAACCGCCGCGTGCGGGTCTAGCGACCGGGCAGTCGCCAGGTCTGGTTGAGCGGGCTGCCCTGGGTCACGGGGTTGCAGGTCCACTGGTGGACCAAGGCGCCCTGCGCGGTGGAGATTCCGCTGACGTCGACGCACTTGCCGCTGTGCCGGGCCACGAGCTGGTGGTCGTCGGGGTCGTTGCCGGCGTAGGTGACCTTCCGCAGGGTGAACTGCTGGTTGGCACCGCTGTTGCAGGCCCACTGGATGACCGCGGCGCCGTCCGCGGTGGACGCCGCGTTGACGTCCAGGCACTTGCCCGACTGCTGGTTGACGACCCTGTAGGTGTCGGCGAGCCCGGCCACCGGGGCGAAGCTCCACCGCTGCTCGTCACCGGTGCCGCAGGTCGACTGCCGCTGCTGGGTGCCGTCGGCGGTGCTGCGGTTGGGGTTGGTCAGGCACTGCTGCGAGTGCTGGGCGACCGCGGTGGACTGGAAGGAGCCGTCACCGGGGCCCGAGGGCGGCAGGACCGTGATGGTGAACGAGTCGTCGACGTTGGAGTGCGGCAGGTTCACGGTGGTGGCGTTGCCGGACAGGGTCACGATCGTGTTCAGCACGGTGACCGGGCCCGAGACCGCCCCGCCGCCGTTGTGCGGGATGCGCTCGGCGAGCACCCGGACCTGGTTGTTCACCACGATGCCCTCGGTGGCGTCCAGGCGGCGGAGGTTGACCGCGATGTTGCCGGTCGTGCGCCCACCACCGACCAGCACCTTGGCCTCACCCGGCGCCTTCGTCGCGAACGCGTCGTAGTTCTGGCTGGGCGTGACCGAGGCGATCTGACCGGTCTGGGAGCCGTAGAACCGGTAGACCCACCACTCGCCCTTCGGCTGGTGCCGGCCCGCCGAGTCGCGGACCAGCAGGTTGCCGAGGTCGTTGTGCAGGTTCCCGGCGCTGGCCCAGTTGGCGCGCAGGCCGTCGGCTCCGGCCCGCTCCAGTCGGGCGATGTACCAGGAGCCGTCGCCCGGGTTCTGCTCGTTGGACGCGCCGTACTCGTTGATCTGGTACGGGCGCGGGTGCGGGATGCCGCGCGCGTCGAGGGTGGCGTTGGCCGTCGCCACGTTCGCGACCGGGTCACCCGGCAGGGAGTGCCAGCTGATGATGTCGGGCACGACGTTGTTGGCCTTGACGAAGTCCAGGTACTGCGTCCACCACCCGGAGGTCGACGGGACGCACGCGCAGCTCGGACCGACGATCAGGTGCGTGGGGAACGCCGCCCGGATGCGCTGGTACGAGCGCCGCCAGAGCTCGAAGTACTGCGCCTGCGGGCGGTTCCAGAACAGCGTGATGTTGGGCTCGTTCCAGATGTCCCACTGCACCGGCGCCCCGGTGGCCCGCACGTCGTTGATCAACCGGGTGAGGAAGTTGTCGTAGTCGGTCCAGTTGCCGTTGTCGCCCGGGAACCGGGAGATCGGGTAGCCGTCGGCGCCCCACAGGTCGTGCGGCAGCAGGACGAACTCGCCGCCCAGCGACCGGGTGCGCAACAGCTGGGCGCGGGTCGCGTTCCACCTGCGGTCGTACTTGCCCGACACCCAGCCACCGGGGCTGTCGAGCTGCGCGCCACCGGCACGCATGTACCGGAACTTCACGTCGCGGAAGAAGTTGTCCGCGGGCGCCGAGGCGTCCTCGGACATGCCGTAGATCCAGCCGGACGCCCGGTAGGTCGGGGAACCGCCCGCCACGGAGAAGTCGACCGCGATCGACTCGTCACCGGCCTGGGCGGGCCCGGACATCGTGATCAGGGACGACGCGACCAAGGTGCCGACGGCGAACAGGCCGGCGAGGCCGCGGCGACGAGGGCGCCGCCTCGGGTTTGTGGTGTCCACAGGAGACTCCTGGTGCAGGGTTGGTGGCCGCGGTTCCCGGACTCCGTCGTGGATGCGGTCGGCCCAGGTCGATCGGACCAGAGATGAGGTCGAACCGATTCGAGTGACAGGGGTCACCGTACGCGCAGTCCTGCCAGGGATGCAACGGTTGTCCGGATCGTCGCAGGCAGCATCGACCGAACCGGTTCGACAACGCGAAGACGAATGGCCGAGCGCAAAACCGCAGGAGCCGCCGTGCGGTCGGCCGGCGCGGGCTGGTTGCCCGCACCCGGCCGATCCGCAACGGCGGCTCCCGCGGTGGTGTTCTGGCGGAACCCGTGGCGCGGGCGCCGGGCCGGGTCTACCGGCCGAGCCCGCGCCGGTGGGTCAGGCGACGGTGCAGGCCGCGCCGTTGAGCGTGAACGACGACGGTTCGCCGGTGTTGCCGGTGTGGGTGGCCTGGAACCCGATGCTCACCGACCCGCCGGGTGCGATGGTGCCGTTGTAGGCCACGTTCCTGGCCGTGACCTGCCCCGACGTGGGCGAGTAGGAGGCGTTCCACCCGGAGGTGATCGCCTGCCCGCCGGGCAGCGCGAACGCCAGCGACCAGCCGCTGACCGGCGTGTCGGCGGTGTTGGTGATGACGATCTCCGACGTCAGGCCGGAGTTCCACGCGTTGATGGTGTCGGTCACCTTGCAGCCGTCACCGGGCGGGTTCGTCGTCGTGGTCGTGGTGGTCGTCGTCGTGGTGGTGGTCGTCGTGCTCGTGGTGGTCGTCGTGGTGCCGGGGGCGCCCTGGAACTGCGAGATGAACTTCCACGCCTCGCCCTTGGTCCAGGTCCGGATGCCGCTCTCGGTGTAGGTGCCGTCCACGGGACCGGGCATGTGGCCGTTGTCGAACGCGGCCCACTGCACCGGGTAGCCCGCCCGGCACGAGTACGTCGTCGTGATGTGGGACATGCTGCCCTGCGCCGGTTCACGCGGGCTCTGCGGCGAGCAACCGTTGTTGGCGACGAACTTGTCCCGCAGCGAACGCCCCATCGAGATGTTGAGCACGTTGTCGGTCAAGCCGTGCATGCCGAAGTAGGCGATCGGTTGGGTACCACCGCTGCACCCGCTCAACTGGGCGCCCGCGTACACCACCACGGCCCGGAACACCGTCGCCCGGGCACATGCGAGCGCGTAGCTCATGCCGCCGCCGTAGCTGAAGCCCATGGCGAACCGCAACGCCGTGTCGACGCACAGGTCGCTCTCGATCCGCCTGATCATGTCGTCGGTGAAGGTGACGTCCTCACCACCGGAGTTCGCCCAGCCGTTGCCCAGGCCCTGCGGAGCGACCAGGATCGCGCTGTTGTTCGACTGCTCCTGCATCCCGTAGTACGACCACGCGGTCCCGCTGGTGCCACCGGAGGAGACGTCGTTCATCGTCCCGCCCCGCCAGTGGAACCCGAAGATCAACCGGTACGGACGCGTGTTGTCGTAGCCGTCCGGCACGCGCAGGATGAAGCTGCGGCTCTTCCCGCCGCTCTGGATCGTGTGGCTGCCGCTGCGCAACGTCGGCGCCTTGCCGCAGCCTGCGCTCGACGCGAGCGCACCGACGTTCGAGGCCGGCGCGGTCTCGCCCAGCCCCCCGCTCAACGCCGTGCCGGTCGCCGCCGCGGTGAGGAGCACCGCGGCGAGCGCGGGCCCGAGAAGCCTACGCGTGATCATCAAGGACTCTTTTCTGCCGTTCGGACATCGAGTGCGTGGGTGGGCGGTCACCGCGGAGGCCGACCACCCGGCGGCGGCGGAAGTGATCAGGTGCGTCCGGTCGGCGCGGGACGTCGTCGTGGCGTCCCGCGCCCGGATCCGCGTGTCAGCAGGGGGAGTTGGTCTGGGTGGGCAGGCCGGGTCGCCAGGGCAGGCGGTCGTAGTCGCCACCGGCGTTGGGGTCCGTGCCCTGGTAGAGGAAGCGGAGGTGGCGAGGGCTGATCTCCATGAGCACGGACGGGGCGCCCACCGGTGGGAACGCCGCGACGGCCGGCTTGGTCCGCCTCGACCTGGGACGTCGTGACAAGAGCATGGCTTTCGCCTTCCTGAGGTGATCGTGCCGGGACCGGCTCACGGGCTCGTGCGGCGATCGGATCGCGGGAGGTGCACCGGATCGACCCGCGCGGACAGACCGTCCTCAAAGGAGGGTTGAGCGCCGGGGAACCGGGCCGGCCCGGGGGCGGGCACCAAGCCGGGTACGACCGGCCGACGACACCAGGGCTCACCGCGACGGGTCGACGGGGAGAGCGCGGAGGAGGGGTGCGCGGCTGACGCGCACGGCGCAGGAGGCGATCGCATCCGTGTCCCCATCGTCGTCGTTGACGGACGGTCGCGGCGGAGTTGCCCGACCGACAGGGTCGAAAGTTTCGATGCAGAGACCACTACTTTCGGAGTCAATCTAGCCGGCACCCCGGCGGTGGTCAACGCTCAAGGGAGCTAAAACTGTTAGCGCTCACTTTCCGCTGTTCACCGCGTTGTTGTCGAATGCCATCGACTGACCTCGGAAGATAGGCAGTGATCAGATAGCGCGTTCGGAGTGACTGCACGGTTCAGGTCAATGAACAAAGACTGCACGACAAGCAGAATTGTTAGCGCAAACACGACGGGTCGCGGTGTGCTGCGGACGCGGTAATCCCCTACCGCGACGCGACGCGCGGCTACTCGGCGTCCGTCGCGGAACGCCTCAGGCGCAACAACACGGCCGACGGCGCCGCCGGCATGGTGAGCGCGAGCTCGGCCCTGTCGGGGTGCCACGTCGTGACGGCCTGAGTGGCGCCCGGGTAGAGCACGTCGACCACGACGTCCGCGCCGCGCAGGTGTGGCAGGCGCAGCGTCGCGGTGTCCTCGGTGCCGGGCCGGCGCCACGCGCTGAGGTAAGTGGTGGCGGGTGCGTGCAGGGCGAGGGCGATCCACGGGTCGTCCCAGGCGGGCAGTCCGAGCGGCCAGGCCGGCACGGCCCGCGGCAGGTCGGCGCGGATGTCCTTGTACACGGTCACGGCCTCGTGCACCAGAGCACGGGCCTCGGGGCCGAGTTCCGTGATCCGCCCGGACAGGTGCACCCGCCCGAGGAGTGCGTTGACCATCGTGAAGGCGATTTCGTCCAGCGAGTCCTCCGGCCGCGGGTAGGCCCAGACCGCGCCCTGCTCCGGGGTCACCGCGGTGGGCGCGGCGGCCGCGATGGGCGCGTAGAGCACCAGGTCCTCCTGGTCGCTGGTGGACTGCAACTGCAGCCGGGACAACAGCGCGTGGTCCATCCGCATGCCGCCGGAAGCGCAGTTCTCCACGACCAGGTGCGGGTACCGGTCCAGGACGCCGTCGAGCCAGTCCAGCTGGGCGCGGTTGTGCCCGAGCAGACCGGCGCCGGGGCTCTCGCCGGGGTGGCCACCGGTGCCGACGCCGACGTCGACGTTGTGGTCCAGCTTGAGGTAGCCGACGCCCCACTCGCCGACCAGGCGGTCCACCACACCGTCGAGGTGGGCGCGGGCGGCGGGGTGGCGCAGGTCGAGGTGGTAGCGGCCCGATTCGACGACGCGCACGCCGTCGCGCCGGAAGAACGCCTCCTCGGGCAGCGCGTCGGCAACCGTGCTGCGGACCCCGATCACCTCCGGTTCCAGCCACAGACCGGGGACCAGGCCGCGTTCCCGGATGCGGTCCAGCACGTCGTGCAGACCTCCCGGTCCGGGGAAGCGGGAGTGGGACGCCTCCCAGAGCCCGACGGAGTCCCACCAGTTCTCGGCCTCTTCGGCGTACCAGCCGGCGTCGATGACGAAGTACTCCGCACCGGCGTCGGCCGCGGCGTCGACCAGGGGCAGCAGCTTGGCGGTGGTGGGGTCGCCCATCAGGCAGTTCATGTAGTCGTTGAAGATGACCGGCAGGCGCTCGTGGTCGGGGTGCGGTCGACGCGTCGCACGGCGGTAGTCGGTCAGCGCGGCGAAGGCGACGTCGGTCCCGCCGTCGGAGCTGAACGCGAGGGACGCGGGCACGGTGCGGAACTCCGCGCCGGGTTCGAGGGCGTGGCGCCAGCCGTGGTGGCCGTCGCAGGGGCCGAACACCGCCAGGTAGGCGGAGTCCTCGCGCTCGCCGCACTCCCAGCGCCAGCCGCCCCCGTTGTGCTCGACCTGCCACACCCACGCCCGACCGGTCCGGCGGTCGGCCAGACCACCCATCGGCAGGTGGCCGCAACTGGACCAGGCGCCCTGGCCGGCCAGCACGAACGCGCCCCGACCGTTGGCCATCCGCACGCGCCGGGTGAGGGCCGGCGAGGTCAGCCGCAGCGGTCGGCGCTGCCAGCGGCACTCGGCGAACCAGTCGTTGTCCGCCCACAGCAGGTCGGCGTCGTCCAGCGCAGCCGCCCGCGCCGGCGTGAGGCCACCCACCGCGAGTGAGCTGACCGCCTGGAGGTGCAAGGTGGTGTCGCCCTCGTTGCGCAGGACGACCTCGCCGCGCAGCGCGGGGACGCCGTCCGGCGAGCCGTAGACCACCTCGGCGACCAGGCCGGTGTCCGGGTCGCCGAGTTCGACGGCGAGCCTGTGCCAACCGTCCTCGTGGGTCGAGCGGTGCGTCCGGTAGCGGAGCCGCTCGCCGATCGTGGAGTGGATGAAGCGGTTGCCCGACCACCGGCGGCCGTGGCCCACCGCCGTCACGGCCACCAGCGGCACCGCCGCGCCCGGCTGGTGCTCATCGGTGGCGTCACCGGGCGAGCCGAGCCGGGCCAGCCGGATGACGCCGTCCTCGGTGAGGTCGAACTCGGCGGCCAGGGTCTCGTGGCCCCACCGGATCGTCTGCGGTTCGTCGGTCACGGTGCATCCCCGGTGTCGAAGCGCTTGACCTGTCGCGTCGAGACTAACCACGCGCATGGACCTCCAACAAGGGCCACAACAGCGCGAAAAGCCGTTGCTGTCACACGATTGACATTCGCGGCGGACGCGTGCGAACGTCGAAGCGCTTCACCCCGCCCGTGCACCACCGGAGGACTCCCCATGCCCCTGACGGACTCGCCGCACGACGAACTGGTCCACTACCGCCCGGACTCCAGCCCTCCGGAGGACTTCGACGCCTTCTGGGAGCGCACCCTCGCGACGGCACGCGCCCGCGGCGGGGCGGTGGAGGTCGAGCGGGTCACCGACCGGCACCTGCTGCGCACCGTCGACGTGGACGACGTGCGGTTCCCCGGCTGGAACGGCGACCCGGTCGCCGCCTGGCTGCTGCGCCCGCGCGGCGCCGAAGGCCCGCTGCCCGTGGTCGTGACCTACATCGGCTACAGCGGAGGTCGCGGACTGCCCACCGACCACCTGCTCTGGTCCGCCGCGGGGTACGCGCAGCTCGTCGTCGACAGCCGCGGGCAGGGCCACGACACCCCGGACTCGACGGAGGGTCCCGGCACGCAGTGGGCCGAGGGCTTCATGACCCGCGGCGTCGACTCCCCCGACCACTACTACTACCGACGCCTCATCACCGACTGCGTCCGGGCGGTGGACGCGGTCGCCGACCTGCCCGGGCTGGACCCCCGGCGGGTGATCGTCACCGGCGGGAGCCAGGGTGGCGGTCTCGCGCTCGCGGTCGCGGGGCTGGTGCGGGACGACGTGGCCGCGGTCCTGCCGGACGTGCCCTTCCTGTGCCACTTCCGCCGGGCTGCGGAGATCACCGACGAGGGTCCGTACCCGGAGCTCGCCAAGTACCTGCGCTGGCACAGCCGCGAGCACGTGGAGCGGACCTTCGCCACGCTGTCCTACTTCGACGGCGTCCACTTCGCCCAGCGGGCGACGGCGCCGGCGCTGTTCAGCGTCGGCCTGATGGACCCGATCTGCCCGCCCTCCACGGTCTACGCCGCCTTCAACCACTACGCGGGCGACGAGCGGACGATGACCGTGTGGCCCTTCGCCGACCACGGTGGTGGCTACGGTTCCAACACGGCCGTGCAACTGGCCTGGCTTCACGAGCGCGGGTTCACCGCCGCGGCGGACGCGTCCGCCTGACCCGACACCCGGTCGAGGCGTCCGCTCGACGGCGGGCGGACGCTGTCGCGCTCCACCAGGGTCGGTGCGATGGTGCGCTGCCAGTCGCCGACCTCGCGGTCGCCGACCTGGGCCAGCAGCAGGTCCAGCGTTTCCCGGGCGACGGCGTCGAAGTCCGGCCGGACGGTCGTCAGCGCCGGGATCAGGTAGCCCGCCTCCGGCACGTCGTCGAAGCCGACCACGCTCACGTCGTGCGGCACGCGCCTGCCGTGCTCGCCCATCGCACGCAGGATGCCGAGCGCCAGGTGGTCGTTGGCCGCGAAGACCGCGGTCACCTCGGGCATCCGCGCGAGCTCCTGCCCCGCCCGGTACCCCGCCGCCGCGCTCCAGTCCGCGGGCAGCGGCGGCGGCGCCTCCAGACCCGCGTCGGCCAACGCCGACCGCCAGCCGCGCACGCGACCCGCGCTGTCGAACCAGTCCGGCGGACCGGACACGTGCCACACCGTGCGGTGGCCCGCGTCGAGCAGGTGGCGGGTCGCGGCGTAGGCGCCCGCCGCCTGGTCGACGGTCACCAGCGGGGTGGACCGCTCCGGGTCACCGTCCACCATCACCAACGGCACGCCGGGTGGGATGGCGTCGATCGCGTCGCTCACCGAGGCGGTGGGTGCGATGACGACGATGCCCGCCACCCGCTGGTCGCGGTGCCACTCCAACGCGCTCGTGACCGACTCGCGGTCCGCCACGTCCACCCGGTGCGCGGTCACCACGAAGCCCACCTCGGCCGCCGCCTGCTCGAACGCCGCCACCAGCGAGACCGGCCCGTACAGGGTGGAGTTCTGCGCCACCACGCCGATCAGCTGCGAGCGCCCCGTCACCAGGGCGCGGGCCAGTCGGTTCGGCCGGTAGCCCAGCTGGTCGATCGCCGCCCGGACCCGCATCCGGGTCTGGTCCCGGACGTGCGGGTGCCCGTTGAGCACCCGCGACACCGTCTGGTGCGAGACCTGGGCGAGCCGGGCGACGTCCGCCATCGCCGGCGGGTTGAAGGTCCTCTTCCCCACTACCGTCCCATCTACGTGGTGCTCGCGCGCTGCTCCGCGGCGGCGGTCAGGCGCTGGTGCAGGTCGCGCCGTTGAGGGCGTACGAGGCCGGCTTGGCCGCGTTGCCGGTGTGGGTGGCCTGGAAGCCGATGGAGACCGACGCCCCCGGCGCGATGCCGGCGTTGTAGGAGACGTTCCGCGCCGTCACCTGCCCTGAGGACGGCGAGTAGCTCGCGTTCCAGCCGGAGGTGATGGTCTGACCCCCGGGCAGGGCGAACGCCAGCGACCACCCGTTGACGGGCGTGGACCCGGTGTTGGTGATGGTGATGTCCGAGGTGAGGCCGTTGCCCCAGGCGTTGGTGGTGTTGGCGACGCGGCAGGAGTCGCCCGGCTGCGGGGTGGTGGTGGTGGTGGTGGTGGTCGTCGTGGTGGTGGTGCTCGTCGGCATACCGGAACCCTTGGCCAGGTAGACGACGGTGCCGTGGGCCGGCACGGAGGCGGAGATGCCGTCGCTCCCACTGCTGACCGCGTTCGTCCAGGCGTCCCGCAGGGTGATCGACACGCCTTCCAGGCCGACCTGGTAGCCGGCGGTGGAGATCGTGGTCGTGGTGGAGCCCTGGTTGAACAGGGCGATCGCGACCTCGCCGTTGTACAGACGTTTCGCCAGCACGCGACGGGTGCCGTCGTTGGAGATCTGCACGGCCTGCAACCCGAGCGGGTCCTGGCTGATGGCGATGAGGTTCGGGTTCTTCAGGATCGTCTGCGTGGCGGCGTCCATGTTCCGCAGGTCGTTGCCCGCGATGAGCGGCGAGGCCATGATCGCCCACAGCGCGAAGTGGCTGCGCATCTCCGTGTCGTTCATGCCACCGCGGCCGACTTCGAGCATGTCCATGTCGTTGAACGACCCCGGCTTGGCGTAGGAGGCCAGTGGCACGGTGACGTTGACGATGTTCTGGATGCCCATCGGGTAGCCGTTGGTCTGCCCGGTGTCCCACTTGTTGGTGATGTCCTCGGTGGTGCGCCACATGTTCGACACGTCGCCCCAGTTGCGCCGGGGCCCGGTCTTGTCGTGGATGCTGTTGGAGTTGATGCTGTAGACGATCGGGCGGCCGGTGGCGCGCAGCGCGTCGCGCATCTTCGCGAACGCGCGCACCTGGTCGTCCATCGACCCGGTCGGCGAGCACCAGTCGTACTTGAGGTAGTCCACGCCCCACGCGGCGAACTGGCGGGCGTCCTGCTCCTCGTGGCCCAGCGCCCCGGTCGAACCGGGGTAGGAGTTGAAGTACTGGGCGCATGTCTCGGTCAACGGCGCCTGGTAGATGCCGAACTTCAAGCCCCTGGCGTGGATGTAGTCGCCGAGGGCCTTCATGCCGCTGGGGAACCGGCCCGGGTCGCCCTGGAGGTTGCCCGCCGAGTCACGGTTCGGGTTCATCCAGCAGTCGTCCACCACCACGTACTGGTAGCCCGCTTCGCGCATGCCGGAGCTGACCATGGCGTCGGTCATCTGCCTGATCAACGTCTCGTTGATGTTGCAGCCGAACGTGTTCCACGAGTTCCAGCCCATCGGTGGGGTGCGCGCCACGCCGTTGTCCAGTGCTCGGGCGGAGTCGGTGTTCAGCACCGTCACCACGCTCGCCGCCACCAGCAGGGCCGCGGACGTGACGAGCGCGAGGCGATGCCGCCGGGGTAGGTGTGCCATGGTTATCGGTCCCTTCGCTGTTCGGTGTCGTGGCTCGCGCGACGCGCGGCGGCCCAGCGTCGTTCGACAGACACCGGCAGGGTCGGGTCGCGGCCCGCTGGGCGACCCCGATTGCCAGTCGAATGTAGCGATACGCGATTCGACCGGTCAAAGCTAAATATGTGAGCGCTAACTTTAGCTACCGCTCCCCGGACTGCGTTGCGCAACTTTTCGAAAAAGCCTCATAAACACAGTTCAAGTACTACCACAGCGCTTAAACTGCTCCATTCAGCTCAATTGACCGCACATTTTTCACGGTTAGACCTTGTGAGCGCGAACAATGGGGTGCGACACTCCTGGCACCAGCTCGCGGATCGCGCCGACCACACCGTGCGCCGTTTCGCGAAGCACCGGCCCGCGCTCACACCGCCGCGACGCTCGCGCGCCGCCCGCACCCGGCGACACGGCGACGCCGGACCGGCCGAACGGTTCTGCCCATCTCACCCGTCACGGACGACGGGTGCCTTTCTGCGAAGGTGTCGAAGATGAAGCTGACAGCGAGGTCAGTGTCACGGGTGGTGCTCGCGGCGACGTTGATCGCCTCGACCACGGGCGGCGTCGCGTTGCTCGCGACCACGTCCGCGAGCGCCGCGAGCACCCTGGGCGCTTCCGCGGCCCAGAGCGGCCGCTACTACGGCACGGCCGTCGCGGCAGGCAGGCTCGGCGACTCCACCTACGTGGGGATCCTGAACCGCGAGTTCGACATGGTGACGGCCGAGAACGAGATGAAGATGGACGCCACCGAGCCCAACCAGAACCAGTTCAGCTTCTCCAACGGCGACCGCATCGTGAACCACGCGCTCGCCCAGGGCAAGCGCGTGCGCGGCCACACCCTGGCCTGGCACTCGCAGCAACCGCGGTGGATGCAGGGCATGGAAGGCTCGGCACTGCGCTCCGCGCTGGTCAACCACATCAACCGGGTCGCCTCCTACTACCGGGGCAAGATCTACGCCTGGGACGTGGTGAACGAGGCCTTCGCCGACGGCGGCTCCGGCGGGCGGCGTGACTCGAACCTGCAGCGCACCGGCAACGACTGGATCGAGGTCGCCTTCCGCACCGCCCGCGCGGCCGACCCCGGCGCCAAGCTGTGCTACAACGACTACAACACCGACAGCTGGGCCGCCGCCAAGACCCAGGGCGTCTACCGGATGGTGCAGGACTTCAAGGCCCGCGGCGTCCCGATCGACTGCGTCGGCCTCCAGTCGCACTTCGGCACCGGCATCCCCAGCGACTACCAGACCACCATCCAGCGCTTCGCGGCGCTCGGCGTCGACGTGCAGATCACCGAGCTGGACATCGCCGGTTCCGGCACCCAGCAGGCCGACAACTACCGCCGCGTGACGCAGGCGTGCACCGCGGTCGCGCGCTGCACCGGCATCACCGTGTGGGGCATCCGCGACACCGACTCCTGGCGCTACCCCAACGACTCGCCGCTGCTGTTCGACGGCTCCGGCAACAAGAAGCCCGCCTACAACGCCGTCCTCGACGCCCTCAACGCCGCGTCGCCGACCACCACGACCACCACGACGACGACCACAACCACCACGACTACCACCACCACGACGCAGAACCCCGGTCCCGGCAGCTGCACCGCGACGGCGTCGCTGAACAGCTGGAACGGCGGCTTCGTCGCCAACGTCAAGGTCACCGCGGGCACGTCGGCGCTCAACGGCTGGTCGGTCTCGGTGTCCCTGCCGTCCGGGACCACCGTCACCAACCAGTGGAGCGCCAACCGCAGCGGCACCACCGGCACCGTCGCGTTCACCAACGTCGACTACAACGGCTCCGTCGGGGCCGGCCAGTCCGTCGAGTTCGGCTTCCAGGCCACCGGCAGCGCCACCGGCCTCTCCCCGACCTGCTCGGCGCGTTGATCCGCGGCCGCCGGTCGGCGCCTCGGCGTCGACCGGCGGCCGGCTCGGCGACGTGACCACTCGTTGGTGCGATCACGCGTCGGGCCGCGAGGCCCGGCCCCTTCCCTCGCCCGATCGTGCGGGTTCCCCGTATGATCTCCACGGAGATCTCCTAGTTCCGGCGAAGGGATCACCAGATGACCAGGCAGCACGACGACGTGACCAGCCGGTTCCCCTCCGGCCGCCACCTGCCACCGCCCGAGGTGCGGCCGTTGCCGGAGGCCCCGACCTCCACCTGGCGGATCATCGGACCGGGCATCATCGCCGCCGGCGTCGGGCTGGCGTCGGGCGAGTTCATCCTCTTCCCCTACATCGCCTCCCAGGTCGGCCTCGTGTTCGTCTGGGCGGCGCTGATCGGGCTGGCCACCCAGTTCTTCCTCAACATGGAGATCGAGCGGTACACGCTCGCCACCGGTGAGACCGCCCTCACCGGCTTCAGCCGCTTCTGGCGGCACTGGGGCCTGGTGTTCGCGGTGCTGACCATGCTCGCGAACCTGTGGCCCGGCTGGGCGACCAGTTCGGCGACCATGGTCACCTACCTGTGGGGCGGCGACGTCCGCTGGATCTCCGTCGGGATGCTGCTCGCCATCGGGCTGATCCTCACGCTGGCGCCGGTGGTGTACGTGGCGCTGGAACGGGCGGAGATGCTGAAGGTCGCGGCGGTGCTCGTGCTGCTGGCGGTCGGCGCGGTGGTCGCGATCTCCGCGGACGCGTGGGCCGACGTGCCCGAGATCGTGACGGGGGCGAGCGTCCCGGTCGGCACGCTCGGCCTCGCGCTGCTGACCGGCGCGCTCGCCTTCGCGGGCGCCGGTGGCGGCCAGAACCTGGTGCAGAGCAACTGGATCCGGGACAAGGGCTTCGGCATGGGCAAGTACGTGCCGCGCATCAAGAGCCCGGTGACCGGCAAGCCCGAGGCCGCGCCGAGCACCGGGTTCATCTTCGAGCCGACCGACGAGAACCTGACCCGGTGGCGCGCGTGGTGGCGGTTCGCGAACCGCGAGCAGCTCTACACCTTCGTGCTGATCACCTTCCTGTCGATCGTGTTCACCTCGCTGCTCGCCTACTCGACCGTCCACGGCCGGCCCGGTCTGCCGAACAACATCGGGTTCCTGCGCATCGAGGGCGAGGTGCTGAAGGAGACCGTCGGCGCCTGGTTCGGCACGCTGTTCTGGGTGACCGGTGCGTTCGCGCTGTTCGCCGCGGCGCTGGGCATCGTGGACTACTCGAGCCGCCTCGTCGCGGACGTGATCAAGACCTCGTACGCCAAGAAGCTCAAGGAGAGCACGCTCTACTTCGCCATCGTGTGGGCGTTGGTGCTGGTGGGCTGCGTGATCGTGCTGGCGGGTCTCGGGCAGCCGCTGCTCCTGCTGGTGATCTCCGCGTGCGTGGGCGCCTTGATGATGTTCATCTACTCCGGGTTGTTGATCGTCCTCAACCGCAAGGTGCTGCCGGAGCCGATCCGCATCCGCGCCGGCCGCATGGCCGTGCTCGGCTGGGCGATCGCGTTGTTCGGCGCGCTGAGCGTCATGACGATCATCGAGCAGACCCGCAAGTTGTTCGGCAGTTGACGTGCGGCCCGGGCGGCACGGTCCTCGGCCGGGACCGTGCCGCCCGGCTCACGGGGTTGGTTCGTGGTTGAGGGCGCCCGACCGGAAGACGGTGATCTCGGCGTGGTCGAAGCCCGCCGCCCGGACGATCCCGGTCAGCGCCGGTGCGATGTCGGGTCGGCGGGCCAGGTGTGGGTCGAGTTCGATCCTGCCGGTGTCCCCCAGGTCACGGACCCGCAGGTCCCGGACGGGCGTGCCCGCGTCGGCGAGCCACGTCCGGACGGCGACCTCGGCACGCTCGACCCGGGCGAGACGGGCCGGGGTGATCGCGATCCCGTAGCGCACCCGGCTGGCCAGGCACGGCATCGCCGGCTTGTCCCACGTCGACAGACCCCACAGGCGACTCACCGCCCGGACCTCGGCCTTGGCCAGGCCCAGATCGCGCAACGGGGTGCGCACACCGATCTCGTCGCCCGCGCGGATACCCGGCCGGAACGGGTCCACCGCGTCGTCGGCGTTCACCCCCGTCGCCACCGCGCGCAGACCGTGCTCCCGCGCGACCGCGGTGATCGCGTCCAGCACCGTCGACTTGCAGAAGTAGCACCGGTCCCGACCGTTGGCCGCATACGCCGGATCGTCCAGCTCAGCGGTCGCGGGCGCCACGTGCCGCACCCCGAGGCCCTCGGCGAACGCGACCGCGTGGGCCAGTTCGGCGGCGGCGAGGCTGGCGGAGTCCGCGGTGACGGCCAGTACCGCGTCGGGGCCGGTGGCGCGCGCCGCGGCGGCCAACACCAGCGCGGAGTCCACCCCACCCGAGAACGCCACGGCCACCGGACCGACCGCCCTCAAGTGGTCCACAAGCCGCTCCGCGACCGCGTCGACGTCCATCACGACTCCCTGGGGTGTTCGGCGGCCTTGGCCAGCACGGTGCGCAACGGCAGACCCGTACGACGGGCGACGGCCACGGCGTCGTCGAACTCCGGCTTGCCGTGGTGCGGCCCGTGCTTGCGCCGTACCGGCATCCCGTCGACCTCGACGGTGTCGATGGTGCGGGGTTGGGCGGTGCGCCGCACGACCGTGCGGCGCACACCCAGAGTGCCCGTCTCCGCCAGCATCCGCCGCTCGACCCCCACCGCGGCCTCCGGCGTGGTCAGCGCGTGCACCACATGCCCCGGCCTGCCCTTCTTCATCACCACCGGCGTGATCCAACTGTCCAACGCACCCGAATCGAGCAGGACGGCGACGAGGTAGCCGAGCACCTCACCGGTCACGTCGTCCACGTTCGTCTCCAACACCACCAGGTCCCGCACGTCCGCGGGCTCCCGGTCGCCGAGCCGGACGACGGCGACATTGGGTCGGTCGGGCAGTGTCCTGGTGCCGACGCCGTAGCCGGTGGCCGACTGGCGCATCTCCGGCGGCGGACCGTAATCGGCACCCACCGCCCGCAACAACGCGGCGGCGGTCGGGGTCACCGTCTCACCCGGCAGGCTGGTGCCCACCACCCGTGCACCCGCCAACAGCGCCGCGGTCGCCGGAGCCGGACACGGCAGCACCCCGTGCGCCGTCCGAACCACCCCCGCACCGATCGGCAACGCCTCACAGTGCACCGCGTCGACCTTCAGGGCACGCAACGCGGCGGCGACACCGACGATGTCCACCAACGTGTCGTG
This sequence comes from Actinosynnema sp. NPDC050801, assembly GCF_040673975.1. NCBI lineage: Bacteria > Bacillati > Actinomycetota > Actinomycetes > Pseudonocardiales > Pseudonocardiaceae > Actinosynnema > Actinosynnema sp. NPDC050801. The sequence continues at coordinate 34,055 of NZ_JBFAQZ010000015.1, read as the reverse complement.
ACCGCCGAGCTCGTGCAGGTGCACCCGGTCCGGGTCCTCGCCGTGCAGACGACCCTCGACCTCGGCGATCGCCCGGAGCGCGGCCACCGCCGTCTCCGCCACCACGCGGTCGCGGACCCGTCCGGCCATGGCGATCAACTCCCCCGCCCGACGGCTCGTCGCGTCGTCCGACACCGACACCACCGCCCGACACCCCGTCAACCCGTGCGTCAGCACAGGGGTGACGGACAGGTCCCAACCGGTCAGACCCGTCTCCGCCACCGCCGCCCGGATCCCGTCCAGCGGCGCGCCCGCGTCCACCAGGGCGGCCAGCAGCATGTCCCCCGCCAACCCGGTGAACGGCGACACCACGCACACCCCGCTCACGTCGCCGTCCGCCCCGCCACGCGGGCCAGCCGGAACGCCGCCATCGCCGCACCGAACCCGGAGTCGATGTTCACCACCGTGATCCCCGCCGCGCAGGAGGCGTGCATCGCCAACAACGCCGTCACACCCTCCAACGCGGCGCCGTACCCCGTCGACGTGGGCACCGCCACCACCGGACACGCCACCAGACCACCGACCACACTCGCCAACGCACCCTCCATCCCCGCCACCACGACCACCATGTCCGCCGCCCGCAACCGCTCCCGCTCCCCCAACAACCGGTCCAACCCCGCCACACCCACATCCGTCACCACGGACACACCCAACCCCACCGCACCCGCCACCCCCGCGACCTCCCGCACCACCGGCAAGTCCGCCGTCCCCGCCGCCACCACGACCACACCGAACCCCACCGACATTGCCGGACGCCACACCAGCAACCGAGCCTCATCGTCGTACGAACCACCCGGCACCGCCGCCAACACCGTTGACGCCACACCCGGCCCCACCCGCGTCACCAACACCGGACCCACGTTGTGCACCAACAACGCACCCACGATCCCGATCACCTGGTCGGACGTCTTCCCGCCGCCGTACACCACCTCCGGCAACCCCTGACGCACCTCACGACCCACGTCCACCCTCGCGAACCCGAGATCAACCGCGTCCGGTTCGGTCATGTCCACCCTCCCTGTCGACGTACGGGATCGTCTGGGGGCCTTCGGGCAGCACGCACAGCCGGGCGTCCGGCCCGGCCGCCGCAAGCGCCTCGGCGACGGTCGCGGAGACGTCCGCGGTCTGCTCCAGGTGCGCGGTCGCCAACTCGGCGTCGCTGAGGTAGGAGGTGTGCATGACGACCCGGCAGTCGGCCTGGATGCGCGCCTGGATCTGGACCTGCCACTGGTCCGGCACGGTGGTCGACCGCGCGGAGATCTCCGCGAACAACGCCGCCGGCGAACCCGCCGAAGCGAGCACCTCGCGGTAGGACCCGTGGTCGGGGAAGCCGTCCCGGCACTCGGCCGCGCACACGATCACGCCACCCGGCTTGACCACCTGGTAGGCGGCCGACATCCCCTTCACCGCCTGGTAGAGGTTCTGGTCGAGCGGGTAGCCGGAGTTGGTGGTCACCACCACGTCGAACAGCTGCGGCACCGGCCGCATGGCGACCTCGCGGGCCGTGCGCACCGCCTCGGCGTGCATGGCGAGCAGGTCACCGCCGAACGCGGCGACGACCTCCTTGTCCTGGTTCAGGACCACGTCGAACCCGAACGTCACGCCGGTGGCGGCCGCGATGGCGCGCACGTCGTCGTGCACGGGGTTGCCCTCGATGATCCCCCACGCCGCCCGCGGGTGGCCGATCCGGTGCGCGTCGTGCAGCACCAGCACCGTCTCCAACGCGGCCAGGCCGGGTGCGACCAGCTTCGGACCACCCGAGAACCCGGCGAAGAAGTGCGGCTCGACGAAACCGGTCGTGATGCGCACGTCCGCGGCGACCCACTCGCTGTTGAGCCACACCGGCACGCCCGCGCCGATCTCGCCCATCCACGTCAGGGCGCTGCGGTCGCGGGCGTCGTGGTTGACGATCCGCACCGAGTCGACCACCTCGTCGCCGAACATCCGGCGCAGCTCGGCCTCGGAGTTGCCCCGGTGCGTCCCGGTCGCGACCAGCACCACGACGTCGTCGAGGTCGACCAGGCCGTCCAGCTCCTCCAAGATCGCCGGGATCATCAGTTCCCGCGGCTGCGGACGCGTCCCGTCGCACGCGGAGATCGCCACGGTCTGGCCGCGCCGCACCCGGTCCCGCAACGGCGGACCCGCCGCCGGCGTCCGCAACGCCCGGCGCAGGATCTCCCGCGGCGCCTCGGTGGCCCGGTGGTGCCGGGGCGTCACCACGGTGGTCACCGCCGGGTCGACCCGCAGGTCCAGACCCGTCTCGCCGTAGGCCAGTCGCACGGTGCGCATCAGCTGTCCCCCAACCGGTAGACGCGGGTGGCCGTGCCGCCGAAGACCTGGTCGTGCTCGGCGGTGGTGAGGTCGGCCGTCAACTGCTCGGCGGCGTCGACGACCTGGTCGTAGGTGGCGGCGAGCAGGCTGACCGGCCAGTCGGAACCGACCATCAGCCGGTCCGGTCCGAACACCTCCAGCGCGAGGTCGACGTAGGGCCGCAGGTCGGCCACGGTCCACCGCCGCCGGTCCGCCTCGGTCACGAGGCCGGACACCTTCGCGGCCACGTTCGGCGAGGCGGCCAGCTCGGACAGCCGCGTCGCCCACGGCTCGAAGGTCCCGCCGGCGATGTCCGGCTTGGACAGGTGGTCCAGCACGAACACCAGGTCGGGCATCTCCCGCGCCACCCGCACCGCCGCAGGCAACTGGTGAGGCAGGGTGAGCAGGTCGTAGACCAGTCCCGCGTCCCGCACGGCTCGCAGTCCGGCGAGCACGTCGGGACGCGTGAGCCAGTCCGGGTCCGGTTCGGCCTGCACCAGGTGCCGGACACCCACCAGTCGGTCGCCGCCCGGTCCCGAGCGCAACGCGTCCAGCTGCCCGGTGACGTCGGGCGCGGTGAGGTCCACCCACCCGACGACGCCCGCGACCAGGTCGGACTCCCCCGCCAGCGCGAGGAACTCGACCGTCTCGTCTACGTCGGGGAGCACCTGGACCAGGACCGTGGCGTCCACCCCCGCCGCGCCGGTCACCGCGCGCAGCTCGGCCGGCCCGAAGTCACGCCGGATCGGCTCCAGCTCCGGCCCGTCGAGCCAGTCCTGCGACCGGGCGGAGAGGTCCCAGAGGTGGTGGTGCGCGTCGATCCGGCGCATCGCGGTCACGCCTGCCCGATCAGGTGCCGCTGCACGCCCAAGCGGTCGATGCCGACCTCGACGGCGTCGCCTTCGCGCAGGTAGCCGAAGTCGTTGGCGCCGAGCGCCACACCCGCGGGCGTGCCGGTGTTCACCACGTCACCGGGTTCCAAAACCATGAACTGGCTGAGGTACCAGATGACGTGGTGCACGCCGAACAGCATGTTCGCGGTGTTGCCGTCCTGCCGGAGCTCTCCGTTGACGCTGAGCCGCAACCCGAGGGCCTGCGGGTCGCCCACCTCGTCGGCGGTGACCAGCCACGGCCCCAACGGGTTGAACGTCTCGCAGGACTTGCCCTTGGTCCACTGGCCGCCCCGCTCGAGCTGGAAGTCGCGCTCGCTGACGTCGTCGGAGATCGCGTAGCCCGCGATGACCGCCGCCGCGTCCCGCGGGCTGTCCAGGTAGCGCGCGGTGGCGCCGAGCACGACGGCCAGCTCCACCTCGTAATCGGTCTTCACGCTCGTCCTGGGCACCAGCACGGTGTCGTTCGGCCCGACGACCGTGTTGGTGGCCTTCATGAACACCACGGGTTCACGGGGCGGTTCGGCCGCCGTCTCGGCCGCGTGGTCGGAGTAGTTGAGCCCGATGCACACCAGGGCACCCGGGCGGGCGACCGGCGCGCCGATCCGCATCCCCGTGGTGTCCACGGTCGGCAGGCCGCCACCGGCCAGGGCGTCGCGAACCCGCGACACACCGCCGCCGGCCAGGAAGTCACCGTCGATCCCGCTGGTCACCGACCGCAGGTCACGCGCGTCACCTGCCTCGTCCAGCACCACGGGAACCTCCGATCCGGGATCGCCCACTCGCAGCAGTCGCATGCCGTTCCTCTCTCGTCCGGGTCGTGTTTGTCCTGGGTCACGGGGTCGGCACGTCAGCCGCGAGCAGCCCTTCGCCGCGCAGGTCCGCCCACAGCCCAGGGGGAGGTGGCGCGGTGAGCGCGGCGACGTTCGCGCGGATCTCGGCCTCGGTGCGGGCACCGACGACCGCGCCGGTCACCGCCGGGTGCCCGAGGGGGAACCACAGCGCCGCGGTCGGCAGGGTCGTGCCGTGCCGCGCGCAGACCGCGGCGATCCGCCGGGCGCGGTCGATCAGGTCCACCGGCGCGGCGCGGTAGTCGTGGGTGGCGTCGTCCGGCACCTCCTGCAGGGCCAGCAGGCCGGAGTTGAACACCCCGGCGGCGACGACCTCCACCCCGCGCTCCGCGCACAGCGGGAGGAACTCGGCCAACGCGGACTGCTCCAGCAGGGTGTAGCGGCCGGCGAGCATGACCACGTCCACATCGGACTCGCGCACGAACCGGGCGGGCATCCGCCACTGGTTCATCCCGACACCGATCGCGCCGATCACGCCCTGCTCCCGCAGTTCGACCAGCGCGGGCACCGCTTCGCCCACCGCCTGGTCCCAGTGGTCGTCGGGGTCGTGCAGGTAGACCACGTCCACCCGGTCGAGCCCGAGGCGTTCGAGCGAGGACTCCAGAGCGCGCAGCACGCCGGCCGCGCTGAAGTCCCACACGCGGCGCAGGGTTGCCGGCACCGCGAAGCCGTCGTCGTCCAGCCGCCCCGCTCCCGTCGGATCGGGCACCAGCAGCCGTCCCACCTTGGTGGACAGGAGGAACTCCTCGCGCGGACGGCCCGCCAGCGCGGCGCCGAGCCGTCGTTCCGCCAGACCCAGCCCGTAGTGCGGGGCGGTGTCGAAGCTCCGGATACCGGCTTCCCACGCCGCGTCGACCACGGCGCGGGCCCGGCTGTCGCTCACCTCGGTGTAGAGGTTGCCCAGCGGGGAGGTCCCGAGGCCCAGCCTCGACGAGGGCGACCTGTCGCCGGCGACCTGGTCGGTGGTCATCGTTCCTCGATTCACTGTGCCAGTCGGGTTCGTCAGGCCTGCGGGCGAAGCCGGAGCCCGTCCATGCCGCCGTCGACGGCGAGCACCGTCCCGGTGGTCGAACCCGACACGGGACTGGCGAGGAACGCGATCGCCGCGGCGATCTCGTCGGCCTGGACCAGCCGGCCGTGCGGCTGCCTGGCCTCCAGCGCCGCGCGCTCGGCCACCGGGTCCGGCGCCGAGTCGAGCAGCCTGCGCACCCACGGGGTGTCGGCGGTGCCGGGAGCGACGGCGTTCACCCGGATGCCCTCACGCACGTGGTCGGCGGCGAGCGCACGGGTGAAGGCGTGCACCGCGCCCTTGCTCGCCGTGTAGACCGCCCGCTGCGGCAGACCCGCGGTACCCGCGATCGAGCCGGTGTTCACGATGGCGGCGGCGCGGGAGCCGCGCAGGTGGGGCACGCAGGCGCGGGCCACCCGGGCCATCCCGAACACGTTGACGTCGAACACCCTGAGCCACTCCTCGTCGGTGGCGGCGGTCACGTCGCCCTGTGCTCCGATGCCCGCGTTGTTCACCACCACGTCGAGGCCGCCGAAGCGCTCGACCACCGCCTCCACGGCGTCGCGGACGCTCTGGTCGTCCGTGACGTCCGTCCGCACGAAGAACACGCCGCTCGGGAGGTCGCTCGCGGCCAGGTCGAGCACGGCCACCCGCGCACCGCGGTCGAACAGCAGCTCAGCCGTGCTCCGACCGATCCCCGAACCGCCACCGGTGACCAGGGCCACCAGTCCGTCGAAGTCACGCATGGTCGATCGCTCCATCCACGTCGCTTGACGATGTAGTCGAGGTCCGGCGTAGTCGAGGTCCGGCGCGGTGCGGCCGGGTCGGCGCTGTCCACGTCCGTTTCTCCAGGGGTGTCCGGCGGCACCGGTTCAGGCGTTGAGGGCGGCGCTCGACGGTTCCCCGCGCGCGTCGACCGGGAGCAGGCGACGTCCGGCGCGTTCCGGTCGGATGTGGGCGCCGCCGGACGTCGGGTCGGGGAGTCGGTGCCCGGAGGCGGCGATCGCCTCCTCGTCGAGGCGGATGCCCAGGCCGGGGCGGTCGCCGAGGACGTACGCGCCGTCCTCGACGTGGTGGTCGAGGGAGACCCCCAGCGGTGGCCGGAGGTCCTGCAGTTCGCTGGCCAGGTGGTTGGGCACCGACGTCGCGGCGTGCAGCAGGCCGACCGGTGTGGTGCCGATGGGGCTGACGGGCAGGTCGTGGGCGTGGGCGAAGGCGGAGACCCGCAGGAAGTGGGTGATGCCCCAGACCGCGGCCGTCTGGACGACGTCGACCGCGCCGGCCGCGATGAGCGGGCGGAACTGTTCGAGGCCGGTGAGGTTCTCCCCGGTGGCGACCGAGGCGCGGATGCCGCGACTGACGGCCACGTGCCCTTCCGCGTCCCACCTCCGGACGGGCTCCTCGACCCAGGTCAGGTCCAGGGTCCGTTCGAGTTCGCCGACGTGGCGGACGGCCTGCTTGCGCGTCCAGGTCTCGTTGACGTCGAGCATCAGGCCCGGTCGTGTGCCGCGGCCCGCGTCGGTGAGCACGTCGCGGACCAGGGCGAGGCGGTGCCGGTCGCGCTCGACGTCGAGACCGCCCTTGATCTTCGCCGCGCGCAGCCCGCGGTCGGCGTAGGCCTGGTACACCGCGACGAGTTCGTCGTCGTCCAGGGCGATGTCCAGACCCGAGGCGTAGGCGGGGACGCGGCGGTCGCGGCCGCCGAGCAGCCGCCACAGCGGTTCGCCGGCGGCCTGTGCCTTGATGTCCCACAACGCGGTGTCCAAGGCGCCGATCGTGCCGAACACCGTGCCCGCGTGGCCCGCTTTGAACGCACGGCGCAGCATCCGGTCGTACAGGGCGGTGACGCCGCGCGGGTCCTCGCCCTCGACGGCGGCGAAGATCGCCTCGATCTCCACGTGCGGTCCGAGTCCGACGCCGGTGATGCCCACGTCGGTCTCGACGAGGACGATCGGCACCCGGACGAGGCCCCCGGCGTAGACGCCGTTGGCGTCGCCGATCGGTCGGCCCCAGTCCTGGACCGCGGTGAGGGTCCGGTAACCGGTGATGCGCATGTCAGCCCTTCGTGGACCCGGCGGTGACACCGTCGGCGATCTGGCGTTGCAGGAACAGGTAGACGACCAGGACGGGTACCGCGGCTATGAGCACGCCGGAGGCGAACGTGGGTATGTCGTCGGAGTACTGCCCGCGCAACGAGGTGACCCCGACCATGAGCGTGCGGTGCTCGGCCGACGGCATCATCAGCAGGGAGATGAGCACGTCGTTCCAGCAGAACAGGGCGTTGAGCACCCCCACCGACAACAGCGCGGGTGCGCCCATCGGGAGCATGATCCGCCAGTACACGCCGTACACGGTGTTCCCGTCGATGCGCGCCGCGTCCACGATCTCCGGCGGCACGGTCGAGTAGTAGCTGGTCATCAGGAAGATCGTGAACGGCAGGAACTGCGCCACGTAGGCGAGGACGAGACCGGGGTAGGTGTCGATGAGGCCGGCGTCGGCCATCACCCGCGCCAGCGGGACCATGATGACCTGGAAGGGGATGAACAGCGCCGCGAGGACACCCAGGAACAGCGTTGACGACCCTCGGAAGCGCAGCCGGGCAAGCGCGAAGCCGGCCATCGACCCGAACAGCAGCAGCAACGCCACCGAGCACGTCACCACGATCACCGAGTTCACGAAGTACCGGGACATCCCGACGCTCGTCCACGCCTTGACGATGTTCTCCCAGTGCAGCGAGCCGGACAGGGAGAACCGGTCGAGGACGTACTCGCGGCGGGTCTTCATCGCGACGTTGGCGGTGAACACCAAGGGGTAGACGGTGGCCAGCGCGAGCGCGGCCATGGGGACCGCGACGACCCACTTCGTCAATCGGGTGCCGGACATCAGTCCTCCTTGCCCGCGCGGCGCAGGACGGCGATCTGGGCCAGCCCCACCACGAGCATGATCAAGAACAACGCGGTCGACGCCGCGGACGCGAGCGCCGGCTGGTTGAACTGCCCCTGCTGCACCCAGATGTAGTACTCAGGCAGGTAGGTCGACGCCTCCGGTCCACCGTTGGTCATCACGAACAGCAGGCCGAACATCGACGTCAACATGCCGATCATCGTGGTGACGAACACGAACTGGATCGTGCGGGACAGGCTCGGGATGATCACGTGCCAGATCGTCTGCGGCAGCGACGCGCCGTCCACCTTGGCCGCATCGAGCAGCGAGGGGTCCAGGGTGGAGAACCCGGCCAGGAAGACGACCAGCGCCATCCCGAACGTGGCCCAGACGTGCACACCGACCACCGCGAAGATCGCCACGTCCGGATCGCCCAACCAGTCCACCGGACCGAGCCCCACCGCGCCGAGCACCGTGTTGACCGGGCCGTCGTAGGCCAGCAGCAGGTTGAAGATCGCACCGACGATCACCGGCGACAACACCGCCGGGAAGAAATAGACACCCCGGTACACCCGATGCCCCGGCACCCGCAAATACACGAACGTCGCCAACAGACCCGGAATCGCCACCGCCACTGGAAGCAACAACACCAACAAACCCACATTACGCAACGCCATCCGGAACAACGGATCACCGAACAACGTCACGTAGTTCGCCAACCCCACCCACATGCCGTTACGGACACCGTCACCGGTGAACGAGAAGTTCACCCCCAACACCAACGGCCACAACCGCAACACCACAATGATCAACACCGCCGGCGCCAACAGCACGAACGGCGCCAGACGCTCAGCCCTCGACCCACGACGGTTGCGCCGCGGCGACCGCCCGGCCGGACGCGGTCGGCGTGCCGGTGGGGCGCCGACGGGCCCCTCGGTCGACCCGGCCGGAACCGGGCCGACCGAGGACAGGGAGTGTGCGGCCACGCCGATCAGCCCGTCTTGTCGGAGGCGGCCAGTTGCTGCACGACCTCGTCCACGGTGATCGAGCCGCTGAGCAGCTGCTGCGAGAGGCGACCCATCAGGTCGATCGTCTTGCTGGACAGGGCGACGTGCAAGGCAGGCTTCCCGGACTCGACCTCCGAGACGATCGTCTTGACGGACGGGCCGCCCTCGGAGACGTCGATGGTCGTGTCGGACGCGATCGCGCCCCCGTCGACGTAGAAGGCCTTCAGGGCGTCGGTCGACGTCAACGACCGCACCAGGTCGGCGGCGACCTTCGGGTCCTTGGTCCACTTCGCCACCCCGTAGCCGATGCCGCCGTCGTAGGGCAGGCTCGGCGTCGCCGCGGGGTTGACCACCGGCGCGTCCATCACGCCGACCTTGTCCGCGTCGAGGAACTCGGCGAAGTCCTTCCAGTGCCCGATGTCGGACATCAGGCCGATGACGTTCGCCGCCTTGCCGGACTGGAAGGCCGCGAACGCGTCGTTGAACATCGCGGTGGAGTTGGCGCCGTCGGTGTTCAGGCCGGCGTCGTTGGTCTGCTTCCACAGCTCGAAGACGCGCTTCACGTCCGGCGACGACCAGTCACGCTTCCCGGCGATCCAGGCGTCGTACTCCTGCGGCGTCAGGACCGCGGATCCCATGGCCGACAGGAAGAACTGGATCCCGATGCCCTCCTTGTTGCCCAGCGCGAAGCACTTCGCGCCCGTCTTCTCGGTGATGACGCCGCAGTTCTTGACGAAGTCGTCCCACGTCTTGGCCGGGGCGTCCGGGTTCAGCCCGGCCTTCTCGTAGAGCGCCTTGTTGTAGTAGAGCGGGTGCCCCTGGAGCGTGACCGGCGCGGCGTAGGTCTTCCCGTCCTTGGTGAACGCGTCCCAGCCGGCCAGCCGCTTCTCGTCCTCGGCGAGGTAGGTGTCCAGCGGGGCGAGCGCGTCGACCCGGTCACGGATCTGACCGCCACCGTTGAACAGGATGACGTCCGGTCCCTTGCCGGCCTGGATCGCCGTCCCGAGCAGCGTGTAGTACTGGTCGAACGGCTGGGCCACGAACTCGACCTGGACGCCCGGGTGCTTCTTGGCGAAATCGGCCTTCGCCTTCTCGACGTAGCCGGCCGCCTTCGCGTCACCGGACTTCCAGTCCCAGACCACGAGCTTGTCGCCGGAGCCGCCGGCGGGGGAACCCGGTCCCGCGGCGCTCCCGCAACCAGCGGTCAGGGCCAACCCCACGACCAAGGCGGTCGACCATAGTGTGCGCTGCTTCATCGCTGCTCACTTCTCCCAGATGGTGGCCGGGCGGCGAAGGCCCGACGGGATGCGGTGAACCTAACTCGTATGACGTATGACGTCAACGCCTCCATTCCAGTACACTCGTCCCCACGCTCAGCGCACGTGGGCGAGCGCAACCGGAGGAACGATGACGGCACCAGGCCAGCAACCGACCGCGGGCGCACCCGCCGCCCCGGCGTGGCCACGTCGGCCGGCGAACCTCGCGAGGGCGATCACCGCCGAACTCGTCGGACGCATCGTGCGCGGCGTCCACCCCTCCGGGACGTCGCTGCCGTCCGAGCCCGCGCTCGGCGAGACCTTCTCGGTGAGCCGGACCGTCGTCCGCGAGGCGGTGAAGATCCTCCAGGAGAAGGGCCTGGTCCAGGTGCGCCAGGGCGCCGGCACGGTGATCAACCCGCCGTCGACGTGGAACATGCTCGACGAACTCGTCCTCGGGGCCGTCATCGCCGAGGACGAGACCCTGGGCGTCCTGGACGACCTGGTGGTCACCCGACGGCTGCTCGAATCGGACATGGCGCTGGTCGCGGCCCGCACCGCCGACCAGGACACCGTCGACCGGCTGCGCGACCTCGTGGACCTCATGGACCGGCTCGTGGACGACCCGGTCGCCTACCGCGCCCAGGACCACGCCTTCCACGACGCGATCATGCAGGCGTCGGGCAACCGCATCGCCCGTGGCGTCGTGCGCGCGCTGGAGAGCCAGGTCGTCAACACCGCCCGCTACACGGGCAGGAGCGAACGCGCCCTGTGCGTGGCGTCAAACCAGGGACACCGCCGGATCCACCAGCGGATCGCGGCACGCGACCCGGCGGGCGCCGCCGAAGCCATGTCCAGCCACATCACCGAAGCCTGGCTCGTGCGCCGGAGCGCGCTCGGAGACCCCAGCCGCCTGGAGCGCTAGCCCTGCCGCCGCAGGCTTGCGGTCCGGTGTGGACGGTCCACTCGCGTGAACCCGCTCGGGGAGGAAAGGACACGGGAAGGCCTGTCAGGGCCCAGGGCGAGCGAACCACAAGAGAGTACTACCACCGGCGTCAGTGGTCACTCACCGTTGACACACCGACCGCGTGGAGGCGGGCGTGATCACCGCTTCTCCCACACGGGCTCCGGTGGCAGGCCGAGTCGTGCGCGGGCGCGGTCGGTGAGTTCCTGCACCAGCGCCGTCTTCGCCCGCGCGTACCCGCCCGGTGCCGTGCCGGCGGCGGCGATCGCCCGCTTGAGCCGCGCGTAGCGGGCCGCGTCCTCGGGGTGGGCGCGCAGGTGGTCCCGGAAGATCCGCTGGTTGCGCGCGGGCCAGCTCTCCAGGCTCACCACGTGCAGGATGTGGCTTCGAGCAGCCCTGTCCGCGCGGACGAACAGCAGCCGGTCGGTCATCCCGTTGTCGTGCGGCCGGAAGCCGAGGCGCGCGAGCGCCGACCGGTGCGGACGGACGTGCGCGAGGTCGTGGACGGCGGCCATCAGGTCTATGACGGGCTTGGCCGCCAGTCCGGGAACCGCAGTGGAGCCGATGTGCTCGACCTCCACGAACAGCCCGGGCGCCGCTGCCCGGAGGGCGTCGATCGCGACAGCGGCCTGCCGCGGCCAGTCGGGGTCGTAGTCGACCACGTAAATGCTGCTGGGTTCCGGCACGGCCGTCATCCTGCGCCGCCGCACACCGCGACGTCCACCGGACTTCCGCCGCGCTCGGGGAAGGTCGGCGCCGCCCCGCCGGGCACGGCGCGCGAACCGCCCGCGCGAGTGAGGCGCACACGGTCGTGCGGTGAGCGTGGTGACCGCCGACACGGACCGCGACGACCGTGGAGGCACGCGACATCCGGCATCGGGAAGTCGCGTCCACCCCAACGCACGAAGCGCTCCCCCGCGCCACGCCGCCGATGCACCGGCTCGACGTGGGCGTCCTGCCCGTCCGCGACGACGACCGGCTCGCCGCGATCATCACCGACCGCGACACCGTCATCCGGTGCACTGCTCCCGTTCCGGGGCATGACACTCGATAGGTGGTACTCCCTCGCGCCCACTCAGCCCGGTGCGATATCCCTTGGTCACCCGGGTGCAGCGGACGTCACCGATGCCGGATCCGCAGCGGGTCGGGTTGTCGCTCCGCCCGGTGTGCACGAACGATGTCGAGATGAACCGGCTGCCGCGGCGGCCTCATGAGGAGCGTTGGATGCTGGGCGTGCCAGGCCCTTTTCCCGAGTCGGAGTTGTGCCACCCGCTCGATCGCCAGTGGTTGCACTACGCGTTCCTGTCGTCGACCGGTCCGCACGCGGTGATCGCGAACCTGTCGGTGCTCGGCCCGGAGCCGCCCGCGGACGGGTCGACCGCCCGGTCGGCACCACAGGCCATGGCCATCCTTTTGGTGTACGACCCCGACGGGGGTTGGTCGTCGACCCAGTTCAACGCGAACGCGCCCGACCCGGCGTGGTCGGCGTTCCGGCTGCCGCACCCGCACGCGTCGCCCGGCCCGTTCGAGGTCGCGGCCGTGGCGGGCCGGCCCGCGGTCGACCTGCGACTGTCCCGCACCAGCAGGCCGTGCACGTCCCAGTGCGCCCCGTTCGGGCACGACCAGTTCCTGCGGTGGCAGTCCGAACCCGGCGTGCGCGGCACGGGCACGCTGCGATCACCGCGCGGTGACGCCGACTGCGAGCTGGTCGGCTACCACGAGCGCGTCCGCGGCCGGTGGAGTTGGCCGGTGCTGGGCGGCTGGGTCTTCGGCTTCGCCAACGCACCGTCCGAGGGCGAGGTGGGTCCGCCGCCGTGGTCGGTGGTGTTCACCCTCATCCAGCCGCAGTACCCGCACGACGCCGCCAACGGCTCGGTGATGCTGTGGCGCAACGGTCGGATGGTGCGGCACTTCCCCCGACGCGGGCTGGAAGTGGCCGTGCACGGCGAGCTCGACCGCGACCGGGTGGTTCTGGTACCGCCGCTGGCAGCGACCCTGGCCACCGCGCCCGCCCCGGTGGTGCCCCGCCGGTTGCTGATCACCGCACGACTGGGCCAGGACCGGCTCGTGCTCGACTTCCGGTCCACCACCGCCGCCCGGATCGCCAACCCGTCCGAGACCAGCCTGAAGCCGTTCAGCGTGCACGAACTGCTCGGCGACTGCGCGATCGAGGGCGTGGTCTCGGGGCGCGGGTTCGGCTTCGAGGCGCGCGGCATCGTCGAGTTCGCCGGAGACGCCCGTGACGACTGAAACGCCCGTGACCGCGGCAACCGGGCCGTACACCGGTGCCCGGCTGCTGACCGAGACCGTGACCGCGCTCTCGGAACGCGCGCCCGCCATCGTGGCCGCCGCCGCGGAGGAGCTGCGGGAAATCCGCCTGGGACTGCACTTCCACGACGGCAGCCGGGCGACCATGACCGCCCGCCACAGCCGCCTGCTGGTCGAACCCGACCTGGTCGGCGAGCCGGACGTCGAGGTGGCGTTCGACGACCGCGCGATGAACCTGGTGTTCGACGCCCAGCGCCCCCCGGTGGAGCAGGTGCTGCCGCAGAGCCTGGACGTGCGCGGGGCCCGTGACCGGGTGTTGGCGGTGTGGCGCGCGTTCGTGCTGCTGTCCCAACGCGCCTCGGGTCTGCGGTTCGTGCAGCAGCTGTGGCGCGACTACCGGGACCAGGCGCCCCGGCTGTGGGGCGTGACCGCCGGCGGCCCGGCACCGCGGGTCTCACCGCACGGCGACGAGCCGACCGGCTGGCGCGCCGTCGACTTCCTCGCCGACCGCCGACCGCTCGAACCCGGCGACCAGGCGACCATCGGCGGCACCGCGAACGCCGTGCCCAGGCTGCTCTGGGACGGCCGCCGCAGCACGGGCTGGTGGGAGGTGCGGCCGGTGAGCGACGCCGACCTCGTGGAGACGATGAGGGCCTGCCGCAAGCGGGCCAACCAGGAGATCGACCGGCTGCTGCCCGACCGGGAGCCGAAAGCGGACCTGTACGACCTGATGCGGTCCTACCCGACCCGCCAGGGCAAGGGCCTGCGCCCGACGTTGGTGTTCGCCACCTGCGCGGCCTTCGGCGCGAAACCCGAGAACGCGGTGCGCGCCGCCGCCGCGCTCGAACTGTTCCACAACGGCTTCCTCGTGCACGACGACATCGCCGACGAGTCGACCCACCGCCGCGGCCTGCCCACGATGAACACCGAGTTCGGCAACGGGCTGGCGGTCAACACCGGTGACGGGCTCAACCTGCTCGCGGTGGACGCGGTGCTGGCCAACCTCGAAACGCTCGGGTTGGCCCGGACGCTGGGACTCATCCAGGAGGTCATGCACATGTGCCGGGAGTCCATCGAGGGCCAGGCCATGGAACTGGGGTGGATCCACCGCCGCGTGGTGCCGTCCCGGGACGAGGACTACTTCACCATGAGCACCAAGAAGACCGGCTGGTACACGTGCATCACCCCGTGCCGGATGGGCGCGGTGTGCGCGGGCGTCACCGACCCGGCGGTGCTCGGCCGCTTCGACGAGGCGTTCCGCCTGATCGGCATCGCCTTCCAGATCCAGGACGACATCCTCAACCTCGTCGGCGACGAGGCGCTCTACGGCAAGGAGGCCCTGGGCGACCTGCTGGAGGGCAAGCGCACCGTCATGCTGATCCACCTGTTCCGCCACGCGAGTGGACGCGAGCGGGAACGGCTCGGCGAACTCCTGCACCAGCCGCGGGCCGACAAGACCCAGGACAACGCCGACGAGGTGCTCGCCGCCATGCGGCGGCACGGTTCCATCGAGTACGCCACCGACCTCGCCGACCGGCTGGCCGCCGAGGGCATCGCCCGGTTCGAGCAAGACCTCGCCATCATCCCGGAGAACGAAGGAAAAGCAGTGCTGCGACAGATCGCCCACTACGTCACCACCCGACCGCTGTGACGGGCCCCGACTCCGCCCTGCGCGACGGCGACCGGGTCGCGATGCGTTACCTGGGCAGGATCGGCACCCGGCTGCGCGGGGTGTTGTGCACCCTGGCCCGCCGCGGCGTCGCGGTCCGGCGGGACGACCCGCGGCGCGCCCGGCAGATCCTCGACGCCCTGGCACCGTGGCCGTTCTACAAGGGCGGCCAGTTCCTGTTCGACCTGCTCGAATGGGAGGACTTCATGATCGACGGCGAGCCGCCGCCGGTCGTGTCCCGCGCCGAGCTCGTGGCACTGCTGGACCTGCCGATGCGCTGGGTGGACACCGCGGTCGCCGCGGTCGACGCCCACGTGCCCGGACCGCTCCGGCAGATCGGCGCGAACCCGCAGCTCCGGTGGTTGGCCGCCACCGCGCAGTCCACCCTGCACGGGGTGGTGCGCGGCCTGACCGAGGTGCTCGCGCCACCGCCGGGCACGCCCGGTTCCGACGGCGGTGCGGCCGACGAAGCGCTACCGCCCTTGGAGGGCGGCTTCTACCTCTACGAAGACGTCGTGCTCGGCCTGTTCGACCTCGTCGGCGGCCACCTGCCCCGCACGGCCGAACCCGAAGACCCGCCCCAGTCCCCGTCCCCGTCCCCGGAGGAGCCCGACCAGGAACACGACCAGGAACACGACACCGAAGGAAGTGCGATGACCACCAGCCGACAACCCGCGCCGACCACGAGCGCGCCCTCGACCGAGGTCTTCCCGATCGAGGAGACGTTCCGGGTCAGCCGGGTCGACGACCTCGACCACAACTGGACGTTGCGCGGTGACGCCACCCTGGTGGGCGACGACGGCCTGCAACTGACACCGGCCGCGAACAACAAGGCGGGAACGGCGTTGCTGAACGTCCCGTTCCCCTCCGCGGCCGGGGTCGCCATCGAGTTCGACTTCTACTGCGCCGGCGGCGACGGCGACGGCTTCGCCGTCTACCTCATCGACGGCGCCCACGACACCGACGTCGGCGGCTACGGCGGCGGGCTCGGGTACGGGCTCGGCCCCTCCGGCGCGGGCGTCACCAAGGGTTGGGTCGGCCTGGGCTTCGACAAGTACGGCAACTTCTCCACCGCTTGGGGCGGGCCCACCACCGAGAACGTGGCCAAGCCGAACCGGATCGTGCTGCGCGGCTCCGGTGACCGCGCCGCCGGGTTCAACTACATCTCCGGTGCCGCCGCCCCCGGTGGCTTGAACGCGGTCTGGGCAGACCGGGCGCACGTCCAGGTGGTGATCGTGGACGCCGTGATGACGGTGCACGTGACCCGCGGCGACACGACCACGACCGTGTTCGACGGTCTCGACCTCAAGCTGGCCCAGGGCCAGGCGCCGATGCCGGAGACGTTCAAGCTCGGCCTGTCCGCGAGCACCGGCGCGGCGATCTCCCGGCACTGCCTGCGCAACCTCGTCATCGCCCTGCCCGCCGCCATGCCGCTGACCGTCGACGGACCTGCCGAGGTCCCGGCCGGCGAACAGGTCGCCTTCACGATCGACGTGCGCAACGACGGGCCGAACGACGTCCCCGACGCCATGGTGACCGGCACCCTCGACCCGGCGCTGCCGGACGCGGGCATCGCGGTCTCGCAGACCGGTGGCGGCGGGTCGGCCACGGTTCCGGGCAGCGTCGGTGTCGGCGTCTTCCAGCAGCCCCTCGACCTGCCGGTCGGCAGCACCGCCACGATCACCGTCACCGGCACCGTCGCCCGCGAGGCCACCGGCAAGGTCACGTGCGCGGCCGGGGTCGAGTCGCCCACGCGCAGCAACACCGCCCCGGACAAGTCCGACTCGCACGACACGCTCCTGACCGCGCACATCCCGAAGGACGACCTGCGGGTGTGCCAGCACGCGGCGGTCTCGGTCGCGCCGGGCGCCGAGGGGCACATCGCCTTCAGCGTCGAGAACCCGGACAACAACCCGATCGACCTCGCGAACGCCGAACTGGTCTTCGACGCGCCGACCGGGTTCGAGTGGACCGGCACGATCACGTTCACCTACTACAACGCCGGCGGCCAGACCAAGGGCAGCGGGAAGACCAAGCTGAAGCCCACCCTGGAGAACGGCAACCGACGCCTGCGGCTGACCGGGCTGCAGAAGTTGCAGGCCACCCAGGGCTACGTGCTCACCTACGCCCTGGGCATGAGGGCGAAGGCGGACGCCCAGCCCGGCCGGTACACCGACGGCAAGGCCGTGCTCGGCGACTCGCGGCCGCTGCGCCTGACCGCCACCGTGCAGGGCACCGCGCAACCGCAGACGTTCACCAACAACGACACGGCACTGCCGGTCATCCAACCCGCCCTGCTGGAGGTCAAGCAGGGTGAGTCCGGGTTCATGGCCGTCACCGTCGGTTTCGAGCAGGCAGCCGGCCAGGACGTGAGCAGTCTCGACCAGGTGTTCCGCGCCCCGTCCGGGTCACGCTGGAACGGTTTCGTCTCGTACTCCTACTACAGCGGCGGCCAGACCACCCAGGGCAGCCACGGCGACATCCAGCACCAGGTCACCGGGAACGGCACGGTCCTGAAGATCACCGGGATGCCACCGCTCAAGGTGTCCAAGGGCCTGTACCTGACCTACGTCCTCGGCCTCACCGCGGACGAGGACGCCGTGACCGGCCCGCACGACGACGGCGAGGCCAAGGTCGGCACCGCCCGCCCGCTCGACCTGCACATCAAGGTGTTGGACAAGAACGAGCCTTCACGCTGCAACCGGTGACACCGGCGCGCCCCTGTGCGGACCCGGTCCGGGTCCGCACAGGGGCGCGTCCTCGCACCGACGGCTACGGCCGCGGCGCTGTCGTCACCAAAGCGGCTCGTCCGGGCCACGACCCGGGTGAAGCCCGTTCCCGGGGACTCCACCGGGGACCGGGGCCGAACTAGCGTTGCACGCATCCGATCGCCGAGTGCGGGAGATCCCCATGGCACGCCATCGATTCCTCCTCACCGCCGCGGTCGTGATCGCCGCGACGGTGCTGCCCACCGGAACGGCACACGCCGACGTGCCCGCGGGCGCGTGCGCGCTGCCACCGACCGGCGCACACCTGACCGAAGGCGTGCCCACCCCGGCGGGGCACGCACCGTCGCACGGCACGCTGCGCGCCACGATGGTGTTCGTCGACTTCCCCGACGCGCCGGCCACCGACTCGACCACCGGCCTGCGCGACCAGCTGCTGCCCGGTGGCCCGAACTGGTTCGCCACCAGTTCCTACGGCAACCTGACGCCGGCGGTCGACGCCGTCACCGCCCGGTTCTACCGGATGCCGCGACCGTCCGCCGACTACGGCTACCGACGCGGCCTCACCTCGGAGGCACACGCCCGCTACCTCAACGACGCGTTGCGCGCGGTCGGCCGGACGGTGTCGTTCAGCGGCACGCACCTGCTCTACGTCGTGCCCACCGGTGCCGCGAGCGAGATCTCCTTCGCCTCCGCCTACATGGGTCAGCTCACCGCGCCCGACGGCACGGTGATCACCCGGTCGGTCACGTTCGGCCACGACACGCCGTCCTGGGGCAGCAAGGTCCTCAACCACGAGACCGGGCACGCGATCGGTCTGCCGGACCTGTACGCCTACGGCGCCGACCAGCACCGGTTCGTCGGCGGCTGGGACCTGATGGGCCTGATCACCGGACCGAACCCGGACCTGTTCGCCTGGCACAAGTGGAAGCTCAACTGGCTGCGCTACGACCAGATCGGCTGCGTGAGCGCGGCCGGCCGCTACGTCGACACGCTCGTCCCGGTCTCGGCGCTCGGCGGACGCAAGGGCGTGGTGGTCCGGACCAGCGCGACCACCGTGCTGGTGGCCGAGGCGCGAGCGCGGACCGGTCTGGACTCCGCCGCCTGCGCCACCGGTGTCCTGGTCTACTCCGTCAACACCGCCGCCGCGAGCGGCAACGGCCCCGTGCTGGTCAAGGACGCGCGGCCGGGCTCGGGAGGGTGCGGCGGTCACGAGCTGAACGACGCGCCGTTCGACGTGGGTGGCCGCTTCCACGACGCGGCGAGCAACACCACGATCGACGTGGTCGGCCGGTCCGGCGACGACTACCGGATCATCATCGCGTTCGGCGTGGCCCCGTAGCGCCCGCAGCCGCGGAGGGACCTGTCGGCAGGGAATCCGACCGACAGGTCGGCGGGACCGCGCAGGTCGGCCTTGCTGTCACCCGGTGCGCCCGGCGATACTCGTGTGCGTCCGCCGGCGGGCGTGTGCCACGGCGAAAGGCGCATCCGATGAAGACCGGCCTGCCCCCGTTCCCCGCCGCCGACGAGAAACCGCTCGACACCTGCCTCCGACTCCGCCGGATCGCGCCCGTGGTCGAGGTCGAGTTCCCCGGTGGTGTGCCCGCCTACCTCGCGTTGACGTCCAGGGCGGTGCGAGAGGTCCTCGCCGGCGACAACAGGACGTTCGCCCGGGACCCCGGCCACTGGCCCGCGCTGCACGACGGGTCGATCCCGCCGGACTGGCCGCTGCGCGGCATCGTCGAGGGCGACCACCTGTCGACGAAGGACGGCGCGGACCACCGGCGGTTGCGCGGTCTGGTCGGCAAGGGGTTCACGCCGGGACGCGTGCAGGACCTGGGGCCGCGGATCCAGGAGCTCGTCGACCGGTTGCTGGACGACGTGGTGGCCGCGGGCGACGGGGTCGACCTGGTGCCCGCGTTCACCGAGGCGCTGCCGATGGCGGTGATCTGCGAGCTGTTCGGCGTGCCGGAGCCGGAGCGGGCCCGGTTGCGGAACTGGACGTCGACGCTGTTGGCGCACACCACCACACCCGAGGAGGCCTTCGCGACGCAGCACGGCCTCATGGCGTACCTGCGCGAACTGGTGGAGCGCAAGCACCGCGAGCCCGGTGACGACCTGACCTCCGGCCTGGTCCAGGCCCGCGACGAGGGTGACCAGCTCACCACCGACGAGCTGGTCGGTGTCCTGTGGTTGATGCTGGTCGCCGGTCACGAGACCACGGTTCACCTGATCGGGAACGCCGTCGTGGCGCTGTCCCGCCACCCCGATCAGCTGGAGCTCGCGCAGGCCCAGGACCTGTGGGCGGACGTGGTCGAGGAAACCGTGCGGTACCGCCACTCGGTGATGATGACCAGTTTCCGGTTCGCGCTCCAGGACGTCAGCGTCGCCGGCGTGCCGATACCCAAGGGCAGCGCGGTCGGCGTGGCCTACCAGGCCGCCGGTGTCGACCCCGCCGAGCACGGCGAGACCGCGGACCGGTTCGACATCACCCGTGAGCAGACCGGGCACCTCGGGTTCGGACATGGCCCGCGGTACTGCATCGGCGCTCCCCTGGCCCGGCTGGAGAGCCGGCTCGCACTCGCCTCGCTGTACCGGCGGTTACCGGACCTCTCCCTCGCGATCGACCCGGACGACATCCCGTACTCGCCGTCGTTCTTCACGATCGGACCGATGTCGATACCGGTCGACCTCGGCCTGACACCCTGACCCGGGCACCTGGCGTTCCACGCGGTTTCCACCGTCGCGAGCAGGCTGCCGCGCGGTCCGACGGGACCAGGGGTGGTTTGTTAAGGTCTTCGGGTGTTGTCGGAGCGCTCGCCGTCCTGTGACCGGGCCGCGGCGACCGCGGTCCCGCGCCAGGGCCCGGAGGACCGCGATGTCGCCGCCTTCCCCGCGAGGTAGCGTCGAGGCCGAGTTCCTGACCGACGCCCGCAGGGTGGTTCGACCCGTGCGAGGCATCGGACTGCTGCTCATCAGCGTTTTCGGGGTCCTGACCGTGCCCGCCGAGGCCCTTCCGCTGGGGCTCGCGCTGCTCGGGCTGGTGGTCGTCGGCGCCGTGGTGGACTGCTGGTCCGGGCTCTCCGGGCGGGCGGCCCCGTTGGCGCTCGGGTTCGCCGTGGCGCGTGTGGTGGCGGTCTGCGCGGCTCAGGAGTGGACCGGCGGACACCCGAACCTGTGGGCCCTCAACGTCCTGACCACCACGGCGATCACGTTGCAGTGGGAGTGGTCGCCGAAGGTCGCGGTACCCATCACCGCCGGGTTGCTCGCGGTCGACCTCGCCGTGATCGGTTTCGGCGAAGGTGGGGCGGTCGTGCCCCGGCTGCTGATCGAGTGCGTGCTGTCGCGCCTGGCGTTCGTGCTGCTGTGGCGGTCGAGCAGGCGGGTGGACGTGTTGCGGGCGCGCCGGGCGGACCTGGAACGGGCGGAGGCCCTCGCGCTGGAGCGCCACCGGAGGGAACGCGAGTACCTGGCGCTGCTGCACGACACGGCCTCGGCGACGTTCCTCCTGGTGGCCGTGCACGGGCGCGACGTCGATCCGACGCAGGCGGCCGGGTACGCCCGGCACGACCTGGCCGCGCTCACGGGTTCGGCGGGCGGGCCGACCGCACAGGACAGCCCGGTCGACCTGAACGCCTCGTTGCGCGCCGTCGTGGAGCGCGGCCCGCTGACCGTCGAGGCCCGGTGGTGGGACGCACCGCTGGTACCCGCGTCGGTGGCGCTCGCGCTGGTGCGGGCGTTGCGGGAGGTGCTGGCCAACGTCGAGCGGCACGCGGGCGTGGACACGGCGACGCTGGACGTCCGGGGCGACGGCGACGGCGTCGTCGTGGAGGTGAGCGACACCGGCGCGGGGTTCCGCCCCGAGGAGGTGCCGCACTACCGCCGCGGGCTCCGGGGCTCGGTCGTCGAACGCATGACCGGGGTCGGTGGCAGCGCCGCGATCACCTCGCGCCCCGGTGCGGGGACCTCGGTGCGGCTGGTGTGGCCGGGTGGCTGAAACCCTCGCCGCGGCGACCGCGGCCGACAACGTGCACGCCACCATGCGGCTCGCGCTGCTCGGCGTCGCCGGGGCAGTGCCCGCGCTGAGCGTGGCGCCGCTGGTCGCGCTCGAGTACCGATCGGGGTGGGTCGCCGTCGCCGCTTTCACCGCGCTGGTGCTCGTCCCCGTCACCTGCGGTGCGTGGGTGGTGCGCCGGAGACCCCTGCCGACCGCCGTCGTGGTCGTCGGCACCGTCATGGTGCTGACCGCCGCACTGGGCGTGGTCGCCGTTCTGCCGGCGGACGCGCACTTCCGCGCACCGCACTGGTCGTTCGGCCTGGTGGGGTGGAACCTGTTGCTGCTGCTCCTCGACCGGGTCGCCGTGCTGCTCGCGGCGGTGGCCGTGCACGTGGCGGCGAGCGTCGCCCACTTCCTGCTGACCGGCGCGCCGGAGCACGCCGAGGTGGGCGTCGCCGGGGTGGTCGTGCTCAGCACCACCAGCATTCAGCTGGCCGTCGTGGTGATCACCCGACTGCTGCGCCGCAGCGCTCGCCAGGCGACCGGGATGGCCGCCGAGCGGGATCGGATGGCGACCCGGGTGGCGCTGGCCGAGCAGTGGGAGCAGGAGCAGCGGATCGGCTTCGCCGGGCAGTTGGGCGTGACGCTGCCGTTGTTGGCGGACCTGGCCGACGGTGTGCTGGACCCCCGCGACGACGACACCCGGCGGCGGTGCGCCCTCGCCGCGACCCAGCTGCGCCGGTTGTTCGCCGAGAACGACGACGTCCCCGACCCGCTGGTGCACGAGGTCACCGCGTGCGTCGACGTGGCCGAGCGGAGGGGCGTCGAGGTGTCGCTGGCGGTCAGCGGCACGGCCGTGCCGGTGCCCGCCGACGTGCGCCGTGAGCTCACCGGCCCGGTCGTGGCCGCGTTGTCGGCGGCGCGGGTGCGCGCACGGGTGAGCGTGCTGCGCACCGACGAGGAGGTGCGGGTCGCCGTGGTCGCGGACGCCGGTGTCGAAGTGGCGGTCACCCCTTCTTCCCGGGTCGAGGTGGACTGCGGGACCTATGGTGAACACGTGCGGATGGAGGCCAGGTGGAGGCGGACGAGCGCTTGAGCGCGGTGGTCGTGGACGACCACCCGGCGGTGCGGGCCGGGGTCGCCCACTGGCTGTCGTCCGGCACGCCGCCGATCCGGGTGGCCGCCGCGGGCGATGACGTGCGCGTCGCGTGGCTCGGTGAGGGCGCGGACGCCGACGTGGTCATCCTCGACCTGCACCTGGGTGGCCCGGCCCCGGCGCTGGGTGACCTGCGGAGGCTGGCCCAGGCGGGCAGGCGGGTCGTGGTCTACTCGATGCGGGCCGACGACGACATCGCGCTGCAATGCCTGGAGCTGGGTGCGTTGAGCTACCTGACCAAGGCCGAAGGCGCCGACCACCTCCTGCAGGCCACGAGGGCGGCCGCGGCGGGCCGGGCGTACACCCCGCCGTCCCTGGCGGGCGCGCTCGCCGGCGACCGCTCCGACCAGCGGCCGGTGCTGTCGGCGCGGGAGACCGAGGTGCTGGTCGAGTGGTTCCAGTCGGAGTCCAAGGACTTCGTCGCCCAGCGGCTGGGGATCTCGCTGAACACGGTGAACTCCCACCTGGAGCGGATCCGGATCAAGTACGCGCTCAGCGGCCGCGAGGCGCCGACCAAGGCTGCCCTGGTGGCGCGCGCGATCCAGGACGGCCTGGTCCTCCTCGACGACCTGTGACTTGTGGTGTGAACGGACCACAGTGCGCCGGCCCGATCGCGGATACGGTCCGGCCATGCGGTCGGGGGCGACGACGTGCGAGCCCGTGCCGCACCGAGTCCTTCACCGAACCCGCCATCTCCCAGGCGGCAGCGAGGAGATCCGTTCATGCCCGTCAGTCGCACTTTGATCACTGCCGTGAGCGCGGCGGCCCTCCTGTCGTCGGCCTGTGGGAGCAGCACCGGGGGTAGCGCGGCACCGGCCCCGGTCGAGTCCTCCACCGAGGCCTCGACCGGGACGTCGACCACGTCGGCCAAGTCGAGCTCCGCGCCGTCGAGCTCGGCCAAGCCCAAGGCGGCCTCGGGTGACGTCACCCCGCCGAACGCCGAGCTCAAGGTCGGTGATCGCGCGGTGGTGCCGTTCGAGTACGGCACCGACCAGAAGGGCACGATCGCGATCGTGGTCACCGCGATCGAGCAGGGCTCCAACGCCGACCTGGCCGCCTTCGGGGACAAGGCCAAGGGCATCACGCCCTACTACATCAGGGTCTCGGTGGAGAACGTCGACGGCACCGACCTGTCCTACAGCTCGGTGCGCTTGCGGGCGGTCGGCGCGGACGGCCGGTCCACCGGCGTGATCATCACCGGCGAGACCCCCCAGTGCCAGTCGGAGACCGCGAAGAAGGACTTCACCACCGCGGGGGCGAAGTACGAGACCTGCGTCCTGCAGGGGGCCCGTGAGGGCGACGGAGCCGTCACGGGCGCGGAGTACAGCGAGGGCGACGACTACCTGAAGTCACCGATCACCTGGAAGCGGTGACCACCAGGTCCGGCGTCACCGGACGGGCTTCGCCTGCTTGGTGAGCGCGGAGCACGGTGGTCGAGGCGCTCGGCGGGTCGGCCGGGCACCCGCACGAGCCGGCTCGGGTCCCGTCGGTCAGGGGCACCGCAGCGCCGCCAGCACCAGGTTCGGGTCGGTGGCGGTGGTGTAGGCGGCGCTCAGCACGTACGCGACGTCGCCGCGCACAGCCACCGAGGTCGGGTTCTGCAGGCCGTCGGCGGAGCCGAGCAACGTCGTGGCGGTGCCGTCGGGGGTGACGCGGACCAGTTCACTCCGCTGGACCGACCGGGGAACCGCCGCCACCGCGGCCGGGCCCCGCACCCGCGAACTGCGCCGGCTCGACGGCGAGGTCGAGGCGGTGCGCTCCGGCGACACCATCACCATCACCGAGGAGCCCGTCCTCCTCGCCACGACCCCGGTGCCGCGCCGCTGACCGGATGAACGGCCCGGTCCCCTGTCGGCGGCGCACCCGATCGGGGTGCGAGGGCTGACAACCGCCGCTCCGCGGCGGGAGGCTGGTCGGTATGAGGGGTGCAGCCGTGGTCGTGCCGGTGTTGGTGGCGCTGCTGACCGCCGCGGTTCCCGCGGCCGCGCGCGGTCCGGGCGTGGTGGTCGACTCGGACCGGTCGGAGTCGTGGCGCGGCTCGGTGGTCCGGGACGACCCGCGGGTGCGCGACGTGCCCGAGTGCCGGCCGGTGGGGTGCGACCGGGCCGACGTCGCGGTGCGGCTGCCCGCGCGGCTGCGGGACCGGCCCGGCGGGGTCGAGCTGGCGATCCACACGGTCGGCGCCACGCCCGACGACAGCCTGGGCTTCGCCGTCTACCGGGGTGGTCGCCGGGTCGCCCTCGCCGACGCGCAGATCGGCCCGTCGCGCTCGGTGTGGCTGCCCAAGACCACCGCCCGCTACACCGTCTACGTCTTCCAGAACCCGTTCGTGCCCGAGTTGGCGTCGCGCTCGGTCCGGTACGAGGGGCTGGTGGAGAACGAGGACTCCCGCGTCGAACCCGCGCCGCGCGACCTGCTGCCCGACCTGGAGGCGTTGCCGCAGCGCTTCGCGACGTTCGACACGCCGCCGCCGTTCTTCGGCGACGCGGCCGAGCCGGGCTCGTCGTGCTTCCGCAGCGAGGTCGAGGAGCGGGACGCGCGGCTGTGCCTGCGGTTCGGTCAGGCCATGGCCAACACCGGCGACGGCCCGGTGGACGTCCGCTACAGCACGCCCGCCGGGCAACGGCCGCACGAGGTGCCCGGCGCCCAGCGCGTCCACCGCTCCGACGGGACGTTCACCGACGTCGCGTCCGTGGGCGCCATGCACTACCACCCCATCCACTCCCACTACCACTTCGAGGACTTCTCCGTCTCCGAGCTGTGGGCGGTGGACGCCGCCGGGCGGCCGACCGGAACCGCCCCCGCCGCCACCGGGAAGAAGAACGGCTTCTGCATGGCCGACACCGAACTGGCGTGGTGGGACCGGAAGGGCAACTCGCCGCAGACCTACCCGGCGCCGCGCTGCCTCGACCCCGAACCGGACTCGCCGCCCGGAGTGGACGCGTTCAAGAACGGGATCGCCCGCGGCTGGGCGGACGGGTACTGGTGGGCGCTGCCCGACCAGATGATCGAGGTCAGCGGCCTGGCGGACGGCACGTACGCGCTCGTCACCCGCGTCGACCCCGGGAACAGGCTGCGCGAGCTCGACGAGGGTGACAACTGCGTGCGCGTCCCCGTCACGCTGACCGGGCTGACCACCGGCACGCCGACGGCGGCGTTGGGGAGCCCGGCCGTGCCCTGCGGCTGAACCCGTCCGTGCGGAGGAGCGGCTGGAGCCGTTCGCGAGCCGTTCGCGACCGCGGGATTCGTGATCGACGGGTCCGGCTCGCAGGTCACAGGTCGCGGTTCACAGGTCGAGGACCAGCCGCGGGCCGCGGGATCGCGACACGCAGATCATCATCACGTCGCAGGCGGCCCGCTCCTCGGCGTTGAGCACCGCGTCCCGGTGATCGGGAACCCCCTCCAGCACACCTGTCTCGCACGTGCCGCAAGTCCCCTGCTGGCACGAGGACAGCACCGGGATCCCGGCTTCCTCCACCGCGTGCAGGATCGACTTGTCCTCCGGCACGACCAGCGTCCGGCCCGTCCGCGCCAACTCGACCTCGAACGACGTGCGCTCGCCGTCGACGGCCTTGGGCGTGAAGCGCTCGACGTGCAGGCGAGCGGGGGCGGGAGCGCGCTGCTCGACGGCGGCGAGCAGCGGCTCCGGCCCGCAGCAGTAGACCTCCGCGTCCGCCACCAGGAACGAGTCCAGGTCCAGCAGCCCGGTCTCGTCCTGCGGCCGCACGACCACCCGGTCGCCGTACCGGTCGCGCAGTTCCCCGGCGAAAGCCATGGACGACCGCGTCCGGCCCCCGTACAGCAACCGCCACGACGCGCCACGAGCCGCGACGGCCCTGATCATGGGCACGATCGGCGTGATGCCGATGCCGCCCGCGATGAACAGGTAGCGGTCCGCCGTCACCAGCGGGAACTGGTTGCGGGGCCCTCGAACGCGCACCGTGCGACCCTCGGTGAGCGTCGAGTGCACGTGCCGCGAACCTCCACGGCCGGCGGGCTCGTGCAGCACCGCCACCTGGAGCACCGAGCGGTCCGCCGGGTCGCCGCACAGCGAGTACTGGCGGACGAGGTCCGGCCCGAGCACGAGGTCCACGTGGGCGCCGGGCTCCCAGGCGGGCAGCGGTTCGCCGTGCGGGTGGCGCAGGGTCAGCCGCACGACGCCGTCCGCGATGACCTCCTTGCACTCCAGCAGCACGCCGAACTCCACCTGTGCCGGTGACTCGGTGGACGCGGTCATCGGGGCTCCTGTTCAGGGGTGGGCGCCGACCGGCTGCCGGTCGGCTGTCGGCGTGGGCACGGCCGCGGGCGGCTCGTGCCCCTCCGGGTGGGCCAGCAGCCAGTCCCACAGCTGCACCGGGTCCTCCGAGTCGTGCTCGGCGCCGCAGTGGCACACGCCCACCAGCAGGTCGGTGCCCGGCTTCCAGTGGATGCGGTAGACCTTGTCGCCGCGCAACATCGAGACCCGGTCACTCATGTCGCCGCCGCCTTCGCGGGATCGTCGGCCTCGGCCACCATGCGCTTGAGGATGCGGCGCGCCGCCAACCCGCCGGTGTCGATGTTGATCGACAGTTCCTGGTAGTCCGGCGGCTCCGCCTGGATCACGCGCTCCAGGATGTCCAGCGCGGTGACGTCCTGGAGCACCACCGTGCGGTTGCTCTCCCTCAGGAAGTCCGACACCTCCCGGTCGTCCAGCGCGAAGTCCCTCGCCACGGCCCAGAAGTCGTGCGTGCTGTGCTCGGTCTCGGGCGTGATGGCGTAGACGACCTCGACGTGGAAGCCGTGCGGGTCCGAGCCGTCGGCCTCGGGCAGCACGCCGACCGGCGCGACCCGGCTGTGCAGCAGGTACAGGCACGGCGGGTGGTACTCGATGTCCTGCCAGCGCGTGATCCGGCCCTCGATCCCGGTGGACTTGGCGTAGAACGGCGGGCACGCGGCGTCGGCCATGTGCCGGCTGACGTAGATGACTCCGTTGTCCTCGTCCACCTCGGTGGTGATCGGCGTGTTCGCCACCTCGGGCGTGCCGATGTACCCGCCGTGCAGGTAGGTCTCGTGCGACAGGTCCATCAGGTTGTCCACCAGCAGCTCGTACCGGGCGGCCAGCGGCTCCATCCCGCACACCGTGGTGTAGGCGGGGTCGGCGAGCCAGGGCGCCCGCGGGATCAGCGCCCGGTCGGCCCGGTCGCGCTCGCCGATCCACACCCAGACGAACGAGTCCTGCTCCACCACCGGGTAGGACGGCACGCGCGCGGTGCGCGGTATCCGCGCCTGCCCCGGCACGAACACGCAGCTGCCGGCCTTGTCGTAGGTGAAGCCGTGGTAGCCGCAGACGATCGTGTCGCCTTCCAGCCTGCTCTCCGAGAGCGGGTAGCGCCGGTGCACGCACCGGTCGGCCAGCGCCACCACCTCGCCCTCCTCACTGCGGTAGAACACCAGCGGCTCGCCCAGGATCGTCCTGGCGAGCAGCTCGCGGCCGATCTCGCGGCCATAGGCCGCCACGTACCACTGGTTACGCGCGAACGTCATGATGTGGCAACCTCCTGCGGTGGCAAGGTCCGGGTCGTCGGGTCCACGAGTCCGGTCCGGTGGGTCTCCGGCACGAACGCGATCGCGACGAGGCTGATGAGGCAGATGGCGGCGAGGTACAGGGCGGTCGACACCGACGTGCCGGTCCTGGCGTACAGCGAGGTCGCGACCAACGGCGCCAGCCCACCGCCGAAGATCGCGCTGAGCTGGTACCCGAGCGACGCGCCGCTGTAGCGCACCCGCGTCGGGAACAGCTCGGCGGCGATGGCGGCCTGCGGGCCGTACATCGCGGACAGGAACGTCACCGCCACCACCAGGCCCACCAGCACCGCCGCCGGGCTGCGGGTGTCGAGCAGCATGAACAGCGGCAACGACCAGAGCGCGGACAGGGCCGCGCCGGCCAGGAAGACCTTGCGCCGGCCGAGCCGGTCGGACAACGCGGACAGCGCCGGCGTCGCCACCAACTGCACCACGCTCGCGAGCAGCACGAGCAGCAGCACCGTGCTCCGCGGCATCTGCAGCGGACCGGTGGTGTAGGACAGGACGTAGACCAGGGTGATGTAGCCGATGGTGTTCGCGGCCATGAACGCCAGACCGGCCAGCACGACGCGCCGCCAGTGGTCGCGCAGGAGTTCCACCACGGGCATCCGGGAGTCCGTCCGCGCCTTTTTGGCCGCCAGGAACAGCGGCGACTCCTCCAGTCGCAGCCGGATGTACAGGCCGACCGCGATCAGGACCGCGCTGAGCAGGAACGGCACCCGCCAGCCCCACGAGGCGAACTGCTCGCGGCTGAGCGCCGAGCTCATCGTGAGGAACACCAGGTTCGACAGGATGATCCCGGCGGGCACGCCCATCTGCGGGAAGCTGCCGTAGAAGCCCCGGCGGGACTCCGGCGCGTGCTCCACCGCGACGAGGACGGCGCCGCCCCACTCGCCACCCACCCCGAGGCCCTGCATGAACCTCAGCGCCACCAGCAGGATCGGCGCCCACACCCCGATCTGGGCGTAGGTCGGCAGCAGCCCGATGAGCACCGTCGCCACACCCATGACCAGCAGGGACGTGACCAACATCGACTTGCGGCCGACCCGGTCGCCGTAGTGCCCCATGACGACGCTGCCCAGCGGCCGGGCCAGGAAGCCGACCGCGAAGGTGGACAACGAGGCCAGCGAAGCGGCGAGGGGCGACAGCGACGGGAAGAACTGCGTGCCGAAGACCAGCGCGGCGGCGTTGGCGTAGATGAAGAAGTCGTACCACTCGATCGCCGTGCCGATGAAGCTCGTGCCCGCGATCCGGCCGATGGATCGCGTTGCGCCGGAGTCCTGCCCGGAACGGGCGGGCGTCACTGCCATGGGTGCCTCCGCTGCGAGGGCGGGTGTGCTGCCGGTCCGCGGCGCGGACCTCAGGTGTAGTGGCGGAGCACCGCTTGTGCGACGCACGCGGGCTTGTCGCCGCCGTCGATCTCGACGGTGAAGTCGATCAGCATCTCCACGCCGTCGCCCTTGACGTCGGTGACACCGCCGACGGCACCGTGCAGCCGGATCTTCGCGCCGACCCGCACCGGTGACGGGAAGCGGACCTTGTTGAGCCCGTAGTTGACGCTCATGGACACGCCGTTGATCTTCAGCAGTGCGGTGAACAGCGGGATGATCAGCGACAGCGTGAGGTAGCCGTGCGCGATCGTGCCCCCGAACGGACCGTCGGCCGCCTTGTCGACGTCCACGTGGATCCACTGGTGGTCGTCGGTGGCCTCGGCGAACAGGTTCACCCGGTCCTGCGTGACCTCCAGCCACCCGGTGTGGCCGAGGTCGGCGCCGGCGAGTGCTTTCAGGCCGTCGATGCCCTCTGCGGTGATCTCCATGCGGTGTGTCTCCTGTGGACCGTGCGGACGGGTCAGCCCGTGCCGTAACGGGCGCGGACGAGTTTCTTCAGCAGCTTCCCGGTGGCGCTCTGCGGCAGCTCGTCGACGAACACCACGGACTTCGGGATCTTGTAGCCGGCCAGCCGACCGCGCAGGAACGCCAGCACGTCCTGCTCGCTGGCCGCTTCCGCACCGGGGTTGACGGTGACGACCGCCCGGCCGACCTCGCCCCACCGGTCGTCGGGGACGCCGATCACGGTGCACTCGGCGATCGCGGGGTGCTCGTGCAGGACGCTCTCGACCTCGGCGGGGTAGATGTTCTCCCCGCCCGAGATGATCACGTCCTTGATGCGGTCGACCACGGCGATGTAGCCGTCCTCGTCCGGCGTGGCGATGTCGCCGGAGTGGAACCACCCGTCGGGGCCGAAGGCGCCCGCCGTCTCCGCGGGGCGCTGCCAGTAGCCGCGCATCACGTTGGGCCCGCTGATCACGATCTCGCCCTTCTCGCCGGGCGCGACGTCGGTCATACCCGGTCCGACCACGCGCACGTCGGTGAAGAAGTGCGGCACTCCGGCGGTGCCCGCCTTGGCCTCGCTCATCTCCTTGGTCAGGTACAGGGCGCCGGGCGAGGTCTCGGTCATGCCGTAGCCCTGGCTGAAGGACAGGCCGCGCCGCTGGTAGGTGCGGATGGTCGACTCCGGCACCGGCGCGCCGCCGCAGTTGACCTGCCGCAGGCTGGACAGGTCCGTCTCCGGCCAACGCGGGCAGGCGGCGATCGCGTTGTACATGGTGGGCACGCCGAACATGTAGGTGACGCGGTGGGTTTCGACCTGTTCGAGCACCTCGGCGGCGTCGAAGGTGGGCATCAGGACGACCGTGCCGCCCTTGATGAGCGTGGGCAGGCAGGTCATGTTCAGCCCGGCGGTGTGGAACAGCGGTGCGACGACCAGCGTCACCTCGTCACTGGTCAGGTCGACGTCGACCAGCACGTTGACGGTGTTCCAGGTGATGTTGCCGTGGGTCAGCACGGCGCCCTTGGGCCGCCCGGTCGTGCCGGAGGTGTACATGATCAGGCAGAGGTCGTCGAGCGTGACCGGTTCGTCGATCGGATCCGCCTCGGACGACGCGATCACCTCCTCGTACGAGGACTCGCCCGCGGCGGGGTGGTCGAGCGCGATGATCCGCAACGGCCCCACGTCGCCCCGGACCGCCTGGACGAGGGCCGCTTGCCCCGGGGCGTACACCAGCACGCCACTGCCGGAGTCGGTCAGGACGTGCGCCACCTCCGCGGGTGCCAGCCTCGTGTTCAGCGGGACGAACACCGCGCCGACCGCGCCTGCGGCGAACAACGTCTCCAGGAACGCCGGGTGGTTCGGCCCCAGGTAGGCGACCCGGTCGCCCCGGCCCACACCGACCCGCCGCAGGCCGTGCGCCAGCCGGAGCACCCGCTCGTGCAGTTGCCGGTAGGTCGACGCGCGACCCCCGTGGATCACCGCCACCTTCTCCGGCGTCTTGCGGACCCTCCGCGCGGTCCACGAGCCGATGCCCTGGTTGCGCATGACGACCCCTTCAGTCCTTGACCAGGCCCAGCAGGCGGGCGGCGTTGTCCTTGAGGATCTTCGGGCGGACCTCGGGCTTGATGTCCAGCTCCGCGAAGTCGGCGAGCCAGCGGTCGGGGGTGATGACGGGGTAGTCGGAGCCGAACAGCACCTTGTCCTGCAACAAGGAGTTCGCGTAGCGGACGAGCTGCGGCGGGAAGTACTTCGGTGACCAGCCCGACAGGTCGATGTGGACGTGCGGCTTGTGCGTGGCCACCGCGAGCGCCTCGTCCTGCCACGGGAACGACGGGTGGGCCAGGATGATCCGCAGTTCCGGGAAGTCGACCGCGACGTCGTCGACGAGCATCGGGTTGGAGTACTTCAGCCGGATGCCGCCACCACCCGCCACGCCGGCGCCGATACCGGTCTGCCCGGTGTGGAACAGCGCGGGCACGCCGAGTTCCTCGATCACCTCGTAGAGCGGGTAGGCGAGGCGGTCGTCGGGCGCGAACCCCTGCAGGCTCGGGTGGAACTTGAAGCCGCGGACCCCGTGCTCCTCCACCAGTCGCCGCGCGGTCCGCGCGCCGGCCCGGCCGCGCCAGGGGTCGACGCTGGCGAACGGGATGAGCGTGTCGGCGTGCTCCGCGCACGCCTGTGCGACCTCTTCGTTGCCGATGGGCGGGTGCCCGGTGGCGTGCTCGGCGTCGACGGTGAACACCACGGCGGCCATCCGCCGTTCGCGGTAGTACGCCGCCATCTCCGGGATGGTGGGCTGACGGTGTCCGTGCGCCTTGAAGTACTTCTCCGACGCGGCGAGCAGGTCCTGCGGCAACGAGGGTCGACCGTCGGCGGAGACCTCGGCGTGGGTGTGGACGTCGATGGCCACCAGCTCGTGGACGTCCGGCGACGTGGTCATGGCGGGACCCCCCTCACGCGGTCGGTGCTTGGGGGGCGGGGATGCCGTAGGTCTCGGGTCGTCGTCCCACCGACGTGGCCCACGCCGCCGCGAGGGCGTCCGCGTCCCAACCGCCGTCGAGGTAGGCCGTGCTGACCTCCTCCGGGTGCGACCACAGCGAGACCTTGTCGCCGCCGATGCCGATCGCCTGGCCGGTGATCCCCCGCGCCGCGTCGGAGGCCAGGAAGACCAGCAGCCCGGCGGCGTCCTCCGGCGTGCCGAACCCCTCGCCCTTGCGCAGCCACGCCGGGAGGGGCTCACCCCGCAGCTCCGCCGCCTCGACGAAGGGCGCGAACGCCGGGATGGTCCTGGTCATCGCGGTGGCCGCGACCGGGATGACGGCGTTGACCGCGATGCCCGCCTTGGCGCACTCCATCGCCCAGGTGCGCACCATGCCGACGACGCCCGCCTTGGCCGCGGAGTAGTTGGTCTGGCCGAAGTTGCCGCGTTGTCCGGCCGGTGAGCCGACCACGACGACGCTGCCACCGCCACCCTGTTCGCGCATCCGCCGCACGGCGGCCCGGACGCAGGTGAACGTGCCGCGCAGGTGCACGTCGACGACCGTGTCGAAGTCGTCGTCGGTCATCTTCCACAGCACCCGGTCGCGCAGCACGCCCGCGTTGGTCACCAGCAGGTCCAGCCGGCCGAACTCCTCGACGGCACGTCCGACCAGGCGGTCGGCCACCTCGGTCGGACCCACCGCGCCGACCTCCGCGACCGCGGTGCCGCCCGCCGCCCCGATCGCGTCGACGGCCGCCTTCGCCGCCTGCTCGTCGGCGTCGTTGACCACCACCGAGGCGCCCGCGCCGGCCAGGGCGGTGGCGTAGGCGAGCCCGAGCCCCCGTCCGCCACCGGTGACCACCGCGACCTTGCCCGCCAGATCCATCGTGAGTCCTTCCCGCCGACCCGTGCTCGAACCGGCACCCGTTTGAAGTTAGGCTGATCCGTGTCGGTCGTCAAGAATCTGCCTAACGTCATGAGGTGAAGGAGGACCATGGACGGCACGGGCCGCGCTCACCCGGAGATCACGCGTGACGATCCGCCGGCTCAGGACGCGCAGGTCCGGCCGCAGTCGTTGATGTTGAGCTTCCTGGGCATCCACGTGCTCAACCGCGGCGTCGCGGTCTTCTCCGGCAGCGTGATCGACGTCTTCGCC
>NZ_JBFAQZ010000014.1:45033-239108 GCF_040673975.1 Actinosynnema sp. NPDC050801 | reverse complement strand
GGGCAGGCACGGCGGGGAAAAGCGTCCCGCCCTGCCTGCCCGGCTTCGTCCAGCCTAAGGCACCCGAACCCATGTCAAATCGGGCCTCGGTGGGTGCGCTGCGGGTCCGTTGGGGTCCTTGTGGGGGCCTTGGTGGGTTGGTGGCGGGTCCGTTGGGGGCCTTGGGGGTGGGAGGGGTGGAGAGTCGCGTGGGTACGGCGTATACGACCTGTCCGTTGTGTGAGGCCACCTGTGGGGTGGAGTTGACGATCGAGGGGGACAGGGTCACTGCGGTTCGTGGTGATCGGCAGGATCCGTTCAGCGGTGGGTTCCTCTGTCCGAAGGGTGCGTCGCTCGGTGCGTTGGACGCGGATCCGGACCGGTTGCGGGTGCCCGTGGTGCGGCGGGGCGGGGAGTTCGAGGCCGTGTCGTGGGATGAGGCGTTCGCGCTGGTGGACGGGCGGTTGAGCGGGATCATCGCCGAGCACGGTCGGGATGCGGTGGGGATGTACCTCGGGAATCCGACGGTGCACTCGTTGGCCGGTGGGTTGTACGCGGGTGGGTTGCGGAAGGCGTTGGGGTCGCGGAACGTGTTCACGGCGGCGACGGTCGACCAGATGCCGAAGCACGTGTCGTGCGGGCTGCTCTTCGGTGGCATGTACTCGATCCCGGTACCTGATGTCGATCGCACCGACTTCCTGTTGCTGCTCGGTGCGGATCCGTTCTCGTCCAACGGCAGTCTGTGGACCGTGCCCGACGCGCCCGGTCGGTTGAAGGCGTTGCGTGCGCGTGGTGGGGCGTTCGTGGTGGTCGATCCGCGTCGCAGTCGCACGGCGGCGGCGGCTGACGGGCACCTGCCGATCGTGCCGGGAACGGACGTGTTCCTGCTGTTGGCCATGGTGAACGAGTTGTTCGCGGCCTCGTTGGTGGATCTTGGAGACCTCGCGCCGCACGTCGTGGGGGTGGAGGAGGTGCGGCGGCTCGTCGAGCCGTTCACGCCGGAGGTGGTGGCGTCGCGGTGCGGCATCGGGGCGGAGGAGATCCGGGCCTTGACGCACCGGTTGGCGGCGGCTCCCCGGGCGGCGGTGTACGGGCGGATCGGGACCACGACGGTGGAGTTCGGCACGGTGGCCAGTTGGGCGGTCGACGTGCTGAACGTCCTGACCGGCAACTTGGACCGTGCCGGGGGTGCGATGTTCCCGTTGCCCGCACACGGTCGTCGGGGGACTGGGTCGGGGAAGGGGTTCGTCACCGGGCGGTGGCGCAGTCGGGTGCGGGGGTTGCCCGAGGTGGCGGGGGAGTTGCCGGTGGTGACGTTGGCCGACGAGATCGAGGCCGGGCAGGTGCGGGCGTTGGTCACGGTGGCGGGTAATCCGGCGTTGTCGGTGCCCAACTCGGGGCGGTTGGACGCGGCCTTGTCCACTGTGGACTTCATGGTGTCGGTGGATCCCTACCTGAACGAGACCACGCGGCACGCGGACGTGATCCTGCCGCCACCGCCGCCGAGTCGGCGCGCCCACTACGACCTGGCGTTCCTGTCGTTGTCGGTGCGGAACGTGGCCAAGTACTCGCGGCCTGCCGCGCCGTTGGGGCCCGGGGAGCTGGACGAGGGCGACATCCTGCTGCGGCTGACCGGGATCTTCGCCGGGCTCGGGCCCGACGCCGATCTCGACGCGTTGGTCGGTCTGAGCGGGGACTCGGAGTACACCCGCGAGGAACGGCTGCTGGACGCGCGCCTGCGGTCCGGTCCGTACGGGCTGTCGTTGGCCGACCTGCTCGACCGGCCCCACGGGGTGGACCTGGGACCGTTGACGAGCCGCGTCCCGGAGATCCTGCGCACGCCGTCGGGGCGGGTCGAGCTGTGCCCGGAGCCGATCGCGGCCGACGTGCCGCGCGTGCTGGAGGCGCTGCACGCACCGGTGGGCGGTTTGGTGCTGGTCGGTCGGCGGCACCTGCGGTCGAACAACTCGTGGCTGCACAACGTGCCCGCGCTGGTGAAGGGCAAGCCGCTGTGCACGTTGCTGGTGAACCCGGCCGACGCCGAGAGGCTCGGGCTGGTGGACGGCGGCCTGGCCCGGGTCACGTCACGGGTCGGCGAGGTCGAGGTGACGGTGGAGGTCAGCGCCGACCTGGCCGCCGGTGTGGTCAGCCTGCCGCACGGCTGGGGCCACGACCGCCCCGGCACCCGCCTCACCACCGCGAGGGCCCACCCCGGCGTCAACGTCAACCTGCTCACCGACGACCTGGCCCTGGACCCGCTCTCCGGCACCGCCGTGCTCAACGGCGTCCCCGTGCACGTCACCCCCTCCGCGTCTTCAGCTCAGTGAGGAGCACCTCCATGCGCGTCATCGCCGACCTGCCCTTCGCCGCCGCCCAGAGGCACGACGACCGGGTGGCGTGGCGCCACCGACGGGACGGGCAGTGGCAGGACCTGACGTTCACCGAGGTGGCCGAGTGGGTGATGGAGCTGGCCTCCGGGCTGGTCCACCTGGGTGTGGAGCCGGGCGACCGGGTGTGCGTGCTGTCCGACACCCGACCCGAGTGGTCGGCGGTGGAGTTGGCGGTGCTCGCGGCGGGCGGGATCGTGGTGCCGATCTACCCGTCCAGCGCGGCGGAGGAGTGCGCGTGGATCATCGGTGACTCTGGGGCGGTCCTGCTGGTGGCGGAGTCCGCCGCGCAACGGGACAAGGTGGACTCGATCCGGGAGCAGGTGCCCGCGCTGCGGGACGTCGTCGTGATCGAGGACGGCGGGTTGGACGAGTTGCGGTCGCAGGGCCGCACGTCGCCGGTGCCGGGAGAGCTGGACGACCGCCGTGCGGCGATCGACCCCGACGACCCGACCGTGATCATCTACACCTCGGGCACCACGGGGCCGCCCAAGGGCTGCGTGTTGACCAACCGCAACTGGCTGACCATGTGCCGGCTCACCGAGGACCTGTCCTACATCACGCCGGACGACGTGTCGTACCTGTTCCTGCCGCTGGCGCACGTGTTCGCGCAGATCGTGCACCTGTCGGCGCTGTACATCGGCGCCACGGTCGCGTTCTACGGCGGCGACACCGACAAGGTGGTGGCCGAGCTGTCAGAGGTGCGGCCGACGTTCCTGCCGTCGGTGCCCCGGATCTTCGAGAAGGTCTACACCGCGGCCACGGCCGGCGTGCCGGAGGAGCAGTTGCGGCAGGCCGTCCGGGTCGGGTTGGCGGTGCGGGAGCTGCGGGCCGCCGGTCGGCCGTTGCCGGCGGACCTGGCCGCCGCGTTCGAGCGGGTGGACCCGGTGTTCGCCAAGGTGCGGGCGATCTTCGGCGGCCGGCTCCGGCAGGCGTTGTCCGGCGCGGCGCCCATCTCGGTCGAGGTGCTGGAGTTCTTCGCCGCGGCCGGCGTGCCGGTGCTGGAGGGCTACGGCATGAGCGAGTCGACGGGCGTCGGCACGGTGAACACGCTGGCGCGGCACAAGCTGGGGTCGGTCGGCGCGTACGGGATCGCGGGTCTGCAGCTGAAGCTGGCCGAGGACGGCGAGATCCTGATGAACGGGCCGCACGTGTTCGCGGGCTACTGGAACAACGCCGCCGCCACCGCCGAGGTGCTGACCGACGGGTGGCTGCACACGGGCGACCTGGGTGAGATCGACGACGACGGCTTCGTCACCATCACGGGCCGCAAGAAGGACATCATCATCACCGCGGGCGGGAAGAACATCGCGCCCGCCAACGTCGAGAACCAGCTCCGCCAGTCCCGCTGGATCTCGCACGCGGTCGTGTACGGCGACCTCAAGCCGTACCTGGTCGCGTTGATCACCCTGGACCAGGACGAGGTCGTCCCCTGGGCACGGGCCCAGGGCCTGCCGACGGACCTGCCGACCCTGGCCCGCACGCCCGAGGTGCGGTCGCTGGTCCAGGACGTGGTGGACGAGGCCAACTCCCACTTCGCGCCCGTCTCGCAGGTCAAGCGCTTCGCCGTGCTGGACCGCGACCTGAGCCAGGACGACGGCGAGCTGACCCCGACGTTGAAGGTCAAGCGCAAGGTCGTGCACTCGACGCACGCCGGGCTGTACGGGGAGCTCTACCGCTGAACGTCGGGTCGACGACGTCGTACGGTACTCGGAACCCCACCTACACAGGAGGCGATGACGTTGCCGTCACAACGGATTCACCTGCCGCTGCTCGCCAACCACTCACCCGGCCGCGCCAGGGTCACCTGCACGTACCGCTGCGGCGACGCGTGCTTCCACGAGGCGCCCAACCCGACCGACAACCCCTACCTCGGCGACGTCATCAGCGAGGTGATCAGCCGCCGCACGGTGTTCAAGGCCGGCGCGGTCGTCGCCCTGGCGGCCTCGACCGCAGCGCCGGCGCACGCCGACACCGCCCGGCCGACCAGGGGCATCGACTTCACCCCGGTCACGCCCAACCAGCTGGACCGGGTGGTCGTGCCCGACGGCTACGAGCAGGCCGTGGTGATCCGGTGGGGCGACCCGCTGTTCCCCGACGCGCCGGCGTTCGACTTCGAGCACCAGACCGCCGCCGCGCAGGCCCGCCAGTTCGGCTACAACTGCGACTTCGCCGCCCTGCTGCCCCGTGACCCGCTGGGGCTGGTGAACCTGCTGGTCACCAACCACGAGTACTCCAGCGAGCAGTTCATGTTCCACCGCTACGACCCGGACAACCCGACCGAGGAGCAGGTCCGGATCGCCTGGGCGGCACACGGGTTGTCGGTCGTCCAGGTCCGGCGCAAGCCGTCGACGGGCCGGTTCGTCCCGGAGTTCTCCCGGCACAACCGCCGCATCACGCTGCACACCCCGTTCCGGCTCACCGGCCCGGCCGCGGGCTCGGCGTACCTCAAGACCTCGGCCGACCCCACCGGCACGCGGGTGCTGGGCACGCTGAACAACTGCGCGGGCGGTGTCACGCCGTGGGGCACGATCCTGTCCGGCGAGGAGAACTTCAACCAGTACTTCGCCAACGCCGACCAGGTGCCCGACGCCGAGGCGCGGACCCGGCTCGCCCGCTACCGCATCACCGGTGGCGCCAGTGAGCGCAAGTGGGAGCGGTTCGACCGGCGGTTCGACCTGGCCCGGGAACCCAACGAGCCCAACCGGTTCGGCTGGGTGGTCGAGCTGGACCCGGACGACCCCGGCTCCACGCCGGTCAAGCACACCGCGCTGGGCCGCTTCAAGCACGAGTGCGCCAACGTCCGCCTCGCTCCCGACGGTCGGGTGGTGGCCTACTCGGGCGACGACGAGCGGTTCGAGTACATCTACAAGTTCGTCTCCACCGGCAGGGTGCGCAAGGGCGACAGCAAGGCCGCGCGCAGGCACAACATGACCCTGCTCGACGACGGCACCCTCTACGTGGGCCGCTTCACCGGCGACAGCCCGCCCGCCGAGATCGACGGCTCCGGCAAGCTGCCCTCGGACGGCAGGTTCGACGGCGGCGGCGAGTGGATCCCGCTGGCCGCCGGCGACCGCTCGTTCGTGCCGGGCATGACCGCCGAGGAGGTCTACGTCTTCACCCGCCTGGCCGCCGACCGGGTGGCCGCGACCAAGATGGACCGCCCGGAGGACATCGAGGCCCACCCGCACACCGGTCGGATCTACTGCGCCCTGAGCAACAACGTCGAGCGCGGCCAGGAGGGCAAGGAAGGCGCGACCGAGCCGAACCCGCGGGTGGCCAACAAGCACGGCCAGGTGCTGGAGCTCACCGAGCGCCACGGCGACCCGCGGTCGCTCACGTTCGGCTGGAACCTCATGCTCGTCTGCGGTGACCCGAACTCGCCGGACACCTACTTCGCCGGGTTCCCGAAGGACCGGGTGTCGCCGATCTCCAGCCCGGACAACGTGGCGTTCGACCGGCACGGCAACCTGTGGATCTCGACCGACTCCGGCGGCGCCCTCGGCGGCTTGAACGACGGCCTGTACGCGGTCGCCACCGAAGGGCCGGAGCGGGGACGGGTGAAGCTGTTCCTCACCGTGCCGCGCGGCGGGGAGACCTGCGGCCCGGTCATCGGCGAGCGGGTGATCACGGTGTGCGTCCAGCACCCCGGCGAGGTGGACGGCGCGAGCGCGGACGCCCCCGCCTCCCACTGGCCGGACGGCGGGACGAGCCAACCGCGCCCGTCCGTCGTGGCGGTGTGGAAGCCGGGCGGGCGGCACCTCGACGAGATCGGCTGAGCTGGTTGCAAAGCCACCTTTGCAAAGGTAGCTTTGCATAATGGTCGAACCGCGCGAGATCACCGACGTGGACGAGTTGCGCACCCTCGCGCACCCGCTGCGCCAGCGCATCGTGCGGCACCTCGGGCAGCACGGCCCGGCGACGGCCAGCATCCTGGGCAAGGCACTGGGCGAGAGCAGCGGCGCGACCAGCTACCACCTCAGGATGCTGGCCAAGCACGCCTTCGTGGAGGAGGTGCCCGAACGCGCCCGCGGCCGGGAGCGGTGGTGGCGCACGCCCGTGCTGGACCTGCGCTACCCCCGCGCGCCGGACGACCCCGAGGTGCGGTCCCTCATGGAGCAGCTCAACCAGCTCAAGCTCGCCGCGGACCAGGAGCTGTTCGCGAGCTACCTGGCCGGGCGGGCGGAGCTGGGCGAGTGGGCGGACGCGCTGCCCCACTCGCGGGGCACGATCCGGGTGACGTTGCCCGAGCTGCACGAGTTCTTCGACGAGTACATGGCGCTGCTCAAGCGCTACCAACGACCGGCGGCGCGAACGCCCGCCGACGCGCGACCCGTGGCCGTCCGCTTCTTCGGGTTCCCCCTCCCCGGCGCACCGGAGCCGGACGAGCGTCCCTGACCGCGCGGAGAACCCTGGGCCGTCGAGCTGGCACTCGACGGCCCAGGAAGGCGGAAGCCGCAGCACCACGCCGATTCGGCGTGTTCCTCGTACGCACGGACTCCCACTGGAAGGAGAGCACCTGTGCTCCCCGGACGCAACTCGCCGTTTCGGCGTGCCCTCGGACGGCTGTTCGCGACGACGGCCGTGATCGCGGCCCTGGTCGCACCCGCGTCGCCGGCCCGGGCCGCGCCCGCCGGGCTGGTCGAGCAGGACATCACCTTCTCGAGCGGTGACCTGACGCTGCACGGCACGGTGATCGCACCGGAGACAGGCACGCCCCGGCCCGCCATGGTCATGGTGCACGGCTCGGGGCGGGTGACCCGGGACGGCTACCGCCGGGAAGCCGAGGCGTTCGCGCGGGCGGGCATCGTGACGTTGATCTACGACAAGCGGCCCAAGCGGTCCAGGTCCGACGTCGACTTCCGGCTGTTGGCCGACGACGCGCTGGCCGCGTCGCGGGCCCTGCGGGCGCAGGCGGGTGTCGACCCGGCGCGCACCGGCCTGTGGGGCGTCAGCGAGGGCGGTTGGGTGGCGCCGCTGGCCGCGTCCGGCTCGACCGAGGTGGCGTTCGTGGTCACGGTGGGCGCGCCCGGCATGGCGCCCGAGCGGCAGCAGTCGTGGAACCTCGTCAACCGGCTCGCCGCCGCCGGGGTGACCGGCTCGCTGGTGGGGACCGTCTCGCGCACCACCCTGGGCCTGCTCGTCGGCGCGGGCGTGTTCCCCGAGGCCGGCTACGACCCGGCGCCGGTGCTGGAGCGGATCACCCAGCCGGTGCTCGGCTTGTGGGGTGCCCTCGACCGGGTGATCCCCGCGGCGGAGAGCATGCGCGTCTTCCAGGAGTCGTTCGACCGGGGCGGCAACGGGCACTACGCGCTGCGCGCCGTCCCCGGCGCCGATCACACGATGCGGTTGTCGCCGGCCGGGTTCCAGCGGGGTGACGAGGTGTCCCCGGCCTACCTGGAGCAGGTCGCCACGTGGGTCGACGGGCTCGCCGCG
Organism: Actinosynnema sp. NPDC050801; assembly: GCF_040673975.1. Classification (NCBI taxonomy): domain Bacteria; kingdom Bacillati; phylum Actinomycetota; class Actinomycetes; order Pseudonocardiales; family Pseudonocardiaceae; genus Actinosynnema; species Actinosynnema sp. NPDC050801. The sequence goes on along the minus strand of NZ_JBFAQZ010000014.1, from coordinate 231,306 downwards.
GCGCCGCCGACCACCGAGGTCGGCCCGGCGCCGCACCAGGAGCAGCGGAGCACGCCGGTCGAGGCCGGGTCACCGTGGGTGCAGCTCGGCGCGGTCGTGGTGCTGCTGGTGGCGTTCGCCGGTTACGGGGTGGGCGCGGCCGTGCGTCGGCTGCGGGGACGTCGCGAGGCGGGATCCGGTCGACGCGCGGCGCGTGGGGCGGCCACCACCGGGCTGCTGAGCGTCCTCGGGCTGCTCGGGTACCTGGGCCACCTCGCCTCCAGCGGCGCGAAGAGCCTCGGCCCGGTGGTGGCGGGCCGACCGCTGCCGTGGCTGGGGCTCCAGCTGCTGGCGGTCGCGGCCGTGGTCGCCACCGCCGCGACGATCCCGGCGTGGTGGCGGGCCAGGTCGGACGTGCGCCTCGGCCTGCTGGTCGCCGGTGGCGTGGTGTTCGTGCCGTGGGCCGTCCACTGGGGGCTGCTGCTGCCGTGAGCGAGGGCGGGCCGGTGGTGCACACGGGGTCACGGCGTGAACACGAGGACCCGCTCGGCCGGCACGCGCAGCCGCACCGCGTCACCCGGCGCGAGCCTGCTCGTGGTGCGCAGGTGCAGCGGTTGCCCGTCGGGCAGCCGCGCCTCCACCGCCTGCTCGCGGCCGTGGTACTCGACGACCTCCGCCACGACCTCCAGCACGTTGTGGGTCCGGCGCAGCGCCACGCTGAAGTCCTCCGGCCGGATCGCCACCACCGCGTCGCCCGACGGCGGGCCGTCGCGGTGCACCCCGGTCAAGGGCACACCGCCCAGCGACACCGTCGTGCGCTCGCCGGACACCGACGTGACCGTCACCGACAGCAGGTTGCGGTAGCCCATGAACCCGGCCACGTAGTGGTTGCGCGGGTGCGTGTAGACCTCCTCGGGCGACCCGACCTGCTGCACCGCGCCGTCGCGCAGCACCACGAGCCGGTCGGCCAGCGCCAACGCCTCCTCCTGGTCGTGCGTGACGTACACGGTGGTCAGCCCGAGCGACCGGTGCAGCCTGCGGATCTCCGACCGCATCTCCAGCCGCAGGGAGGCGTCCAGGTTGGACAGCGGCCCGTCCATCAGCACCAGCGGCGGCTCCGGCACGACGGCCCGCGCGATCGCCACCCGCTGCCGCTGCCCGCCCGACAGCTGCGCCGGGTACTTGTCCGCGTGGTCGGTCAACCGCACCACCCGCAGCACCTCGTCCACCCGCCGGGCCTGCTCGGCCCGCGCGACCTTCCGCACCGCCAGGCCGAACGCGATGTTGTGCCGCACCGTCATGTGCGGGAACAACGCGGAGTCCTGGAACACCATCCCGAAGCCGCGTTTGTCCGGCGGCAGCCGGTCGATGCGCGTGCCGTCGAGCACGATCCGCCCGCCGGACAGCGGCAGCAGCCCGGCCAGGCAGTTGAGCGCGGTCGACTTGCCGCAGCCGGACGGCCCGAGCAGCGTCACGAACTCACCGGCCCTGATGGTCAGGTCCATGCCCGCCAGCGCGACGTGGTCGCCGAAGACGCGGCGCACGCCGTCGACGCGCAGTTCGGTGAACCGGTGGCTCATCAGCGGGTCTTCCCGCCGCACGCGGTCACCGCCGGCACGGCGGGTAGGAGCGCGGTGGACCGGCGCAAGCGCGACATCGGGCGCATTCGCTCCCCCTCTCCACGAGACACCACTGGACGCTGCTGGGGAAAGCCCTTACCGTTTGGGTGACAGCTCGATGACTACACGCGACCGACTCGGGGGTCAAACAGTTGCGAAAAATCAGACCCCGGTCACGCTGACGTCCTTCTCCGCCGCCGCGCCGCCCTTCCGCCGCCGCACCCCGCCGCCGCCGCACCGATCCCCTGGTGTTCCGGGGGAGTCGCCAACGACCGTGGAGGCTTCTGTGGCACCCCGTACCCGGCGCGCTTGGCCGGTCCCGCTCGCGACCGCGCTCGCCGTAGTGGCGTCCGCCCTGGTGTCCGCCGCGCCCGCGAGCGCGGCGCCCGTCCTGCTGTCCCAGGGGAAACCGGCGGTCGCCTCGTCCTCCGGTACCACCGGCTACGCGCCGTCCATGGCCGTGGACGGGAACTCGTCCACCCGGTGGGCCAGCCGCGGCGGGGTCGACCCGTCGTGGATCTACGTCGACCTCGGCGTCACCGCCGCCATCACCCGGGTCCGGCTCCAGTGGGACCTGTCCTGCGCCCGCGCCTACCGCGTCGAGGTCTCGTCGGACGCGAACACCTGGACCAGCGTCCACTCCACCGCCAACGGCCAAGGCGGCGTGGAGGACCTCGTGGTGAGCGGGAGCGGTCGGTACGTCCGCATGTACGGCACCACGCGGTGCCGCACGACTACCTACAACGGCTACTCGTTGCAGGAGTTCCAGGTGTTCGGCGAGACCGGGCAGGCGGACACCACGCCGCCGTCGCCGCCGACCGGCCTGCGCTCGGCCAACGTGACGCCCACCTCGGTCGACCTGGCCTGGGACCCGGCCACCGACAACGTCGGCGTGACGTCCTACGAGGTCTACCAGCGGGGCCAGTTCGTCAAGTCCGTCACCGGCACCTCCACCACGATCACCGGCCTGAACCCCAACGGCAACTACGTCTACTACGTCAACGCCAAGGACGCCGCCGGCAACATCTCCCAGGCCAGCAACAACACCGAGGTGACCACACCGCCTGCGCAGGCCGACACGCAGCCGCCGACGCCTCCCATGGGCCTGCGCGTCACGGGCGTCACGGCGAACTCGGTGTCGCTGGCGTGGAACGCGTCGACCGACAACGTCGGCGTGACCCGCTACGAGATCCTCGCGGGCGGGTCGAGGGTCGGTGAGGCGACCGGCACGTCGGCCACCATCGGCGGGCGCACCCCGAACACCACCTACCTGTTCACCGTGCGGGCGTACGACGCGGTGGGCAACGTCTCCGACTGGAGCACCGGGGTCAGCGCCACCACGTCGTCGGGCGGCGACCAGGTGGGCGCGGTGACGCAGCTGGCCACCGACACCGACGTGCCGTGGGGCCTGGACTTCCTGCCCGACGGCTCCGGCGTCTACACCCGCCGCGACGCGTTCGACGTCGTCAAGCTGTCGCCGTCCGGGACGAAGACCACCCTGGGCACGGTGCCGAACGTCGTCACCACGAACGGCGAGGGCGGCCTGCTCGGCCTGGAGGTGTCGCCGAACTTCGCGTCCGACAACTACCTGTACATCTACCACACGGCCGCGAACGACAACCGGATCGTGCGGGTGAAGGTGCAGAACAACGCGCTGGTGCCGAGTTCGGTGCAGGTGCTGCTCACCGGGATCCCGCGCAACCGCTACCACAACGGCGGCCGGCTGGAGTTCGGGCCGGACGGCAAGCTGTACGCGGGTACCGGTGACGGCCAGAACGCGAACTGGGCGCAGGACCTGTCCAACCTGGGCGGCAAGGTGTTGCGGCTCAACGCCGACGGCTCACCGCCGAGCGACAACCCGTTCTACGGCAACGGCGGCAACGCCCGGTACGTGTGGACCTACGGCCACCGCAACGTGCAGGGCCTGGCGTTCGACGGCCAGGGCAGGCTGTGGCAGGCCGAGCTGGGCAACACGATCATGGACGAGCTGAACCTGTCCGAGCGCGGCGGCAACTACGGCTGGCCCGCGTGCGAGGGCACGTCCGGCAGCTGCTCCGGCTACATCGCGCCGAAGCGGACGTGGAGCACCGCCAACGCCTCGCCCAGCGGCATCGCCATCGTCAACAACGCCGTCTACGTCGCCGCGCTGCGCGGCAGCAGGCTCTACCGGCTGCAGATCAGCGGCACGTCGGTCGGTTCGGAGACGACCCACTTCCAGGGCACCTACGGCCGGCTGCGCACGGTCGAGCGCGCGCCGGACGGCAGCCTGTGGCTGACCACCAGCGACGACCGGGACAGCGTGCCCAACAACTCGAACAGCCGCATCCTCCGGGTCCAGCTGAACTGACCCGGTCGGCACGGCGACACCCGCGCGAGGCGGTCCCGGGTCGGGGCCGCCTCGCGGCACGTCGGCGTCGATCCGGCGGCGGTCGAACCGGACGTTGAACCGAACGTCCCACGGGTCCGTGTCAGGGGTGTTGGTCGCCAGTGAGGAAGGCCCGCCGATGCACGCCACCCGCCGCAACCCGTCGCCGTTCGGAGCACGTCCGAGCACGAGCTGAACGAGAAGAGATGCACGATCCGATCCTCGAACGCACGCTGCGCCAGGTCCGCACCGAGCGGATGCGCGACCGCAAGCGCCGCGGCGGTGTCGTCGCGGCGGTGAGCACCGCACTCGCCGCCGCGGTGCTGGCCGGTGGCGCGTACCTCGGCCGGCACAGCGTGCCGGGGGAGCGGGTCCTGGTCGCCACCACGGCCGACGGCGTGCGGATGACCGCCACGATCACGCCCGCCGACGGCTGGGTGCGGCTGCGCGCGGTGGTCGACGGCGTGAAGGCGGGCGAACGGTGCCAACTGGTGGTCACCGACGTGCGCGGACGGCGTTACGTGGCCGGCGGTTGGGTCGCCGCCCCGTCCGCCGACGCCCGGTCCACCGATGCCCGGTCCGCCGATGCCCGGTCCACCGGTTCACGGCCGGTCGATGCCGGTCCGGGCGACACCGCGCTGGCCGGGGCCGCGATGGTCGACCCCGACGAGCTCGCCGCGGTCGCCGTCGTCACGGTCGACGGCCGCGTCCTGGTCACCGGCTCCGCCACCCGGTCACCCTGAATCGCCCACTCGGTGCCCGCCGTGCCGCGCGTTCGTCGCCTCACCGTCTCAGCCGGCCGGTCGCCCTGCGTCGGGTCGTGCCCGTCCGAATAAGCTGTCGACGTGAGGTGGTCGCCACTGCTGCTGGTCCTCGTGCTGGCCGCCGGCTGCGCGGACAGCCGCACCGTGGCCATCGGCGACGTGCCGGTGGCGGTCGAGTCGGTCACCACCACCCAGGACGCCTCCACCGGCACGTTCCGCGTCGACTGCGGGCGCAACGAGTCCCGCCACCTCAACGCCGACAACATGGTCATCGCGCCCGGCCAGCCGTCCGGCGCGCACCACACCCACGAGTACGTCGGCAACGTGGGCACGCACGCCGGCTCCACCGACGAGTCGCTGGCCGCCGCCGGCACCACCTGCGGCTCCGGCGACCGGTCCACCTACTACTGGCCGGTGCTGCGGCTCACCGACCGGACCGGCCACGACGAGCACGCGCCCGGCGGCGGCGTGCACGGGAACACCGGCGAGGTGCTGCCGCCGTCGAGCGTGGAGATCGCGTTCACCGGCAGCCCGGTCAGCGAGGTCGTGCCGATGCCGAGGTTCCTGCGCATGATCACCGGCGACCCGGCCGCGGTGAACACCGGCCGCGGCCGGGCGCGGTGGAGCTGCACCGGGTTCGAGGACCGGCACACCGACCGCTACCCGGAGTGCGCTCCGGGCAGCAGGGTGCTGCGCACGTTCGACTTCCCCAGCTGCTGGGACGGCCGCACCACCGACAGTCCGAGCCACCGGGCGCACATCGAGTTCCCGGGGTCGAACGGGGCGTGCCGGCCGGGCACGTTCCCGGTGCCGAAGCTGCGCGTGCGGGTCGCCTACGACGTCCCCGCCGGGCGGCCGTACGCCATCGACAGCTTCCCCGACCAGCGGCGCGACCCGCGCACCGACCACGCCATGTTCGTCAACGTCATGCCGGACGAGCTGATCGACCACGTCACGACCTGCGTGAACACCGGGAAGACCTGCGCCTAGCCCTCGACCCGGTCAGGCACCGGGGATCTGCGGCGACTCGCGGCAGTAGTACGGAGTGCCCCCGCTGGTGTTCTGCAGGCAGACCGTGAACGTGTAGTAGGCGTTCTCGCGGATCACGTCCACGTTGTTGGGGGTGCTGCAGTCACCGTTGTTGCCGTTGCCGTCCCGGACGTAGGGGAAGTGGTGCCAACTGCCGTCCGCCTGCTTGACGTTGATCCGGCCGACGACACCGATGTCGTCGGTCTTGATGTCGCACACCCAGTAGCTGTCACCGTTGTCGTTGTAGCTCGCCCTGCCGATATCGCCCGGGTGCGTCCAAGAGTCGCTCACTGCCATCGCACCGGGTGTGATCGAAATCGCCAATCCGAGCGCCATTAAGAGTGTCACCACGACGTTCCTGAACTTCATCGATACTCCTTTTCGTGAGAATTCGTCGACGATGTCCGATCGACGTTCCCGGTGGAAGTTACCCACCTGTTTCGGGCCTGTCCAGCGCGCTGCCGAGGACCGGACCGCCAGGTCACGGTCCCCGAATCGCGCACCGGCGGTCGTTGTGCTCTCGCTCGCGGCGGCACCGTCATCGCCTGTTCAGCGGGCTTCGGCGACATCTCCGGAACCGCACGGGAGATCACCTACGGCGATATCGGGCCCACCCGATCGGAGGAATGACCGAAGCGTCGGGACTGCGGGATCGAAAGGATTCCGACCCGCCCGGAATCGGTGTACCGCGTCGATTCGCGTGTTCTTCCCGCACGCGCGGCCGGCGTGGTGGCCCGCCGGTCGGAGGGCTCCGGCCGGCGTGGTGGTGCGGGCTCGGCGGCGGAGGTCCGGGCACACCCGCGAAACTTCTCCCGCCCGCGGTGAACCGAACCCCTCCGGCGTCCGTGTCCGTGGCGTGGGTTGACGAGAGGAGTGGGTGGATGGCGGCTCTGTGGTCCCGGAAACGGGAGGCCGCGGCCGACGAGGCACTGATCCGGTCCCTCTACGAGGAGCACGGTCGGGCGCTGCTCGCCTACGCGACGCGGTTGACCGGGGATCGGGCGGCGGCCGAGGACGTCGTCCAGGAAACCCTCGTGCGCGCTTGGCGGCACCCGGACGCCCTGGTGAACGGCAAGGGGTCGGTCCGCGGCTGGTTGCTCACGGTGACGCGCAACATCGTCACGGACCGGATCAGGGCGAGGGCGGCCCGGCCCCAGGAGGTGGCCGAGACCCCGCTGACCCCGCCGGTGCAGCGCGACCACGCCGATTCCGTGGTGGACTCGATGGTCGTGCTCGAAGCCCTGGACCGGTTGTCGTCGGACCACCGCGACGTGCTGATGGAGATCTACTTCCGGGGCCGCAGCGTGACCGAGGCGGCCGAGGCGTTAGGGGTGCCCCCGGGAACGGTGAAGTCGAGATCGCATTACGCGCTGCGCGCGTTGAGAGAGACGTTCGTCGGGCAACAGGTGGCGCTGAAGGGGGTGGCCGGATGACCACGAACCACGATCCACAGCTGCTCGGCGCATACGTGCTGGGCGTGCTCGACGAGCGGGAGGCACGTGCCGTGGAGGCCCACCTGGCGTCCTGCCCGCGGTGCCGCGCCGAGTTGACCGAACTGAGGTCGATGGCCGATGTCATGGGCGACGTGCCCCCCGAGGCGTTGCTCGACGGTCCGCCCGAAGGCGGTGACCTGTTGTTGCAGCGGACGTTGCGGCAGGTGCGGTCCGAGCGCGGCGCGCAGCTCCGCCGTCGTCAGGTCGGTCTCGGCCTGGTCGCGGCGGCCGTGGCCGCGGTCGTGCTCGGCGGCGGTTTCGCGGTCGGCCGGGGCACCGCGCCCGACGTGGCCGCCACGCAGCAGGCCTCGACCCAGCCCGTGCCGCCCGCCGGGACCAGGCTCGGGTCGGCCACCGACCCGCGGACCGGCGCGCGGATGACCGTGCAGGTCAAGCCCGCCGCCGGGTGGGTCCGGGTGAACGCGTCCGTGGCGGGCATCGCGGAGAACGAGAAGTGCAGGCTGTTCGTCGTCGCCAAGGACGGCAGCAGGCAGGAAGCGGGCAGCTGGCTGGTCTCGGCGGCGGGAGAGAAGGACGGCACCAACCTCGACGGCTCGGCGCTCATCGCGCCCGAGGACGTCGCGGCGATCGAGGTGCGCAACTTCGACGACGAGCGGATCGTCACCGTGCCGGTCTAGCCGGTCTAGCCGGTCTGGCCGGTCTGGCCGGTCTGGCCGGTCTGGCCGGTCTGGCCGGTCTGGCCGGTGGCCGTGTGGCCGCGGCCGGTGTGGTCGTGTGGCCCCGTGCGCGTTCGCCGCGCACGGGGCCACCCGCCTCACGGCTTGAGCACGACCTTCCCCACGGTGGCGCGGCCCTCCAGCGCGGCGTGCGCCTTGGCGGCCTCGCTGAGCGGGAACGTGGTCGTGAGCGGGGTGAGGCGACCCTCGGTGAGGGCGTTCAGGGCCATCTCCTCCAACCCGCGCAGGTTGGTGCCCTTCATCATCCGCGGTCCGACCACGACCGCCGCGGTGATGCCGAGGCGGTAGAGGTCGGCGGTCTCGATGCGGGTGGGCTCGCCCGCGGCCCAGCCGAACAGCAGGATCCGGCCGCCGACGCCCAGCAGCTCCAGGGCCTGGCGGCCCGGGTCCCCGCCGACGCCGTCGAGCACCACGGTGACCTCGCCGATCCCCTCGGACCAGTCCGGCCGGGTGTAGTCGGCCACCACGTCCGCGCCCAACTGGCGGACCAGGTCGAGCTTGGCGGTGCTCGCCACGCCGACGACCTTCGCCCCGACCGCCTTGGCCTGCTGGACGAACAACGCGCCCAGGCCACCCGCGGCCGACGTCACCAGCACCACGTCGTCGGCGGTGAGCTCGGCGATGCGCAGCACGCCCACGGCGGTGCGCCCGGTGCCGATCATGGCCACCGCGGCGTCGTCGGACACGTGGTCGGGCAGCTCGTGCAGCGAGGCGGCGTTGGCCACGGCCAGTTCCGCGTACCCGCCGCTGGCCTGGCCCAGGTGGGCGACGACCCGCTTGCCCAGCCAGTGCGCCTCGACGCCGTCACCCAGCGCGGTGACGACGCCGGCGACCTCCCGGCCCGGCGTCATGGGCAGCTCGGGCAGCGGGAACGGCCCACCGTGCTCGCCGCGGCGGATCGACGTGTCGAGCAGGTGCACCCCCGCCGCGGTCACCGTGATCCGCACCTGGCCGGGCCCCGGCTCCGGGTCGGCGGTCCGTTCGTAGCGGAGGTTCTCGGCCGGGCCGAACTCGTGCTGACGGATGGCGTGCATGTCCTGGTCCCCTCTGCGGTTGCTGTCCGCCACGCTAGGAGTTCGAGTTAAGTCGAGGTCAAGCGATCTTGCGCCGGAGGCAACCCGGTGGCCGCCGGCGCGTCGCCAGGGGTGTGAACCACTTCGACCACAACGCGCACTACCACCCGTTCCTGCTCCGGCAGGTGCCCGCGGGCGCACGCACGGCGTTGGACGTGGGCTGCGGGCACGGGGCGTTCGCGGGCGAGCTGGCCGCGCGCGGGCTCGCGGTGACGGCGGTGGACCGGCACGTCGACGCCGAGGTGCCGGGCGTCGACTTCCGGCGCGGTGACGCGCTGGCGACCGACCTGGGCGGGCCGTACGACTTCGTCTCCTGCATCGCCGCGCTGCACCACCTGCCGCTGCGGCCCGCGCTGGAGCGGTTCCGGTCGCTGGTGCGGCCGGGCGGGGTGGTGGCGGTGCTCGGGCTGGCCCGCGAGGAGAGCGCGTGGGACTTCGCGGTGAGCCTCGCCTCGGTGCCGCTGAACTTCGCCGTGCGGCTGGTCCGCGACGACCCGCGCGACGACGCGCCGGTGCGTGACTGGTCGCTGTCGGTGCGCGAGATCAAGGCCGAGGCGGACTCGGTGCTGCCCGGCGCGCGGTTCCGCCGGCACCTCTACTGGCGGTACTCGATGATCTGGAAGGCCACTGCCGCCAATTAGCGATCGACATAATCACTTTGACGACCGGCGGTCCGCTCGGAGATAGTCCTACCGACACCGGCAGTGGTGTTCGACGACTACAAAGGGGACCTTCGTGAACAGCAAGGAGACCGAGTGGAACGGCTCCGCGACGCGCACGTCCGGTGACCGCGGCCAGCTCTCCTGACCTGCTCGTACGACGAATCCGGCCAAACGGCGCACATTATTCGGAAATCGAATCGGCCTATTGGTCGTGATGATCGACCGCGCTTTCGGCGCGGCCTGGCGGCCCGGCCTTCATGGGGTGGGTCGGGGCGGAAGAACCCCGGCACGGCGGGGTGTTCGACTCCTGTCGAAGAAAGGGGGGACGGGTTCGTGCGCCCGTTCCCCGCGACGGTGCCCTGCGCCATTCGGCCCAACGCCGGGCGGGCCTGTTTGCGGTGCGAACGGTCCGGGTAGTCGGTGGTCGTCCGGAGCCCGGTAAGACGGGCTCGTGGTCCTCAGTTGGAGGGCGAGATGACCCACCACTCGACGGTCGGTCGCGTCAAGGTCGCGGGCCTGCAACCCGCCCAGGTGCTGGCAGGCCTGGTCGGCCTGGTCTTCCTCGCGTTGGGTGTGCTGGGCTTCGTGCGCACGGGGTTCGGCGACTTCGCGGGTGACCAGCACGCGATGCTGCTCGGGTTCACGCTGAACCCGCTGCACAACGTGGTCCACTTGGCGTTCGGTGTGCTCGGCCTGCTCATGGCGAGCACGTCCGGCCTGGCCCGGCTGTACGGCTGGATCCTGTTCCTCGGTTACGGCGCCGTGCTCCTGTGGGGCCTGGCGCTGGCCGGTGTGTTCTCCACCAACCCGGTCGAACGCCTGGGCAACCCGCTGGCGCTCAACGTCAACGACAACTGGCTGCACCTCGGCCTGGCCGCGGTGGGTCTGCTGATCGCGGTGCTGCCGGCCCGGCGCAAGATCGTGACGGACGAGCCGGTGGACGAGCGGACCGGTGAACCGGTCGTCGGCCCCGGCGAACCGGTCGCGGACCGGCGTCACGACCAGGCGCCGCACGGGCGGGCGGCGAGCATCCGCGACCCCGAGACCGACCCGGTGACGCAGCAGATGCCCACCCAGCGGGTCGACTCCCGGCACGGCGACCACGGTCGTCCCGGAGCTCACGGCGACGAGCGGATCGAGTCGATGGACCCGACCGTGAACCCGCGGCCGGTGCAGCCGATCGACCCGGCCATCGCGGAGCAGCACAAGTCCCGGTTCAGCCGGTGACGACGCCGCGCTGAGCGCGACGCGCGACGAACGGCAAGCCGACAGCGGTGCACGGTCCCGAGCGGGCCGTGCACCGCTGTCGTGTGCGGCACCCCCCGGTCAGACCGCCGAGTCCATCCGCTGGACCTGGTCGTCGTCCAGCTTGATCTCCAGCGCACCCAGCGACTCGTCCAGCTGCGCCACGCTGCTGGCCCCCACCAGCGGGATGATGTCCTGGCGCAGCAGCCACGCCAGCACGACCTGGTTGACCGTCGCGCCCAGTTCCGCCGCCACCTCGTGCAGCACCCCCAGCCGCCGCGTGGTGCCGGGGTGGTCGTAGTGCTCGCCCAGCGGCTTGTCCCGGTACTGACCCGACAGCAGCGACGAGTACGCCACCAGCGCCACGTCACCCTCGGCCGCCGCGTAGTCGAACAGCTCGTCGGTCATGTGCACGTGACCGCCCTCGGGCAGCTTCACCCCCGGCCGCGGCCTCAGGTAGCTGTACCGCTCCTGCACCGCGGTGTAGAGGGGCCACCCGTTGGCCCGCGACACCGCCCGCGCCCGCTCCAGCCGCCACGTGGCGTGGTTGCTGGCCCCGATCTCCCGCACCACGCCGTCCTCCACGAGGGACGCGAACCCGCCGAGCGTGTCCTCCAACGTGACCGCGCGGTCCTCGATGTGGCTGTAGTAGAGGTCGACGTGGTCGGTGCCCAGCCGCCTCAGGCTGTCCCGCGCGGCGCCGCGGATCGTGTCCGCGGCCAGTCCCTCGGCGTTCTCCAGGCCGGTGCCGGGCGTCAACGGCCGCGCGCCCACCTTCGTGGCGACCACCACCTCGTCGCGGTTGCCCCGCGCCGCCAGCCAGCGGCCGACCGCCTCCTCGCTCTCGTCGCCCGTCCCGCCGTCCCAGAACACGTAGTTGTTCGACGTGTCCAGGAACGTCCCGCCGGCCTCGACGAAGCGGTCCATGATCGCGAACGAGGTCCGTTCGTCCACCCACTTGCCGAACGGCAGCGCGCCCAGGGCGAGGGCGCTGACCTCCAGTGAACCGATTCGCTGTCGTCGCATGGCGATCAGCCTGGCTGCTGGAGCGCACTCCAGGTCAAGCCCCTTGCCTATGCTGGGCGGCAATGTCGACTCTGATGAAGTGGGCTCCCGCCGTGCTGGCGCTGGTGCTGGTGGCGAGCCCCGGCGTGTGGCGGTACAGCAGGCACGTGATCACCATCGCGCACGAGGCGGGCCACGCCCTCGTCGCGCTGCTCACCGGCCGCAGGCTGGAGGGCATCAAGCTGAACTCGGACACCTCCGGGGTCACCGTGTCACGTGGCCGGCCCACCGGGCCCGCCGTGGTGCTCATGTACTTCGCCGGGTACGTGACGCCGTCCCTGCTCGGGCTGGGCGCGGCGGCCCTCGTGACCGCCGAGCACGTCCGCCCGCTGCTGTGGGCCACGGTGGGGCTGCTCGCCGGGATGCTGGTCATGATCCGCAACGCGTTCGGCGTGCTGTCGGTGGTGCTGACCGGCGCGGTGATGTTCACCGTGTCGTGGTACGCCACGACCGAGTGGCAGGCCGCGTTCGCGCTGTTCGTGACGTGGTTCCTGCTGCTCGGCGGCGTGCGCCCGGTCGGCGAGCTGCAACGCAGGCGGATGCGCGGGCTCGCCCGCCAGTCCGACGCCGACCAACTGGCCCGGATCACCCGGGTGCCCGGGCTGGTGTGGGTGACCCTGTTCGCCGCCGTCACCCTCGGCACCCTCCTGCTGGGCGGACGCCTGCTGCTCCCGCTTTAGCCGGCGACGGGACCGGGTAACCCCTTCCTTTCCAGGGAGGCCGCCATGACCGACACCGTCGCCGACTTCGTGCTCCGCCGACTGCGCGACTGGGGCGTCGAGCACGTGTTCGCGTATCCGGGTGACGGCATCAACGGGCTCGTCGCGGCCTTCGGGCGCAGCGACGACCGGCCGAGGTTCATCCAGTCGCGGCACGAGGAGATGTCCGCGCTCGAAGCCGTCGGGTACGCGAAGTTCGGCGGCCGGGTCGGCGTGTGCCTGGCCACGTCCGGTCCCGGCGCGATCCACCTGCTCAACGGCCTGTACGACGCCAAGCTCGACCGCGTGCCGGTGGTCGCGATCGTCGGGCAGACCGCCCGCACCGCGATGGGCGGCAGCTACCAGCAGGAAGTCGACCTGCACGCGTTGTTCAAGGACGTCGCGTCGGAGTACCTGGTGGACGTGACGGTGCCGGAGCAGCTGCCCAACGCGCTGGACCGGGCCATCCGCACCGCCGAGGCGCAGCGCGCGCCGACCGCGTTGATCATCCCGGCGGACGTGCAGGAGCTGGCGTACTCGCCGCCCGAGCACGCGTTCAAGCACGTCCCGTCCAGCGCGCCGAGCCGGTCGTGGGCGACCGCCGTGCCGTCGCCGGACGACGTCGAGCGCGCGGTGGAGGTGCTGAACGCGGGGGAGCGGGTCGCGATCCTGATCGGCCAGGGCGCCCGCGGCGCCGCCGACGAGGTGCGCCAGGTCGCCGACGTGCTCGGCGCGGGCGTGGCGAAGGCGTTGCTGGGCAAGGACGTGCTGCCCGACGACGAGCCGTGGGTGACCGGCTCGATCGGGCTGCTCGGCACCCGGCCCAGCTACGAGCTGATGCGCGACTGCGACACCCTGCTGATCGTCGGCTCCAGCTTCCCGTACTCGCAGTTCCTGCCGGAGTTCGGCCGCGCGCGGGCGGTGCAGGTCGACGTCGACGGCCGGTTCATCGGCATGCGCTACCCGACCGAGGTCAACCTCGTGGGTGACGCCGGCGCGACGTTGCGGGCGATGCTGCCCTCGTTGCGGCGCAAGGAGGACCGGTCGTGGCGCGAGCGGGTCGAGCGCAACGTCGACGAGTGGTGGGGGACGCTGCGCCGCCAGTCCTTCGTGGACGCCGAGCCGGTGAACCCGATGCGGATCGCGTGGGAGCTGTCGCCCCGGCTGCCCGAGGACGCGATCGTCACCGCCGACTCGGGCTCGGCGGCGAACTGGTACGCGCGGCTGGTGCGGCTGCGCGGCCGGATGCGCGGGTCGCTCTCGGACACGCTCGCCACCATGGGCGCCGGCGTGCCCTACGCGATCGGCGCGAAGTTCGCCCACCCCGACCGGCCCGTCGTGGCGCTCGTCGGCGACGGCGCGATGCAGATGAACGGGCTCGCCGAGCTGATCACCATCGCCCGCTACCACCGGGAGTGGTCCGACCCGCGGTGCGTGGTGTGCGTGCTGCACAACAACGACCTCAACCAGGTGACGTGGGAGCTGCGGGCGATGGGCGGCGCGCCGAAGTTCGAGCAGTCCCAGGTGCTGCCCGACGTCGGGTACGCGGCCTTCGCCCGGTCCCTCGGACTGGACGGCGTCGACGTGGACGACCCGGCCGACCTGGGCGCGGCGTGGGACCACGCGCTGTCGGCGTCCCGGCCCGTGGTGCTCGACGTGCGGTGCGACCCGAACACGCCGCCGATCCCGCCGCACACCACGTTCGAGCAGACCAAGGCCACCGCAGAGGCGATGCTCAGGGGTGACCCGGACGCGTGGGACGTGGTGAAGCGAGGCGTTCGGACCAAGGTTCAGGAATTCCTGCGCGGGTAACCGGGGGCCATGGTCAGCATCGGTTATTTCCTCTCCAGTGAGGAGTGCGGGCCGCGTGAGCTGGTCAGGCAGGCGCGGTGGGCGGAGCAGGCGGGGTTCGAGCGCCTGTGGATCTCCGACCACTACCACCCGTGGAACCGCGAGCAGGGCAACAGCCCGTTCGTGTGGTCCGTGATCGGGGCGCTGTCGGAGGTCACGTCGTTGCCCATCACCACCGCCGTCACCTGTCCGACGGTACGAATTCACCCCGCGGTGGTGGCACAGGCCGCCGCGACGGCCGCCGTCCAGTGCCGCGGCGGGTTCACCCTCGGGGTGGGCAGCGGCGAGGCGCTGAACGAGCACATCTTCGGCGACCCCTGGCCCTCCGCGCCCGAGCGGCTGGAGATGCTGGAGGAGGCCGTCGAGGTGATGCGCGCGCTGTGGACCGGCGAGGAGGTCAGCCACCGCGGCAAGCACTACACGGTCGAGAACGCCCGGCTCTACACGCTGCCGCCGGCGCCCGTGCCGGTGTACGTGTCGGCGTTCGGGCCTAAGGCGGCGGAGGTCGCGGGCCGGATCGGCGACGGGCTGTGCTCCACCATCCCCGACCCGTCGTTGCTGGAGCGGTTCCGCGCCGCGGGCGGCGAGGGCAAGCCCACCCAGGCCGGGTTCAAGGTGTGCCACGCGTCGTCGGCCGAGGCGGGCGTGAAGACGGCCCACCGGCTGTGGGCCAACGAGCAGCTGCCCGGTGAACTGGCGCAGGTCCTGCCGACGCCGCGGCACTTCGAGCAGGCGTCGGCGCTGGTCACCGAGGAGATGGTGGGCTCGGCGCTGCCCGTCGGCCCCGACCCGCAGCCGTACGTGGAGGCCGTCCGCGAGTACGCGGAGGCCGGCTACGACGAGGTGTACGTGAACCAGATCGGGCCCGACCAGGAGCAGTTCTTCTCCTTCTGGGCCGAGTCGGTGGCGCCCGAGCTGAGCGCCGCCAAGTCCCCCGCGGGAGGCGCGCGATGACCGACCCGAACGAACGACCGCTGGACGAGATCGAGCAGCTGGACGAGGACGAGCTCGGCGTCGACCCGCTGGAGGAGGGCGTCGACCCGCCCGAGCACTGGAGCGGCGCCGACCGGCACGGCACCACGCCGCGCGAGCTGCGCGAGGGCGAGACCCTCGACCAGCGGCTCGCGCAGGAGGAGCCGGAGTAGTCGTACGACGGCCGGGTTCCGGGTCGGCGGTCCAATCCCACCGACCCGGTTATCCACCCGATGTGGCGCATCCACGTTTGCCCACGGGGGACCAGCGGGTAAGCCGTGATCAAGCACCTGTGACACACCGCAAGGGGGTTCAACCGATGACCAGCACCGCGCGCCTGCCCAAGCCCGTGACCGACGTCTGGGATTGGCAGAAGGAGGGGTTGTGCCGAGGCCGTGACAGCGCGGTCTTCTTCCACCCGGACAACGAGCGGGGCTCCGCCCGGGCCGCCCGGGAGGACAAGGCGAAGCAGCTGTGCGCCCGCTGCCCGGTGGTCGACCCGTGCCGCGAGCACGCCCTCGCGGTCCAGGAGCCGTACGGCGTGTGGGGTGGCATGGGCGAGGACGAGCGCCGCCGCGTCATCTCCAGCCGCCGCCGTTCCGCCGCCTGACCGGGCCGACCCCTCTCCCCGGCCCCCGACCCACCCCTGGCCGGACCGACCCACCCTGGCTCCCGGACCACACCCCTGGCCGCCGGACCGACCCACCCCCGGACCGACCCACCCCCGGACCGACCCACCCCGACCACCACCGCGGCCGGCGAAGCACCTCACCCTCGCCGTCCTGACCGACCCGTCCCCACCACCGCGCCGCACCCGTCCCCGCCGAACCAGTCCCACCGGTCCCCGCCGAACCCAGCCCGACCCGTCGGCACCGGAGCTCGTCCCCACCGAACCCCCGAACGCACCGAACCCCCGAACGCGCCGAGGCCGCCCGACACTGGTGTCGGGCGGCCTCGGCGCGTCCACTCCGCCGGTCCCGCCGGCGTCGTCCTGTCCAGGGTCCTGTCCGGACCGTCCTACTCGGTCAGCCCCTCGCGCAACTGCCGCAGCGTCTTGGCCAGCAGCCGCGACACGTGCATCTGCGAGATGCCGACCTTCTGCGCGATCTGGGTCTGCGTCATGTTCCCGAAGAACCGCATGACCACGATCTTGCGCTCCCGCTCCGGCAGCTTCTCCAGCAACGGGTGCAACGCCTCCCGCTGCTCGATCGCCTCCAGCTCCGGGTCCTCCTCGCCGAGCGTGCTGCCCAGCGAGATGGAGCTGTCGTCGGCCACCAGCAGGTCGTCCAGCGAGGCGCTGTGGTAGGCGTTGCCCGCCGCCAGGCCCTCGTGGATCTCCTCCCGGCTCAGCCCGAGGTGCTGCGCCAGCTCGCTCGGCGTCGGCGCCCGGCCCAGGTCCTGCGACAGCCGCGCCGAGCCCGCGTTGATCGCCAGGTGCAGCTCCTTGAGCCGCCGCGGCATCCGCACCGACCAGCTGGAGTCCCGGAAGTACTTCCGGACCTCGCCCATGATCGTGGGCACCGCGAACGACAGGAAGTCGCTGCCCCGCTCCGGGTCGAACCTGTCCACCGCGTTGATCAGGCCGACCGTGGCGACCTGCACCAGGTCGTCGTGCGGCTCACCGCGGTGGCCGAACCGCCTGGCGATGTGCTTGGCCACCGGCAGGTGCTCGGTCACCAGCTCGTCGCGCAGCCGCTCCCGCGCCGGGTCGTCCTTCGCGGTCGCGGCGAGCCGGACGAACAGCGGCGCCAGGTGGTCGTAGTCCCCCTGGCTGCCGGACCGCGTCGTGCCCCCGTCCGACCCCGTCACGCATCCACCGTCCCCAACGACCGCTTGACCAGGTCGATGTGCACCTCGAACGCGTCCGCCTGCGGCGCGACCCACGTCGTGACCGAGTCGACCAGCGCGCTCAGCACGCGCCACCCGAAGCTGTCCCGGTCAGGAGGCGCCGACCGTTGCGAACCCACCTGGGTGAAGACCTGCACGGATCCGTCCACCACGACGAACCGGGCGCTGAGCACAGCACCCGCCGCGGCCAGCGAGATGAGCGTCGAGCACGCCTCGTCCACCGCCAGCTTCAAGTCCTCGATGGAATCAAGGTCGAAGTCCTGCCTCATGGCGATGTCCGCCGCCACGGCACGGACGATCGACAGCTGGGTGGGGTCGGCCGCCATCCGCAACTCGACCCCGGCCAGGGCGTTCTCCGACTCACCGCTTCGCGGCTCAGTGTGCGACACGCTCACCTCGTCGTCCGTTCTGTCTCGTTGTGCTGCTGAAGCTATCGGTACCCGGATTGATCGTCGCTCACACGTGTAGGCGACGCGCGGGGTGGGAAGACTGACTGGTGCGACGGGGAGGCCTTTTGACCGATCAACTCGCGGACCACCACTGGGGAGTGGAGTTCCCGGCCCAGGCCGGGCAGCTCGCGGGGGTCCGTGCCCGGCTCGACGCCTGGCTGACTGCCGAGGGACTGTCCGAGGACGACCGCTACGACCTGCTGCTGGCGGTGAACGAGGCGGCCAGCAACGCCGTGGAGCACGCGTACGGGCCCGATGAGCACGGCGTCGTGCACATCGACGCCGCGACCAGACCCGACGGCGGCGTCCGCGTCGTGGTGACCGACCACGGCGGCTGGCGCGTGCCTCCGCCCACCCTCTCCGCCCGTGGCCGCGGATTGCTGCTGATGCGCGAGAACGTCGACGAGGTGCTGGTCGACCGCGGTGCGGGCGGCACGACGGTCACCCTGGTCCTCGCGCCGAGGCACGCGTCGCGCGGCACCTACTTCGCCCCCGCGCCGGCGGGCGACCCCGTGCTGGTCACCGCACGCGAGGGCTGGGTCGAGGTCGTCGTGCGCGGTGACGTCCCGGCGACCGCCGCGCCCGCCGTCCGCCGGCGCATCCTCACCGCGGCGCGCGGCGGGTCCGTGCCGGTGGTGGTGGACCTGCGCGCCCTGGGTGAGCGCAACGAAGGCATGGTCCGCAGCCTGAGCGCGGTCGCCGAGGCGGCCACCGCGGCGGGCAACCGGCTGGTCGTGCGCGTGCCCGAAGACGGCCACGCCCGCCGCGCACTCGTCGCGGCGGGCGTGGACCAAGTCGTGGACCTGGTGCCGCACGTCTAGACCCGTTCCGTCTCCCGGCCGGGCCTCAGCGGGCCTCGTCGGCCTCCAGCGCCTGCCGCACCGACTCGAACACGCTGAACACCTCGCCCAGGCCGGTCGCGGCCAACGGGCGGGTCACGGCGCGTTCGACCGCCACGACGCGGAACGCCGCGCCCCGGCGCTTGGCGTGCTGCGACGCCTCGACCAGCACCGCCAGACCGGCCGAGCCGAGGAAGGTCACCCCGGACAGGTCCAGCACCAACGTGCTGCCGGCGTCTAGGTGCCTGAGCCCCTCGGCCCGCAGCTGGGGTGCGGTGAGCATGTCGACCTCACCGCTCACCGCGACCACGACGACACCCTCGGCCGCGGTGCGGACGTCGAGCCCGAGCTGCCCGGCCCGCGGGCTGTCGACCGCGGCGGACTCGGCTCCGCTCGTCGCCACGACGTTCGGATCCTGAACCGTCACGAGGCACTCCTCTTCAGCTGGTACCGCTGGGTGGGAAGCCCGGACGCACTCGAAGTGCGCGCAGCAGTTAAAGCAGCGTGGCGGAACGTGCCCGCTAGCCGGACTTCCCGGCGCGGCTGTTGGCTCAACCGCTGCGCCACCCACCGTACGTAGCCCGTGGCGGCACCACAAGCGCGCAGGTGACACGTGATCAGCCCCAGTGTAGTGCGCCATTCGGTGTGCGGCGGATGACGGACGGTGAACGGTTTGGTCCCGCCGGTGCCGGCTACACCCCGGTAGAAGCGTTCTCCCGGTTTCCGCGCAACTCGGCGACCCAACCGCCCGTCGACCGCGATTGGGCACGCACGAGGAGGTGGCGTCCGCCACAGTCGCGCAGAATCGGGTGACAGGGATAACGCCACGAGAGCCGTGAGCGACAACCCTGGTGGAGGGATTTCAGATGAGCACCAGAACGGAAACCGAGTCCGAGCCCGCGAAGCACAGGGCAGCGCGTGCCGGCACCACCGGAGCGGCAGCGCTGCCCACAGCCCCGTGCAGCGTGGTCTGGAGCAAGGGCCACGCCTACGTGCTCGAAGGTTTCCGAGCCCGCTGGGTCGGCGTCGACGACCGGGGTCGTCCGCAAGCGCTCAGCGGTGACGAACTGCAACGCCGCGGCTGGAGCCGCACCCGCTCGAACAACTGACTCGAACAACTGACTCGAACAACCGGCTCGGACAACTGCCGAGCCACGCGCCACGGGCAGTTCCCGGCGAGGTCCGCGCGAGTCGGCCACCGGGGCACGCCGGGCGGCCCTCTACAGTGCGGACGTGCCGCACGATCCAGCCGACCGGCTGCTGACCATCCCGAACGCGCTGAGCGTGTTGCGGCTGCTCGGCGTGCCCCTGTTCCTGTACCTGCTGCTCGGCCCGCACGCGGACGGCTGGGCGCTGGTGGTGCTGGTCGCGGCGGGCCTGTCCGACTGGCTCGACGGCAAGATCGCCCGCTGGCTCGACCAGGCGAGCAAGCTCGGCGCGCTGCTCGACCCGGCCGCCGACCGGCTCTACATCCTCGCCACGCTGGTCGCGTTCGTGGTGCGGGGCATCGTGCCCTGGTGGGTGGCGGTGGTGCTGGTCGCCCGCGAACTCGTCGTCGGCGTCTGCCTGCCCGTGCTGCGGGCCCGCGGCTACGGCCCGTTCGAGGTCAACTACCTGGGCAAGGCCGCCACGTTCAACCTGCTCTACGCGTTCCCGATGCTCCTGCTCGCCCAGGGCACCTCCACCGCCGCCCAGGTCGCCCGGCCGGTGGCCTACGCGTTCATGGTCTGGGGCGGGGCCTTGTACCTGTGGTCGGGAGTGCTGTACGTCTACCAGTTCACCCTCGCGATGCGGCGAACGCCGGGTGTCGCGCCGGCCTGAACGCCGACGTGGGAAGATCCGGCAGCGAAGATCCACCGTCATTGAAGGAGCACACCGCGGTGATTCCCGAGGAGCTCAAGTACACCGAGGAACATGAGTGGGTGCTGCGCACAGGTGAGGACACCGTGCGCGTGGGCATCACCGACTACGCCCAGGAACAGCTCGGCGACGTCGTGTTCGTCCAGCTGCCCGAGCTCGGCGAGCAGGTCGCGGCCGGTCAGACGCTCGGCGAGGTGGAATCCACCAAGAGCGTCTCGGACATCTACGCGCCGCTCGCCGGTGAGGTCGTCGCGCGCAACGACTCGCTCGACCAGCAGCCCGACCTGGTGAACTCGGACCCGTACGGCGAGGGGTGGATGGTGGAGTTGCGGCTGGAGGACCCGACCGCGGTCGACGACCTGCTCGACGCCGCCGCGTACCAGGAGCTGGCGGCGCAGGAGTGACGTCGATCTTCCGGCGGCTCTTCGGTCGGTGGGGGAGCCGCTCCTCAGACCAGGGTTCGGGCACGATAGGTTCTAGTGGTCTCGAGAGTTCCAGCAGCAGGAGGAGAGCTCAGGTGAGCACGAACGACGGGCCAGGCGTTCCGCCCGAGCAGTCCCCGGAGCGGACCTCCGTTTTCCGGGCCGACTTCCTCGCCGAGGTCGAGGGCGCCGAGGCACCCGCCCAGGAGCCGGCCGTCGCGGGTGTCGACGCGCTGCCCTCCGGGTCGGCTCTGCTCGTGGTCAAGCGCGGCCCCAACGCGGGGTCGAGGTTCCTGCTGGACCGTGACACGACCAGCGCGGGGCGGCACCCCGACAGCGACATCTTCCTCGACGACGTGACGGTCTCCCGCCGCCATGCCGAGTTCCGCCGCGAGGGCGGTGAGTTCGTGGTCATCGACGTGGGCAGCCTCAACGGCACCTACGTCAACCGCGAGCCCGTCGACCAGGCGGTCCTGGCCAACGGCGACGAGGTGCAGATCGGCAAGTTCCGCCTCGTGTTCCTGACCGGTCCGGGCGCCGGGGGCCAGGGGGCCTGAGCGATGGGGCTCCGGTGACGGCGGCCGGGCGGCCACGCGGGGGGTTGAGCATCGGGGTGGTGCTGGCGCAGCTGCGACCCGACTTCCCCGACGTCACCATCTCCAAGATCCGGTTCCTGGAGTCGGAGGGGTTGGTCCGCCCGGCGCGCACGGCCTCGGGGTACCGGCAGTTCACGTCCGCCGACGTGGACCGCCTGCGGTACGTGCTGTCCGCACAGCGGGACAGGTACCTGCCGCTGAAGGTCATCAAGGAGCAGCTGGACGCGGCCGACCAGGGCGCGCCCAGGGCGTTGCGCGCGGTCGACCTCGCCCCGGCCGCCGGGAACCGGGTCACCCGCGAGGACCTGCTGGCGCGGGCGGGCATCGAGCCCGGTGTGCTGGCGGACCTGGAGCAGCACGGTCTGATCAGGGCCGGCTCGGGCGGGTTCTACGACCACGAGGCCGTGCAGATCGCGTCGACCGTGCGGGCCATGGTGGAGCACGGGTTGGAAGCGCGTCACCTGCGGCCGTTCCGCGCCGCCGCCGACCGCGAGGTCGGGCTCGTCGAGCAGGTCGTCGGCACGCGGCACCGGCAGCGCGACCGGGCCGGAGTGGACGAAGCCGTGCGCGAACTGGCGGCGCTCTCGGTAACCCTGCACACACTGCTGGTGAAGGTGGGCCTGCGTGACGTCGCAGGTCGTCCCGTTTCGCCGAGGTGAACGCGTGTCCGCATCGTGATCGGAAGCGGGTGGGCGGTTGCGCACTGAGCCCGCTTGGCGGGTAGCGTCGAAACTGTACGTGGGGGATCCTCGTTAGGTAGCGGGGACGCCAGAATTTCAGCGCGCTGAGGGAGGCGAGACCCGATGAGCGAAATGCGCGTCGTCGGCGTGCGGGTGGAACTGCCCGCCAACCAGCCGATCCTGCTGCTGCGCGAAACCGAGGGCGAACGGTACCTGCCGATCTGGATCGGATCGGTCGAGGCCACGGCGATCGCGTTGGAGCAGCAAGGTGTCCGTCCTGCCCGGCCGTTGACGCACGACCTGCTCAAGGACGTCATCGGGGCGCTCGGCCGACAACTGGAGCAGGTGCGGATCACCGACCTGCAAGAGGGCACGTACTTCGCGGAACTCGTGTTCGACGGTGACATCCGGGTGTCGGCGCGGCCGAGCGACTCGGTGGCGCTGGCGTTGCGGATCGGTGTGCCGATCCACGCCGAGGAGTCGGTGCTGGCGGAGGCCGGTCTCATCATCCCGGACGAGCAGGAGGACGAGGTCGAGAAGTTCCGCGAGTTCCTCGACTCCGTGTCGCCGGAGGACTTCCGCGGCGCGGACACGTAGCCCGAGCCGTCTCGTCGTTCCACCGCGTTCGCCGGTGCCCGCCCGAGTCAGCGGTCCGGCGACGTTCGTTACCCGGTGCGGTTGCGGGCCGTGTCCGCGTCCTGGCCGCCGGCTGTCGTCCGATCCTTGGCGCCGTCGGCTGCCGTCCGCGTCCTGGACCCGGCTGTCGTCCGCCTCCTGCGCCGCCGGTTGTCGTCCGCGTCCTGGCGCCGCCGGTTCCCGGCTCGTCCTGGTTCGTCCGTTCCGTCCGGCTGTTCGTTCGGCCCGTCCGCGCTTCCGCAGGGGTCCCCGCCCGGGGGATCCCTGTTCTTCATCTTGCCGGCACGCACCGACGATTTCGGCCGGCCGAGGGTGGACAAGCGGGTCGGGTGCTTGACAAGACCCGACACCCGCGAAGGGGCGCGACGTCGGCCGCGGGCCGTGAACGGCTTCCCGTAGGCGTGTGCGGTGCGTGACTGATCAACCACGCGTCCCACTTTCGGGTGTCGCGTGGTCGGGTTACACAACGTCAACGTTGCTGAACTAAACGATCACTAAACGTCACCCGAATGGCTTACAACGGGCGACTCTCTCAACCTCAACCTGACCTTGAGGTCAGACACGCCCAGCGCGTCGCGTTGACCTGCCCCCTAGGCGGTCTTACCGTCGAACTCAGGTGAATTGCCACGGTGTGATTCGGACACCGCGGCGGCTTCACGTTGGTCGCCGGTCGTCGTGACCGGACCGAGGGGAGGCAGGCGTGGTCGAGGAAGCGCCCATCCGGGCCGGATCCGGAGAACAGGGTGAACTGTTCCCGGACTCCTCGCTGCCGGACGAACTGGTCGGGTACCGCGGCCCCGCCGCGTGCCAGATCGCGGGCATCACCTACCGCCAGCTGGACTACTGGGCGCGCACCGGATTGGTCAACCCGACCATAAGGAGTGCCCACGGCTCAGGCAGCCAGCGGCTCTACTCGTTCAAGGACATCCTGGTCCTCAAGGTCGTCAAGAGACTCCTGGACACCGGCGTCTCGCTGCAGAACATCCGGGCCGCGGTCGACCACCTGCGCCGCCGCGGCGTGCAGGACCTGGCCCGGATCACGCTGTTCAGCGACGGCACCACGGTCTACGAGTGCACCTCGCCGGAGGAGGTCGTCGACCTGCTGCAGGGCGGCCAGGGGGTGTTCGGCATCGCGGTCAGCGGCGCGATGCGGGAGATCAGCGGCACGATCCACGACTTCCCCGCCGAACGCGCCGACGGCGGCGAGATCGTGGAACCGGCCGACGACGAGCTGTCCCGCCGCCGTCGCACCCGGGCCATCGGCTGATCCGGGCGCGACGGCCGGCGGACCTGCTGCGGCGCACTGAGATCCACGTCGCGCCGGTGGTACCCCGGGCACGTCCGCCGGGTACGATTTCGCGCGTAGTCGCTTTATCCCGTGCGGGAGAGTCCGAGCCCGTCTCGGCGCCGAAGGAGCAAATCCTCCCCGGAACCTCTCAGGCGCAAGGACCGTGCGGGTGAGACGCCTCTGGAAAGCGGGTCGGGCACACCGGCCGACCCCGCCGACGGTGCAAGCCCGACAGCCGGGTGAAGCTCTCAGGCGCCCGCCGACGGGCAGAAGACAGAGGGGGAGGGCAACGGCAGAAGTCTGTCCGGAGCCCTGGAGGCAGCCCCGATGACGCAGGACCGCATCCCCCTCGCCGCACTCGAGCACGGCACCCCGTTCGCCGACCGGCACGTGGGCCCGCGGCCCGCGGAGCTGGCCCGCATCCTCGACGTCATCGGTGTCGGCTCCCTGGAGGAACTGGCGCAGCACGCCGTCCCCGAGTCGATCCGCGAGCGCGACCTGGTGCTGGACCTGCCCGCGCCCGCCACCGAGACCGAGTCGCTGGCCGAGCTGCGCGCCCTGGCCGCGCGCAACCGCCCGATGACGCAGATGATCGGGCTCGGCTACTACGGCACCACCACGCCGCCGGTGATCCGCCGCAACGTGCTGGAGAGCCCCGCCTGGTACACCGCCTACACGCCGTACCAGCCGGAGATCTCCCAGGGCCGCCTCGAAGCCCTGCTCAACTTCCAGACCATGGTCGGCGACCTGACCGGCCTGCCGCTGGCCAACGCCTCGATGCTGGACGAGTCCACCGCCGCCGCGGAGGCCATGACGCTGGTCCGCCGCGCGGGCCGGTCCAAGTCGGGCAAGTTCGTGGTGGACGCGGACACGCTGCCGCAGACGCTGGCCGTCATCGAGACCCGCGCCGAGCCGCTGGGCATCGAGATCGTCACCGCCGACCTGTCGCAGGGCATCGAAGGGCTCGGCCTCGGCGGCGACTTCTTCGGCGTGCTGCTGTCCTACCCGGGCGCGTCCGGCGTGGTCCGCGACCACCAGGCCGTGATCGAGGAGATCCACAAGGCCGGCGCGATGGCCGTGGTCGCCGCCGACCTGCTGTCGCTGACGCTGCTGCGCCCGCCCGGCGAGATCGGCGCGGACGTCGTCGTGGGCACGACCCAGCGGTTCGGCGTGCCGATCGGGTTCGGTGGGCCGCACGCCGGTTACATGGCGGTGCGCCAGGGCCTGGAGCGGCAGCTGCCCGGACGGCTCGTCGGCGTGTCCGTCGACGCGGACGGCTCCCTGGCCTACCGCCTCGCGTTGCAGACGCGCGAGCAGCACATCCGCCGGGAGAAGGCGACCAGCAACATCTGCACCGCGCAGGTGCTCCTCGCGGTGATCGCCTCGATGTACGCGGTGTACCACGGTCCGGACGGGCTGAAGGCGATCGCGACCCGCGCCCACCGGATGGCGACCGTGCTGGCCGGGGGCCTGTTGGAGGGCGGCGTCGAGATCGTGCACGGCGAGTTCTTCGACACCGTGCGCGCGCGGGTCGAGGGCCGTGCCGCCGACGTCGTGTCCGCCGCGCGCGACCTCGGCGTGAACCTGTGGCAGGTCGACGCCGACGTGGTGTCGATCGCGTGCGACGAGACCACCACGCGCGACCACCTGGAACTGGTGTGGAAGGCGTTCGGCGTGACCGTCTCCGACGTGGACGGCCTGGACGCCGACACCGCCGACGGCATCCCCGCCGACCTGCGACGCACCAGCGACTACCTGACCCACCCGGTGTTCCACGCGCACCGCTCCGAGACCGCGTTGCTGCGCTACCTGCGGGCGTTGTCGGACAAGGACGTGGCGCTGGACCGCAGCATGATCCCGCTGGGCTCGTGCACGATGAAGCTCAACGCCACGGCCGAGATGGAGCCGATCACGTGGCCGGAGTTCGCCGACCTGCACCCGTTCGCGCCCGCGTCCGACGCCGAGGGGCTGCTGGCCATCGTCGGTGACCTGGAGCGGTGGATGGCCGAGATCACCGGGTACGACGCGGTGTCGTTGCAGCCCAACGCGGGCAGCCAGGGCGAGTTCGCGGGCCTGCTCGCGATCCGCGCCTACCACCGCGCCAACGGCGACGCGCACCGCGACGTGTGCCTGATCCCGTCCAGCGCGCACGGCACCAACGCCGCGTCCGCCGTGATGGCCGGGATGCGGGTGGTGGTCGTCAAGTGCGACGACCACGGCAACGTGGACGTCGAGCACCTGCGGTCGACGATCGACGCGCACCGCGACGCGCTGGCCGCGATCATGATCACCTACCCGTCCACGCACGGGGTGTACGAGGACACCGTGCGCGAGGTGTGCGGGTTGGTGCACGACGCGGGCGGCCAGGTGTACGTCGACGGCGCGAACCTCAACGCGTTGATCGGGCTCGCGCAGTACGGCAAGTTCGGGTCGGACGTGTCGCACCTGAACCTGCACAAGACGTTCTGCATCCCGCACGGCGGCGGTGGTCCCGGTGTCGGGCCGATCGGCGTGCGCTCGCACCTGGCGCCGTTCCTGCCCAACCACCCGTTGCAGCCGACGGCCGGCCCGGCGACCGGTGTCGGGCCGATCAGCGCCGCGCCGTGGGGTTCGGCGTCGATCCTGCCGATCTCGTGGGCGTACGTGCGGATGATGGGCGCGGACGGCCTGCGGCGGGCGACGTTGACGGCGGTGGCGGCGGCGAACTACGTGGCGCGGCGGTTGGACGAGCACTTCCCGGTGCTCTACACCGGCGAGGGCGGTTTCGTGGCCCACGAGTGCATCCTCGACCTGCGGCCGATCACCAAGGCGACCGGTGTGACGGTGGACGACGTGGCGAAGCGGTTGGCCGACTACGGGCTGCACGCGCCGACCATGTCGTTCCCGGTGGCGGGCACGCTCATGGTGGAGCCGACGGAGAGCGAGGACCTGGCGGAGATCGACCGGTTCATCGACGCGATGATCGCGATCCGGCACGAGATCGACCGCGTCGGTTCGGGCGAGTGGCCGGCGGACGACAACCCGCTGCGCAACGCGCCGCACACGGCGGCGTCGATCGCGACCGAGTGGAACCACCCGTACAGCCGTGAGGTGGCGGTGTTCCCGGTGGGCACGGCGGCGCCGAAGATCTGGCCTCCGGTGCGCCGCATCGACGGTGCCAAGGGCGACCGCAACCTGGTCTGCTCCTGCCCGCCGGTCTCCGCTTACGGCGGCTGATCGCACCGCGCCACACCGGGCGCCGGTCGCGCGTGTCGCGGCCGGCGCCCGGCGTCGTGGTGGGCGCGCGGTGTCGTGGTGGGTCGGCCCGGCATGGACCGCGGAGGGATCACCCTTCGTCATCCGGTCGTGGGGCGGTGCCGGGTCGAGGCAGCTCGTAGGTCAGCTCGAACCGGCCCGGTCCGCCCTGCGCCCACGTGATGCGGCCGGTGCCGGTCAGGCCCGAGAGGCCGCCCGTCGCCGAGACGACGGTGAACGTCCCGTCCGCGACACCGTCGCGGAAACCGCCGGTGTGGTGCAGCACGAAGCTGCCCTCGCGGCCGTCCAGGGTGCCGGTCACGACCTCGTAGCCCGTGGAGGCGCAGGAGTCGTCGTCCGGGTAGGACATGACGAAACGCATGTCGCCCAACGCCTCCAGGTCGCCGGTGTAGGAGACGGTCATGCCGCCCACCGTCTGCTTCGGACCGGTGACCTCGTCGTAGCGCCGGCCGTCCCACGTGTGCTCGTCCCAGCTCTTCATCTCGGCGTTGGCCTGTGCGGTGGTCATGGCCAGGAGCTTGCCGTGCATACCTGACAGCTCCTGTCAGGATGGCGCCATGCGTGCCAGCCGGTTGTTGTCCCTGCTCCTCCTGCTCCAGTCGCGCGGCCGGATGACGGCGCAGGAGTTGGCCGACGAGCTGGAGGTCTCCGTCCGCACCGTCTACCGCGACGTCGAGGCGCTCGGCGCGTCGGGCGTCCCGGTGTACGCCGACCGCGGCCCGGCGGGCGGCTACCGGCTGGTCGACGGGTACCGCACCCGGCTCACCGGGTTGACCACCGAGGAGGCCGACTCGCTGTTCCTGGCCGGGATGCCGGGTCCGGCGGCCGAGCTGGGGCTGGGCGCGGTGGTGGCGGCGGCCCAGCTCAAGGTGCTCGCCGCCCTCCCGCCGGAGCTGCGGTCGCGGGCCGCGCGGGTGCGGGAGAGGTTCCACCTGGACGCGCCGGGCTGGTTCCGCGGCAACGAGGGGACGCCGCACGTGGCCGCGATCGCGGAGGCCGTGTGGCAGCAACGACGGCTGCGCGTCCGGTACGTGCGGTGGGCGCAGGTCGAGGTGGAGCGGACGGTCGAGCCGCTCGGGCTCGTGCTCAAGGCGGGCACCTGGTACCTCGTCGCCCGCACGGACGGCCTGCGCACCTACCGGGTCTCCCGGGTGGTGGAGCTGACCGCGCTGGACGAGTCGTTCGACCGGCCCGACGGGTTCGACCTGGCCGAGTACTGGGCGGGCTGGTCGGAGCGGTTCGAGCGGCGCATGTACCCGATGCGGGTGACGGTCCGGATGACGCCGAACGGGCTGCGCGGTGCGCAGGTCCTGCTCGGCCTCGTCGCCGCCCGCGAGCTCCGGGACGTCGAGCCCGAGGGCGAGTGGACGACGGTCCGGATCCCGGTCGAGTCGCTGGAGCACGCGGTGGTCGACCTGCTCCGCCTCGGTCCCGAGGTCGACGTGCTGGAGCCACCGGAGCTGCGCGAGCGGGTCATCGCCCGGATCACCGCCATGGCCGCCCTCTACCAGCGCTGACGTGCTACGGTTACACGTGTAAGAAAGTTCTTACACGTGAAGGAGTGCCATGACAGGCACCTCGCCGACCGGTGACGAGCTGGTCGAGGTGCTGGCCGCGCTGTCCAACCCGCTGCGGCTGCGCATCGTCGCGACGCTGGCGGGCGGTCGCGACTACGTGAGCCACCTCGCCCGCGTCATCGGGGTGAGCAGGCCGCTGCTGCACATGCACCTGCAACGGCTGGAGGCGGCCGGGCTGGTCGTCGGCAGCCTGGAGCTGTCGGAGGACGGCAAGGCCATGAAGTACTTCGAGGTCGCGGACTTCGACCTGCGGTTGACCCCGGCGCTGCTCGCCGCGGCCGCCGCCACCCTGACCACAACGGACTCGTCACGCGGTCCGGCCCGAGAGGAGCGTTCGCGATGAACCTCGACCAGATGACCTGGCCGTCCGCGGTGTTCGCGGTCGGCGTGCTGTTCCTGACCCTCGTGTTCGTGATGTTCCTGATCAACGGCTACCTAGAGACCCGCAAGTCCAAGCTCGACGCGGAGCGGGCCGAGGGGTTGCGCCAACTCGTGCGCCGCTACGAGCAGCTGGCCGAGAACACCCTGGACGTGCAGCAGCGCACCGCCGCGGACCTGGCCGACCTGCGCACCCGCACCGCGTCCGTCGAACACATCCTCAGAACGGTGGAGTGACCATGAAGGCGATCGTGCAGGACAGGTACGGCGACCCGGGCGTCCTGGAGTTCCGGGAGATCGACCGCCCGGAGCCGGGGGAGCGGCAGGTGCTGGTGCGGGTGCACGCGGCGGGGGTGAACATCGCCGACTGGTTCATCTCGACCGGCACGCCGTACGTGGTCCGGCTGGCGGGCTTCGGGCTGCGCACGCCGAAGCGCACCACCCCCGGCACGGACGTGGCCGGTGTCGTGGAGGCCGTCGGCGGCGCGGTCACCCGGTTCAAGCCCGGTGACGAGGTGTTCGGCGAGGGCCGGGCCACGTTCGCCGAGTACGCGTGCGCCGATGAGGACCAGTTGGCCGCCAAGCCGGCCGGCATGACGTTCGAGGAGGCCGCGGGCCTGCCGCTGGCCGGGATCACCGCCGTGCAGATGCTGCGCGACGCCGCACGGCTCAGCGCCGGGCAGCGGCTGCTGATCAACGGCTCGTCCGGCGGGATCGGCACGTACGCGGTGCAGATCGCGAAGGCGACCGGCGCCGAGGTGACCGCGGTGTGCGGCCCGACCAACGTCGACCTGGTGCGGGAACTGGGCGCGGACCACGTCGTGGACTACTCCCGCGAGGACTTCACCCGCACCACCGAGCGGTACGACGCGATCCTCGACCACGTCATGAACCACCCGTTCGCCGCGCTGCTGCGCCTGCTCACGCCCACCGGTGTGCTCATGCCGAACAGCGGCAACGGCGGCAGGTGGCTGGGCGGCGGCAGGCACCGGCTCAAGGCCGAGGTGATCCGGCCGTTCACCCGCCGCCGGATGGCGCCGCTGCTCGCCCGGACCACGCGCGCCGACCTGGAGGAGCTGGCCCGCCTGGCGGAGTCCGGGCAGCTCCGGACCGTGGTCGGCCACACGTACCCGCTGAGCGACGCGGCGCGCGCGGTCGAGCACGTGGCGGCCGGCCACGCGCGCGGCAAGGTCGTGGTGACGGTCTAGTCGGCCGACAGCAGCTGGCCGAGGGCGGCGTCCACGCCGCGACCGTCCTCGACCACCGACAGCGTGCCGCCGGTGGAGCGGGCCAGCTCGGACAGCGGCGCGCGTTCCGGGTCGGGGCCGATCGCGATGACGCTGATCGCGATGTCCTTGCCGGCCTGCTTGACCGACGCCAGCCGCGAGGTGAGCTCCTGGAACGTGAGCCCGCCGTCGTTCACGCCGTCGGTGAGCACCACGATCCGGTTGCGCTTGCCGTCCTGGTAGTCCGCCAGCATCCGCTCGTACAGCGCGAGCACGCTGGTGTAGAGCTGGGTCGCGCTCTGCGGCTCCAGCTCGGCCACGCCGTCCAGCAGCGCCTGCCGCTGCGCGGCGACCGGGCCGGTGGCCACGAGCTGCCGGTACGGCTTGTCGCCGTCGAGCTGGCGGGAGAACTCCCACAGCCCGAGCGACCCCGACACCGACCGGTTGACCTGCCCGGCCAGCGCCTGCCGCACCCAGTCCATCCGGCTGCGGCCGTCGCCGCCGGGTTCCTCCATCGACTTCGACGTGTCCACCAGCACGGTGACGACCTGGCCGTCGTCGGCGGTCGCCCAGGCGGCGGAGATCTGCTGGGTGGTGTTGGCGTCGGCGGGCGTGAGCGTGTCGGTCACGGCGGGCCAGCGCAGGCCGGGCGACGGCTTGGGCCGCTCGCTGGTGGCGTCGACCCGCAGGCCCGCGCCAGCCAGGATCCTCTGCTGGTCGGGCTCACGCAGGAACTCCCGGAACGCCTGCGACGCGCGCACCTGAGCCTCGCCGACCCAGTCGCCCGCCAGCGGCACGAACGGGAAGTCCGCGATCGGCGTCGGCCCGCCCGCCGCCACCCCGTACAGGGGCTGCGCGAGCGGCGCGCCGCTGTCCTTGCCGGTGTTGTGCCGGTACAGGTCCACCTCGAACACCGGCACCGCGCTGAACCCGGCCGCGTTCACCGCGCTGTCGTCGGCGAGCACGTTCAGCGCCTCCCACGTGCTCGCGGGGGTCTGCTCCGGCTTGGACGACGCCAGCCTGCTCATCGTGCTCTTCACCGGTTCCAGCGCGAGCATCTCGGTGGTGACCGGGCCCTTGCCCTCGGGGCTCGCGCCGGCCAGGGCCGACTGCACGGCCATCGCGGTGGCCGCGTTCGTCGCCGGGTCGGGCATGGCGACCTTGAACCCGCCCCACTCGGGGTGCCCGAACCGGCTCCAGCCGTCCGCCGCGCCCGTCAGGTCGGGCAGGTCGGTCCAGCGGAACCCGGCACCGGACTGCACCGCCTGCGCCGCATCCTGGTGCAGGGCGAGCAGCACGGGGCTGGCCGCGATCGACTCGGGCGCCGCGCCGAGCAGGGTCGCGTTCTGCGCGCCGAGCCGGTTGGCCCACAGCATCGAGTCGGTGATCCACGCGTGCGGCCGTTCACCGATGTCGGCGGTGTTCCAGCCCTGGGTGAGGCCCTGGAGCACGACCTCGGAGTCGATGGACCCGACCTCGACCCGGATGCAGTGGTCGTAGACGACGGGCCGCTGCCTGCTCCACGCCTCGGCGACCTGCTTGACCGCCTCGGCGACGCTGGGCGTCGCGGCGACCCGGAGCAGCGCCTCGCCCTCGTTGCAGTCACCCGCCTGGGCCGCGGCACGGCGTTCCACGATGCCACCGACCCAGCTCCAGCCAAGCCACCCGAGCACCAGCAGGACGACCAGGCCGACGATGGCCACGGGCCACGTCGCGATGCCGCGCCGCACCTTCGTCCGCAGCGCGCGGTGTCGAGACATCGTCTTCCTCTCAGCGTCCACCGGATACGGCTGGCGAATCCCGACCGGCGTCACGCTAACAGGTGATGACTTGGCGGGAAGTGAAGTGACGGAGGGTTATCGGGCTGTGACGAGAGCCGCGGCCAGCGCCTCCGTGAGCCCGATCAGCCGGGCTCTCAGCGGCGCTGCGGCCTCGGCGAACGCGGCCTGCTGCCGCGCGTACTCCGCGCGTCCCTCGGCCGTCTCGATCCGCACCGGCCCGTAGCCGAGCCCGGTGAGGTCGTACGGGCTGGCCCGCATGTCCAGCTCGCGGATGCGCAGCGCCAGCTCGAAGCAGTCCGCCACCAGCTCCGACGGCGTGGCCGGGTCGAGCTTGTAGGCCCACTTGAACAGGTCCATGTTCGCGTGCAGGCAGCCGGGCTGCTCCAGCTCGACCTGGGTCTCCCTGGTCGGCTGCACCGCGTTGCGCGGCCGTGCCTCGGGGGTGAAGAAGCGGAACGCGTCGAAGTGCCCGCACTGCACCCGCTGCGACTCGACCACCCGGTCGGTGCCCTCGCTGCCCAGCCGCAACGGCCACGCGTCGTGCCGCACCTGCTCCGGCCGCTGCCGGTAGACCATCGCCCACTCGTGCAACCCGAAGCAGCCGAGCCGGGGCGCGCGGCCCGCCGTCGCGGCGAGCAACCGGCCGGCGAACCCGATCGTGTTGGCCCGTTCCCGGGCGAACGCCCCGACGTCCAGCGCCACACCGTCGGTGGTGCGCCGGTAGACCGGCCACTTGAGGTAGACGCGCGCCGCGTCGCCTTCGAGGACCACGCCGGGACCGGGGTGCCAGCGCTCCAGCCGCGACGGGCGGTGCGAGTAGTAGGAGAACAGGAAGTCCAGCACCGGGTGCTTGCGGCCGGCGGCCTTGCGCTCGTGGTGCGGACCGGTCCAGCGGCGCACGCGGTCCGCGTGCGCGTCCCGGCGCGCGGTCCACTCCGCTTCGGACAGGACGACCCCCACGTCACCAGGGTACTTCGCCCCTCACGTCGGTCGGCCCACGGTCGGTCCGCGGCGACGCTCCGGGCCGCCGCGGGTTCACCCCACGCTAAAACGTTCGTCGCTTCGGGACTTGGTTGGCAGGGTGTGGACCATGTCCAGGGGGTGGGTGCGGCTTCAGGCCGTCGCGGTGTCCGGTTCGGTGGCCGAAGGTCTGATGTTGGCGGTGCTGCCGTGGATCGCGGCCACGATCACCTCCGACCCGCGGCAGCTGTCGCTGGTCAACGTGGTGGGCCAGTCGCCGTGGCTGCTGTTCTCGCTGTTCGCGGGCGTGCTGATCGACCGGGTGCGGCGCAGCACGGTGCTCGCGTCGGCGTACGCGGTGCAGGGGTGCGCGACGCTGGCGCTCGCCGTGGCCGGGGTGACGGACGCGTTGAGCCTGCCGCTGCTGGTGGTCGTGGCGTTCGTGGTGACCTCGGCGCAGGTGCTCGGTGACGGCGCGACCGGCGCGCTGGTGCCCGAGGTCGTCGAGCCGGACCGGTTGGCGACGGCGAACGCGCGGCTGATCGTGATCGACCGGGGTGTGGTCCAGTTCGTCGTGCCGCCGGTCGCCGGTTTCCTGGTCGCGTTCGGCCTCGGCACGCCCGCGTGGGTCGCCTGCGCGGCCGCTCTGGTGGCGTTGGTGCTGGTGTGGGGCTTGCGGTCGGCTGCGGCGACGCCGTCGACCAAGCACCCGATGCGCGACATCGCCGAAGGGCTGCGGTACCTGGTCGGGTCGCGGTTGCTGCTGTCGATCACGGTGGCGGTGGCGCTCGGGTCGTTCGCGGCGAGCGCGACGATGGCGATGTTCGTGCTGTACGCCAAGGAGGTGCTGGGGCTCGGCGCGGTCGGCTACGGCGTGATGCTGGCGTCCGCGGCCGCCGGGTGGGTGGTGTCGTCGTTCGGGGTCAGCCGGGTGGTCGGCCGGCTCGGGTACGCGTGGTCGATGCGGCTCGGCCAGGTCGGGATGGTGATCACCATCGCGCTGATCGCCGTGCTGCCGCCCTGGGCGTGGGCGATCGGGGTCGTGCTGTTCGTCCAGGCCGCGATCGTGATGGTGTGGAACGTCTGCTCGCAGTCCAGCCGCCAGCGCTTCACCCCGCCCGCGCTGCTGGGCCGGGTCCTCACCAGCCACCGGGCGCTGGCATGGGGCCTGACCCCGTTGGGTGCGCTGGCCGGCGGTTTCGTGGCCGCCGGGTTCGGCCTGCGCGCGGTGTGGCTGGGGGCGGCGGCGATCCAGGTCGGCGCCCTGGCCGCGGCGTGGATCGGGCTGTCACCGCGGGCGTTCCGCGAGGCGGAACTGGTCGCGGCGAGCCGCTGACGCCGCCGGGCCACCGGGTCTGCCGCTGACGCCGCCGGGTCTGCCGCTGACGCCGTACGGTCGTCGGGTCTGCCGCTGACACCGTTGGGTCGTCGAGCCCGCCGGGTGTCGGTGCGTGCCGGCAACGCCGACCTGGCGGCTACCGGCCGTGGCCGGTGATGACCTGGTCCCGAGGGTCAGAGCGGTGGGATGAGGCCCGGGAACTTGCGGGCGCCGGTGCAGTGCGGGCACTCGCGGCCGTTGTCGACGGTGCGCGGGGCGCCGCCGATCACCGCGGACGTGGGGTTGGCGATGAACCCCGCCCCTCCGCACAGGTGGCAGATGGTGCGGGGCTCCGAGGTCACGCCGAACAGGTCGTCCTCGTCCTCGTCCTCGTCCTCGGCGTCATCGTCGTCGAACCCGTCCTCGTCCTCTTCCGGGTCGAAGTCGTCCTCTTCGTCGTCATCCTCACGCGGATCCACGTGACCAACCGTAGTCGGGTGGGACCGACCGCGCCCCGGCGGACCGGTCCCACCCGGGCCCTCAGGGCCGTTGCCCGGCCAGGTCCACCACGGCCTGTGCGGTGATGGCGTGGAAGTTCGTGCCGAGCAGCTCGTAGGTCTGCGCGTCGAACACGATGACCACCGGCTCGGCGTCCGGCGACGACCCCTCCGGCACCGGCCAGGTGATGCCCAGGCCCGGCCTGCCCGCCGCGTCACGCGCGTCCGGCACCACGGACAGACCCGGCACCCGTGCCGCCGCCTCGTACAGGGCCGCCCTGGTCAGCGGCGGCAGCATCGACTCGTTGATCAGGCTCAACACGTCCTTGCCGCGCGCGTTGACGCTGCCCGGTGCGCCGCTGGCGTTGGCGTCCAGGTAGGCCAGCATCCCGTCCACATCGGTCGGCAGGTCGGACCGGTAGGCGCGGCTCGGTTCGCACGGTTCGGTGCCGAGGACCTGGCCGGGCACCTTGAACACGTCCCGCTGCCCGTTCTCGCACCCCGGCAGGGGGACCTCCTCGCCTTGATCGTGCAGCACGCCGTCCCGGGTGCCGTCGACCGACAGCCAGATCTCCCGCGTGGCACCGCCGGTGCCACTACTGCGGGTGTAGACGAACTGGTCCGGGCGGGGTGCCGCGGCGGGGTCGGCCCGGGCCGCCCTGGCGGCGAAGTTCAGCAGCTGCACGGCGTCGGTCACCGGTTCGGCCGAGGCCGAGGTGGCGGAGGTGGAGGTGGCCGCCGCCTGGCCCCCGGGGTCCGGCTGACCGGCCGGTAGCAGGGTGATCGTGGCGGCCACGGCCGCCGCCAACCCGATCGCGGACGCGCCGACCAGCGTGAACCGGGACCGCTTCTTGCGCAGCCGCACCGGCCCCCGTTCGGCGACACCGGCGAGGAACGCCGCCCGCGCGGGCGCCAGCGACGCCTCGTCCGGCAACGGCGTCTCGTCGCCCAGCTCGCGCACCAACCGCAACTCATCCATTGTTCAGCAACTCCTCGACCTCGGTGGGGTTCTGCCCGCCCAGCGCCTGCCTGACCTTGCGACGGGCCCGGTGCAACCGGGACCGCACCGTGCCGACGGGGATCGCCAACGCCGTCGCGACCTCCTCGTAGCTCAGCTGTTCCCACGCCACGAGCAGCAGCACGTCCCGGTCCTCGGCGGACAGCCCGGCCAGCGCGCCGGCCAGCAGCGACCGCATGGCGTGCGCGGTCACCTCGGCGGCGACGCGGTCCGCGTGGTCCTGCTCGGCGTGCTCGGCCGGACCGTGCCGGTAGCGGCGCGCCTCCTGCCTGCGGTGCTGCCCGACGAGGTTGGTCGCGATGCCGTACAGCCACGGTCGGGCGTCCGGTCGGGCCGGGTCGTAGCGCCGCCGCTTGTCGAACGCGGTGAGGAACGTCTCGGCCACGAGGTCGTCCGCGACCTGGGGGCCGAGCCTGCGCGCGAGGTACCGCTGGATGTGCGGCGCGTGCCGGTCGAAGATCGCCGCGAAGGCGTCCGGCTCGTGCCGCGACCGTTCGATGATCTCGGCGTCGGTGGGTGTCATGGTGGCCTTTCCGGCTGTTCCCGGGTGAAGGGCGGTCACCTGTTGTCCGCCGATGGGCCGGATCGGGTTCACGGTGTGAGCGGAAGTTGACCGGTGTGTGAGGCCCCTTGGGTGCAATGAGACTCAAAGCGGATCAGGGGGAGCAAGTGGACAAGGTGAACGCAGTGCCGCGCCGTCGTCCCGTCGGCGCGGTCGAAGGCCGGATCCTCACCACGCCGGTGGGGCTGGCGTTCCCGCGGGACGTCACGTTCGAGTCCTGGGAGCAGGCGGGGCAGCGGATCTCCCGCATCGCCAGCTCGTCGGCGTGGTACCTGGGCGACTGGCTCGTCTTCGGCCAGGACAAGTACACCGATCGGTACCGCCGGGCGGTCGAGGCCGTGGGTCTCGACTACCAGACCCTGCGCAACTACGCGTGGATCGTGCGCAAGTTCGAGCCGTCGCGCCGCCGCCAGGGACTGCCGTTCCAGCACCACGCCGAGGTCGCCGCGCTGCCGCCGGCCGAGCAGGACGCGTGGCTCGACCGCGCCGAGCGCGAGGGCTGGTCGCGCACGGCGCTGCGGCGGGCGTTGCGGGAGAGCCGGGACCCCGGCTCGAAGTCGCAGCGCGCGGTGATCCCGCGGGTCAGCGCGGGCAGCGACGCGGTGGACCGGTGGCGGCGGGCCGCGACGGCCGCCAACGCCGACTTCGAGGCGTGGATCGTGACGGCCCTCGACCGGGCCGCCGACCAGGACCTGGAGCTGGTCAGCGTGCCGCCGCTGGAGGAGTTGCCCGCGGCACGGGAGCCGGACCGGGAGCTGGATCGGGACCGGGAGCTGGACCGGGACCGGGAGCTGGACCGGGACCGGGAGCTGGACCGGGACCGGGAGCTGGATCGGGACCGGGAGCTGGATCGGGAACTGATCAGCCTGCCCGCGGTGCGGCCCGCGTCATGACGGGCTGAGCAAGGCGCCGAGGGCGGCCGGACGTGAGGCGGGACCGGGATCCACCGGTCCCGCCTCATCGGCGTTCAGAGCTCGCGCCGCACGTGCGTGCCGTCGCGGACGGTGCCGACGTACTCCTCGACCAGGTCCTCCAACGCCACCAGGCCCCGCACGACGCCCTCGACCGACACGGCCTGGGCCAGGTGGCTCTGCGAGCGCCGCAGCGCCGCCACCGCGTCGTCCAGGCTCGCGTCCACCGGCACCCGCGGCAGGCCGCGCACCCGGCTCGGCGGCACCCGCGTCGACGGGTCGGCGTCCGCCAGGTCCAGCACGTCCTTGACGTGCAGGTAGCCGATCAGCCGGTCGTCCTCGCGCACCGGGAACCGGGAGAAGCCGGTGGCCGACACGGCGGCCTCGACCTCCTCCATGGTCGGCCCCGCGGGTACCGACGTGATGCGGTCCAGCGGCACCAGGACGTCGGCCACGGTGCGTTCCGCCGACGACAGGGTCTGCGCCAGCCGCCGGTGCTCGGAGTCCTCCAGCAGGCCCTCCTGCCGCGACTGCCCGATCAGCAGGGCCAGCTCGTCCCGGGTGTAGGCGGACTCCATCTCGTCCCTCGGCGTCACGCCCACCAGCTTGAGCACCGCCGTCGACACCACGGTGAACCCGCGCAGCAGCGGCGCCACCAACCGGCAGAACCACAGGTGCGCCGGCACCAGCAGCAGCGCGGTGCGCTCGGGACCGGCGATGGCCAGGTTCTTCGGCACCATCTCGCCCAGCACGGTGTGCAGCGCCACCACGATGATCAGCGCCAACGCGAACGCCACACCGTGCCGCACCGCGTCCGGGACGCCGACGCCGTGGAACGGCGCCTCCAGCACGGCCGCCACCGCGGGCTCGCCCAGCGCGCCCAGGCCCAGCGAGCACAGCGTGATGCCGAGCTGCGCGCCGGCGATCAGCAGCGGCAGCTCGCGGCCCGCCTTGATCACCGTGCGGGCCCGGCTGCTGCCCTGCTCGGCCAACGCCTCCAGCCGGTCGCGGCGGGCGGTGATGATGGCGAACTCGGCGCCGACGAAGAAGGCGTTGCCCGCCAACAGCAACAGGATCACCAGCACGCTCATCGCGACAACCCCGATCGGTCGGGCACGGACGGATCGGGCACGGACGGATCGGGCACGGACGGATCGGTCGCCGTCGGGTCGGTCGCCGTCGGTTCGGTGGCCGGGTCGACCCGGGCCACGCGCAGCTCGGCCACCCGGTGCCGATCCATCTGCACCACGGTGATCCGCCAGTCGTCCACCCGGATCTCGTCACCGGCGTCCGGGATGCGGCCCAACCGCGCCAGCACCAGGCCCGCCACGGTCTCGTAGTCGCCCTCGGGCATCCGGAACCCGGTCGCCTCGACGACCTCGTCGTCGCGCAGCAGGCCCGACACCAGCCACGCGTCGCCGCCCAACCGCCGCACCGGCGAGGTCTCCCGCCGGTCGTGCTCGTCGCGCACGTCGCCGACGATCTCCTCGACCAGGTCCTCCAGCGTGACCAGGCCCGCCGTGCCGCCGTACTCGTCCACGACCAGCGCCGTCTGCAGACCGGAGGCGCGCAGCCGGTCCAGCAGCGCGTCGCCCTCCAACGTCGCGGGCACCGTCTGCACCGGCCTGGTCAGCGCCGACACCGGCGTCGTCGCCCGCTGCGACCGGGGCACCCCGAACGCCTGCTTGACGTGCACCATCCCGCGCACCTCGTCCAGGTCGCCGTGGTAGACCGGGAACCGGGAGAAACCCGTCTCCCGCGCCTTCGCCACCAGGTCCAGCACGGTCGCGTCCGAGGGCAGCGACTCGACCCGCACGCGCGGCGTCATCAGCTCGTCCGCCGTGCGGTCGCCGAACCGCAGGGACCGGTCCAGCAGGGTCGCCGTGCCCGGGTCGAGGGTGCCCTGCTCGGCGCTGGAGCGGATCAACGCGCCCAGCTCCTGCGGCGAGCGGGCCGACGCCAGCTCCTCCGCGGGCTCCACGCCGAGCCGGCGCACCAGCCAGTTCGCGGTGCCGTTCAGGGCGGTGATCAGCCAGCGGAACACCGCGGAGAACCTGGCCTGCACACCCGCGACGGCACGTGCGGTCTCCAGCGGCCTGGCGATGGCCAGGTTCTTCGGCACCAGCTCGCCGAACACCATCGACAACGCCGTGGCCAGCGCCAACGCGAACGTCAACGCGATCGGGCCGGCCGCCGTGGCGGGCACGCCGACGCCGGTCAGCACGGGGGAGACCAGCCGGGCGATGGTGGGTTCGGCGATGTAGCCGGTGATCAGGGTGGTGATGGTGATCGCCAGTTGGGAACCGGAGAGCTGGAACGACAGGGACCGGTGGGCCTTCTCCACCGTCCGCGCCTTGGCGTCACCCACCTGGGCGACGTGCGCCTCGACGGTGCTGCGTTCCAGGGCGGTCAGGGAGAACTCGGCGGCGACCGCGATGAACGTGCCGATGGTGAGGAGCACCACGGCGGCGATGCCGAGCACGCTGAGCAGGACGGTCATCGGACCCGCCCGCCGTGGGAGCGGTGGGGCCGGGACCGGCAGGGCTGGGACTGGTGGGGCTGGCAGCCGGGTATCGGACCCGGCTCGGTACTGCAGCCCGGGGACTGCGCGTCGCGCACGGTAAGGGATCACTCCTCGTGAGGGGTGGTCGAACGGTGTCCAGAATAGAGCGTAACCGCCGGTCAGCGCAGGCCGACACCGCCGGGCGCGGACGTGCTCGCCCGCAGCACGACCTCGCCGGCCACCCGGACCGTCCGCGGTCCGGCCACCACGTCGTCCAGCACCAGCCGGGCCGCCCGCTCGCCCATCTCCTCCAGCGGCAGCCGCACCGTGCTCAGCGCCGGCACCAGGTCGCGCAGGGTGGGGATGTCGTCGAACCCGGCCACCGACACGTCCTGCGGCACCCGCAGCCCGTGGTCCCGCAACGCCGCCATCGCGCCGAGCGCCATCACGTCGTTCACGGCGAACACGCAGGTCGCGCCGGTGTGGGCGGCGATCAGGTCGGCCACCGCCGCGTGCCCGCCGTCGCGGGTGAAGCCGCTGGCGATCACGTTCGCGTCGGGCAGGTCGAGGCCCTCGTCGGCCAGGCCGGCCTTGAACCCGGCCAGCCGGTCGCGCGCCACGAGCAGGTCCGGCGGACCGGCCAGGACGGCGAACCGGCGGTGCCCGAGCCCGGCGAGCCGGCGGGCCAGCGCCCGGGCGCCGGACCGGTTCGCGGGCACCACGGTGTCCGTGCCGAGCTTGGCCTGGGAGACGCACGCCACCCGGCCGCCCTGCGCGGTGAACGCGGTGATCTCCTCGGCCAGCTGCCGCGACGCCGACCGGTCGGTGGTGCGGCTGCCCGCGATCACCACGGCCCGGGCCCGGTGCGCGCGCAGCGTGTTGACCAGCTCCACCTCGCGGCGCGCGTCGCGGCCGGTGGTCCCGAGCACGACGACCAGGCCCGCGTCCTCGGCGATCCTGGTCACGCCGGCGGCGATGCTGGAGAAGTACGGGTCGGCGATGTCGTGCACCACCAGGCCGACCAGCACGCTGGAGTTGCGCGCCAGCGCCTGCGCCGAGGCGTTGGGCAGGTAGCCGAGGCGGCGCGCGGTGCCGAGCACCCGTTCGCGCAGCTCCTCGCTCACCTGCCGGGTGCTGCCGTTGAGCACGCGCGACGCGGTGGCGAGCGACACGCCCGCGTGCTTCGCCACTTCCGCCAGCGTGACCTGCCGCGACGCCAACGCCGCCTCCTTCACGGTTCTGATCGGCCGAGACTAGCCCGCGGAGAGGTTGACGTCCGCGAGGAGCCGACCGTAGCGTGTTGGAAAGCGCTTTCCATATACTGTGAGCGGGGTGTACGCATGGCGGTGCGCACGATCGGCGTCGCGTTGAACGGGGTCACGGGGCGGATGGGGTACCGACAACACCTCGTCCGGTCGATCCTGGCCATCCGCGAGCGCGGCGGGGTCCGGGTCGGCGACGACGTGCTGGTCCCCGAGCCGCTGCTGGTCGGCCGGAACGCCGCCAAGCTGAAGGAGATCGCCGAGCGGCACGACCTGCCGCGCTGGACCACCGACCTCGACGCTGCGCTCGGCGACCCGGACGTGTCGGTCTACTTCGACGCGCAGGTGACGTCGGCGCACGTGTCGGCGTTGACCGCGGCGATCGACGCGGGCAAGCACGTCTACAGCGAGAAGCCGGTCGCGGCCACGCCGGAGGAGGTGCTGGGGCTGGCCCGGCACGCCGACGCGGCGGGCGTGCGGCACGGCGTGGTGGCCGACAAGCTGTACCTGCCGGGCATCCGGAAGCTGAAGCGGCTGCTGGACGGCGGGTTCTTCGGCCGCGTGCTGTCGGTGCGCGGCGAGTTCGGCTACTGGGTGTTCGAGGGCGACTGGCAGAGCGCGCAGCGGCCGTCGTGGAACTACCGCGCCGAGGACGGCGGCGGGATCGTCGTGGACATGTTCTGCCACTGGAGCTACCTGCTGGAAGGGCTGCTCGGCCCGGTGGAGGCGGTGACCGCGCGTGCCGTCACGCACATCCCGACGAGGTGGGACGAGCAGGGCGAGCCCTACGCGGCGACGGCGGACGACGCGGCGTACGCGATCTTCGAGATGACCGGTGGCGTGGTGGCGCAGGTGAACTCGTCGTGGACGACGCGGGTGAACCGCGACGAGCTGGTCGAGTTCCACGTGGACGGCACGCTGGGCAGCGCGGTGGCCGGGCTGCGCAACTGCAAGGTGCAGTCGCGGGAGATCACGCCCAAGCCGGTGTGGGACCCCGACGTGCCGCAGTCGATCGACTTCCGGTCGCTGTGGCAGGAGGTGCCGGACAACGAGGTGTTCGACAACGGGTTCCTGGTGCAGTGGGAGGAGTTCCTCAAGCACGTCGCCGTCGGGGCGCCGTACGCGCACGACTTCCACTCCGGCGTGCGCACGGTGCGGCTGGCCGCGCTGGGCCTGGAGTCCTCCCGCACCGGCCGGCGGATCGAGGTGCCCGCGTGACCTCCGTGCTGCTGCCCGGCCGGGACGGCACGTTCCGGCGGCACCGGCTGGGCGCGCCGAAGGCGTGGGAGGCGGGGCCGTTCGAGTCGCGGGTCGCGTTCGCGGCGGCGCACGTCGTGGCGGACCCGTTCGGCGGCAACGTCCCCGGCGCGCCCGCGGTGCTGGACTGGGACGCCACGCTGGCCTACCGGGTGCGGTTGTGGGAGCACGGTTTCGGCGTGGCCGAGGCGATGGACACCGCGCAGCGCGGCATGGGCCTGGACTGGGACACGGCGCTGGAGCTGATCCGGCGCAGCGCGTCGATCGCCTCCGGGCGGCTGGCGGCGGGCGTCGGCACGGACCACGACACGGCGGACCCGTTGACCGCGTACCGGGAGCAGCTGGCGGCCGTGGTGGAGGCGGGCGCGCAGCCGATCCTGATGTGCAGCCGGAAGCTGGCCGCCGCGGCGCGCGGACCCGAGGACTACCAGGAGGTGTACGGGGCGCTGCTGGAGGAGGTCGACCAGCCGGTGGTCCTGCACTGGTTGGGCACCGCGTTCGACCCGGCGTTGGCGGGCTACTGGGGTTCCGCGGACGTGACCGAGGCGACCGGGCACTTCCTGGACCTGATCAAGTCCTACCCGGACAAGGTGGACGGGGTGAAGGTGTCGCTGCTGGACGCCTCGCACGAGGTGGGGTTGCGGCGGGCGCTGCCCGAGGGCGTGCGGTGCTACACCGGCGACGACTTCAACTACCCGGAGCTGATCGCGGGCGACTCCGCCGGGCACAGCGACGCGCTGCTGGGGATCTTCGACGCCATCGCGCCTGCCGCGTCCACCGCGTTGCGGGCGTTGGACGCGGGCGACCGGGCCCGGTACGACGAGGTGCTGGAGCCGACGGTGGCGTTGTCGCGACACCTGTTCGGCGCGCCCACGTACTACTACAAGACCGGTGTGGTGTTCCTGGCCTGGCTGGGCGGCTTCCAGGACGCGTTCGGCATGGTCGGCGGGTTGCAGTCGGCCCGGGACGTGGTGCACCTCGGCGAGGCGTTGCGGTTGGCGGACCTGGCCGGGCTGCTGCCCGACCCGGACCTCGCGGCGGCGCGGTGGGGACGACTGCTGGACGTGCTGACGTGAGGACGTGCTGACGTGAGGCTATCGCTGAACCAGGCCACGGTGAAGCGGGCGTCCGTGCCCGAGGTGGTCGACGTGTGCGTGCGCAACGGGATCGGCGCGGTCG
This sequence comes from Actinosynnema sp. NPDC050801, assembly GCF_040673975.1. NCBI lineage: Bacteria > Bacillati > Actinomycetota > Actinomycetes > Pseudonocardiales > Pseudonocardiaceae > Actinosynnema > Actinosynnema sp. NPDC050801. The sequence goes on along the minus strand of NZ_JBFAQZ010000014.1, from coordinate 187,491 downwards.
GGCTGTGGCGCGACCCGGTGGCCGAGCACGGGCTGGAGCGGACGGCGGCGCTGGTGGCGTCGGCCGGGTTGACGGTGTCGTCGCTGTGCCGGGGCGGCTTCTTCACCGGCTTCGACCAGCGGCTGGACGACAACCGGCGGGCGATCGACGAGACCGCGGCGCTGGGTGCGCAGTGCCTGGTGCTGGTGCCGGGCGGGGTGCCGGACCGGGACCTCGTGGCGGCACGGGGGCGCGTCGCGTCGGCGTTGGAGGTGCTGGCGCCGTACGCGGAGGCGGCGGGGGTGAGGTTGGCGTTGGAGCCGATGCACCCGGTGTTCTGCGCCGACCGGGGTGTGGTGTCGACGTTGGCGCAGGCGTTGGAGCTGGCCGCGCCGTACCCGTCGTCGGTGGTCGGGGTGGTCGTGGACGCCCTGCACGTGTGGTGGGACCCGGCGTTGGCGGCCGACGTGCGGCGGGCCGGTCCGCGCATCCACTCCTACCAGGTGTGCGACTGGGTGACGCCGTTGCCCGCCGACGTGCTGCTGGGGCGCGGGCTGCCCGGTGACGGGCACATCGACCTGGTCGGGTTGACCGCGCTCGTCGCCGACGCCGGGTACGCCGGGTTCGTGGAGGTCGAGGTGTTCAACGAGGAGGTGTGGGCGCGGCCGTTCGACGCCGTCGCGGCGGAGTTGGTGCGCCGGCACGCGACGGGGTGGGAGCCGGTCGTGGACGGCGGCCACGACCGACTCCCGATCACCCCTTGACGGGGCAGTTCTGGGCTAACAGGGCAGTTCTGGGCTAGCGGGGCAGTTCGCGGCCGGCGGCGAGCAGCCGCAGCGTGCTCACCGACGGCACCAGCGCGTACAGCGCCCCGGTGGTCCGCACGAACCGGCCACCCAGGACCGCGTCGACGCCCGTGGGCGCGCCGCGCTCGCCCGGTGCGAAGTCCGGGTTGCGCGCCCACGTCTGCTGGATCCGCTCGAACTGCTCCTCCAGCGACGTGCAGTGGGCCACGAACACCAGGCCGCGCTCGTCGTCGTCGGCGGACCCGGTGTGGGCGGGGCCGAACGGGATGCCCCGGCGCAGGATGCGGTGCTGCCGGGGCGTCCGGTGGGTGAACGACCGCGGGTTGGCCTTGCGGATGTGCGCCGGGCACGGCGTGGTCGCGCCCGCCGGGTCGTCGGAGTAGTCGAAGTCGTTGCCCCGGGCGGCGGCCAGCGGGCGGCCGTCGGGGTGCCTGCCGATCAGCGCCGGACCCCGCCCGCGGGCCTCGACGGCTTCCTGCCAGCCGTCGACGTCCTGGGTGAGGCGGCGGACGACCTGGATCGAGCCGTCGGTCAGCCACGCGGCGGCCGGCGGCCGGTCGGACTCGGTCGGGTGGCCGAAGACGAACTCGCCCGCCTTCACCAGCAGCGATCCCGGCCGGCCGGCGCGGTGGCCGGGGCGGTCGGGGTCCTCGTGGTGGAAGCCGCGCACGCCGGGCTGCGAGATGCCGTCCTTGTAGCCGAAGTGCTCGCGCCCGCGCCGTTCACCGGGCAGCGTGGCGGCGTGCTGCTCGTGGACGGTGGTGACGCCGAGCAGGGTGTCGAGCACGTCCAGGTTGCGGGCGGTCTCCGCAAGGCGGTCCGGGTCGTCGGACGCGACCGTGACCACGGCGTGCACGTGCCGGCCCGCGCGTCCGAACAGCCAGTGGACGGGCGACGAGTCACCCGTGTCGCCGTTGGCCCGCGCCGCTTGTTCGGCGGTGTGCGGGAAGTGGGCTTCGAGGTCCTGTGCCGTGGCGTCCGGGTTGATGCTCAGCCCGACCAGGCCCTCCGGCGTGAGGGACACGTTCGCCCAGGTGGTCCTGAGGCCCTCCGGGTCGCCGCCGAACAGCGTGCGGCCGAGCGAGAAGACCTCGTTGAAGTCCTCGACGTCGGCGGTGGTCGCGAGGTGGCCGAGCATGGCGGCCAACCACGTGCGGCCGAGCCCGTCGTCGGTGAAGCGGACGAACCGGAACAGCTGGTGGTCCTTGTTGAAAGCGGCCAGCACGTTGCCCTGGATCTCGTGGGACCCGCGCAGCGGCGGACGCACCTCCGGCCGTTGCGCGCGCAGGTGCAGCAGGTCTGCCATCGAATCACCCCCTGCTTTAAGGAGGGTCACGGTGTGCGTCGGATACGTCGCACTGAGTTGGGATCATCGAGTTGGAATCATCGAGTTGGAATCACCCGGCCGTGTGTGCGGGTGCACCCCACGGGTGGTGCCGGCCGCGAGAGGATCCGACCATGTCGAACGCCGACCGGAAGAACCCCCCGGACCCGCGGAACCCGCCGCCGGACGAGAGCCCGACGCAGACCTTGCCCACGGTGCCGTCGAAGTAGTCGCCTGACGGGTCGGGTGGCGTGGACGCGCCACCCGGCCTGCTACCCGAGCCACACCAGGTGGGCTCGTCGCGTGCCCGCCGACCGCGAGCTGATCTCGAACAGGGCGCGTGCGTTCTCCGGGTTCTGGGAGCTGAGGTGGAAGCCGCCTTCCACGGCGCTGACCTCGGCCCGGTCCTCGAAGGCCACGCCGTAACCCGCCACGCGAACGCTTTCCCGCTGCCCGTACTCCTCCACGATCGCGAACAGCCTCGGCGCTTCCTCGTGCGCCACCTCGTGCACCAGCGCGGTGAACTCCTGCTCGGTCATGTCGCTCCTCTCGCCCCACCGGTCAAGGCGGTGGTGGTTACGCTGCGTCGCCGATACCGTGACTGCCCGCAAGGCTCCACATATCGAGGGTGGATTGCAAAAAACGCAAAGAGGTGCCTTGCATTCGCCGTGCAGCATTGCCGCAGCATGGCCGTGCAGCATTGAGGAGGACGGACATCGTGGCCGCGAAGAAGAGCACGCCGACCATCCGACTGCGCAGGTTGGCCGGTCAGCTCAGACGACTTCGCGACGGGACCGATCTGCGTCGGGAGGACGTGGAGGAGCGGACCGGACTGCACGCCACCACGCTCTACCGCATCGAGACGGCGCGGTCACGGCCCCAGTACCGGACCTTCGACATGCTGCTCAAGTTGTACGGGGTTCCGACGGACGAGCAGATGCGCTTGAAGGCGCTCTACAAGCAGTCGGCGGGGGAGGGGTGGATCCAGCCCTGGCACGAGAATCTCCGGGAGGGCTACACCGCTTACATCAGCTTCGAAGCCGACGCGTACGGGCTCCGCCACTACTCAGGGCAATTCATCCCCGGATTGCTCCAGACCGAGGACTACGCCCGTGCGGTGATCCGCGGCGGTTCCTACGACGCGACCGACGAGCAGGTCGAAGACCGGGTCCGCACCAGGATCGAGCGCCAGGCCGTTCTGACGAAGGAGAAACCGCTCAAGCTCTGGGCGATCATCGACGAGTCCGCACTGCACCGCGAGGTCGGTGGACCGACCGCCATGCGGGGGCAGCTCGGGCACCTGCTGCGAGCCGCCAAGATGCCCCAGGTGACGATCCAGGTCATCCCGTTCGGGGCAGGTGCCCATCCAGGGATGCCGGGGGAGTTCGTCGTCATGGAATTCGAGGACGCGCTGGACACCGACCTGATCTACGTCGACAGCCAGGCGGGTGAGATATTTTTGGAGTCGGACGCCGACATCGAACGCTTCCGGGCGGGCTTCGAGCACCTGGTCGCGGTGGCCAAGAGTCCTGATGACTCGGTGGCGCTGATCGCCGAGATTGCCACCGGCTAGGAACGAAGGAGGGTTCGGGCAGCTATGCAGCACGGAGATCTGTCGAGCGCGGCCTGGCGCAAGAGCAGCTTCAGCTCGGAGGGAGCATCCTGCGTCGAGGTAGCCCCAGTGGGTGAGGGCATCGCCATGCGGGACTCCAAGAACCCGGCTGGGCCGACGCTGTCGTTCACCATCGGGCAGTGGCGGAGCTTTCTTGCTGGACTCGAAGACGGTTCCTGACGGAACGTCCGAGGTCAGGGCTAGGACGGGTCGGCTGCTCTGGCGGCTCGTTCGATCATCGCCCGGCGCTCCTCCCAGTACGCCGCGTCCTGCGGCTGGGCCATGCCGTCGGCGTCCGTGCCCACCGCGCCGTCGATCTGCTCGCGCAGGATGTCGGCGTGCCCGGCGTGCCGGCTCGTCTCGGTGAGCACGTGCACCAGGACGTTGAACAGCGCCACGTCCGGTCGTGGCCACCACGGCACGTGGCCGGGTGAGTCGGCGTCGAGGGCGGTGATCGTCGCGTCGGCGTGCGCCCAGGCGCGTCGGTAGCGGTCCACGATGGCGGTGCGGGTCTCGTGCTCGGTGGCCCACATGTCGGCGCGGCGCTCGGCCTGGTCGTCCCAGCGGGGCAGCGGTTCGGGGAACGGTCGGCCGAAGACCTCGCCGAAGTACCTGGCCTCGGAGGTGGACAGGTGCTTGACCAGACCGAGCAGGTTGGTCCCGGTCGGGGTCAGTGGACGCCGCACGTCGTACTCGGACAGGCCGTCGAGCTTCGCCAGGAGCGCTTCGCGGATCCAGCGCAGGTCGTCGTGCAGGTACGTCTTCACGTCGATCACGGGTCATCCCCCGGTTCCGTGTGGTCGACCGACGCCCCGGCGCCCGCCCGGTACGAGGGCGGGCGCCGGGACGTGATCAGCCGCCGTTGCTCGGCTTGTACTGCTGTGCGCGGTAGGTGCGCGGGGTGTTCGCGGTGATGCGGAGCACCGAGTCGTACAGCGTGCGGCCGAGGGAGGCGCGGGCGCGCAGAGCCGGGTGGGTGGCGCTGTAGTTGTCCGCGTTCGCCGCCTGGTCGCCGCTGAACTGGCCGGACGCGAACAGCGCGTACGTGATCACCGGCTTGCCCGCCGCGTCGAAGACGATGCCCGCCTCGTTGCGGCCGTCGTTGAACCAGCCCGCCTTGGTCGCCACGTTCAGCCGCTCGGCCGACGACAGGTTGAGCCGGATCCCGTCGGTGAACGACGTCAACGACCGCAGCACCTTCAGCAGGTGCGCGGTGGACGCGGGCGACAGCAGTTGACCCGCGACCAGCTTCTGGAGCAGCGTGAACGTCTCCCGGGGCGTGGTGGTGCCCAGGAAGAACCGGTTCGGGTTGGCCACGGGCACGACCTGCGTGTGCACGAAGCCCTTCGAGCGCAGGATCTCGTTGAGCTCCAACGCGGGCACGACCAGGCCGGACAACCGCACCGCCGTGTTGTCCGACACCGTCAGCAACGCCGCCAGCGCGTGCCCCACGGTGACCGAACTCGGGTACGCGCCGTCGAGCCCGAAGATCCCGTCGGTGTCCTGGATGACGATCGCCTGCGTCACCTCGACCCGCTGGTCGAGCGTGATCAGACCGCGGTCGACCTTGTCCAGCACGGCCACCGCGACCGCGATCTTGTTCACGCTGTACGCCTCGACCACGCGGTCGGCCTCGGCCTCCACGGCGGGCTTCACGGTGCCGTCCGGGTCGGCCACGCCGATGTAGGACGACCACGTGCCGCCCGCCCGGGAGGTCAGCGCCGAGTACTTCCACGCGATCTTGCGCCGGGCCTGGTCGGCCGTCGTCGGGATCAACGCGTCCCACTCCGCCTCGGTGGTCTGCGCCTGAGCCGTCCCGGCCGTCGACCCGAGCACGGCGCTCGCCGCCGCGACCGAGCCCAGCCCCAGCGCGAACCTGCGGTTGATGTTCATGTGCCCCCAATCAGTGGATACGCCCTTACGACGCCACAGCGAGCTCTGGCGTTGCTCCGATCCAGTGAATTCGATCTAACCAGCGGTAATCTGCGGCCATGCGACGAGGGGTATTCCTGATCACGGGGGCGAGCCGCGGCATCGGCGCGGCGACCGCGCGACTGGCCGCGGAGGCCGGGTACCGGCTGGTCCTGGCGGCGCGGGACGCGTCGTCCCTCGCCGATCTCGCCGCGGGGTTGGGCGGTCCGGACCGGGTGTGGGTGGCGTCGTGCGACGTGCGGGCGTACGAGCAGGTCGCGGCGCTCGTGGGCCGGGTCGAGGAGGAGTGGGGGAGCCTCGACGTGGTGTTCGCCAACGCGGGCGCGAGCGTGGTCACCTCGTTCACGACGACCGACGGCGCGCCGCCCGCCGAGTGGAGCGACATGGTGCTGACCAACGTGTGCGGCCCCGCGTTCACGGCACGGGCGGCGATGCCCGCGTTGATGCGCCACGCCGGGCACCTGGTGCTGACCGGGTCGGCCGCCGGGCGCGGCGTCGGCCGGGGAACCTCTACTCGGCCACCAAGTGGGCGGTGACGGGGCTCGCGCAGGCCATCCGGGCCGAGTGCGTCGGCACGGGCGTCCGCGTCACGCTGGTGCAGCCCGGCCTGACCGACACCGGCGGCATCCCGCCGTCGCGCAGTGCCGACCCGAAGCTCGCGCCCGAGGACGTGGCCCGCGCGGTGATGTACGCGGTGGGCCAGCCGCCCACGGTGGACGTCAACGAGATCCTGGTGCGGCCGGTGGGTCAGGACGCCTACCGGTGATCCCCGACGCGACGTCCAGCAGCGCGGCGAGCACGTCGGGCGGGGCGTCCAGCGTGTAGTCCGCGCCGAGCAGCAGCAGGTCCGCGGCCACGTGCTCGATGGCGTTCGCGCCCAACCGCACCCGGCACGTCCGGTCGTCGATCGGTTCCACCCGGCCCGGCAGCGCCACCACCAGCCGTGACCGGACGACGGGCGCGGGCGCGGCGACGACCGCGGTGCACGTGTAGCGGTAGGGGGCGGTGGTCAGGGACCGCGCGACGTACTCGGCCGGGTCGGCGGGCAGGTCGCGCGGCGTGAAGCGGCGGCCGGTGGCGCGCGGTGACTCCAGCCGGTCCACCCGGAACGTCCGCCAGTCCTCCCGCGCCGGGTCGTAGGCCAGCAGGTACCAGCGCCGGTAGGCGGTGACCAGGCTGCGCGGCTCCACCCGCCGCTCCTGCCCGCGGTGCGTGAAGGCCACCACCTCGTGGTCCCGGCACGCCGCCGCCAGCACGCCCAACGCGGCCGGGTCGGACACCGGTCCGTCCACCGACATCACCGCGATGGCGTCCCGCACCGCCGCGATCCGCTGCCGCAGCCGGGACGGCAGCACCTGCTCCAGCTTCGCCAACGCCCTGGTGGACGACTCCTCGATGCCGTGCACGCCCGCCGCCGTGCGCAGACCGACGGCCACCGCCACCGCCTCGTCGTCGTCCAGCAGCAGCGGTGGCAGGTTGCGGCCCGACGCGAGCCGGTAGCCACCGGCGGTGCCGGTCGTGCCGTCCACCGGGTAGCCCAGCTCGCGCAGCCGGTCGATGTCACGGCGCACCGTCCGGTCCGTCACGCCCAACCGCTCGGCCAGCTCCGGTCCGGTCCAGTCACGCCTGCCCTGCATGAGGGACAGCAGGCGGAGCATCCTCCCCGGCATCGTCATCACGGACATCTTATGTCCTAAAGGCTTCCTACCGTGGATGTCATGACGACCTACGTGCTCATCCCCGGCGCCTGCCACGGCGGCTGGTACTTCGACCCGATCTCCGAACCGCTGCGCGCCGAGGGCCACGAGGTGCACGCGGTCACGTTGAGCACCGGGCGGGTCAACCTGGTGGACCACGTGGCCGAGGTGCTGGGCCTGTTCGAACGGCTGGACCTGCGCGACGTCGTGCTCGTCGGGCACAGCTACGGCGGCATGGTGATCACCACCGCGGCCGACCGCCTGCCCGACCGGATCAGGTCGCTGGTGTACGTGGACGCGTTCGTGCCGCGCGACGGGGAGTCGGCGTACGACATCGCGCACGGGAACTGGCGCAAGTGGTACGTCGAAGGCGCGATGGGCGACGGGTTCTCCATGGCGCCGCTGCCGATCTTCGACGAGCGCGCCACCTCCCACCCGTTGGCCACGCTGCTCCAGCGGGCCTCGATCACCGGCGCGGTGGACCGGGTGCCCGACCGCCGGTACCTGTTCATGGCCGACTTCCCGGACAGCCCGCTGGCCACGACGTACGAACGGCTGCGCGACGAGCCCGGTTGGCGGGTCGAGGCGTGGCCGGTGGGGCACAACGTGGTGCTGCACGCGAAGGAGCGGTTCCTCGACGCGTTGCGGTCCTGCTGATTGTCCGCAAGTCGGGAGTAGCACCCGGTGAGAGGTGGCCCCTAGCGTGGACGGATGAAGGTCCACGACATGCTCGTCGAAGAGCGGCGGCGGATGGCGGATCTCCTCGACGGGCTGGACGAGGGCCAACTGGCCACGCCCAGCCTGTCCCAGGGGTGGACGGTGCACGACGTCGGTGCGCATCTGACCACGTACCTCAAGTTCGGTCAGGCCAAGATCTACTGGGGCATCGCCACCAAGGCGGCCAACTTCGACCGGCTCAACCGGGAGATGACCGCGCGTGCGGCCCGCAAGTCGACCGCGGAGCTCACCGCCATGTTGCGGCGGTGGGCCACCTCGAAGACCACCATCCCGAGGTCGGGCTACGACCCGATCCTGACCGACATCCTGTTGCACGACTACGACGTGCGCGTGCCGCTGGGCATCGAGCGAGACATGCCCGAGGACCGGCTGTGGGTGGCGTTCCAGCACCTGGCGGCCAAGCCGTCGCCGGGTTACGCGGTGGGCTCCCGACTGGCGGGCCTGCGGCTGGAGGCCGTGGACACGGGCTGGGCGTCGGGCAACGGCGCGGTGGTGCGCGGCAACGCCGAGTCGCTGGTGCTGGCCATGAGCGGCCGGGCGGTCGGGCTCGACGCGCTGGAGGGCGAGGGCCTGCCGCTGCTGCGGGAACGCGTCGCCGCACCGCCGCCGCGCGGCGCGCTGGAGCGGCTGATGACGGTGGTCAAGGTCGTGGTCGACCCGATACCGGCCGACCGCCGCTCTAGGAACGCCCTCGGCGGTTCGTGAACCACTCGTCGGCGAGGATCCCGAGCACCACCATGTCGTGGTGCCGCCCGGCCGAGAACTCGTGGTCGCGCAGCCTTCCCTCGACCTGGAACCCGAGCTTGCGGTGCAGGGCGAGGGAAGGCTCGTTGAACGCGTACACGCCTGCCTCGCACTTGTGGTAGCGGCGTTCGCCGAACATGAAGTCCAGCAGCAGCCCCACCGCCTCGGCCGCGTACCCGCGCCGCTGGTGCTCGTGCCCGATGCCGACCCCGTAGCCGAACCGGCCGGTCAGCCGGTCCGCGGCGTGCGTGGACAGGCTGCCCACCAGCACGCCGTCGGCCTCGATGGCGAGCATCACGACGTCGCCGTCCGGTTCGGCGGTCGCCTGCTTCGCGGTCCACTCGCGGTGGCCGGCGGCCGACCTCGGCGGGAAGATCCGGTCCACCGCGCGCATGTCCTCGGAGTGCTCGCCGAATCGCATGAACGCCTGCCAGTCCTCCGGTTCGATGCCGCGCAACCGGACCTTGGACCCCACCCAGACCGATGTCATGGCAGGCATCGAAGCAGATCCGGGTGGAACCCGGAAAAGCCACCGGTGGCGGGCCCCGTGGGGAGCCCGCCACCGGTGGAGTGGGTCAGCCCGTAAGCCGCCCGATCATGAGGTCACCCCACCGTGCAGGGGTTCCCGTTCACCCGGAAGTCGGTCGGTTGCGTCTTCGTGCCCGAACCCCACGAGTTGAACCCGATGCCGACCGAGCCGTTCGGCGGCACGGTGCCGTTCCACGACGCGTTCGTCGCCGTCACCGCCTGACCGGCCTGGGTCCACGTGGCCGACCAGCCCTGCGAGATCTTCTGCGAGCCCGGCATGGTGAACTCCAGCTTCCAGCCGTTCCACGTCTGGTTGCTCGTGTTCGTCACGGTGATGTTCACCGACATGCCGTCGGGCCAGGTCGAGGCCCGCCACACCACCTTGCAGTAGTTGTCCACCACGACCGGCTTGGTCCGCACGGTCGTCTGCGGCGACATCGCCGACCGCAGGTTCGCGGTGTTCTTCGCCACCACGGCGTAGGTGTAACTGGTGTCCGGCCGCAGCCCGGTCAGCGTCGCCGACGGGGAGGTGACCGTGGCGACCACGCGCAGCGCGTCACCCTCGACGTAGATGACGTCGTACTCCTTGATGGCGCTCTCCGGGTCGGTGGACGCCGTCCACGAGAGCTTCACACCGGTCGTGGTGATGTCGGACGCCAGCGGGGCGCCCGGCGTCGACGGCGGAGTGGTGTCGACCGGCGGTGCGGTCGTGACCTTCTCGGCCGCCCAGTTGGCGATCCACGCGAACGCGGAGTTCCAGTTGACCGTGACCTCGTTGAGCGAGTACGCCTCGATGTGGTCCACGAAGCACTTCTGCGACACGCAGCCTTCGAGCAGCCGCGCCGCGATCGGGTCCTGCAACGAGCTGTTCGGACCACCCGAGAGCGCGCCCGCGGGCGCGTTCGGCAGGGTCGGCTCCAGCTGGTTCGCCCAGTGCCGGTGGTGGACGTTCTTCACCGCCTGGTCGCCGTGCCCGGTGACGTAGGAGTACGACAGCGGGTTGCGGCCCAACAGGTAGTGCAGGCCCTGGAACACGCCCTGCCGGTACTTCGCCGCGCCGGTGAAGTCGTGCGCCAGCGCGAGCACCGAGATGTTGTTCGCGATCAGGCCGTTGGAACCCCACTCGTAGCCCGTGGTCGCGCGGTACGGCGCGGGGTAGGCCTGGCCCGCCATCTGCGACAGGTGCTGGTCCGCGACGGCGGTGAACGCCGACTTGATCGCCGAGATGTCCGCGGCGGGCAGGCCGTTGGGCACGAGCGCCAGCGTGATGTCGCCCAGCGGGCCCGTGGAGCCCCAGTCGAAGCCGCGGGCGGTCAGGCTCGCGCCCTTGAAGTGCGTCGACGAGGTCAGGTCGGTCCGGTAGGCGGCCTCACCGGTGGTGGTGAACATCTCCGCCGCGGCCCAGTAGAACTCGTCGGTCAGCGTCGGGTCGCTGTACGAGCCGCCGCCGGTGCCGTCGTTCGGGTCGGCGATCTTGTTCGGGTTCGCCTTCGCCGCCGCGTACGCCTTGGTGGCCGCCGCGAGCGCCTTCGCCGAGAACGCCGGGTCGATCGTCTTCCAGATGCGGGCCGCCTGCGCGGCCACCGCGGCCGTGTTCAGCGTCGCGGCCGTGCTGGTCGCGGACAGCCGCCGGGCCTGCGGGTCCTCGTGCGGGAGCAGGGGCAGCCCGGTCCAGTTCTGGTCGTGGATCTTGTGGTGCACCATGCCGTCGGGCGCCTGCATCTTCAGCAGGAACTCGACCTCCCAGCGCGCCTCGTCCAGGATGTCCGGCACGCCGTTGGCCTTCTCCGGGATGGCCAGCTTGCCGTCACCCAGCGCGGCGGCGTCGCCGATCAGCTTCGCCCGCTCGTAGGTGTTGAGCACCTGCCACGCCGAGATGCCGCCGTTGACGACGTACTTGCCGTGGTCGCCCGCGTCGTACCAGCCGCCGCGCACGTCCAGCGTGTAACCGCAGGGGACGGTCGCGAGGCAGGGGACGTTGTTGTCACCCTGGTTCGGGGCGACGTTGAGGTGGCCGGCCGGGCGCGCGTACTGCTCGCCCACGTACTGCGCCTCGATCTCGATGCCACTGCGGTTGTGGTAGAAGTACGCCAGCGAGTCGTACCGCAGCTGCTTGATTTCGTCGGTGGCGATGTCGAACGGGAAGCTCGTCTCCGCGCCGACCGTCAGCGTGTACCCGGTGCCCGCGGTGTCGAACGACGAGAAGTCGATCAGGTGCGTGGAGTCGCCCGAATCGGGGTCCACGGAGCCCTTGGGCACGGTCTGACCGGTGGCCACGGTGGTGCCCGCGGAGTTCTTCAACGTCCACGTCTGCGCGACCGTCGAGTCGGAGGTCAGCGTCGCCTGCTTGGGCAGGCCGGGGACGTAGGCCACCTGGTCCACGTTGATCTTCTTGGCCGGCGGGCCCGTGTCGCCGCCTGGCGGCTTCACGCCGCCGATGAGGGAGACGTTGTCCACGCAGACCGTCGTGTCGGCCGCCTGGGCGCCCAGGTGGAACGTCACCTGCCCGGGCCCCGCGTCCGGGAAGTCGAGTTCCGACGTGAACGTGAAGGTGAAGCGCTGCTTCGTCGTGGTCAGCGCGACGTCGTGCTTGGCGATCTGCCGGTACGGGCTGACGCCCTCACCGGCCACCGCCGCCGCCGGCCGGGCGACCGAGGCGTAGGCGTCGAAGGCCATCGTGTAGGACTGGCCCGCCTCGAAGGGCACGCCGTTCTGCCCGATGAGGGCGTCCCACGGGTTGACCGTGCCGCCGGTGACGGTGGCGCACAACTCGCCGTTCGTGACCCGGTTGGACACGCCCGCGCTGGCCCACCACGGGTCGGCCGAGCCGCTGCTGAAGGTGCCGTTGACCAGACGTTGGTAGTCGGCTGCGTGGGCCGTTCCGGACGCAAGCGCGCCGCTCACCGCCACGACTGCGAGTGCCGCGGTGGCCTGGCGGCGCCACCGGGGAGAAGGAAGCGATCTCATGGACTTGGGTCTCCTCCGTCTGCTCTGACGGTTGACGACGCTTCTGGGAGCGCTCCCTGGGAGCGCTCCCAGGGACTCTAGGGTGACTCCGCGCACATTCACAAGGGTGACTTTGACCTGAGGTTATGCACGGGTGACGGTCTGTGAGCGCTAACAAGGGTTGACAAGGTGATGAGAGGGTGTTGGCGGGGTGCTGAGAGGGCGCCGGCGGGGCGCTGAGAGGGCGTTGAGAGAGAGCGTTGAGAGGGAGGGCTTGAAAGGATTTAAAGAGTCCTCGCCGGACGGGCAGATCAGCAGGATGACGGGGCCTCGCGGTCCGGTGCGGCTGTGTTGGTGGTCGGGTTTCGTGTCATCCCGCCGACCTCCACAAGGGCAACCACACGTGTCAAGGGGGCCGTGCCAGCGCAAGGTGCGGTAGGGATGGGAGTGCCCCCTTGACACGCGCGGTTGGGCGTTGCCAGGTCGGCGGGATGACACGAAACCCTTCTGTGGAAGGGCGGGGCAGTGGACGGGAGGCTGCTGCGAGGTGTCGGTCGTCGCGGGTGTCCACCTGGATGCGGCGCGTGCGGAGGAGGGGCACGATCGCGGTGCCGGAGCTGGTGTGCGGCGAGGTCGATCCGCTGTTCAGGTCGTGGCGCGGGGAGGTGCTGGCGCCTTTTTTGTTGTTGGTGGTGTTCGGGATGTGGTGCTCGTGCTTGTGGAGGGGCAAGCCGTCGCGGGACGGGGCGTTGGCCCGCAAGCGGCTGGTCGGTGGCCCTGCCGGTGGTGGTGCGTTGTGATCAGCTGATGCCGATGATCGAGGGGTAGCCGTTGGGCACGATCCGGTCGGCCATCCGCTCGTAGGCCTCGGGCTCGTCCGGTGCCCACGTGGCCAGTCCGTCGACGTAGCGGTTGGCGGCGCAGAACACGGCTGCGATGAGCACGGTGTCGTGCACCTCGACGTCGCTGGCGCCGTTCTCCTTGGCCTTCGCGATCAGCTCGGAGGTCACCGAGCGCCCGCTGTCGGTGACCGCGGTGGCGATGTCGATCAACGCCATCAGCTTGGGCGTGTGGGTGTAGTCCTCGGGCAGTTGCGCGGCGGCGAAGGCGGCGTGCGAGCCCGCGCAGAACTTGCACTTGTTCAACTCGGAGACGTGGGTGGCGATCAGTTCGCGCTCACCGCGGGACAGGTCGCTCGGGCCGCGCAGCAGCACCTCGACGAGCTCGGTCAGCGGTCGGCCCGTCTCGGGGCGGTAGTTCATCAGCCCGGCGATCCCGGGCAGGGTGTTGTCCAACTCGATGTGCGGCATAGTGATCAGTGTCCCGACCGGAGAACCGCTGGTCGAGAGGCGATCGGGCGAATACACAACACAGTTATGCGACGTGTTCGCCCGGATCGCCGACTCGACTCGCCCGTACGGCGTAGGGGTCAGGCGCAGGCCTGCGGGTCGACCTGGTAGGCCGGGTCGTTCCGCTCGGCGAGCACCGGGGTGGTGGAGGTCGCCGTGGCGACTCCTTCGTGGACGGCGTAGGTGACGCGTGTGCCCTCGTAGACCATCGGATCGCTCGGCCACACCAGCCGACCCGTGACGGTCACCAGGTGGCGCGTGCCGTCGACGACCTCGCACCCGTACCGGCTGACGGCGTTCACACCACCGCCCTCGGCGAGCGTGAGCGGTCCGCCGTCGGGGGTGGTGACGGCACGCAGGCGCATCCCGCGCACGCCCCACACGGTGAAGAGGTCGGTGTTGGCGCCGGCGGACTCGGTCACCACGACCTCGTCACGGCCGTCGTCGTCCAGGTCGACCACGCGCAGCGGCAGCACGCCGGTCCTGCTGTACAGCGGCATGCGGGCGGTGATCCGGTAGTGGCGGATGGCGGCGACGAGTTCCTGCCGGTCCGGGTCGCCCTCGACCACGCGGACCGTGACCCGGTCGGCCCGGCCGTCGCCGTCGAGGTCCGCCGCGACGGACCCGTCACCCGTCGCGGGCGGCGCTCCCCACAGCGCCGGGACCGCGGCGACGAGCGCGAACGCGGGCGCAAATGCCTTCAACACGATGGATCCCCCTGATTCCGGGCACCACGAAGACACCTCGTGGCACCGGTTCCCCCCGACGCGATCGCGTCAACAACCAGGAGACGGGCGGTCGGGACCGGCGTTCCTCACTGTGTCTCAGGTCACAGCGCGGGCGTAGGCGGCCGGGGTGATGCCGTAGCAGCGGCGGAACCAGCGGGTCAGGTGGGCCTGGTCGGCGAAGCCCGTCAGCGCGGCCGTCTCGGCCGCCGGGTGTCCGGAGGCGAGCAGTCGCCTGGCCGCGCGCAACCGGCGTTGGCGCTGGTAGTCGCTGGGGGACAGGCCGTACTCGGCGCGGAAGGCCCGGTAGAGCGCGAAGCGGCTCAGGCCGGTCGCGCCGGTCAGCTCCTCGGTGGTGATGTCGTCGGCGTAGTGCGCCTCGATCAGGTCGCGGGCGGCGGTCGGGTCGGCCGGGGTCCTGGTGGTGGTGGGCAGGGGCGTGACGTGGGCGGCCATCGCGCGCACGGTGTGCATCAAGTGCTCGTCGCGGGCGAGGCTGGTGCCGTCCTGCAACGCGGTGTGCAGGTGGCGCAGGGCGTCGGCCAGGCGCGGCGAGTGCACCACCGGGTCGCGGAACAGCGGCAGGCGCGGCAGCAGTTCGGCGACCAACGACGGTCCGATGTGGACGATCCGGTAGGTGAAGCCGTCCTCGGTCGCGGTGCGGCCGTCGTGCACCTCGTCGGGGTTGAACGCGAGCACCATGCCCGCCGCGCTGGTGTGCGTGCCGCCCCGGCACCGGAACGCCTGCGCCCCCTGCTCGGTCACGCCGAACGAGTACGCGTCATGGCTGTGCCGGTGGTACCGGTGGGAGGTGAAGTGCGCGTGCATCGCCTCGACCGGTCGATCGGCCGCGCGCCAGTACCGCGTCCACTGCACGCCCTCCATTGAAACACCGCGCACGGGCGTTCAGGACCCGCCGCGCGGAATCGACGGTATGACGGCAGAACGTGAGACCTGCTCCGCCTTCACCCTTGACTGCAACATGATCGACACGAGCATCACTGTCCCGGCGATTTGCGCCGTACTGATATCGTCGAAGACGGATCGACGAAGCCCGAGGGAACCCCTGAGGTCACCCTCCGAGGGGACGCTTTCCCGGCCACTAAGGTCGTGACCAGACGAGAACCGGGCGGCCAGTGGTCGTACCGACTCGACCGGTCTCTTCGGCAGTCCAAAAGGGCTGACACTGCCCCCGGTGCAGTGCCGGTCCTCGTTTCTCCGAGGAGCTCCGGAGGAGGCAGCTCACAAGGCTGTCCGCTGGCATCCTGTCCACTGTGAGCGGCATGACCGCCGAAGCGCTGATCGGGACCGGGACCGATGAGCTGTCCTTCGGAGCGCTCATGTTCGCGTTTCTGTCCGATCCCGTGATCGTCGCTGCTGTCGTGCTGCTGGTGACCACGCTCGCCGTGCTGGGCGTCGCCATCTACATCGTGCGGAAGACCGGCGACACCAAGGGCCTGCTCCACCTCGCTGAGTTGGTGCGTGCGCTGCGTCAGCGCAAGCCCTAAGACGACGGCGTGGCGGGCGTCGTCTTCGGAGGGTGCCCGCCCACCGGCCGCACGCCCAGTTCGGCAAGCGCGCGCAGGGTCTCGATCGTGGCCTTGTCGGTCACCTCGGCCTCGCCGTCCACGAACCTGACGCCCAGGTCGTGGACGACGAGCTGCCGGTAGTGGGTGCTGACGAACTTCACGCGCTGGGCCTGCCGCTGCTGACCAACCCGTGGCTGGTGCAGGACGACGCCTCGGTGGCTTGGAAGACCGCCCTCTGGTACTGGAACACCCAGTCCGGCCCGGGCACGATGACCCCGCACAACGCGATGGTCAACGGGCACGGGTTCGGTGAGACGATCCGCAGCATCAACGGGTCGCTGGAGTGCGGCGGGCGCAACCCGGCGCAGGTCCAGAGCCGAGTGGACGCCTACCAGCGGTTCGTCGGCGTCCTCGGCGTGCCGGCGGGCAACAACCTGTACTGCTGACGGTGGCGGGGGACGGGCGCCTGCGGCTCCCGTCCCCTCCCCGTCACCGGGTCAGGTGCGCGAGCACGGCCCACCCGAACGACCCCGGCGACTCGACCCACGGCACGTGGCCCGCGCCGGGCAGCACCACCCGTGCCACGTCCGGCAGGGCCTCGGCCAGCGAGTCGACCGCCCAGCGGGGTCGGATGTCCGCCGCGCCGTCCACGATCAGCGTCGGCACGGCCAGGCCGCGGCAGCGTGCGATTAGTTCCGCCTCGTCACGCGCGTGCGACTCGGCGTTCAGCGCGGCGTTGGCCTCCTCGTTCACGCCGAACCACGGCGTGGCCAGGTCCTCGGCGTGCCGCCGGGCCGTCGAGGGGTCGGCGAAGTCCGCGGTCCACAGCCGGACCGCCGCGTCCCGTCCCACACCCGGCGGGGGCTGGTCGCCCAGCCGTTCGGCGCGGTTGCGCCGGTACTCCTCGCGCCAGTCCCGGCCCAGCCCGGTGCCGGAGACGTAGACCAGCGACGAGACCCGGTCGGGGTGGTCCAACGCGTAGTGCAGCGCCACCTCCGCACCCCAGGAATGACCGAGCAGCGCCATCCTGGACAGTCCGAAGTGGACTCGCACGGCGTCCAGGTCGGCCAACGTGCGGGCCATCGTGTACGGACCACCGTGATCGGACCGGCCGCCGCCGCGCTGGTCCCAGCGGATCACCCGCGCCCGGTCCGCCAGCAGCGCGGCGAGCCCGTCGAACATGTCCCACAGCCCGGGGCCGCCGTGGCACAGCACCAGCGGCACGCCGCGCCCCGACTCGGCCGCCCACAACACGCGGCCGTCGTCCGCGATGACCTTGTGCTCCTCCATGCGGACCAGTGTCAGCCAACCAGGCGTCGGATCACACTGATCGGGCCAATCGAGTCGATGTCGGCGATCTTCACGGGCACGCCCTCGGTCGACGCGTGCACCGCCCGCACGTTGTCCACGGCCATCGCCACGTGCGACTGGCCGGCGTAGTAGATGATCAGGTCACCGGCCTGGACCTGCGCCCTCGTCACCGCTCGACCGGCGGTGGCCTGCACGTAGGTGGTGCGTCCGATGGTCACGCCCGCCTCCCGGTAGGCGGCCTGCGTGAGGCTGGAGCAGTCCCACGTGTCGGGCCCGTTGGAGCCGAACACGTACCGCTCGCCGCGCTGGGCGAGGGCGAAGTTCAGCGCCGCGCCGGCGGCTCCGGACGGCACGGCGACGTTCGACGTGTCGCCGGGCGCCGCGAGCACCGCCTTGTCGGCCGCGCTGAGCGAGCGGTACTGCGCCCGCGCGTCCGCGACCTGCCGGTCCACCGCCGTCCTGCGGTCGGTGAGGTCGGTGACCAGCCGGTCGGCCTCGCCCGCCGCGGAGGCGGCGCGTCGCTGCGCGTCCTGCGCGCTGGCCGTGGCGCGCTCGGCGGTGTCGACGGCGACCGTCATCCGGCCCAACGCCTCGTCGTTGTCCGCCGCGAGCACGCCCAACGCGCTCATCCGGTTCAGGAAGTCCTGCTGGGTGTCGCTGACCAGCAGCGCGGACAACTGGGTGAACCGGGCGCCCTCGAACGACGCCTCGGTGAGCAGGTCGACCTGGCCGCGCAACGCCTCCTGGTCGGCCCTGGCCCGGTCGCCGAGCCGGGTGGCCTCGGCGAGGTCGGCGTTGGCCCGGTCCAGCTCGCCCTGCTTGGCCTCCAGGTCGTCCTGGGCCTTGAGGTGCTCCTCGTGCAGCCGTTCGGCCTCGCGCGACAGCTCTTCGTACCTCGCCAACGCGTCCGGGGCGTTCGGCTGGGCGACGGCGGGCGTCGGCACGGTCAGCAGCGCGACGACGGCCGCGGCCAGTGCGGTGGCACGCCTACCGGGATGTCCGTTCACGGTGAGGGTTACGGGTGGCTGGACCAGTCGGTTCAGATCCTTGACCCGGATGACGTTCACGATTATGGTCTAGACCACATCGCGGTGCGTGACGCACTGCTCCTCGTTCGTCACGCACCGCGTGATCCGGCCGCCGCGGAAATGGACCCTGCCTTGGAGACCCCTCCCGGGTTTCCTCCGAAGGAGCTGGACACATGAGCCTGAAACGCAAGCTCGCGGCGGTTCTCGCCGGCGTGGGCATCGCCCCGTTCATCGTCGTGGTGTCAGCGGGAACGGCGAGCGCGCACGGCTACATCTCGTCGCCGCCCAGCAGGCAAGCGATGTGCGCGCAGGGCCGAGTCTCGAACTGCGGCCCCATCGTCTACGAGCCGCAGAGTGTGGAAGGGCCGAAGGGCCAGTCCAACTGCCACGCCGGGTTGAGCCAGTTCGCCCAGCTCAACGACGACAGCCGGCCGTGGCCCACCACCTCGGTGGGCAACAGCGTGACGTTCAACTGGACGCTCACGGCCCGGCACTCCACCTCCACGTGGCAGTACTTCGTCGGCGGCTCGAAGATCGCCGAGTTCAACGACGGCGGCCGCCAGCCCGCGGCCACCGTGACGCACAACGTCGGCCTGGGCGGTCGCACCGGTCGGATCAAGCTGCTGGCCGTCTGGAACATCGCCGACACGCCCATGGCGTTCTACTCGTGCGTCGACCTCCAGGTGGGTTCGGGTGGCGGCACGCCGACCACCACGACCACGCCGACGACCACCACGCGGCCCACGACGACCACGACCGCACCCCCGGTGGGCGGCACGTGGGCGCCCAACACCGCGTACTCGGTCGGTTCGCAGGTGAGCTACGGCGGCGTCAACTACCGCTGCATCCAGGCCCACACGTCCCTCGTGGGCTGGGAACCGCCGAACACCGCGTCGCTGTGGCAGCGGCTCTGAACCCCTGACGTGGAGCCGATGTGACCGCGGCCCGTCCGCGCCGACCCTGTGACGGCGCGGGCGGGCCGCCTCGGCGAAGGAGGACGACCTTGCGACGACTGGCGGCCCTCGTGGCCGGACTGCTCGTGCTCGCCGGATGCGGCACCCCACCCGCCGCGACGACCCCGCCGCCGGCGTCGACCGTGGTGGAGAGCAACGAGTTCAACGAGACCGACGTGATGTTCCTCCAGATGTCCGTGCCGCACCACCGGACGGGCCTGGAGATCGTGCGCCTGGCCGAGGACCGGGCCGTGCGCGCGGAGGTGAAGACGTTGGCCGCGGCCATCGAGGTCACCCAGCTGTCCGAAGTGGACTCGATGACCAAGTGGTTGGCGGACTGGGGGAAGCCGGAGTCGGCGGGCGACAACCCGCAGCTGCACGCCGGTCACGGCGGTGACCACTCGACCAGCCCGGAGGCCGTCGCGGAACTGGCCGCGACCGGGTCCGGCGAGTTCGAGAAGGCGTTCCTGAACCTGCTCATCGCCCACCAGCACAACGCGGTGGCGATGGCGAAGCTGGAGAAGGAGAGCGGGGTCAACCCGCAGGCGAAGGACCTGGCGGCGCGGATCTTCGACTCGCGCACCGCGCAGATCGCGCAGATGCTCGGCTACCTCGACTAGAGGTCGAGTCGGAGGTCGCTGGTGAAGCGGCGGTGCTCGCCCGTCACCGGGTCGGTGAACGCGAGCACCTTCGCCAGCAGCTGCAGCGGGTCGGTGAAGTCGTCCAACGGCTTCTCCCGCAGGACCGGGTAGAAGTCGTCGTGGCGGATCGGCACGCCGAGCGAGGCCATGTGCAGGCGGAGCTGGTGCGTGCGGCCGGTGGCGGGCACGAGCCGGTACCGGCCCCACCCGTCGCGGTGCTCGACCAAGTCGACCAGCGTCTCGGCGTTCGGCGGACCGGGCACCTCCTGGGCCGTGATGACGCCCTTGACCTTGACGATCCGGCTGCTCACGCGGGTCGGCAGGGTCAGCGCGGGGTCGTGCGGCGCGATCGCCTCGTACTCCTTGTGCACCGCGCGGTCGGCGAACAGCGTCTGGTACTTGCCGCGCAGGGTCGGTTCGACCACGAACATGACCAGCCCGGCGGTCACCCGGTCCAGCCGGTGGGCCGGGCTCAGGTGCGGCAGTCCGAGGTCGCGGCGCAGCCGGACGAGCGCGGTCTCCACCACGTGCTTGCCGCGCGGGATGGTGGCCAGGAAGTGCGGCTTGTCGACCACGACGATGGCGTCGTCGCGGTGCACGACCCGGATCTCGAACGGCACCGCCACCTCGTCGGGCAGGTCGCGGTGGAACCACACCGAGCCGCCGGGCGTGAACGCGGCGTCCGGCGCGATCGGTCCGGCGAGGTCGTAGACGCGGCCCTCGGCGAGCATCAGGTCGATCCGCTCGGGCGCGACCCGGGGCAACCTCTCGACCAGGTGATCGCGAACGGTCGTCCACGGCCCTTCGTCGGGTAGCCGAAGACGTGCCGGGTCGAGGCCGTGGCGCTGGTCGAGCGGCGGCCGGAGCTTGCGCCTCATCGTCGGGCAGCATACGCCCGACCCGCCCCGGCGCCCCGGTGTTCTCTGGCACTCTGATCGTCTACGCGACCGCGAGGTCCGGATCGGGAGGGCGCCATGACTGGAGACCCGAACGACCGGACCCCGCGCTCGGGGACCGACGAGGAGCGGTTGGCCGCCTGGCGGGCGGTCTCGCCGCGCACCGCGCTGATGAAACAGCTCAGCGTCCTCGAAGGCGGGGTGTTCGGGGTGGCGGCCTACCAGGCCGCGCTGCGGCTCCTGCCGGCGCAGGACCTGCACCCGGGGATGAAGGTCCCGCCGTGGGCGCGCTGGAACCCCGCCACCGGCGCCTGGGCGGTGGACCACGTGGCGGCGATGCGGCTCTGGTCTCCGGCCGACGGGGTCCGCCTGCCGCCGCCGGAGATGGTGGACGCGTTCCTGACGGGCTACGTCGAGCGCACCGGGGACGAGGGCGCGCGCCGACTGGTCGAGCAGCTCTACGCCGAGGCGGAGCAGCGGCTGGTCGAGCGCGGTGGCGCGCCGGAGACGGTCGTCGCGAGCACCCTGACCGAGGCCGCCGCCGTCGCCGAGCGGCACGGGTACGGCGAGCACGTCGAGACGGTCGTGATCAACCCCTGGTCCCGGGGGTTCGGCACGGCGGTGGCGTTCGCGGTGCCGCCCGCGGTCTTCGGGATCTGGGTGCTGGTCGCCGTCGACGGCGACGTGCTCGCCCTCGTCGGCGGCATCCTCCTCACCGCGCTGGCGGCCGGGCTCCTGGCCCTGGCCGTGGTGGCCCTGCGCCAGCGGGAACCGACGCCCCAACGGCTGTTCCTGTTCACCGGCGGCGTCGTCCTCGGGGTGGGTGGCGTGCTGGAGCCCTACGCGTGGCCGGACCTGGAGGTGGTCGTGAAGACGGTCGTCTCCACCGTGGGCTCGGGCCAGAACGAGGTCCGGCAGAGGGTGATCATGATCGGTCCCGTGGAGCAGACCGCGCAGTACCCCATCCCCTTGTCACACCACCGAACCGTGGTGACCCTGGCGAGGGCCGGCGGCGCGTCGTTCCGCTAGCGGGCCGTCGGTGAAGCCCTTGGCGATCAGCAGGACGCCGAAGGCGATCTCGAACAGGCCGCCCGGGACGGAGAGCGCCACGCCGACGCCGTGGCCGAGGACTTCGAGGGCCGCGCCCAGCAGGAAGACGGCGTAGCCGACCACGCCCCACACCGCGAGGGCGCGGGGGACCAGGCGTGCGCGGAACAGGACCCGGCAGAACAGCACGCCCGTGGCTCCCACGGCCATCATCGCCACCTGGTAGCTGTAGTGGTTGCCCGCCGCGACCGGTTCCGGCAGCAGCAGGAACACGACGCCGACGGCCAGCAGCGCCGCCTCCACCGCCCGGCCGACCAGGTACGCGTGCGCGGTGAGCTCGCTGTGCGGCCGCAGCACCGGGAACGCCAGCACGCCGATGCCGACCACGACGGCGGAGTTCACCAGCATGAGCAGGGCTCCCACCGCGTCGGACCCCGAGGAGACCAGGGCGCTGCCGGTGCCGTACGCGACGAACGCCAGGAGGAACAGCGCTCCCAAGGACCGTCCGATGGCTCTCGATGACATGGGTCTTCCCTTCGAACCGCGACGGGCCAGCCTTACTAAGTAAGGCGGACGGTACCGTACTAAGTACGAAGCTGTCACCGCCGGAGGTCGGATGTCGAAGTCAGGCGCACCACTGAGCCGGGAACGCGTGCTGCGCGCCGCCGTCACCATCGCCGACGCGGGCGGGATCGGGGGGTTGACCATGCGGTCGCTCGCCGACGCGCTCGGGGTCAAGCCGATGTCGGTCTACCACCACGTCGCGAACAAGGACGAGATCCTCGACGGCATCGTCGACCTGGTCTTCAGCCGGATCGCACTGCCGACGCCCGGCGGCGACTGGCGGCACGAGATGGTCAAGCGGGCGAACTCCGCCCGTGACGTGCTCAAGCGCCACCCGTGGGCGATCGGGCTGCTGGAGTCGCGGACCGCGCCCGGCCCGGCGACGTTGCGGCACCACGACGCGACCATCGGCACGTTGCGCCGCGCCGGCTTCTCCGTCGCCCTGACCGCCCACGCCTACGCCCTGCTGGACAGCTACGTGTACGGGTTCGCGCTCCAAGAGGCCGCGCTTCCGTTCAACGGCCCCGATTCCGCCACCGAGGTGACCGAGGACATCCTGTCGCACCTGTCGCCGGCCGACTACCCGTACCTGGTGGAGATGGCCACCGAGCACGTCCTACGACCCGGCAACGACTTCGCCGACGAGTTCGGGTTCGGGCTCGACGTGATCCTCGACGCCGTGGCCGGGTGGATCAGCCCAGGTCCGTGAACTCGACCTGGTACCCCAGCGCGCCGAACATGCCGGTCAGCATCTTGCGCGTGTTGTCGTCGGCCCGCTGCGCCAGCCCGGACTCCCGCGCCGCGTCCGCGATCTTCTGCTCCGCCGCGACGTAGAACGGCTGCTGGTCCTGCGTCTCGACCAACGACGCCAGCCGGTCGAACAACCCGCGTTCCTGCGCGAACACGTAGCACCGCTCCTGGTCCAGGTTCGGCTTGTCCAGCACCGCCCCCGGCAACGACAGCCGCACCTTGCGCGCCTCCCCCGAGGCGTTCGTCGGCGACACCTGCAACGCGTCCTCGGCCATCCCGCCGAAGTCGACGTAGGCGTTCACCGTCCCGGCCGCCACGAACAACGTCCGCTGCCCGGCCAACGCCGACGGCACGTACCGGACGTCGCGCTCGATGTCGAGCACCACCTGGAACTCGCCCGCCGAGGCGTGGTACTGGCTCAAGTCCCGCAACGACTGCAACAACGCCGGCTGGCTGCGGTCGATCGTGTCGGTGCCCGCGAAGAACCGCGGCACCACCACCACCGCCGCGACCAGCACCCCGACCGCCACCAGCACCGCCGCCGCCACACCGATGCGCCACTTCATGCCGGCGGGATACCCAGTGGCACCACCCGGGAACCGCTTGCGGTCGCCGAAGATCCCGTTGGTCCTCACGGCCTCGCGCACGATCCCGTATCGGCCGACGACTCCTGCCGCCCGGTGCCGTAGTGAGGGCCGCACCTGGTTGGCCGCCGGCCCCACCGATGGGGTTCGATGGCGGGAGGACCGGGTGAGCGAGGAGAGACCGTGTACGAGACGCTGAAGAAGATCCTCGTGGACACGTTGAAGGTCGCGCCGGAGCAGGTCACCCCGGAGGCCACGAAGGACGACCTGGACCTGGACTCGCTCGCCTTCGTGGAGCTGTCGATGGTGCTGGGCAAGGAGCACGACCTGCACATCAGCGACGACGAGCTGTTCGACATGGAGACGGTCGGCGACATCGTGGCGCTGATGGAGGAGCGGGCCGGGACCGACCGGTGACCGGCCTCGACGTCGCGGTCACCGGGCTGGGCCTGGTCACACCGGGCGGCGTGGGCGTGGAGGCCGGGTGGGCGGCGGTGCTCGCGGGCCGTTCGACCGCCGCGCACGACCCGGTGCTCGCCGGCCACGAGGTGACGATCTCCTGCCGCGTCCCCGACTTCGACGCCGACGTGCTGCTCGGTGCGCGCCGGGCGGTCCGGCTCGACCGGTTCACCCGGTTGGCCCTGGTCGCGGCACGTGAGGCGGTCGCCGAGGAGGACCTCACCGCGTGTGACCCGGCGCGGGTCGGTGTGGTGATCGGCACCTCCGCGGGCGGCGGCGAGACGGTCGAGCGGCAGCACGGCGTGCTGCTGGCCGACGGTCCGACCGGGGTGTCGCCGCTGCTGCTGCCGATGCACCTGCCGAACATGGTCGCCGGGCAGGTCGCGATGGAGTTCGGCTTCCGCGGGCCGAACCTGGTGGTGTCGACCGCCTGCGCGTCCGGGGCCACCGCGATCGGCGTGGCCTGCGACCTGCTCGCCGCACGGCGTTGCGACGTGGTGGTGGCGGGCGGCGTCGAAGCGCTGCTCACCCCGTTGACCATGGCGGGTTTCGCCCGCATGGGCGCGTTGTCGCGGCGGGACGACCCGGCGACGGCGTCGCGGCCGTTCGACGCCGACCGGGACGGGTTCGTCGCGGGCGAGGGCGCGGCGGTGCTGGTGCTGCGGCGGGCGGAGGACGCGCGGGCCGACGGGCGGCGGGTCCGGGCGCGGGTCGTCGGGTACGGCGCGAGCGCCGACGCCCACCACATCACCAACCCCGATCCCGAGGGACGCGGCGTGCGCGAGGCGGTGCGCGCGGCGTTGGCGGACGCGGGCGCGGTGCCCGCGGACGTCGACCACGTCAACGCGCACGGCACCTCGACGCAGCTCAACGACCTGGCGGAGGGGCGGGTGCTGGCGGACCTGCTGCCGTCGCGGCCGCTGGTCACCTCGACCAAGGGCGTGACCGGGCACATGATGGGCGCGGCCGGCGCGGCGGAGGCGGTGTTCACGGTGCTCGCGGTCGAGCGGGGTGTGGTGCCGCCGACCGCGAACCTGGGGACGCTGGACCCGCGGCTGGACCTCGACGTGGCCACCGCCGCCGTGCCGCGCGAGGTCGACCTGGCGTTGAGCAACTCCTTCGGGTTCGGCGGGCAGAACGCGGTGCTCGCCATCGCCAAGGCGTGAGCGGGGGAGGGCGATGACCTACCGCGGTGCGGTGATCCTCGGGGTGGGCGCGAGCCTGCCGGGACGGGTCGTCACCAACGACGACCTGGCCACCCGCCTGGACACCTCCGACGAGTGGATCCGGTCGCGCACCGGCATCGGCGCCCGGAGGTGGGTCGACCCCGGCACGACCACCTCCGACCTGGCCGCGGACGCGGGCGCGCGGGCACTGCGTTCCGCCGGGCGCGCGGCGGTGGACGCGGTGATCGTGGCCACGACCACACCGGACCGGTCGTGCCCGGCGGTCGCGCCCGACGTGGCCGCCCGGCTCGGCATGATCGGCGTGCCCGCGCACGACGTGGCCGCCGTGTGCACCGGTTTCCTGTACGGCCTGGCCAACGCCGTGGGCCTGATCGCGAGCGGCGCGGCGCGGACCGTGCTGCTGATCGCCGCCGAGACGTTCTCCACCATCCTCGACCCGGCCGACCGCGGCACGGCGGTGATCTTCGGCGACGGCGCCGGGGCGGTGGTCCTGGGGGAGGGAGAGGGCGGCATCGGTCCGTGCGTCCTCGGCAGCGACGGCACCGGCGCCGACCTCATCCAGGTCCCGGCCGGCGAGGACCACTTCCGGATGAGCGGCAAGGAGGTGTTCCGGCAGGCGGTCGAACGGATGTCGGAGGTCGCGCTGGAGGCGCTCGCGCGCACCGGCCTCGGCCCCGACGACGTGGACCACCTCGCGCCGCACCAGGCGAACCGGCGCATCTGCGACGCGGTCGCGCGCGACCTCGGGATCGACGGGTCGAGGGTGCTGTCGAACCTGGAAGCGGTCGGCAACACGGCCGCCGCGTCGATCCCCGTGCTGCTGGCCGACGCCGCCGCGCAAGGTCGGCTGAAGGCCGGCGACCGGGTGCTGACCGTGGCCTTCGGCGGCGGTCTGACCTGGGGAGCGGCCACACTGGTGTGGCCGGACGTGACGGCCGACTTCGGCACGGTGGGGGTGCGAGGTGACGCGTGACGCACGAGTCGAGGTGCTGGAGCGGTCCGACACCACCGTCGTGGCCCGGGTGGTGGTCGCCGCCGACGACCCCGTGTTCACGGGCCACTTCCCGGGCCTGCCGATCCTGCCGGGCGTGTCGGTGGTGGAGCTCGCGCACCGCGTCGCGGCGCGGGGAACGGCGCGACTGGCCGCGATCGAGTCGGCCCGCTTCCTGCGCCCCGCGTTCCCCGGCGCCGAGCTGACCGTCCGGTTGACCCTGGAGGGCGGGCGGTGTGCCGCGGTGGTGAGCGACGCCGACGGCGTGGTGGCCCGGGTCCAGCTCCGGTACGAGGACGCGCCGTGCTGACCGACGTCCTGCGCCGCCTGCCGCACCGCTACCCGATGTTGTTGGTGGACCGGGTGGTCGACGTGGTGCCGGGGGAGTCGTTGACCGCGCTCAAGGCGGTCAGCGCCAACGAGCCCTGGTGCGCGGAACCCGGTGACCTCCCGTCGACGTTGCTGGTGGAGTCGTGGTGCCAGGCCGCCGTGCTGCTCGCGTCGTGGGAGGAGCCCGACCGCGACCGCGTGGTGCTGCTGGGCGCGATCACGGACGTGGAGTTCCTCCGGCCCGTCGCGCCGGGCTGCGTGGTGCGGCACTCGGTGCGGGTCCTGGACGTCCGGGGGGACGTGGTGGCGTTCACCGGGCGGTCGGAGGCGGACGGGCAGGTGGTGATGACGGTCGGCCGGGTCGTGACCACCGCACGTGCCGCCGCCGACCTGCGGGCCGGGGGTCCGGCCTCGTGACCGGCGGTGCGCTGCGCTTCGTGCACGCCGGGTTCGGCCCGGACGCCGTGTCGTACGAGCAGGGGTACGCCGAACAACGGCGGCTGCACGCGTTGCGCGTCGCGGACGAGATCCAGGACGTGTGCGTGCTCCAGGAACACCTCCCGGTCTACACCGCGGGCAAGCGCACCAAGCCCGCCGCGTTCCCGGCCGACGACGTCCCCGTGCTGGCCGTGGACCGCGGCGGCGAGATCACCTGGCACGGTCCCGGTCAGCTCGTCGGCTACCCGGTGGTGCGGCTGCCGGTGCCGCTGGACGTGGTCGCCCACGTCCGCAAGCTGGAGGACGCGCTGATCGGGACGTGCGCCGAGTTCGGCGTCGAGGCCGCCCGGTTGGCCGGGCGCAGCGGCGTGTGGGTGCTCGGCGACCGCCCGTCCGCGCCGGACGTGCCGCCGTCGGCCGCCCGCGAGCACGGGCAGCACCGCAAGATCGCCGCGATCGGCATCCGCGTCGAGCGGTGCACGAGCCTGCACGGGTTCGGCCTCAACTGCGACGCGGACCTGAGCGCGTTCGACCGGATCGTGCCGTGCGGCATCGAGGACGCGGGCGTGACCTCCCTGTCCGCCGAACTCGGCCGCCGCGTCGGGGTGGCCGAGGTGGTGCCGGTGGTCGAACGCCACCTGACGGTGGTGTTCGCGACCGATCACCGGTGACCGCCGCGGGCCACACGATCGGGCAAGCGAGTGCCACCCGGTCGTGCACCGCCGAGGGCGCCCCACCGGTGTTAGCTTCGGATCGCCGGGAGGTGACCACCATGACCACCATCGACGCCGTGCGCGACGACCTCGCCGAGGTCCGCGCCGAGGTGGACGCGACGCTCGACCGGTTCCTGACCGGCAAGGCGCGCACCGCGCCGGACCCGTGCCTGCCCCCGCTGGTGGACGTGCTGCGCGGGTTCATGGCCGGTGGCAAGCGGTTGCGGCCCTTGTTCTGCCACTGCGGCTTCCTCGCCGCGGGCGGCTCGCCCGACGACCCCGCCGTGGGGTGGACCGGTGCCGCGCTGGAGATGTTCCACACCTTCGCGCTGGTGCACGACGACATCATGGACCGCTCCGCGTCGCGCCGCGGCCGGCCCACCGTGCACCGGGTGCTCGCCGAGCGGTTCGCCGGCGGCGCCCACGACCTCGACCACCACGACCTCGACCACCACGGCGACGGCGGCGGTGCGGCCGAGCGGTTCGGCGTGAACCTGGCCATCCTGGTGGGCGACCTGTGCTTCGCGTGGACCGACGAGATGCTGGACCGGGCGGAGGTGGTGGACCGGGCGCGGTGGCGCGAGGTGCGGTCGCTGCTGCACACCATGCGCACCGAGCTGATCGCCGGGCAGTACCTGGACCTGGGCGTCGACCCGCGGTCCAAGGCGGACCCGGTGCGGTCGGCGTGGCGGGTGATCCGGCTCAAGACCGCCCGGTACACGGTGGAGCTGCCGTTGCGCATCGGCGCGGCGCTGGGCGGGGCCGACGCGGCGCTGATGCGGGCGTGCGGCGCCTACGGCCGGCCGGTCGGCGAGGCGTTCCAGCTGCGCGACGACCTGCTCGGCATGTTCGGCGACCCGGAGGTGACCGGCGCGCCGGCCCTGGACGACCTGCGCGGCGGCAGGCCGACCGTGCTGATGGCGCTGGCGTGGCAGCACGCGACCCCGGAGCAGCGCGAGCTGATCTCGTCCGTGCACGGTGATCCGCACCTGGACGAGGACGTGGCCGCGCGCCTGCGGGAGGTGGTGATCGAGACCGGGGCCGCCGAACGGATGGAGCGGCTGATCGCCATCCGCGTGGACCGGGCGTTGAGCGCGTTGCGGGCGTCGTCGATGGACCCGGCCGCCAAGGCGCCGTTGGCGGAGCTGGCCGCTCACGCGACCCGTCGCGCCGCGTGAGCGACATGTCCACACCGGACTTCGGCGGCCGCGCGGGACCACCGTCGGGGTAACGTCGACCGGGTGAGGCCGTTGCTGCTGGTGGACGTCGACGGGCCGCTGCACCCGTTCGCCGCCCGCACCCCGCCGCACGGTTACGCGGAGCACCGGTGGCGGCTGTCCCGGTGGGGGCGGTCGGTGCAGCGGGCCTGGCTGAACCCCGAGCACGGACCGGCGCTGCTCGCCCTGGCCCGGCGGACCGGCGCCGAACTGGCCTGGGCCACCACGTGGGAGCACCGCGCCAACACGACGGTCGGACCCGCGCTCGGCCTGCCACCGCTGCCGGTGGTCGGGGTGCGCGCCTACGAGGGCAAGGCGGACTGGAAGTTCGGCGCGGTCGGCCGGTTCGCCAGAGGTAGGCCGTTGGCCTGGCTGGACGACGACTTCGACCTGTTCCCGACCGCGCGCCGGGCGTTCCTCGACCGCCGGCGCGACCTCACCGCGCTGATCGCGGTCGACCCGGCCACCGGCATCACGGCCGACCACCTGGCCGCCGTGGAGGCGGCGCTGGGTCCCGACCGTTCAGCGCAGGTGGCGGTCGAAGAACCCGACCACGTGCCGGCGCACGGTCCGCACCGACGCGGTCTGGTCGAGGGCACCGACCATGGCGGCTAGTCCGGCGTCGTCCATCAGCCCCGCCGCGTGCAGCTGCGGCGCCATGGCGGCGAAGTCCGTCAGCGCCCAGTGGTTGGCGTCGGCGATCACGTGGTGGCGGACGCAGCCGTGCGCGAGCGCCGCCGACCACGCGCGCCGGTAGCGGTCGTTCTGGAAGCCCTCCGTGCCCAGCAGCAACAACGGCCGGTCGACGCCGTAGCGGGCCACGGGGAGCAGTTCGCCGTCCTGGCCCGGCTGCTCCGGGTGGTAGTCTAGGAAGCCCTCAAGGTTGATCGCGGCGTCGATGCGGTCCCGGTCCTCGTACATCGCCTCGGCCGCGATCGTGCCGCCCAGGCCGTGGCCGTAGACGCCGATCCGGCGCAGGTCCAGGGCGCGGGCGAGGTTCCTCGGCAGCGGGCGGCCCCCGGCGTCGGGGTTGCCGCCCGCCGCCAGGAGCTCCAGCCGGTCGAGCACGAGGTCGGTGTCCGCGAGCCTGGTGGCGATCACGGCCCGGTACAGCCGCGGATCCGTGTGGGGGAGGCCGGGCAACCCGATCGGCCGCGGCCCGGCGGGCAGGTCGACGGTGAAGGTCTCGCCGGGGTGGTCGATGGTCACCACGACGTACCCGCGGCTCGCCAGCTCCTCGACGGTGGTGGTGCCGAAGGCGCGCGGGTCGACCAGGCCGGGGCTGTAGAGCACGACCGGTCGTCGCACGGGGACTGCCGGCGCGTCCACGTGCGAGTGGGTGAGGGTGGCGCCCCAGTCCACCCCGGCCTGCGGCAGGTTCGGGTACACCCACGGCACGACCGCCGGCAGCGCCGCCGCCGCACCCGGTGTCAGCTGCGGTGCGACCGGGTGGTCGCGGACGTCCGACGCGGGGTAGTGCACCGAGACCACCACCTCGCGCGGCCGGCTCACGGGAGCTGGCCACGGGTCCTCGCGGGCGCCGTCCACCAGGTGCAGCGTGGTGACGCCGACGCGGTGCGGGCCGGTCGGCGCGGGCAGGCGCGGGGTGAGGTCGGGTTCGGCCTCGGCCACGCCGGTCAGGCAGGTGGTGAGGACCAGGGCCGCCAGGGCCGCACTCGTCCGGTGGGTCATCTTTCCCCCTGTTGTCTATTCGGCTGACAAGGCGCCGTACATGCGGGCCACGTAGTCCCACAGGCCGTCGCCGAGGTCGTCCACCGGCTGGCCCGGCAGCACGTCGCGCAGCACGCCCCGGCCGTGCTCGCGGAAGAACGCGCCCATCGAGCGCAGGATCTCCCGGTCGCCGGCGGCGAACGTCTCGCCGACGTGGACCAGGCGTCGTGCGGTCCGGCGGACCTCCGGACCGTCCACCGGGTCGCCCGCGCGGTAGTGCTCGACCACCTGCGCGAGCACCTCGGGCCACTCCTCGTCCAGCCGTTCCCGGGCTTGCGGGCCGATGTCGAACGCGTGCTGGTCGAGGAAGTCGCGCTGTTCCCGGGTGAGGTGCCGGTCGAAGATCGTGGTGCTGCCCAGCAACGCCAGGAGCCGGTCGGAATCCGGTCGGGTCGGCCCGTTCAGCTGGACGAGCAGACCCCTCGTCTGGCGGCGCAGCGCGTTGAGCCGCCACACCTGCTCGTCCAGCTGTTCCAGGTGCCCGGCGAGCACCCGGGCGAGCGGTCCGGGGTCGGACGTGTCGGCCAGCACGCCGCCGATCTCGTCCAGCGACATGCCGAGCCGCCGCAGCAGCCGGATCTGGTAGAGCCGGTGCAGGTCGGCCTCGGTGTAGCGGCGGTGGCCGGACGGCGTGCGCTCGCTCGGCCGCAACAGGCCGAGCTCGTCGTAGTGGTGCAGTGTCCGCACCGTCATCCCGGCGACCTTGGCGAGCGCCCCGACGCCCCACCGCGGCTGGTCCAATCCCCCCTCAGCGCCCATGGCACGGACCCTAGAACCTCACGCGACGTCAGGTTCAAGTCTGTTCCCGGGACGGGCGACCGCCTAGGCTCTGGTGTGAATTTCTACCACCTGGTAGAGATTTGTGGGAGCGCTTCCATACACGCCGACGCCGACGTCAGGAGCCCGTGATGAGCGGAACGTCCGTCCAGCTCTACTCCGTCCGCGACGCGTTCGCGGCCGACCCGACCGACACCCTGCGGCGGCTGGCCGCCATCGGCTTCACCCACGTCGAGCCCTACGGGGTCGTGGAGAACGCGGAGGTGCTGCGCACCGCGTTGCCGGAGCACGGCCTCACCGCGCCGACCGCGCACGCGCAGCTCATCGGAGCCGACCAGCACGCCGTCTTCGCCGCCGCGGCCGACTGCGGCATCGAGGTCGTCATCGACCCCCACGTGGGTGCGGAGAAGTGGCAAGACCCCGCGGACATCGCCGCCACCGCGGACGCGCTCAACGCCGCCGCCGCGGTCGCCGCCGGGCACGGCGTCCGCGTCGGCTACCACAACCACTGGTGGGAGCTGGCGTCCCGGGTCGACGGCCGCAGCGCGTTCGAGGTGCTGGCCGACCGGCTCGACCCCGAGGTCGTCCTGGAGGTCGACACCTACTGGGCGACGGTCGGCGGCGAGGACGCGCCCTCGTTGCTGCGCCGCCTCGGCTCGCGGGTGCACGCGATCCACGTCAAGGACGGCGGTCTGGCGCAGGACGGCTCGGGCCAGGTGCCGGCCGGTCAGGGGCGCGTGCCGGTGGCGGAGGTGCTGGCCGCCGCGCCGGACGCGTTGCGCGTGGTCGAGTTCGACGCCTACGACGGCGACGTGTTCGCCGGTCTGGCCGCGAGCCACGCGTTCCTCGGCGAGGTCCGGGCGTGAGCGCGCCGATCGGGGTCGGTGTCGTCGGCACGGGCGTCATCAGCGAGGAGTACCTGCGCAACCTCACCGCGTTCCCGGACGTGCGGGTGCTGGCCGTCGCGGACCTCGACGCGGCGCGTGCGGCCGAACGAGCGGCGCGGCACGGCGTGCCGCGATCGTCCACTGTGGACGAACTGTTGGCCGACCCGGACATCGGGATCGTGGTCAACCTGACCGTGCCGGCAGCGCACGTCGAGGTGAGCGCGGCCGCGATCGAGGCGGGCAAGCACGTGTGGGTGGAGAAGCCGCTCGCGCTGGACCGGCGCGGTGCCCGGGACCTGCTCGACCGCGCCGCGCAACGAGGTCTGCGGGTCGCGTGCGCCCCCGACACCGTGCTGGGCGCCGGCTGGCAGACCGCGCGGCGGGCCGTCGACGCCGGCCGGATCGGCGAGCCGCGCTCCGCGCTGGCGCTGTTCCAGGCGCCGGGCCCGGAGAGCTGGCACCCGGCGCCGGAGTTCCTGTTCCAGGCGGGCGGCGGGCCGTTGCTGGACATCGGGCCGTACTACCTGACCGGGCTGGTGCACCTGCTCGGCCCGATCCGCCGGGTCACCGCCACCGGCGGCCGGTCGCGGGACACGCGGGTGATCGGGTCCGGGCCGCGTGCGGGCGTCGAGTTCGAGGTGACCGTGCCGACGACGGTGAACGCGTTGGTGGAGTTCGAACGCGGTGGGTCCGCGCAGGCGGTGTTCAGCTTCGACTCGGCGTTGTCGCGGACGGGTGTCGTGGAGGTCGCCGGAACGCTCGGCACGGTCGTGCCGCCCGACCCCAACCGGTTCGACGGCGAGACCGCGCTGCACCTGTTCGACGGCGTGCAAACGCTTGCGCCGCAGGGCCATCCCGCGTCGCGCGGCACGGGCGTGCTGGAGCTGGCGCGGGCGATCCGGGCCGGTGAGCCGGAACGCGCGTCCGGCGAACTCGCCTACCACGTACTCGACGCGATGCTGGCCGTGCAGGAGTCCATCGAGGTGGGGCGTCCGGTGGACGTCGGCAGCACGGTCGAGCCGCCGCCCCCGCTGCCGGTGGACTGGGACCCGTACGCGTGACGACGCTCAGTCGAGCGGGACGGTGAGCAGGGTGCGCAGGTAGAACCGCAGGGAGCCGACCAGGTCGACCTCGCCCGGCGTGGTCAGCCACTGGACCTGCAAGCCGTCCATCAACGCGATGAACGTCAGCGCCGCGGCCGTCGGGTCGATGTCCGGGCGCAACTCGCCGCGGTCCGCGAGGGCCCGGAACGAGCCGACCACGCCCTCGCGCGCCTCGCGGTAGTGGCGGACGAAGTAGTCGTGCGCCGGGTGGTCCGCCGCGACGGCCTCGGCGGCCAGCCGTGAGTAGAGGTCGACGATGCCGGGGTGGCGGACGTTGTGCTCGGCCAGGGCCAGGAAGTGGCGCAGGACGTCGAGGCCGGGGGTGGCTTGCAGCCGCTCGCGCTCGGCGTCCTCCGCGTCACGGCGCTCCAGCACGGCGGCGAGCAGCGCTTCCTTGGTCGGGAAGTAGTAGAGCAGTCCGGCGTGCGTGATGCCGGCGCGCTTGGCGATCTCGCGCAGCGACGACCCGTGGTACCCGGCCTCGCCGTAGACCGCGACCGCCGCCGTGATGATGTCCTCGCGGCGGATCCGGCCCTTCAGGTAACCGCCGGTCACCGGCCCGCCGTCGTCTCGCGCACGCGGACATCATGCCGCACCGCGCCCGTTCGGCCGCGTGGCTACCCGGTGACCGCGCGCACGACTTCTGTCGTAAACCGGCAGAAGTATTGCCATCTTCGGTCAGCCCTGAACAGAATTGCGCTGCCGCAGTCGGCGACCTCCTCGACGACACCGGGCAGCAGGCGTTCCGGCGGTGCCGAGGAACTGTCCGGAATCACCCAGGCCCGATCACCGAGGCCGGATGACCGAGGAGCCCACCCATGCCGTCCCGCCGCACGTTCCTGAGCAGCGCCCTCGCCACCGGCGCGGCCGTCACCCTGCCCGCCACCGCGTCCGCCTCCGGACGCCCGTGCCGCCGGGTGCCGAGGGAGTCGATCAGCATCCAGCTCTACACCTTGCGCGGCATCATGGGCGACGACCCGGAGCCCGTGCTGTCGGCGTTGGCCGACATCGGCTACCGCAAGGTCGAGCTGGCCGGCACGTACGGCCGCAGCGCCGCCGAGTTCGCCACCGTGCTGCGGCGGTGCGGGCTGCGGGCGACGTCGAGCCACACCGGCATCGACGGCGACCTCGACCAGGTGATCGCGGACGCGCGCACGCTCGGCAACAAGTACGTGGTGGTGCCGTGGGTGGACTACCCGACGCTGGCCGAGTGGCGGGCGTTCGCCACGCGGTTGGAGGCGGCGGGGGACCAGCTGCGGCGGGCCGGGCTGAGCCTGGGCTACCACAACCACGCGCACGAGTTCGCGCTCGTGGAGGGCAAGCGGCCGTTCGACGTGATCACGGCCGGGACGACGCGGCGCAACGTGCACCTGGAGCTGGACCTGTACTGGGCGGTGACCGGCGGCGTCGACCCGGTGGCCGTGTACTGGGCGAACTTCCCCCGGGTCCGGCAGTTCCACGTCAAGGACCGCGCGGCGGACGGGTCGTTCGCCGACCCCGGCACGGGCACGATCGACTTCGCGGCCGTCTTCCGGGCCGCGAACGTGTCCGAGTACATCGTGGAGAACGACCAACCGCGTGACGCCCTCGCGACGGCGCGGATCGGCTACGACTACCTGAAGAACCTCCGGTTCTGAGCTTCACACCCGGTCGAGGCCACTGATCCGGCGGGCGAGGTGGCGGCGTTCGACGTCGGTCGGGGCCGAGGCGAGGGCCTGCTCGTACGCGGCCCGCGCCTCGGTGGTCCTGCCCAGGCGGCGCAGCAGGTCCGCCCGGGTGGCCGGGAGCAGGTGGCCGGTCAGCCCGCCCGCCAGCTCGTCGACCAGGACCAGACCCGCCGCGGGGCCGTCCGCCATCGCCACCGCGACCGCCCGGTTGAGCCGCACCACCGGTGACGGCACCAGCTTGACCAGCTCGCCGTAGAGCAGCGCGATCTGCGGCCAGTCCGTGTCCGCCGCCCGCGCGGCCGTGGCGTGGCACGCGGCGATCGCGGCCTGCACCTGGTAGGGCCCCGGCCGACCCCGCCGCAACGCCGCGTCGAGCAGCGCCACCCCCTCCTCCACCTGCCCGCCGTCCCAGCACGACCGGTCCTGCTCGTCCAGCGGCACCAGGTCGCCCGCGACGTCGAACCGCGCCTCCCGCCGCGAGTCCTGCAACAGCGTCAACGCGAGCAGGCCCACCGCCTCCGGCTCGTCGGGCATCAGGTCGACCAGCGTGCGGGCGAGCCGGATCGCCTCCGCGCACAGCTCGCGGCGCACCAGGTCGGCACCACCGCCGGCCGCGTACCCCTCGTTGAACAGCAGGTACAGCACGGCCAGCACGCCACCGGTGCGTTCGGGCAGCAGGTGGGCGGGCGGCACCCGGTAGGGGATGCGGGCGTTGCGGATCTTCTGCCGCGCCCGCACCAGCCGCTTGGCCATCGTCGCCTCCGGCACCAGGAACGCCCGCGCGATCTCGGCCGTGGTCAGGCCGGTGACGGTGTGCAGGGTCAGCGCCACCCTGGCCTCCAAGGTCAGCGCCGGGTGGCAGCACGTGAAGATCAGCCGCAGCAGGTCGTCCCCGAAGCCCTCCTCCCCGGCGCCGTCGTGACCGGAGCCGTCGTAACCCGAGCCGCCGACCCGGAAGCCGTCGATCTCCGCGGGCTCGTCGGACACCGCCGCCACCTCCCGCAGCTTCACCGCCTCCACACCCGACCGCCGCAACCGGTCCAGCGCCCGGTTGCGCGCGGTCGTGGTGAGCCACGCGCCGGGGCGGCGCGGCACACCTTCGCGGGGCCAGCACTCCAGCGCCCGCGCGAAGGCGTCTTGAACGCACTCCTCGGCGAGGTCCCAGTCGCCGGTGAGGCGGATCAACGTGGCCACGATCCGCCCCCGCTCGGCCCGGAACAGCTCCGCGACCTCGGCGTCGACCGTCATCCGGGGTAGAAGGGCCGGACCTCGACCGAGCCGTACCGCGCGCACGGGTGCCGCGACGCGATCCGGATCGCCTCGTCCAGGTCGGCGCAGTCGACCACGTCGTAGCCGACGATCTGCTCCTTGGTCTCGGCGAACGGCCCGTCGCTGAGCAGCACCTCGTCACCGCGGGTGCGCACGGTCGTGGCGTCCTGGACCGACCTCAGCTGCGACCCGTCCAGCCGCTTGCCCTCGACCTCGGCCAGCCACTGCTCGATCGTCGGGTCGCCCTCGGTGGGCTCGATGGCGTCGTCGACGCAGATCAGCAGCATGTACTTCATGGGTGACTCCTGTCCTCCGGTGCATTCCACCACTACGACGAACGGAACCGCCCCTGGAGGACACCCGCGCGGAATAACCTTCGCGCCATGACGAGAGACCCAGCCGTGATCGAGGAGGACGTCGCGCGACTCGACGCCGTCCTGGAGCCCATCGCCAAGGCCCCGGTGCAGATCGAGCACCTCACCGACCTCACGGAGTTCTTCGCGCGGACGCAGGCCGCACCGGACCCGGTGGACCAGGCCGGCGTGCGCGCCGAGGCCGAGGCCCTCCTCACCGAGATCCTCGCCCGGTACGCGCAGGACGAGGTCGCGCGGCCGGCGCTGCGCGCGTTGTTCGAGCGGTACGGCTCGTTCACCTGGGCGGTGCACCTGCCGTCCGCCGCGACGCCCGACGGGTTGCGCACCGAGTTGGTGCACCTCTCGGTCCGCGACCAGGCCATGGACACCCGGGACGAGATCCTCCAGCTCCAGGCCGTCTGCGACGAGGCGCGCTCGGCGGGCGTGGACGTGAACCCGATCCTGCGCGAGGTCGCCGCGATGTCCAGCGACGTCGACCGGTACGGCATGGGGTCGACGCGCGCGCTCCTCCTGCGGGCAGCCGGGCCGCAATAGCACCTCCGCGTAATTGCCCGCACTCCTTTTGCGGTCGGGTGACAAGCGTTCGAAGCCCGCTTGACCTGGGCGTTCGCCCGGTCAGGCCCGCTTGACCGAGGGCTGTGCGGGTGGGGGTGGGACGCGCCGCGGCCGGCCCGGCTCGGGCTGGGCGTCGCGGGCCCGGCCGAGCAACCGGCGGGCGCGCAACGCGATCTCCAGCGTCAGCCGCTCGTCCGGGTCGGCGAGCCGGTCGCCGAGCAGCTCCTCCAGCTGGTGCATCCGGTACCGCACGGTCTGCGGGTGCACGTCGAGCCGGTTGGCGATCTCGCCGATGCCGCCGCGCGTCTGCAACCACGCCAGCAACGTCGTCTCCAGCCGTTCCCGCTGCTTCACGGTCAACCCGGCGAACGCCGCCAGCGCACGCCTGCTGAGCTCACCCACCAGGAACTCGTCGGACAGCAGCGCCAACGTGGCCAGGTGGTCGTCGCACCACGTCACCGGGACGGCGGGCAGCAGACCGCGCCGCACGAACCCCAGCGCACGCCGCGCGCACGCCAACGACTGCCGCGCCTCGGCCAACGGCACCGTCGGCCCCACCGCGGCCCGCCGCCCGCGCAGCTCCAGCTCCAGCCGGGCCGGCGGGTTGGCCACGACCAGGCACGGCGCGGAGCTCTCCAGGTCGACCAGCACGTCACGGGCCAGCGTCACCGACGGCAACTGGTGCTGGTCCTCGCGGTACTCCAGCGCCACCACCGCGACCCGTTCCGGCAACGGCCAGTCCGTGGTCCCGGCCAGGTCGGCGAGCGACCTCGGCGACGGCGGCTGCTCGGCCAGCACCAGCTTGAGCAGCTGGCGCCGCCTGCGTTCCAACGCGCCGCTGGCGTTGGCCCGCGCCTCCGAGTAGCCCTCGATCGCGACCCGGCACAGCTCGTCCACCCACGCGAAGATCGCGTCGGCGACCACGAACAGGGTGTCGGTGGGCACGTTCATCTCGCGGCCGTGCTCGCTCAGGTGCCGCCACACGACCCGTGCGCCGACCCGCACCGCGGTCTGCAGGGAGTCCATCGTGCGGCCTTCGAGGTATTCCATCCGCCCGCTGTAGCGCAGCACGGCCTGCCAGTCGGCCTGCGCCGCGTCCGGGTTGCCGATGTTGTCGAAGCACTTGACGATCGCCATCTCGACCGCGCCGACCAGCACCTCGCGGAACTTGCCCTCCAGCGGTTGCGCGTAGGCCGGCACGGTCCGGCGGATCTCCCGCACCACGTCCCGCACCAGGACGCCGGACAGCGGTGCCATCTTCTCGGCCAGGTCGCCCGGGATGGTGGACCACAGCTGCCGCGCCGCGCTGTACGTCCGCTGCGGAACCAACCCGCCGTTCAGTGGGATCGTCATGCTGCCTCCGCCTGCGCGAAGTACCGCCCTGGGACTTCGCCCGGCTGACCATA
This sequence comes from Actinosynnema sp. NPDC050801, assembly GCF_040673975.1. Lineage (NCBI taxonomy): Bacteria > Bacillati > Actinomycetota > Actinomycetes > Pseudonocardiales > Pseudonocardiaceae > Actinosynnema > Actinosynnema sp. NPDC050801. The sequence goes on along the minus strand of NZ_JBFAQZ010000014.1, from coordinate 148,704 downwards.
AAATCATCCGCGACGGTGTGTCAAACATTATTCGTGCCATCCTGATGCGTTCACACTTTCGAGTGATGATGCTTGTTGTACGAGCTTTACAACTTCGGTTTCGGAAACACGCACCCAGGTGACAAGTCGGCCGATCGTCCTGGACCGGCCGGTCCGGATCAATGCACTGTGCATTGTCCGTCACATTTATCGGGAGGTCGGTTTGCGAAAGCTGTTCTCCTTATCGGCGGTCGGGGTCGTGCTGGCCACCGTCGTCACGGGTCTTGCGCCCTCGGCGGCGGCGGACGAGTCGTTCTACGTGCCGCCGAGCCCGCTGCCCGCGCGCGCCCGGCGACGTCATCCGCTTCCGCGCGTCACAGGCGGGAGCCCTGGGACCCTCCGTGCACGCGTGGCAGGTGATGTACCGGTCGACCGACGCGTTGGGGCAGCCCAACGCGGTGACCGGCACGGTGCTCGTGCCCTGGTCCGTCGACCCGGCCACCGCGCCGGTGGTGGCGTTCGCCGTGGGCACGCACGGTCCCGCGTTCAGGTGCACGCCGTCGGAGATGGTGCGCATCGGAGCGCTCTACGAGCAGCCCGCGGTCAACGACCTGCTGCGCGCGGGCTACGCCGTGGCCATCACCGACTACGAGGGCTACCGGCCCGACCCGAAGACCACCTACGTCACCGGCCGGTCCGAGGGCCACGCGGTGATCGACGTGGTCCGCGCCGCGCAACGGCTCGCGGGCAACGCGGCGGCGCAGGCGTTCACCGCGGACCGGATCGCGGGCCGGCCGGCGCCGTCCGACTGCTGACGTCCGCGAACGAGAAGACCGCCGCGGTCGGACGCGGCGGTCTCCAGTGCTCAGCCCGTGTGTTGCGGGCGTTCCCCTCTCGCGGGTCTGCGCCGGGGTCTCTGGGCCTGTGCCTGGGCTACGCGGACTTCGCGGTGAGCGTCAGGTCGATCGTGTTGTCGGGACCTGCGGCGAACCCGCTGACGAAGTCGTTGAGCGGACCGCAGCCCGCCAGCGGCGGGATCGTGTACGTGCCGGCCAGCTTGCCGCCCTTGAGCGGGTCGAAGCCCGCCGCCGAGGTCAGGGCGATCTCCGCGGGCGTGGTCGTCCTGCAGTTCGGGTCGTTGCTGATCGGGATGCCGAACGCGGTGACCGACGGCAGCTTGATGGTGACCTTCGAGCTCGACCTCACCGCGCCCGCGGCGAGCGTGCCGGTCGTCCTGCCCTCCGGCACGAACTCCATCTTGGACTCGACCGGCACGATGCCGAACAGGGTGAACTTGCCCGAGGTCGGCGGCAGCACCAGGTCGCCGGTGAACCTGCCGGTGGCCGGCTCCAGGTCGGCGTTCAGGCTGCCCGGGCCGAGCGCCACCGAACCGCCCAGCTTCTTGATCATCGACGTGCCGTTGAGCGCGTACGCGTACTTGATGCCGCCCGGAGGCTGCGTGGTCGTCGTGGTCGTGGGCACGGTCGTGGTGGTCGTGGTGGTCGTAGTGGTGGTGGTGGTGGTTGTGGTCGGGGTCGTCGTCGTGGTCGGGCCGCCGCCGCCCGTCACGTCGAACCGGATGAGCTCGGGGTTCTGGCCCGGGTCGAGGGTGCAGTTGGACGTGAAGGTGCCCAGACCGGTGTCGGTGCCGTCGGCCTTCTTCGGCGTCAGCGTCGTGGCGTAGTTGCCGACCGTCACGGTCGTCGTGCCCGCCTTCGGGATCACCGCGGTGGGCACCGGGCCGCTCGCGACCACGTCGAACGCGCCCTCGGCGGGCACGGGGGTCTTCGGCACGGTCAGTCCGGGGATCTTGATGTCGAGCTTGCTGCCGGCGTTGTCCAGCGTCACGCCCGCCTCGGCGGAGCCCTCCCACCGTCACGGCCCCGACCAGGGTCAGGCCCTGGGTCGCGGTCGGCGGCACGGTGACCGTCGCGGAGAAGTCCGTGGTCCTCAACTCGCCGCCGACCGTGGCCGGCGCGTCGATCGTGGCCCGGATCCGCGTCGACAGCACCTGGTTGCCGATCAGCGGGAACGGGCAGGTGAACGTCAGCGTCTTGTCGACCTGCACGGGCGCCGCCGAGCCGCTGCCGACGCCTGCCAGCAGACCGGCCGCGACGAGCCCGGTCGTCACGCCCGCGCCCACTATTGTCTTCAACCTCACGGGTGTTCCTTCCTCGAAATCTGCCGAAAATATGCCGACCCGGCGGAAGTTAACGAGGTGTTCGGAGAGCGGGCAAGGGTTCTCCGAAAAACATTCGAAATCCGTTAAACGCCGAGTCGGACATTGAGCCGGCGCTGGTCGCGACACTCACGATGTGACAAGAACGCAGTGCGCGCCACTCGTGTACAAGCGAATTTTCCAGGCGACCTCGACCTTCTTCGGAGCACCCTCATGACTTCGGCGCGGCGCGGTGCGGAACGCGCGAAATCACGTCGTGCGGCGGTGGGCGGAACGGGAGGCGTGATCGGCACGCGGGACTGGCCATCGGCGTCACCACCGGCCTCGGACGCCGCGGCCCGATCGTCCTCCGGTTGTCGTTCGGGACGTTACGGGTGGGGCTATAACCAGGGCATAAGCAGCCGGGCACGTCGGGGTATCAAGTGGACGGTCGCCGGATCCCGCTGCCGCACAACGGGTTCGTCGCGTTGCTACGCTGACCGGCGTGCGCAGAACGATCCTCATCACCGGTGCCAGCGCGGGCCTGGGCGCGGAGATGGCCCGCCAGTTCGCCGCCATGGGCCGTGACCTGGCCCTGTGCGCACGGCGCACGGACCGGCTGGACGTCCTGCGCGACGAGCTCACCGCCGCCAACCCCGGCATCAAGGTCTCGACCCGCCGGCTCGACGTGACCGACCACGACGCGGTGTTCGAGGTGTTCCGGTCGTTCGCCGAGGAGTTCGGCACGCTGGACCGGGTGGTGGTCAACGCCGGGATCGGCAAGGGCCGACCCGTCGGCACGGGTGGCTTCCACGCCAACCGGCGCACCGCCGAGACCAACTTCGTCGCCGCCCTCGCCCAGTGCGAGGCCGCGATGGAGATCTTCTACCGCCAACGGCACGGCCACCTGGTGCTGATCTCGTCGGTGAGCGCGGTGCGCGGCATGCCGAGGTCCATGACCGCGTACGCGGCGTCGAAAGCGGCGGTGTCGGCGCTGGCCGAGGGCATCCGGGCGGACACCCTGGGCACGCCGATCGAGGTCAGCGCGATCCTGCCCGGCTACATCAGGTCGGAGATGAACCCCGAGCAACGCGCGCCGCTGCTGGTGGGCACGGCGGTGGGCGTGCGGGCGATGGTGCGCGCCGTCGAACGCGAGGTGACGAGCGCGTGCGTGCCCGCGTGGCCGTGGCGGCTCCTCGCGCCGATCATCCGCCACGCGCCCCTGCGGCTGATCAAGCGCGCGCTCTAGTCCTCCTCCTTGGCCTCACCGCGACGGCGCATGAACGTGAAGCCGGGGATGCCCAGGATCGCCTGCCGGACGTCGTTGGTGACCTCCAGCAACTGGTGGATGTCCGGTCCCACGCGGTCCAGCGTGGCCAGGATCGGCAGCACGTCGTCGATCAAGTGCTTGGTCAGCACCGGCAGCTGGTCGACCAGCCGCACGGCGGCGTCCACCTCGTGCGGCGACAGGTCGTCCACGAACCGCTGGGCCAACGGCTGCGCCTTGCGCGCGATCGGCGCGTAGTCGTCCAGCAGCTCCCGTGACATGCGGGCGGTGCGGCCCACGTCGGTCGTCACGCCCTCGGCCACCGCGGTGACCGCCTTGGCCCGCCCGACCAGCGCCTCCGTCTCGCCCAGCACGCGCTCGGTGCGGGTGACCATCTCGTCCGCGCGGCGCACGACGGCTTCGGCCGCGCCCAGCAGGTCGAGCACCCGGCCGGGCACGGACACGGCGGTCTCGACGGTGGTCCTCGCCAGACCGAACAGGGCGCGCGGGGTCAGCTCCATGCCGTCCACTCTGCCGCATGCGGCCGTCCTGAGCCTCAGGGACATCCCTGACGGACCGGTCCTCGGCCGAACCGGCGGACGTCGCCTCGCCGTCCGGTGCATCCGGTGCGTCCGGTCGATGCCGGTGCCACCGACTCCCGGGCGGCGGTCCGGCACGGCAACGGATCCCGGTGACGGCGTTCAGGCCAACGCGAGGTCGACGCCCGCCTCCACGTGCAGCCGGGTGGAGTCGACCAGCGGCACGGTGCTGTCGGACCGGTCGACCAGCAACGTGATCTCGGTGCAGCCCAGGATCACCGCCTCCGCGCCCTGTTCGACCAGGCGTGCCATCACCTCCCGGTACGCGGCGCGGGACGCGGGCTCCACCCGGTTCCTGGTCAACTCCTGGTAGATCACGTCGTGCACGAGCGTGCGGTCCGGCTCGTCGGGGACGATCAGCTCGATGCCGTGCCCGCGCATCCGGTCGCGGTAGAAGTCCTGCTCCATGGTGAACCGGGTGCCGAGCAGGCCGACCCTGCGGTAGTCGGTCAGCTTCGCCGCGGTGGCGTCCACGATGTGCACGAACGGCACCGTGATGGCGGCGGTGATGGCGTCGGCCACCTTGTGCATGGTGTTGGTGCACAAGAGCACCAGGTCGGCTCCCGCGCCTTCGAGCTTGCTCGCGGCCTCCGCCAGCAGCTCGCCCGACCGCTCCCACTGCCCGGTCCGCTGCAACTGCTCGACCTCGGCGAAGTCGACGGTCAGCAGCAGGCTGGGCGCGCAGTGGTGGCCGCCGAGCCGCCGCCGCGTCTCCTCGTTGAGCAGTCGGTAGTACTCGGCCGACGACTCCCAGCTCATCCCGCCGATCAACCCGATGGTTCGCATGGCGACGATTGTGGACGACCGCCGTGCCCGGGCAACCGGATTACGTTCCGGCTGGTCAACGTGCGCCGGGCCAGGGCGCGGACCGGGTTCGGGAACCGGCGGGCCGGGGTACCCCGCCTCGATGGCGCACCTCAGCTACTCCTCGGGCATCTCGGACGTGCCGCTGCTGGGCGACACCATCGGTGCGGACTTCGACCGCGCGGTGGCCGCGCACGGCGACCGCGACGCGCTGGTCGACCGCGCCACCGGCCGCCGCTGGACCTACCGGGAGCTGGCCGCCGAGGTCGACTCGGTCGCGGCCGGGCTGATGGCCTCCGGGGTCGCGGTCGGGGACCGCGTCGGCATCTGGTCGCCGAACCGCGCCGAGTGGGTCGTCGTCCAGTATGCGACCGCGCGCATCGGCGCGATCCTGGTCAACATCAACCCGTCCTACCGGGTGCACGAGCTGGAGTACGTGCTCAACCAGTCGGGCGTGCACACGCTCGTCGCCGCCGCGTCGTTCAAGACCTCCGACTACGCCGGGATGATCGCCGAGGTCCGTCCTCGCTGCCCCGGGTTGCGCCGGGTCGTGCTGCTGGACGGTCCCGAGTGGACGGAGCTGCACGCGGACGTGCCGCCCCGGTGGCCGGAGCTGTCGGCGGACGACCCGATCAACATCCAGTACACGTCGGGGACCACCGGGTTCCCCAAGGGTGCGACGCTGTCGCACCACAACATCCTCAACAACGGCTTCTTCGTCGGCGAGCTGTTGGGGTACGCGCCGGACGACCGGATCTGCGTGCCGGTCCCGTTCTACCACTGCTTCGGCATGGTGATGGGCAACCTCGCGGCCACCTCGCACGGCGCGTGCATCGTGATCCCGGCACCGGCGTTCGAGCCCGCCGCCACGTTGCGGGCGGTCGCGGAGGAGCGCTGCACGTCGCTGTACGGCGTGCCGACGATGTTCATCGCCGAGCTCGCCGACCCCGACTTCGACTCCTACGACCTGTCGTCGCTGCGCACCGGGATCATGGCCGGCTCGCCGTGCCCGGTGGAGGTGATGAAGCAGGTCGTGGAGCGGATGGGGATGCGCGAGGTGTCCATCTGCTACGGCATGACCGAGACCTCGCCGGTGTCCACGCAGACCCGCCGCGACGACCCGCTGGAACGGCGGGTGTCCACCGTCGGCCGGGTCGGGCCGCACCTGGAGGTCAAGGTCGTCGACCCGGACACCGGCCGCACCGTGCCGCGTGGCACGCCCGGCGAGCTGTGCACCCGCGGCTACTCGGTGATGCTCGGCTACTGGGGGCAGCCCGACAAGACCGCCGAGGCGATCGACGCGGCCCGGTGGATGCACACCGGCGACCTCGCGGTGATGGACGACGAGGCGTACCTCACCATCACCGGCCGGATCAAGGACATGGTGATCCGCGGTGGCGAGAACCTGTACCCGCGCGAGATCGAGGAGTTCCTCCACACCCACCCCGACGTGCTCGACGCCCAGGTCGTCGGCGTGCCCGACGTCAAGTACGGCGAGGAGCTGATGGCGTGGGTGCGGATGCGCCCCGGCGCGGAACCGCTGACCGCCGAGTCGCTGCGGTCGTTCTGCGCCGGGAGGCTGGCGCACCAGAAGATCCCCCGGTACGTGCACGTGGTGGACGAGTTCCCGATGACCGTCACCGGCAAGGTCCGCAAGGTCGAGATGCGCAAGCAGGCCGTGGAGATCCTCGGCCTCGCCGACGCCGACGCGGAACACGCGTAGGCGCCCCGCGCGTCCTCGTCGTGGACTGCTCCCACTACGACATCTGTGCCTCCTCCGCGAACTGGGTCCGGTACAGCTCCTCGTAACGCCCGCCAGCGGCGAGCAGTTCGGCGTGCGTGCCGCGTTCCACCACCCGACCGCCCTCCACCACGAGGATCAGGTCGGCCGCCCGGATGGTCGACAGCCGGTGCGCGATGACCACCGCCGTCCGCCCGTGCAGCGCCTCGCCCAACGCGGCCTGCACCGCGGCCTCCGAGGTGGAGTCCAGGTGCGCGGTGGCCTCGTCCAGGATCACCACGCGCGGCTTCGCCAGCAGCAGCCGGGCGATCGTCAACCGCTGCCGCTCACCACCGGACAGCCGGTAGCCGCGCTCGCCGACCACGGTGTCCAGCCCGTCCGGCAGCGACTCCACCAGGTCGGCCAGCCGTGCCCGGCGCAGCACGTCCCACAGGTCCTCCTCCGTCGCCGACGGCTGCGCGAGCAGCAGGTTCGACCGGATCGACTCGTGGAACAGGTGACCGTCCTGGGTGACCATGCCCAGCACGTCGCGGATCGAGTCGGCCGTCAGGTCGCGTACGTCCACCCCCGCCAGCCGCACCGCACCCGAGTCCGCGTCGTACAGGCGGGGCAGCAGGGACGCGATCGTGGACTTCCCGGCGCCCGACGAGCCGACCAGCGCCACCACCTGGCCCGGTTCGGCCCGGAACGAGACGTCGTGCAGCACCTCCACCCCGCCGCGGTTGTCGAGCACCGCGACCTCTTCCAACGACGCCAGGGACACCTTGTCCGCGGCCGGGTAGGCGAACCGGACGTGGTCGAACTCCACCGACACCGGCCCGTCCGGCGCCGACCGCGCGTCGGGCTTCTCGGCGATCAACGGCTTCAGGTCGAGCACCTCGAAGACCCGCTCGAAGCTCACCAACGCGCTCATCACCTCGACGCGCGCGCTGGCCAGCGCCGTGAGCGGCGCGTACAACCTGGTCAGCAGCAACGCCAGCGCCACCACCGAACCCGGGTCCAGCTCGCCGCGCAGCGCGTAGAACCCGCCCAACCCGTACACCACGGCCAACGCCAGCGCCGACACCAGCGTCAGCGCGGTGAGGAACACGGTCTGCACCATGGCCGTGCGCACACCGATGTCCCGCACCCGCCGCGCCCGGTTCGCGAACTCCGCCGACTCGTGCGCGGGCCGGCCGAACAGCTTCACCAGCGTCGCGCCCGGCGCCGAGAACCGCTCGGTCATCTGGGTGCCCATGGCCGCGTTGTGGTTGGCCGCCTCACGTTCCAGCCGTGCCAGCCGCGTGCCCATCCGCCGTGCGGGCACCACGAACACCGGCAGCAGCACCAGCGCGAGCAGCGTGATCTGCCAGGACAGGCTGATCATCACCGCCAGCGTCAGCGCCAGCGTGACCAGGTTGCCGACCACGCTGGACAGGGTGTCGCTGAACGCCCGCTGCGCGCCGATCACGTCGTTGTTGAGCCGGCTCACCAGCGCCCCGGTCCGGGTGCGGGTGAAGAACGCGATCGGCATCCGCTGCACGTGGTCGAACACCGTGGTCCGCAGGTCGAGGATCAGGTCTTCGCCGATGCCGGCCGACAACCACCGCGTCACCAGGCCCAACCCCGCCTCGACGATCGCGATGCCCGCGATCACGGCCGCCAGTACGAGCACCACCTGGTAGGTCGAGCCGTTGACGATCGCGTCCACGATCCGGCCCGCGAGGACCGGCGTCACCACCGCCAGCACCGCCATGACGACGCTCAACCCGAGGTACCGGGCCAGCCGCGCCCGGTGGGGGCGGGCGAACAGCCAGATCCGGCGGAACGTGGCGACGGAGAACGGCCGCTTGTCGTCCTGCGCGTTCGTCACGTGGTACAGCGACATCCAGGCGGTGGTTTCCATGTCCATGCCGCGAACGTAAGACCTGCAGTGAGCTGGAGGTCAAGCTCCGAGGGCGGGAGTCCTCGCTGTGTACGCGTGCGACTTCGGCATCGGACTGCGGACGCCCACCGCTCCCGCCGTGTGCGTCCGGCGGTACTCGGCGCCTGATCTGTACGGTGTTCACATGTACAACGTACATCGTTGTCTGATCTCGGCAATCACTCGATGGTGCACTAGTGCGCTAGGCTTCGGTGCACTACCTTCGAGGAGGCGGGCATGACTGACGCGATCTACCAGCGGATAGCGCGCGAGATCCGCGATCGGATCGAGTCGGGCCAACTGCGCCCCGGTGATCGGGTGCCGTCGACGCGCGAGATCACCGTGGAGTGGAACGTCGCGATGGCCACGGCGACCAAGGTCTTGGTCACCTTGCGCACCGAGGGCTTGGTGCGTCCCGTGGCCGGCGTGGGCACGGTCGTGTCGCCGGAGGGTGGGGAAGCTGCGCGGCCGCGCGCGCAGGAGACCGACCTCACCGGCGAGCGGCTGGTCCTCGCCGCCGTCCGCATCGCGGACGCGGACGGGCTCGACGGGGTGTCGATGCGGCGGGTGGCGTCACAGCTGGACGTGGCGACCATGTCGCTGTACCGGCACGTCGAGAACAAGGACGAACTGGTCCTTCGGATGATCGACCACGTGTTGCGGGAGGAGGAGTTGCCCGACCCCGCGCCCGAGACCTGGCGGGAGCGGCTGGAGGTGTGCGCGAGGGTGCAGTGGGAGTTGTTCCGGAAGCACGCGTGGCTGGCGCCGGCCATGTCGATGACGAGGCCGCAACTGCTGCCCAGCGCGGTCGCGCACACCGAGTGGATGTTGAGTGCGCTCGACGGGAAGGGGTTGAGCCTGGAGGAGATGATGCACGCCGCGGTGACGGTGTTCGGCTTCGTGCGAGGTGTGGCGGTGAACATCGAGCCCGTCGAGCCCGTCGAGGGCGGAGCCGGACAGCGGCGGGACACCGGGATCACCGGTGGCGAGTGGGTGAGTTGGCAGGCGCCGGCCCTGCTGGACATCGCCGCCACCGGGAGGTTCCCGAGGTTCAGCCGGGCCGTGGGCGCTGAGCTGGACATGGAGTTGGACACGCTCTTCGAATTCGGCCTCGCCCGGATGCTCGACGGGATCGGGGAATGGATCAGTGGTCGCTCGACGTTGGAGGAGGGGAGGACTGTCATGTGAGCACTTGGGGAGGCACGCGGTGGCGCTGGACCCGGAGGATCTGTACGAGGTCGACTCCGACGTCCCGGACCTGACCGGAGCGGTGCTGTTGCACCACTTCGACGGCTTCATGGACGCCGGTGCGGCGGGCGGGGCGCTCGTCGCCCACCTGCTCGAAGTGCACGAGCATCGGGTGATCGCCCGGTTCGACGTCGACGATCTGATCGACTACCGCGCCCGGCGGCCGACGATGACCTACGCGACCGACCGGTGGGAGTCCTACGACACCCCGGAGTTGGTGGTCTACCTGCTGCACGACGCGGTGGGCACGCCGTTCCTGCTGATGACCGGCCCGGAGCCGGATCGCCGGTGGGAAGCGGTGGTGGCAGCGGTCAAGTCGCTCATCGAGCGGTGGAGCCTGCGGCTGGCCGTCAGCTTCCACGGCATCCCGATGGGCGTTCCGCACACCCGGAAGTTGTCGGTGATCTCGCACGCGACCAGGCCGGAACTGGTCGTGGACGGCTCGCCGTTCAGCCGGGTGCAGGTGCCGGGCAACCTGTCGGCGCTGCTGGAGTTCCGGCTCGGGCAGGCGGGTCTGGACGCGATGGGCTTCGCCGCGTACGTCCCGCACTACCTCGCGCAGGGCACCTACCCGGCCGCGGCGTTGGGCCTGCTCCAAGCGCTGACGAAGTCGACTGGGCTGGTCATCCAGGCCGCCGCCCTGAACGAGGCGGCTCGGCGGACGGACGCCGAGATCACCCGCCAGGTGGCGGAGTCGGCGGAGGTCGGGCAGGTGGTCGAGGCGCTGGAGCGGCAGTACGACGCGTTCACCGAGGCGTCGGAGAACCTGCTGGTGGCCGAGGACGAGCCGTTGCCCAGCGCGGACGAGCTCGGCGCGGAGTTCGAGCGCTTCCTCGCCGAACAGCAACGCGACCACTGACCCGGGCACGTCGAACAGCGGCGCGACCACCGACTCGGGCGCGTGGCCGGCGGTGGTCACCGGTGGTGATCGTTGCCGGTGCCTGCTCGTGGTGGCCGTCCGCGGTGTGGGTCGTGGATGATGGCGGGCGTGTCTGAACCCGCATCGTCCGCACCACCCACGTCACTGGCCGAGGTCCGTGCGCGCATCGACCTGATCGACTCGGACCTGGTGCGCCTGCTGGCCCAACGGCAGGGGCTGGTGCGTGCCGCCGCGTCGTTCAAGGCTGACGACCAGGCGGTTCGGGCGCCGGATCGGGTCGCCCAGGTGGTCGCTTCGGTGCGGGAGCGGGCGTTGGACGCCGGGTTGGAGCCCGCGGTCGCGGAGGCGGTGTGGCGGGCGATGATCGGCGCGTTCATCGAGGTCGAGCTGGCTCAGCACGCCCGAGGTCCGGCACCCCAGGGTCCGGCACCGGCGAGGCCGGGGCTGGTTGAGCGAGGTCAGGGGTAGAGCGGTCAGGGGTAGAGCTCGGCCAGTCGGCGGTACGAGTCGAGCATCGCGGCGTGGTCGTGGGTGCTGGTGGTGACCAGGACCTCGTCGGCGGCGGTGTGGTCGATCAGGGTGTCCAGGGCCTTGGCCACCTCCGACGGTGTGCCGAAGATCTGTCCCTGCAACGACTGCTCGAACAGCGTCCTCTCGCGGTCCGTCATGGGCAGGGCGAGGATGTCGCTCGGCGCGCTCAGCGGCGGGAACTCGCCCCGCGTGCGCGAGTAGGCCATCGACCACGCCTCCGGCACGAGGAGTCGCCAGGCGTCCTCGGTGGTGTCCGCGACGGCGACCGTCGACGACACCACCACGTACGGGTCCGCCGCCCAGGTCGAGGGGCGGAACTCGGCGCGGTAGGTGGTGATGGCGTCGATCATGGCGTCCTCGCCTCGGAACGCGCCGATGACGAGTGGGACGCCGTGTGCCGCCGCCACGCGGGCTCCGGCGCCGGTGGCCAGGACGAACGGGGACACGCGCAGGCCGTCGGCCGGGTAGCCGCGCACCGCCTGGTCGCCGGTGAAGTAGCCCAGCAGCTCGGTGAGCCGGGGGCCGAACTCGGCGGCGTCCTCCTTGTCGTGCCCCAACGCCTTGCGGACCGCCTCGATGAAGCCGACCGAACGGCCCAGGCCCATGTCGATCCGGCCCGGGAACAGCGACTCCAGCACGCCGAACTGCTCGGCCACCACGAGCGGCTGGTGGTTGGGCAGCATCACGCCGCCGGTGCCGACCCTGATCCGGGACGTCGCGGCGGCGACGGCGGCGGCCAGCACGGTGGGCGCGGAGCCCGCCACGCCGGGCACGCCGTGGTGCTCGGACACCCAGAAGCGGTGGTAGCCGAGCTGCTCCGCTTGGCGGGCGAACGCGACCGTGTCGCGCAGCGCCTCGGAATGGCTGTGCCCGGCCCGCACTCGCGACCGGTCCAGCACGGAAAGCCTCACGACGAGGTCAACGGCCAAGGGCGGCGCGACATTCCGGCTGAGGGGTGTGCGCCGGGCCGGAATCACCCCGATCGGGGCTACCACCGTCGGAGTCGTGGTCGGGGTGACCGCCGGCGGAGTCGTCGTTGGGGTTACCGCCGGCGGGTTATGTCGGCATTGCCGCCGTCCGGATCGCCGTCGGGGTCACCGCCGTCGAAGGAGGCGGGCGCGAGCACCCGCGTCGCGCCCGCCTCGACCTGCGGCCGTCACGATCGCCGGGGAGAGTCGGCGGTCGTGGTCGGCCTCGGTCGCCTCCGGCCGTTCAGGGTCCGCATACCCCGTTCACACCGCGCTGCTCACGCGACGGTCCACTTCTGGTTCGCGGTCCCGAAGCAGGTCCACAGCTGCAGCCTCGTGCCGTTGGCGGAGCTGCTGTTCTGGGCGTCCAGGCACTTGTTGGCCTGGATGTTCACGATGTCGTTGGCACCGCTCACCGCCCACCGCTGCGCGCCGGTCCCGTTGCAGTCCCACAGCTGCACCAACGTGCCGTCCGCGGTGCCGCCCGACGCCGCGTCCAGGCACTTGCCCAGCGCGCGGATCGTGCCGTCACCGGGGCGCGACCACTGCTGGGCGGCCGTGCCGTTGCAGTCCCACAGCTGCACGGGCGTGCCGTTGGCCGAGTTCGCCCCGGCCACGTCCACGCACTTGCCGCCGATGCCGGTGATCCGGCCACCACCCGCGGGCGGGTTGCCGTCGACCGTCGACACGCGCACGTAGTCGATCACGAACTGCTGCGGGAACGTGGTGCTCGCGTCCGGGTAGCCCGGCCACTCACCACCGACCGCCAGGTTGAGGATGATGAAGAACGGCTTGTTGAACACCCACTGGTTGCCGCCGACGTCGGCGGGCGTGCGGCGCTGGTAGACGTTGCCGTCCACGGACCACGCGATACCGCTCGGCGACCACTCGACGGCGAAGGTGTGGAAGCCGTCGGCGAAGTTCGGCCCGTTGTACGCCATGCCGATGCCGCCCGCGCCGGAGTACCCGGGACCGTGGATGGTGCCGTACACGGTGTCCTGGTCGTGGCCCAGGAACTCCATGATGTCGATCTCGCCGCTGCCCGGCCACGGGTTGCCGGAGTTGATGTCCTGGCCGAGCATCCAGAACGCGGGCCAGATGCCCTTGCCGCGCGGCATCTTCATCCGCGCCTCGACCTTGCCGTAGGTCGTGGTGAACTTGCCCGCGGTGTTGATCCGGGTCGAGGTGTACTGGCAGCGGCCGTACCAGCAGTTGTAGTTGCCGGGGTTCTCGCGGCGCGCGGTGATGACGAGGTTGCCCGCGCCGTCCATGGCCGCGTTGCTCGCCGACGTCGTGTAGTACTGGTGCTCGCGGTTGTTGCCGTTGTTGTCGCCGACCTCGGTGTTCCACTTGGAACCGTCGACCCGCGTGCCCGCCGGGCCGTTGAACTCCTCGGCGAACGTCACCGCCATCGTGCCCGCGTCGGCGGCGTCCGGCGCCGGAGAGGCCTGGGCGGCAGGCACGACCAGCCCGCTGAAGGCGAGCACGATCGCGCCCACCACGGTTCGTGTCTTCATCGACACTCCCTTCACTGGAGGCGGCGGCCAGGCAGAAGTTACTGCATGGGTTGAATCAAGTCACGATGAAAGTGCGGAGGCTTTACTGTCGGGTCATGCCGGGACACCCACCGGCCCGACGAGGAGGTCGACACCCGATGGCCATGCTGCGCAGCTACGTGTCCGGTCGCTGGCACGTTCCGTCCGCCGAAGGCGTGCCGCTGCACGACGCGGTGACCGGCGAGGAGATCACCCGCATCTCGTCGCACGGCATCGACATGGCGGCGGCGCTGGACCACGGCAGGCGCGTCGGCGGGCCCGCGCTGCGGGAGCTGACGTTCCACCAGCGCGCGGCCCTGCTCAAGGCCCTCGCCTCGAACCTGCGGGAACACCGCGACGAGCTGTACGCCCTGTCCGCCCGATCGGGCGCCACCAGGACCGACTCGCTGATCGACGTCGACGGCGGCATCGGCGTGCTGTTCGGCTACGCGAGCAAGGCCAAGCGCGAGCTGCCCAACGCCAAGGTGCACGTGGACGGCAACGTCGAGCCGCTGAGCAAGGGCGGCACGTTCGTCGGCCAGCACATCGCCACCCCCTTGCGCGGTGTCGCGGTGCAGATCAACGCCTTCAACTTCCCCATGTGGGGCCCGCTGGAGAAGTTCGCCCCCGCGTTCATCGCTGGCGTGCCGTCGCTGATCAAGCCCGCCTCCCAGACGGCCTACATCACCGAGAAGCTGGTCGAGCTGATGCTCGCCTCGGACCTGCTGCCCGAGGGCTCGTTGCAGCTGGTCACCGGCAGCGCGGGCGACCTGCTCGACCACCTGACCGGACAGGACCTGGTCGGCTTCACCGGCTCCGCGTCCACCGCCCAGGTGCTGCGCACCCACCCGGCCGTGGTACGCAACAGCGTGCGGTTCAACGCCGAGGCCGACTCGCTGAACTGCTCGATCCTCGGCCCGGACGCGGTCGAGGGCACCCCCGAGTTCGACCTGTTCGTCAAGCAGCTCGTCAGCGAGATGACGGTCAAGGCCGGCCAGAAGTGCACCGCGATCCGGCGCGCCCTGGTCCCCGCCCCCCTGCTGTCCGCCGTCGCCGACGCCGCGAGCGCGCGCCTGGCCAAGGTCGTCATCGGCAACCCCGCGAACGAGGGCGTGCGGATGGGCGCGTTGGCCGGGTTGGAGCAGCGCGAGGAGGTCCGGCGGTCGCTGAAGGCGCTGCTGGAGGTCGGCGACGTCGTGTACGGCTCGCTCGACCGGGTCGACGTGGTGGACGCCGACGCCGAGCGCGGCGCGTTCCTGTCACCGGTGCTGCTCAAGGCCGACCCAGACCACGCCCAGCCGCACGAGGTGGAGGCGTTCGGGCCGGTGTCGACGCTGATGGCCTACCGCGACGCCGACCACGCGGTCGAGCTGGCGGCACGGGGCGCGGGCAGCCTCGTCGGCTCGGTCGTCACGCACGACGAGGACTTCGCGCGGGACGTGGTGCTGGGCGTGGCGCCGTGGCACGGCCGCGTCCTGGTGCTGGACCGCGACGACGCCAAGGAGTCCACCGGCCACGGCTCACCCCTGCCGATGCTGGTGCACGGCGGGCCGGGCCGCGCGGGCGGTGGCGAGGAGATGGGCGGCATCCGCGGCGTGCTGCACCACATGCAGCGCACGGCCGTGCAGGCGAGCCCGAGGATCCTGAGCGCGGTCACCGGGCGGTGGGTGGCGGGCGCGCCGCGCACCGAGTCGGACGTGCACCCGTTCCGCAAGTCGCTGCGGGAGCTGAGGATCGGCGACACGGTCGTGGCCGGTCCGCGGGCCGTGACGCTGGCCGACATCGAGCACTTCGCCGAGTTCACCGGCGACACGTTCTACGCGCACATGGACGAAGAGGCCGCTGCGGCGAACCCGTTCTTCGGCGGCCGGGTCGCGCATGGCTACCTGGTGGTGTCGTTCGCGGCGGGCCTGTTCGTCTCGCCCGAGCCGGGGCCGGTGCTGGCCAACTACGGGCTGGAGAACCTGCGGTTCCTCACGCCCACGTTCCCCGGCGACGAGCTGACCGTGACGTTGACCGCGAAGCAGATCACGCCGCGTGAGGACCAGGACTACGGCGAGGTCCGCTGGGACGCCGACCTGGTGAACCAGAAGGGCGAGTCGGTGGCCAAGTACGACGTGCTCACGCTGGTCGCCAAGCAGTAGCGGGTTCCACCAGGTGGACGCGCGTCGGTCGGTTCGCCCGACCGGGAACAACCGACGCGCTCCGCCGGGTTGGCGCGAGAGGAGAACCGAGCGTCACCCGAGTTCCAAGGAGCACCAGAGGTGTCTGAGACCTTCTCGCTGGGCGGGGACCTGACCGTCAACCGCCTCGGCTACGGCGCGATGCGGCTGACCGGTGAGGGCATCTGGGGATACCCCGCCGACCGCGACAACGCCATCGCCGTGCTGCGCCGCGTGGTCGAGCTGGGCGTCAACTTCATCGACACCGCGGATGCCTACGGCCCGCACGTCAACGAGGAGTTGATCCGGCAGGCGCTGCACCCGTACGCCGACGACCTGGTCATCGCGACCAAGGGAGGCCTGCTGCGCACCGGCCCGAACGAGTGGCCGGTCCTGGGCAAGCCCGCCTACCTGCGCCAGGCCGTCGAGACCAGCCTCGTCCGGCTGGGCGTCGAGCGCATCGACCTCTACCAGCTGCACCGCATCGACCCGGACTACCCGCTGGAGGACCAGGTCGGCGAGCTGCGCAAGCTGCAGGAGGAGGGCAAGATCCGGCACATCGGGCTGTCCGAGGTGGACGTCGCCCAGCTGGAGGCCGCCCAGGCGGTCGCCCCGATCGCGAGCGTGCAGAACCTGTACAACCTGGCCAACCGCGGGCACGAGGCCGTGCTGGAGCGCACCGCGGAGCAGGGCATCGCGTTCATCCCGTGGTTCCCGGTGGCGACCGGCGAGCTGGCCCGACCGGGCGGGGTGCTCGACGCGGCGGCCAAGGAGCACGGCGCCACGCCCGCGCAGCTGGCGCTGGCGTGGCTGCTGCGCCGGTCGCCGGTCGTGCTGCCGATCCCCGGCACGTCCTCCGTCGCGCACCTGGAGGAGAACGTGGCGGCGGCCCGGATCGAGCTGACCGACGAGGAGTTCGAGAAGCTGTCCGCGCTGGCCTGAGCGCCGCCGACCGCTACGCCGGGTCGAACGTCCGCCGCTCGACCCGGCGTCGCAGGTCCTCGGGCAGGTCGTCACCGACCGCCAGCAGGTCCGGCAGCAACGCGGGCTCCAGGGTCAGGGCGCGGAACGCGAGGGCCATCGTGACGTCGTGGTCGGGCCGGTGCTCGACCGTGATCTCGTCACCGGTGGTGATCGTGCCGGGCTCCAAGACCCGGAAGTACGCCCCGGGGAGCCCTCGCCGGGTGAACGTCTTCACCCACCCGCGTTCCTCCATTACGCCGGCGAACGTCCGGCACGGCACGCGCGGGTTGGTCGCCTGGAGCAGCAGGCCACCGATCCGCCACCGCTCGCCGATGCGCGTGCCGGACACGTCCAGGCCCACGGTGGTCAGGTTCTCGCCGAACAGGCCGGGCGGCAGGTCGCGGCCGAGCTCCACCGACCACTCGTCCAGCTCCTCCCGCGCGTAGGCGTAGACGGCCTGGTCCGTGCCGCCGTGGTGGCGCAGGTCGGAGATGTGGTCGCCGACGACGCCGCTGCCGCCCGTGCCGCGCGGGCCCGGTGCGCGGACGTCCACGGGGCCGTGCACCGGGCGCTTGCCGATGCCGGTGTGGCCGACGTCGGCCTGGTCGAACTCGGCGCGGGAGCCGACGTTGATGGAGAGCACGTGGGGCATGCCCCCGACGGTAGCCGAGGCACTTTCGGGGTTCGTACTCCTTATCGGTCGCGGGTGCGGGAGGATGGCCTGGTTCACCGTCCGTGGGGGGAGTCATGCGCAGGTCCGTCGTCGCGTTGGTGCTGGCCGCGGTGGCACTGGCGGGCTGCGCCGAGCGGACGGCCCTGCCGACGCCGACCCTGGGCCCGGTGGTGGACGACAGCGCCACGCTGATCACCTCGCTGGCCGCCCGCGCCGACGAGCAGCGGTCGGTCCGGTTCGAGGCCGAGACCACCATGTCGGGGTTGCAGGTGACGCTCGCCGGCGGCCTGCTGCGCGCCCGCGAGGGCCGGTTGCTGTCGCTGCGGCAGGGCTCGTCCACCGACGTCGTCGTGCTGGCCGACGCCGGCTACTCGCGCACCGACGGCGGCGCGTGGACCAGGCTCGCCCTGACCCAGCGCGCGCCCGTGCGGGCGGACACCACGGTGGCGGGCCTGGCCGACGAGGTGGACCCGGCGTCGGTGGTGGAGTCCCTCGCCGGCAGCCTGCTCGTGGCCAAGGGCGACGAGGAGGTCGACGGCGTGTCGACGCACCGCTACACCGTGCTCGTCGACCTGAGGCAGCAGGCCGAGCGGACCGCCGACAGCTCACGACGCGCCCAACTGCTGGCGGCCTACGAGTCGGGGTTCACCGCCTCCGCCACCGTGTGGGTGGGTCCGGGCGACCTGCCGGTGCGGGTGGAGCAGGTGCTGAAGACGTTGGAGGACAACGTCTTCCAGCGCACCCTGCACCGCTTCACCGACTGGAACGCCGACATCCGCGTGACCGCGCCCGTCTCCTGAGGCCCGTCTCCTGAGGCCCGGCCCGCCGAGGTTCAGCAGGTGCGCTTGGCGCGCTGGATGTCCGTGGTCAGGGCCGGTCGGCCGTCGACCTCGCTGTCGGGGTTCGGCGCGATGCCGCCTGCGGCGACCCGGTCCAGGGTGGCGAGCCCGGCGGCGGTGACGCGGCCGAACACGGTGTAGTTGGGCCGCAGCACGGAATCCGACGTGACCAGGAAGAACTGGCTGCCGTTGGTGTCGGGGCCCGCGTTGGCCATGGCCAGGGTGCCGCGCGGGTAGATGCGGCGCAGGCCCGTGGGATCGTTGGGGGCCGGCGCGAGGTCGGTCGGCAGCTCGTCCTTGTACTTGTAACCGGGGCCGCCCTCACCGGTGCCGGACGGGTCGCCGCACTGGAGCACCTTCAACGTCGGGTACGCCGTGAGCCGGTGGCACGTCGTGTCGTCGTAGAACTTCCTGCGCACCAGGTGCAGGAAGCTCTGCACCGTGCACGGCGCCTTCGCGCGGTCCAGCACCAGCGGCACGGGGCCCTGGTTGGTCTTCAACAGCACCTCGGGGTGACCGCGGTCCGGCGTGTGCCGGGGGTCCGGCGGCAGCGGCACGGGGCGTGCGGCGGGCTCGTCCGGCGTCACGGTGTACGCGCACGGACCGCGGGTCGTGCCCGTCGCGTCCGTCCCCACCGCCTCCGTCGTCTCGGTGCCCGTCGTCTCGGTGCCCGTCGCTTCGGGAGCGGACGGCGACGCCTGCGCCACCCCGCCGCCGAGGACCATCGTCAGCGCCACTGCCACCAGGATTCTCACCGCACCAGGTCTAACGGACCCGCGACCGCCTTGCTAGGGCCGGTCGGCGGGTCCGAGCGACGCCGCGAACGCGCTGAGCGACTCCCGGTCCGGCTGGGCCGTCTTCGTGATCAGGCTGGCCACGTGCTTCTCCACCGTGCGCGGCGAGATGTGCAGCCGGGTGGCGATCGCCTTGTTCCCCAACCGTCCCGCCATCAGCCGGAACACCTCGAACTCGCGCACGGTCACGCCCAGCGCCCGCAGCTCGCGCGGCACCTGGTCGGACCCGGTCCGCCGCTGCGGCACCGACGCGCCGACCTGCCGCAGCAGCCCGCGGCACGCGCTGGCCACCGCGGGCTGACCGGCCTGGTGGAAGTACTCCTCGGCGCTGCGCAACCAGCCCACCGGCTCGCCCCACCCGTCGGCCACGGCCGCCTCGGCCACCAGCCGCAGCCCGAGGTGGCGGGCCAGCGGGTGGATCGCCGACGCCTCGCGGGCCGCGCGCACGGCCTGCGCCGCCTCCGCCTCCCGACCCAGCCTGCCCAGCAGCACGGCCAGCGCGAACTGCGCGAACCCCCGGTTCCAGCGCATCCGGGCCGCCGCCGACCGCGTCACCGCGAGGTAGCCGTCGAGGTCCAACGCCCCGGACAGCGCGTCCAGCAGCAACCGCAGCCCGTGCCGGCCGGACAGGTGGTACACCGTGGGCGTCTCCGACTCGTACGCGATCGCCCTCGCCAGGTCGTGCCCGGCCGCCGCGCGGTCCTCCTCCAGCAGCGCGCAGAACGCCCGGGCCAACCCGAAGCACAGCGGTCGTTCCTGCGAGCCGACCCCGCCCACCTGGTCGAACGCCTCGATCGCGGCGTCCATCTCGGCCCGCCTGCCCTGGTGCGCGGCCGCCGTCGCCTGCGCCATCAACCCGTACAGGGTCAGGTGCTTGAGCTGCAGCCGCCGGGTGTCCGCGACGGTGTGCACCAGCCGCTCCGCCGCCACCCCGTACTGGCCGCGCAGCACGGCGTCCAGCCCGAGGATCGCGTCCACGTTGTAGGCCACGCTGATCGCACCGATCAGCAACGCCTCCTCACGCGCCTCGGCCAGCTCCACCGACTTCCCCTCGGCCAGCCAGTCCAGCCCTGCCTGCCGGATCACCGCGTACACCCGCTGGATCGGCAGCCCGTGCTCCTCGGCCAGCGCCCGCGCCCGGCTGAAGCACTCGGCCGCCTCGTCCAGGTCGCGGTCCCGCGCCAGCACGCCCAGCAGCTGCCACGTCTCGCAGCCCACCTCGGGCAGCGGCACCCGCTTGGCCGCGTCGGCCGCGCGCCGGGCCAGGAACTCGGCCGAGGAGATCCGGTCCGGCGCGTCCAGGTTCAACGTCAGGAACGCCGCCACCGCGTCGAGCCGCGCGGTGTGCTCGTCGGACGCGTCCGCGCCGAGGAGTGCCCGTGCCGTCTCCACGTGCGCCATGCCGTCGGTCCACCGGCCCGCGGTGTTGGCCACCTGCGCCAGCTTGGTGTGCAGCTCGGCCCGCCGAACCCGGCTCAACCCCGCGGCGCTCAGCTCGGTCACCGCGTCGACCAGCGCGAACGCCCGCTCGAACTGGCCCGCCTCGGCCAGCGCGGGCAGCAGCGAGTCCAGCACGTCGGCGCGGACCGACACGTCGACCTCGCTGGCCAGCAGCCGGTGCGCGTGGTCGAGCAGCCGCACCGCGGACCCGGCCGCGCCACCGGCCAGCGCCCGCCGCCCCGCCTCGGCCAGCAGCGCGCCCGCCTCGGCGGTCTGCCCGGCGTCCAGGCGCAGCGACGCCACCAGCGCGCACCACTCGCCCGACAGGCCGGGGTGCAGCTGCTGCACGGCGTCGGCGGTCCTCCGCGCCAGCTCCGCCCGGTGCGGCGGCGGCATCTGCGCCAGCAGGGCCTCGGCGGTGAGCGGGTGCCGGAACGCGTACCAGTCGGGCACCGGCTCGTCCGGCGTCACGAGCTGCGCGGCGACGCCCGCGTGCAGGTGCGACAGCAGGCCCCGGTCGTCCATGCCGGTCACCCGCCGCAGCACCGACAGCGGGAACCGGTGGCCCAGCACGGCGGCCACCGACAGCACCTCGCGGCCCTGCGGCCCGAGCCGGTCGGTGCGGTGCGCGATCGACCGCACCACGGCCGACGGCACGTCGATGCGCAGTTCGCCGAGCACCTGCCAGCCGCCCGGCCCGCGCACCAGCAGACCGCCGTTGACCAGGCCGTGCACCATCTCCTCGACCACGAACGGGTTGCCCGCGCTGTCGGCCCACAGCCGTTGCACGACCTCGGCGGGCACCTCGTGGTCCTCCGCCTCCAGGCACAGCCCCACCATCCGGCGCACCTGCCGCTCGTCCAACCGGCGCAGCTCCAGCAGCACGCCCGCCTGCCGTTGAGCGGCCAGGCGGACCACGTCCAGGGTCGGGCCGGGGTCGGCACGGGTGGTCACCAGCAGCGCGGCGGGCGCCTGGTCGAGGTTGTCCACCACGTAGTCGACCACCGCCAGCGTCTCGGCGTCCGCGTCGTGCAGGTCCTCCAGCACCACCAGGCACGGCTGGGACCGGCCGACCACGGCCAGCAGCCGCAGCACCGCCTCGGCCAGCACCAGCACCGACTGCGCCGGCCGCTGGTCCTCGGGGGACCCCGTCTCCGGGCTCCACTCGGGCACCAACCGGCCGAGCGCGGGCTGGTAGGGACCGAGTTCGCGCAGGTCGATGCCGTCACTTACGCGCAGCAGCGACATCAGGGCCTCGGCCAGCGGCCGGAACGGCACGATCGGCCCGATGGTGCTGCCGCGACCGCGCAGCACCCGCATGCCGCGGTCGAACGCGGCGCCGGCGGCGAAGCGCGCCAACCGGGTCTTCCCGATGCCCGGCTCGCCGACGAGGAACACGGCACGGCCGCGGTGGCGGCCTGCGTCGGCCAGCATTCGGTCGAGCACGCGGAGTTCTTCGTCGCGGCCGACCACGACCGGCGCGCGGGTGTGCATGCGCCGACCTTAGTCAAGCCGATCGGCCGCATGCCAAACTGCCCACACCCCCAGTGCGGGCAGTTCGGCGGTGGGCGCGGCTCGTTACAAGGGCAGCCCTGGTGCGCTCACGGTGGTCATCGTGCTCTCGCTGACGGCAACCGCGGCGTACGCGCCGACGGCCATGGTCAGCCCCGCCAGCGCGCGGGCGCGGGCGCCCGCCTTCGCCTTGCGGGACAGCGCCATCTCACCGGCGGGGTGGTCGCCGTCCTGGTCTTCGCGCCAGGTGGTGACCTCGTCGTGGTTGGCGTCGATCATCGGGTGTTCTCCTCGTGGGGGTGGATGTCGTGCGTTGATCCGAGCAGGAGCACGGAGGGAACCTGCTCGGGGAAACCGAGGCGGAGCAAGCCGTAGCCGATGCCGGACAGCCCGGTCAGCAGACCGGCCGACGGCACGCCACCGGGCGTGCCGCAGCGCGCCCCGTACTGGTCCAGCGTGCCGAGGACCAGCCCGGCGCGCCGGTTGCGCATGGCCGCCGCCATGCCGTGCCCGCGTTCCGCGAGCACGGTCAGCGCCTCGACCACGCCCAGCTCACCGTGGCACAGGCTCAGGTCGCGCAGCGGTTCGTGCACCGCCAGGGCGTTCAGGCACCGGTCGAGGTGCAGCGTGTGCGCGTCGACCGGTTGGCCCGGGTGGGCGCAGTGCGCGAGCACGGCGCCGGACAACCCGGAGCACCAGCTGTGGTCGGCCTCCGTCACGTCGAGCAGGCGTTGCCGCAGTGCGTGGTCGGCACGCAGGTGCGCGCGGCCCGCCACACCGTAGCGGTCGTCGCCCACGGCTCGCGCGTGCCGCAGCAACGCCCAGCCGACACCCGCGCGGCCGCGGGCGAAGCCGTCGCCGCCGGGAGTGGCCGTGAGCAGCCGGTCGGCGTGGGCGCGGGCCAGCGCCGAGGCGGCGGGCAAGCCGCTCTCCGCCCGCACCGACCGCATCGCGGCCAGGCCGCCCGCCCGGCCCTCGACCACGTTGGCCGGCTCGTCGCCCGCGGCCGACACGGCGGTCGCGACGTCCAGCGCGGCACCCAGCCAGTCGGTGATCTCGCTGTCGCCCAGCAGGTTCGCCAGCCGGGCCAGCGCGTAGCAGATGCCGCCGAGCCCGTGGAACGCGCCGCTGCCCACGGCCGCCGCCATCTCGGCGTCCCGCGCGAACGCGGCCAGCAGACCGGGGATCGGCGCGAGCGCGTCCCGGGCGAACCCGGTGTACCGGGCGGCGCCGGTGAGCTCGCCCAACTGCGCCAGGAACAACGCCACGCCGGTGTAGCCGTTGGACAGCCCGGCGCCCATCGGGGCCACCGCCCAGTGCCGGTCGTCCACCAGTTCCAGACCGACCCAGTTGACCCGGCCGTCGGCCGTCGTGGCGTGCGCCAGCACCTCGTCGGCGATGCCGCACGCGGCCACCAGCAGCCGCTGCGGATCGGGGACGCCCGCCTCGACCGGCGCGGACACGCCCCGGCCGGTGCGGTGGTCCACGGGCCGTGGCCTGCTCGCCAGCCCGGCGCTGATCAGCCACTGCTGGTCGTGCTTGTCCACCTCGTCCAGCGCGGCGACCTTGGCCGTGACCGCGTCCAGCGCGGACGCGGGCAGCAGGTCGGGCAGCCGCTGCCCGGTGGAGGTCCACACGTCGCGACTGCCCGGCCGGCTGGTGAACAGCGGCACGTCGCCCGCCCACACGTCGCGCAGCTCGTGCGGCACCAGTGCGTGCAGCACCTCGTCGGCCACCACGCCGTCCCACAGCAGGTCCAGCACGTCCTGGCGGGCCGACGCGCAGCCCAGCGCGTCCGGGTGCGTCGACTCGTCCAGCAACGTCGCGTACAGCTGGGTCATCCGCGGCACGAACCGCACCGGCAGGTCCGCGAAGGCGTGCAGCAGGCCGTCCGGGCCGAGCAGCTCGGCCCGGTGGTCGTACAGCGCGTCGTAGCCGATCCGGAACCCGGCCAGCAGCGCGCCCTGGTAGTCGGCGGGCTCGGCCTCGCGACCGTCCACCACGGGACGGTTGTGCGCCGGCGGCAGCGGCGCGGGCCTGCGCACCAGCCGCATCCGGTCGGTGCCGGGGTGCAGCCACGCCACGCCGTCGGACGGCGGCCGCTCGCCGTGGTCGCCGCCCATGCCGCCGACGTCCAGCGCGCCGTGCTCGCCCAGCAGCACGCGCGGCAGCACGGCGGTGCGGTGCACGGACCGGGCCAGCGCGCGGACCGCCGGGTCCGCCGGGACGTCGACCGTGGGGTGGAACAACGTCTCCACGTCGACCAGCACCGGCTGGTCGGCCGCCGCGATCAGGTTCTCGTAGTGCATGTCGGTGCCGTCCACCGCGTACAGCAGCGCGATCAGCGCGCCGAGCCGCTGGTAGAACCGGCCGACCTCGGTGACGTCGGCGCAGGGGCGGTGCGCCACGAACTCCAGCCACCCGTGCTCCGGTCGGGCCAGCGCACGCGGCAACCGCAGGCCGAGGCCGGTGTGCCCGTCGAACCACGTGACCAGGTCCGCGAACGCCTGGTGCAGGGCCACCGGCCGGGGCTTGTAGACGACCCGGCGCCCGTCGGCGAAGGTCAGCACGGCCACCGAGCGGCCCCGCGCGTGCGGGTCGCCCCGACCGGTCTCCACCCGCGCGAGCGGGCCGGGGTCGCGGCCGTCGAGCAGGGTCCGCACGATCTCCGGCCGGTCCAGCGCGAACCGGTCGAGCAGCTCGCGGTGCGCGTCCACCGCGTGCAGGCAGGTCTGGCCGAGCAGCCGGGCCAGCACCGGGTACCTGGCGAACAGCGCGGGCAGGTCGACGTGCCGGACGAAGTCGGCGAACCGCTCCCGCGGCGTGTCCCCGGCGAGCCGCCCGCCGACCCGTTCGAGGTTCAGCTCCAGCACGAGGGTGCGTGCGGCGATCCGGGCCAGCCGCCTGCCCAGCGCGCGGGTGAAGTCCGCGTCCAGCCGGGGGTCGAGGGCCGCGGCCGCGTGCACCAGGGGTCTCAGCGCGAACGCGAACGCCTCGGTCGGGTCGTCGGCGTCCCAGCTGTCGCCGGGGAAGTCTGCACGGGCCGCGGTCGTGGTGGCGCGTTCCACGAACGCGGCCCATGAGGGCCGTCCACGGGGGACGACCAGCTCTCGGGCGTTCCCGTGCACACCGCTGTGCCACCACGTTGCCGGGGGCCGGTCTACGGCGGAGGGGAACACGCGCACAACGTGTCACGGCGTCCGGTGGCGCACATGGGGGCACCGCCCCCAGATTTGCGGTCGGGCGGGAGCGCGGGCCGCACATGTGCGGAGATCATCGGACCGCAGGTCACCGGCGCACGGCCGGGCGGTGAACGGGTGTCGACGGCGTGGTGCCCGGCCCTGCGCAGGCGGGACCGGGCATACAACCCCCTCGACCGGTCCGGGAGGTCGGGTTCCGGACGTCGACGTAGCCCATGTCGCCGGAGTACACGTCGCGCGGGGGCTGGTTGCAGACGACGGCCGGCGGCCACCGCCCGCGGTGATCAGGCGCAGTTCTCCGCTTGGGCGGCGGCGGCGCGGAAGTCGTCCGGCAGGGAGACCACGGCCATCTTCTCCACGGCCTCGTTCATCACCGTGACGGCCTCGGTCATGTCCTGGATCACGGCGGAGAAGATGTCGACGGTCATCTCCGGCGCGGCGTCGACGGTCGACTTGGCCTTGACGAACTTGTCCCTCGCCCTGGTCAGCGGCTCGGTGATGACCTCGACCGCGGTGTCGGCGGCGGGCGAGGGCGCGGGGGTCAGGCCGTCGAGGTCGTGCAGCACGACGTTGAGCACGTCGACCACGCGGCCGAGGGAGTCGCTGACGGACTTCTTCGCCGCGGCCGGGTCGGTCTGGGTCTCGTCGAGCTTCACCCCGCCCGAGGCGACCATGTACTTCGCCACGCCGCAGAAGTTGTCCACCCAGCGCACGACCTCGGGATCCGCCGCCGCGACGGACGACGTCGGGCCGGGCGTCGGCTGCCCCGCCACCGGCACCGCGCACCCGGTCAGGCCGACCAACGCCAACGCCACCCACCGCCGCTTCACAGGGGATTTGTACCCCGCCGTCACTCGATAGTGGGGCGGAACATGACAAACGGGGTGACCCTCGGCCACGATTACCGCCTCATGACGGTCTCACTCGACAGCGCCGACGGGATCGCGGTCATCCGGATCGACGAGCCGTCGGACACCGTCCTGCCCGCGGTGCGGGCGCGGCTGCCCGCGGTGGCCGGCGCACGCGCCGTCGTGCTCCTGGTCGGACCGCACCTGTGCGCCGTCGACATCAAACGGCTGGTCCGGGCGTCGCCGGCGCAGCGCGAGGCGTTCGCGGCGGCGGTGCGCGGTGTGCGCGACGAGGTGGCGAACCTGCCCGTGCCGGTGGTCGCGGCGATCGACGGCAGCCCGTTCGGCGAGGCGGCGGAGTTGGCGATGGCGTGCGACCGCCGGGTGTTGGCCGCGAACGGCGGGCTCGGATGGGTGACCGACGGCCGGGGGACCGGCGGTCGGGTGCTGGTGGCACGCCGGGTGACAGCTGACGAGGCGTTGCGCACCGGGCTCGTGGACCGGGTCGTGCCGCCGGCCGCAGTGGTGCCGACCGCCGTCCAGCTCGCAAACGAGTGCAAATCAACGCAAGCGGAACGTAAGTCCTGCCGTATAGTTGCTCCATGACGCAACGGCGGTTGGCCGAAGTGGCCGCGAAGGTCGGGGTGAGCGAGGCGACGGTCAGCCGGGTGCTGAACGGCAAGCCCGGGGTGTCCGACGCGACGCGGTCGGCCGTGCTCACCGCGCTGGACGTGCTCGGGTACGAACGGCCGACGCAGCTGCGCGGCGAACGTGCCCGGCTGGTCGGGCTGGTGCTGCCGGAGCTGCAGAACCCGATCTTCCCGGCGTTCGCCGACGTGGTCGGCAACGCCCTGGCCCAGCGCGGTTTCACCCCGGTGCTGTGCACCCGCACGGCCGGCGGCGTGACCGAGGCGGACTACCTGGAGCTGCTGTTCGAGCAGCACGTGTCCGGGGTCGTGTTCGCCGGCGGGCAGTACGCCCAGGCGGACGCCTCGCACGACCACTACCGGCAGATGACGCGGCGCAAGCTGCCCGCGGTCCTGGTCAACGCCGCCATCGACGACCTCGGCTTCCCCCGCGTGTCGTGCGACGACGCGGTGGCCGTGGAGCAGGCGTTCGGCCACCTGGTGGCGTTGGGGCACGTGCGGATCGGCGCGGTGCTCGGGCCGTCGGACCACATGCCCTCGCGGCGCAAGCTCACCGCGCTGACCTCGTGCGCGGCGGCCGCCGGCGTGGAGCTGTTCGAGGAGCACGCGATGTTCTCGCTGGAAGGCGGGCAGGCCGCAGCCACCCGTTTGCTGCACCGGGGCGTCACGGCGGTCGTCTGCGCGTCGGACCCGTTGGCGTTGGGCGCGGTGCGCGCCGTGCGGCGGCACGGCCTCAAGGTGCCGCACGACGTCTCGGTCGTCGGCTACGACGACTCGCCGCTCATGACGTGCACCGAGCCGCCGTTGACCACGGTCCGCCAGCCGATCGAGGCCATGGGTCGCGCCGCGGTCGAGCTGCTGGCGAACCAGATCGCGGGCACCCCCGTCCCGGACGAGGAACTGCTCTTCGAGCCGGAGCTGGTCGTCCGCTCCTCCACCGCGCCCGCTCCGCGCTAGTCCGCGCTCCTCCGCTGCCGTCCACCGTTCGGTGGGCGGCAGCTTTCGTCTGCCCGGATTCGGGTCGTGCCCGGCGAGCTTACGAACTGATGTCGACAAGTTGCGAACTTTAGTAGACATCTTGCGCACCCGTGGTGGGGCGACTTACCGTGTGCGCCACACCACAGCCGAGGAGGGTCCGCCCCCATGAACTCATTCAGCCTCCGCAGAGCGGCGGGGTTGCTGCTGGCAGGCAGCCTGAGCCTGACCGCCGTCGCGTGCTCGCAGGCCGACGACGGCCCCGCCGCCGGCGGCAAGGTCACCATCTCGGTCAACGGCCAGCCGCCGCAGACCCAGCCGTTCGACCGCAAGGTCTTCGACGAGGACGTGGCCGAGTTCGAGGCCGCCAACCCCGACATCGACATCGAGCCGCACGAGGGGTTCATGGACCCCAAGACGGTCTCCGCGAAGCTCGCCGGCGGCCAGCTGGAGGACGTGTTCTACGCCTACTTCACCGACCCGGCGAACCTCATCGCCCGCCGGCAGGCCGCGGACATCACCGAGCACGTCAACGACATGCCGCACTACGACGCCATCCGGCCGGAGCTGCGTGACGTCTTCAGCAAGGACGGCAAGGTCTACGGCGTGCCCACGGCCAACTACTCGATGGGCCTGCTCTACAACCGCGCGCTGTTCACCCGGGCGGGCCTGAACCCCGACCAGCCGCCGAAGACGTGGGCCGAGGTCCGCGAGGCGGCCAAGAAGATCGCCGCGCTGGGCGACGGCAAGGTCGGCTTCGCCGAGTACAGCAAGAACAACCAGGGCGGCTGGCACTTCACCGCGTGGATGTACTCCGTCGGCGGCAGGATCGCCCGCCAGGACGGCGACAAGTGGGTCGCGGACTTCAACAACGACCAGGGTCGCGAAGTCCTCCAGCACCTCAAGGACATGCGCTGGACCGACAACACCATGGGCGAGAAGCAGCTCCTGGTCATCGAGGACGTCCAGCAGATGATGGGCGCGGGCCAGCTCGGCATGTACCTGGCCGCGCCGGACAACGTGCCGACCCTGGTCAACCAGTTCAAGGGCGACTACGCCGACTACGGCCTCACCGGCATCCCGGACGGCGAGGGCACGCTCATCGGCGGCGAGGGCTACATGATCAACCCGAAGGCCACGCCGGAGAAGATCAAGGCGGGCCTGAGGTGGATCCAGTGGAAGTACCTCAACCCGGACCGGTTCGAGAAGAACCTCAAGCGGTACAAGGACCAGGGCCAGCCGATCGGCCTGCCCGTGCCCCCGGTCGCCGACGTCTGGACCGGTGACATCGCGGCCAGGCAGGCCGAGCTGAAGGAAGACCTGGCCACGGTGCCGGTCGCCAACTTCCAGTCCTACGTGGACGCCGAGCCGAAGGGGCACATCGAGCCGCCGAACGCCCAGCAGGTGTACGCGATCCTCGACAACGTCATGCAGGCCGTGCTCACCGACCGCGACGCGGACGTCAGTCGGCTCCTGGCCGACGCGGAAGCCAAGGTGAACCCCGTCCTGGCCCAGGTCAAGTGATGCGCCGCCGCGTCGCGGAGAACCTGACCGCGTACGGGTTCCTGTCCGCCGCGCTGATCTGCTTCGCGGTGTTCTCCTGGTACCCCATCGCGCGTGGGGCCGTGCTGGGCTTCCAGCAGGTCGACTTCGTCACCGACCCCACGTGGGTCGGCTGGGAGAACTTCGAACGCCTCTTCGCCGACCCCCTGTTCGCCACGGCGTGGCGCAACACCCTGCTGTTCACCGCGTTGGCACTGGTGTTCGGCTTCGCGGTCCCGTTCTTGCTCGCGGTCGTGCTCAACGAGTTGAGGCACTTCAAGGCGTACTTCCGGCTCATCGTCTACCTGCCCGTGATGCTGCCGCCGGTGGTGGCGGCGCTGATCTGGAAGTGGATGTACGACCCCGGTCCGGGCCTGCTCAACACCGCGTTGCGCGGGCTCGGGCTGGAGGGCGCGGCGTGGTTGGACAGCGCCGACACCTCGATGCTGTCGCTGGTGATCGTGTCGACCTGGGCCAACCTGGGCACCGCCACGCTGATCTACCTGGCCGCGTTGCAGGGCATCTCCGGGGACCTGTACGAGGCGGCCGAGCTGGACGGCGCGGGCGTGCTGCGCAGGCTGTGGCACGTGACCGTCCCGCAGACCCGGTTCGTGCTGCTGGTGCTGCTGCTGTTGCAGGTCGTGGCGACCATGCAGGTGTTCACCGAGCCGTACGTGATGACCGGCGGCGGTCCGGAGGACTCCACGGTCACCGTGCTGCTCCTGCTGTACCGGTACGCCTTCTACTACAACGACTTCGGCACCGCGAGTGCCCTGAGCCTGTTGCTGCTGCTGGTGCTCGGCGCGTTCACCGCGCTGTACCTGCGGGTGACGCGGAAGGCGGACGCGTGAGGACGTTGATCGCGCCGGGACGGGCCGGTGTCGGCTACAAGGTCGCGCTCGTCATCACCACGGTCCTGCTCACCGCGGTCTTCGTGGTGCCCCTGGTGTGGGTGGTGCTCTCGGCCATGAAACCGGCGGCGGAGCTGGCGCGCGTGCCGCCGACGATCCTGCCGCGGACGTGGACGCCGGGCACGTACGCCGAGGCGTGGGACCTGATGGACCTCGGTCGGTACTTCCTCAACACGATCGTCGTGGCGGTGGGGGTGTGGGCGGTGCAGCTCGCGGTGGACGTGCCCGCGGCGTACGCGCTGTCGCGGCTCAGACCCGTGCTGGGCAAGGGGATCCCTCGGCATGATGCTGCTGACCCTGATGATGCCCGCCGCGGTGCTGCTGCTGCCCACCTACCTGACCATCTCCGACCTCGGGTTGCTCAACAACCCGGTGGCGCTGTGGCTGCTCGGCGCGGCGAACGCGTTCACCGTGTTCCTGCTCAAGCGGTTCTTCGACCAGCTGCCGGTCGAGGTGCTGGAGGCGGCGCGGATCGACGGCGCCGGTCAGCTCACCATGCTGTGGCGGATCGTGCTGCCGCTGTCCCGGCCGATCCTGGCGGTGGTGTCCATCTTCGCGGTCGTGGCCGCGTGGAAGG
Organism: Actinosynnema sp. NPDC050801; assembly: GCF_040673975.1. Taxonomy (NCBI): domain Bacteria; kingdom Bacillati; phylum Actinomycetota; class Actinomycetes; order Pseudonocardiales; family Pseudonocardiaceae; genus Actinosynnema; species Actinosynnema sp. NPDC050801. The sequence continues at coordinate 118,008 of NZ_JBFAQZ010000014.1, read as the reverse complement.
ACTTCATCTGGCCGCTGCTGGTGTTCTCCGACCCGGCGCGGCAGACGCTCAGCGTCGCGTTGCAGCGCTTCGCCCCCGACACACCGGTCAACCTGCTGCTGGCCGGTCTGGTGCTGTCCAGCGTGCCCGTGATCGGCCTGTTCCTGGTGTTCCAGCGGCACGTCCTGGCGGGGCTCACCGCCGGCAGCGTGAAGGGCTGACGCCACAACCGAGGGAGGATCCACATGAACTGGTGGCGCGGTGCGGCCATCTACCAGGTGTACCCGCGCAGCTTCGCCGACGGCAACGGCGACGGGATCGGGGACCTGGCGGGACTCCGCCAGAAGCTCCCCTACCTCGCCGAGTTGGGTGTGGACGCGATCTGGCTCAGCCCCTGGTACCCGTCGCCGTTGGCCGACGGCGGCTACGACGTCGCCGACTACCGCGACATCGAGCCGGTGTTCGGCACGCTCGTCGAGGCGGAGAAGCTGATCGGCGAGGCGCACGCGGTCGGCCTGCGGGTGATCATCGACATCGTGCCCAACCACTGCTCCGACCAGCACCCGTGGTTCCAGGAGGCGTTGGCCGGCCAGGGGCGCGACCGGTTCTGGTTCCACGAGGGCGACGAGCCGCCCAACGACTGGCGGTCGCGGTTCGGCGGACCGGCGTGGAGCCAGGCCCCGGACGGCTCGTGGTACCTGCACCTGTACAGCCCGGAGCAGCCGGACCTGAACTGGACCAACCCGCGGGTGCGGGCCGAGTTCGAGTCGATCCTGCGGTTCTGGCTGGACCGGGGCGTGGACGGGTTCCGCATCGACGTCGCCGACGGCCTGGTCAAGGACTTCTCCAGGCCCGACGCCGAGCTGCCCTACTCCGACCAGGACGGCGTGCACGACATCTACCGGTCCTGGCGGAAGGTGCTGGACGAGTACCCGGACGAGCGGGTGTTCGTCGGCGAGATGTGGTTGCCCGACCCGGAGCGGTTCGCCCGCTACCTGCGCGCGGACGAGCTGCACTCGGCGTTCAACTTCGACTTCCTGTGCTGCCCGTGGGAGCCCGGCGAGCTGCGGCGGGTCATCGACGGCACGCTCGCCGCGCACGCCCCGGTCGGCGCGCCGCCCACGTGGGTGCTGTCCAACCACGACGTGACGCGGCACGTGTCGCGGATGGGGCGGGAGGACACGTCGTTCGACTTCGGCCGGCGGCAGCACCTCACGCCGACGGACCTGGAGCTGGGCGCGAAGCGGGCGCGTGCGGCGATCATGCTGACCACCGCGCTGCCCGGCTGCGTGTACGTCTACCAGGGGGAGGAGCTGGGGCTGGAGGAGGTCGACGACCTGCCCGACGAGCTGCGCGAGGACCCGGTGTGGGTGCGCTCCGGCCACACCGACCGGGGCCGGGACGGGTGCCGGGTGCCGATCCCCTGGGGTGACGACGGGCCGTCGTGGTTGCCGCGGCCGGAGCACTGGCGTTCCCTGTCGGTGGCCGCGCAGACCGGCGACCCCGACTCGATGCTCGCGCACTACCGCACCGTGCTGCAGCTGCGGCGGTCGGAGCGGTCGCTGGGCGACGGCCCGATGGAGTGGCTGGACCTGGGGCCGGACGTGGTCGCGTTCCGCCGCGGTGACGACTTCGCCTGCGTGCTCAACCTGTCCGCGCGGCCCGTCGCCCTGCCCGCGCACGACGCCGTGCTGCTGACCAGCGGGCCCCTGGTCGACGGCGCCGTGCCGCCGGACACCGCGGCCTGGATCAGGCAGACCCGGTAGCGCCGTCGGGCGGTGCGTACCGGTTCGTCCGGACCGCCAGGTTGCACTCCAGCAGGCCGAGCACCTTCAGGGTCTCGGCCTGCTGGTCTTCGTCCATGTCCCCGAGCGTGGCCTCCTCCAGCTCACGCCACATGCGCTCGACCTGGTGGCGCAGCGCCTGGCTGGCGGCGGTCGGCTCGACCAGCACGGCACGGCCGTCGGTCGGGTCGGGGGAGCGGCGCACGAAGCCCGCGCGTTCCAGGCGCTGCACGGTCCTGGTCATGGTCGGCGAGTCCGTGCCGAGCACGCCGCACAGGTCGGCCAGCCGCTGGGGGCCGCAGTCCCAGAGGTGCATCATCACGAGTTCCTGGCCCGGGTGCAGACCTGCCTGCCTGAGCAGCTGTGCGGCCAGCAGGCGGTGCAGCCGGGCGATGCGGAAGATCGTGTGGCTGACCCGACCGTGCTCGGCGGTCTGGGGAACCGGCAGTGACGTGGGGTTTTGTCGGGGTGCAGCCATGGCTCCATTCTAGCCGCCCGGCGTCGTGAGCGCTGTCACATCGGCAGGTCGGAATGAAACCGGACCAGATAGCTGTTCGAACAGGTAAACAGCCATCTGGAGGATGCGATGACCACCGCCTTCGAGCCGTTGGACCTGGCCGGCACCAAGCTGCCCAACCGGGTCGTGATGTCGCCGATGACCCGCAGCCGCGCGTACGGCACCGTGCCGACGCCCGCCATGGCCGAGTACTACGCCCAGCGGGCCGGCGCCGGGCTGATCATCACCGAGGGCACCCAGCCGTCCGCCGTCGGCCAGGGCTACCCGCACACGCCGGGCCTGCACAGCGACGAGCAGGTCGAGGCCTGGCGCGGCGTCACGGACGCGGTGCACGCGGCGGGCGGGCGGATCTTCGCGCAGCTCATGCACACCGGCCGGGTCGGGCACCCCACCCTGCTGCCCGACGGGTTGCACCCGGTGGGCGCGTCCGCGGTGCGCGCGCAGGGCAAGGTCTTCACCGGTGAGGGGATGGAGGAGTTCGTCACGCCGGTGGAGCTGAGCCCGGCGGACATCGAGGCCACCATCGCCGACTTCGCCGCCGCCGCGCGCAACGCGGTCGACGCCGGGTTCGACGGGATCGAGCTGCACGGCGCCAACGGCTACCTGCTGCACCAGTTCCTGGCCGACAACACCAACCTGCGCACCGACGAGTGGGGCGGCTCGGTGGACAACCGCATCCGGTTCGTGGTCGAGGTCGTGCGGGCGACGTCCGAGGCGATCGGCGCGCACCGCGTCGGCCTGCGGATCTCCCCGGCCAACCCGTACAACGACATCGCCGAGGAGTCCCACCACGAGCTCTACCCGACCCTGGTGGACGCGATCAACCCGGTCGGCCTGGCGTACCTGCACATCGGCGAGGTCGGCCCGCGGTCGTTGACGCTGCGGCTGCGCGAGCGCTTCTCCGGCCCGCTGATCCTGAACCCGTTCACGCCTGACGGCGTCACCGGCCCCGAGCACCTGGAGCTGCTGGACGACGGCACCGCCGACGCGTTGAGCTTCGGCTCGATGTTCCTGGCGAACCCGGACCTGCCCACCCGGCTGGCGACCGGCGGCCCGTTCAACACCCCGGACCGCGCCACGTTCTACGGCGGCACCGAGAAGGGCTACACCGACTACCCGGCCCTGACCGACGCCAACTGACCCGAACGTTGAACTCGGGGTACCTGAACGTACGACTCGCGCGTTCTGAACGTAGGACTCGCGCGTTCTGAACGTAGGACACGCGCGCGAGTCCTACGTTCAGGTCAGGCGTGTCCTACGTTCGGAACACCCGAGTTGAACATTCAGAACCGGTGGTGCTGTAGCGCGGATCGGCCCCGGTCGCGTGGTCGCGACCGGGGCCGATGCGGTTCGGTGCTAGTTCTTGGCCGCGCGCCGGCGCAGCACGATCAGCAGGGCCGCGCCACCGCCGAGCAGGACGACGCCGATCACCAGCGGGACCGCGATGCTCGCGCCCGTGTTGGCCAGCGGGCTCGTGTCACCGACCGGCACGACCGCGACGGTGGTCGTGGTGGTGGACGGCGCCGGGGCGTCGGTCGTCTCCGACGGGAGTTCGGTCGTGACGCTGGTGGTCGGCGCGGTGGTCGTGGTGGTGGTCGTCGTCGTAGTGGTGGTCGTGGTCGGCGGCACGACGCACGCCTCGACGGTCTTGGTCTCCTTGAAGGAGTACTTCTTGTCGTCGTGGGCGGTCACCTCGACTACGAACACGTGCTCGACGTCGCCGCCGGTCGAGTAGGAGCCCTCGAACGACTGGCCGAAGTCCTTGTTCTCCAGCTCGTCCTCGCCGTCAAGGGTGACCTTGACGTGGTTGGACTTCTGGTCGGTGCTCTGGGCGTACCGGGTGAGCTTCACGCTGAGGGTGGTCTTGCCGTCCTCGCACTTCGCGACGAGCTCGGGGGTGTGCGCGGAGGCGGGAACAGCGGCGAAGACGGTCGCGGCGACGGCGGCGACTGCGGCGCCGACCAGGGCACCGACTCTGGCGAACTGCATGTGGAGGCTCCTGAGGGAAGGGCTGAGGAGAACGCGCGCCACCCTATCCGGGGGTTTGTAACAACACGATCCGGGGTTCGGTAACTACTTTCCGTAGATCCGTTACCTAGCGCCGGAGCCTTCGGCGCAGCACCACGAGCACCACGACACCGCCGCTGAGCAGCAGCACGCCGAGCACCAAGGGGACGGTCACGTCCGCGCCCGTGTCCGGCAGGTCGCTGTCGTTCGCGGCGGGCACCACGACCGCCTTGGGCCGCGTGGTGGGCCAGTCGAACGTCAACGGTGTGGTGGTGGTCGTGGTCGTGGTCGTCGTGGTGGTGGTGGTTTCCACCGGAGTCGTCGTGACGGTCGTGGTGGTGGTGACGGGGACCGGAGTCGTCGTCCTGGGGACGGTGGTGGTGGTAGTAGTCGTCGGTGTCACGCACGCCGGGACGGTCAACTTCCTCCGGAACGACCAGCCGCGCTCCCAACGCGGGTCGTCCCACGCCCACACGGTGACGGTGAAGACGTGCGCCGCGGTCCCAGGCTTGCTGTAGGACTTGTGGAACGATCCGCCGAACCTCTGGTTGTCGAGAACCTGCCCGTTGTCCTCGACGGTGACCGAATTGGGTCGGCGGCCGTCGTAGCGGGTCAGCCCGACGGTGAGCACGGCGTTGCCGTCCAGGCAGCCCGCCTTGAGCGACGGGGTGTGGGCGGAGGCGGGGACGGCGGCCAGCAGGCCCACCGCCGCGACGACCGCCGCGACGCAGAGGGGTGCCCGGACGGACCGTGCGAACTGCATGGTTGCTCCTGTGAACGGCGGTGGCGCGGCGGGGAACGCATCCCCCTATACGGACACCACGGGCCAAGTGTTCACACCGGAGCTTGGTCAATTCGGGTGACACCGGGCGGTGTGGTGGCCGGGAGTGCGACCGGGCACCACACCGCCCGCCGTCGTCAGCCCCTCGCGTAGACGTCGGTCGTCATCGGCGCCGAGGTGCCGAAGCCGCCCGCGAAGAGCTGGTTCACCCGGTTCGCCTCCTGGGCGTTCGGGTACGGGTTGCGGCACGACGTGCCCGCGCTGCCGCCCGACATCAGGTACGAGCAGATGCCGTTGTAGGTGTCGGGCAGGCCGAGGCCGTGCCCGATCTCGTGCGCCACGATCCGCAGCGACGAGTGACCCGCCGCGACGTCACGCGAGTCGATGTAGATGGTGGCGCACCCGAGCCCGCAGGGATAGGCCCGGGAACCGCCGCCGGTGGTCGCGTAGATCCGGATGGTGGCGCTGCCGCCGCGGACCATCCGCAGGTTCGGCACCCTGGAATTCCAGATCTGCGCGGCCTGGTCGGCTTCCGCCGAGTAGCCGGAGGCGCTGTAGTAGACGGTCCTGGCCAGGGCCGACGGCGGCGCGGGAGCTGCCGACGCCGGACCGACCAGGACGGTCCCCACCAGTGCGAGGGTCGTGAACAACGCCCCGAGGACGAGGCGCGGCACATTTCCGGTCACACGATCTCCTTCGGTGCAGGGTAGGAAGGTTCTCGTGTGCTACGACATTAAGAGCGGATGAACGTCCGGAGTCATAGGGTTTGGGCATAGACGCCGTCGATGTCCCACCGATCGGCGTCCGCCATCAGGCCGATCATCCCCGAGACCAGGCGCAGCTGGTCGACGTCGCGGATGTCGGCCTCCACCAACCGCGGCGAGCACACCACGACCGCCACGGCCTGCGCCCGCGACAGCGCCACGTTCAACCGGTTGCGGGACAACAGGAAGTCCAGCCCGCGCGGCAGGTCCACCGCCGCCGAGGACGTCATCGTGGTGATCACCACGGGTGCCTCCTGGCCCTGGAACCGGTCCACGGTGCCGACCCGCACGTGCTCGTAGCCGTGCTTCTCCAGCTCACGCCGCACCAGGCGCACCTGGAGGTTGTACGGCGCCACCACCAGGACGTCGGAGTCGTCCAACGCCCGAGCGTCCGGCCCGTCCGTCCACATGCGACCCATCAGCGACCGCACCACGCCCACCACCGCCGTCGCCTCCTCGATCGACGACGTGGTGTTGTGCGAGTGGGGCACCGAGTGCAGGTACACACCCGACGGCACACCGGCGATCCCGCGCTCGGCGGCACTGGGGTGCGCGTGCAGCAGCCCGGCGTACGACAGGTTCGACACCGGCGCGCACACCGCCGGATGCATGCGCCGCGTCTGGTCGAGGAAGTAGCCCAGCTCCGCCGGGATCACGTCGGCGTCGCCGATCAGGTGCCCCAGCGCCGAGGCCTCCGCACCGGCGGGGTGCGTGCCCTGCACCACCTGCGGCAGCTGCTGCGGGTCGCCGAGCAGCACCAGGTTGCGCGCGCACGTCGACACGGCCAGCGCGTCGGCCAGCGCGAACTGCCCGGCTTCGTCCACGATCAGCACGTCGAACGGCTGCTCGCGCAACGCCGCGTTGGCGAACGTCCACGCCGTGCCGCCGACCAGGTGCCCGCCGCCCTGGTCGTTGCGCCAGCGCACCAGGGCCGGGTTGTCGCGCGGCTGCTCCCACGCGCAGTCCTTCGCGGGCGTGCCCTTCGCGCGCTTGGCCGTCGGGATCGGCACGCCCAGCTCGCGCCCGGCCGCCAACGCCGCGCTCAGCACGTTCTCCACGGCCTTGTGGCTGGTCGACGTCACGCCGACGCTGCGCCCGCCGCGGATCAGGTGCGCGATCAGCCGTCCCGCCAGGTAGGTCTTGCCCGCGCCCGGCGGACCCTGCACGGCCAGCGTGGAGCCGTCCAGGGCGTCCACCGCCGCGATCACGTCCGCGATCAGGTCGTCGCCGCGGGGCAGCGCACCGGTCTTCAGGCGCGGCGGCGTGCGGCGGACGAGGTCGATCCCGGGGTGCGGCGGCAGCTCCGGCAACCCGTCCACCACGTCGCGCGCCAGGTCGTAGACCGCCTCGTCCTTGGGCGTGGGCCGGACCGGGCTGCCGGGCAGCACCGCGATGGGCTGCTCGCCGTGCACCTCGTCGGTGGCGACGCTCTCCAGCACCACCATGTCCTCGGCCGACTCGGCGAGCACCACCGCGTCCCGGGTCACGTTCGCGGGGGTGCCGGGGTAGAGCAGCCGGACCTGGTCGCCCGCCGCGAACGGGTGCGGACGGTCCGGGTCGCACCACACGCGCACCTCGCGCTTGGCCTTGCGGACCCGCCCGGACGGCATCGCCCAGTCCTGCGCCCGCACCGACACCGGCACCGCGCACGCGCTGTCGGACTCCAGCTCGCTCAGCGGAGCCGCCATCTGCCGGAAGAAGTCCCACCACGCCGGGTTCGTCTCCCGCCGGTGGTAGCCGACGGCGGCGGCCAGCAACGCCCGCGCCCGTTCGTCGTCGGTCGCCTCCGCCGGGTTGTCGGGCAGCCCTTCCAGCAGCGGGTCGACCACGGCGGCGAGGCGCTCGGCGCGTTCGGCCCGGCGTTGCGCGGCGATCTCGTCCTCGATCTCCTCGGTGAACGAGGGCTCCGGCACGTGCGGCTCGATGCCCGCCTCGGCGCGCACCTCCAGCAGGAACCGGTAGAGCCCCAGCGTGGAGGCGCAGTCGTAGGTGTTGTAGTCGGCGATGCCGGTGAGGACCTCCTCGGCGCGCGCCGGGTCGACGTCGCGCAACGCCAGGAACTCCTCGTACGCCTCGATGCTGGAGACGGCGTTGGTGACCTCGCCCGCCCGCGCCTGCGGCATGTACAGCGGTTCCAGGTACTTGATCGAGTAGGACCGCTGGGACACGCGCAGCGCCTTGCGCACGACCGCGTAGAGGTCGACCAGCGCGCCGGACCGCAGCAGGTGGTCGACGGCGTCCTCACGGGTGCCGTGCAGGGCGGCGAGCTTCTTGAGCGCGTTCACCTCGTACGGCGCGTAGTGGTAGACGTGCGCTTCCGGGTGTTGCTCCAGGGTCTTCGTGGCGAAGTCGACGAACCGCTCGAACGCCGCCTTCTCCTGCGGCCGGGTGTGCGCCCAGAACGGTGTGAACCCCTCGTCGGCGTCGACCACGCCGAACAGGTACTCCAGGCCCTCGCCGCCCAGTGCGAACGGGTCGCCCTCCATGTCGAAGAACAGGTCGCCCCGGCTCGGCACGGGCAGCGCGGCCAGGGCTTCCGGCGCGACGACCTCGTACGCGACCTTGCCGATCGGGTCGTCCTCGGTGCGCGAGTCGTCCTGGATGACCTGGAGCGCGGCCTGGGCGCGCAGGCCGGTGAACGTGGCGGCGGACATCGTGGCGGGGCGGTCGGCGCGGGTGGCGTTGGCCAGGGCGTCGATCGTGCCCAGGCCGGCGGCGACGAGCTTGCGTCGCTGGTCGGTGCGGATGCCGGCGACCAGGGACAGGTCGCGGTCGGCGTCCCGGCCGGTGGCGCAGTGCCTGCCGAACCGGCACGTGGCGCAGGCGGGGCGTTCGTCGTCCCACAGGCGTTCGGGCAGGGTGGCGGGTGCGGCGAGGCGGGCGGTGAGGCGGGCCTGGAGGTCGCGGACCAGCGGGAGGAAGTCGGCGACCTGGAACGTCTTGGTGGTGCCGTCGCCCAGCAGCAGGTGCATGGCGGGGCCGGCGTGGTGCTTGAGCGCGTTGGCGTAGGCGGTGAGCTGGACGACGGCGGCCGGGGTGGCGTGCCGGGCGAGCTTGGCGTCGTGCGGCTCGTAGCCGCGGTCGGTGGCGATCAGGAAGTCGGCGCGGCCGTGGAAGCCGTCGGCGTAGAAGACGGCCTGGTAGATGACCGGTGTCCGGGCGGCGATGGCCTCGTTCGTCTGCTCGGCGGCTCGGGTGAGCGCTTCGTGCGTCGGCGCGGGCTGCGGGATCTCGACCACGTGGTGCTCGGCGCGCAGCCGTGCCAGGACGGCCTGCTCGTGCGCCACGCCGTGCCGGGTGGCCAGGACGTTCGTCCGCTCGTCCGGCACGGGTGCGCCGGGCAGCCCGGCCGCCAGGGCCAGCGCCAACCGGGTGCGGTGTTCGCACTCCAACAGGTCCACCAGGTCCGCCGGGGAGTGCACCTGGTGGCCGTCGGCGTTGAGCATGGCGGGCAGTATCGCGGCCGGACGGGCCAACCCGGCGGACCACACCCGGCGAGTCGCCCTACTGCGACCCCCACCACCCCGACCGCAGGTCGCGCGTGTCCTACGTTCGGAACGGGCGTGTCCTACGTTCGCGTACCCCGAGTTCTACGTTCGGGTGTGGCCGTGGGCGGCTTGCCAGCGGGCGTGGTGGGCGGCGGCCTCGGCTTCGGCGACGGCTAGGGCGGACGGTGGCAGGGGTTCGGCGCACCAGGCGCGCAGGACGGCGGCCATCTCGGTGACGAACGCGGTGCCGGTCGGGGTCAGCCTGCCACTGGTCAGGAGCGTCTCGGCGGTGATCAGGGCGGCCGAGCGCCACCGCGCGTACTCGACCCGCGCGGCGGCACCGGGCCGGGAGCGCCAGAACCGGGCCACTCCCAGGTGCGCGTACGTGCCGTGCAGCAGGCCCGCCGCCGGCCGGGGATCTTCCCGCCACGGCGCGTAGAACAACGCGTCCCGCCCCGGCTCGACCAGCGCGAACAGGTCCATCAACGCCACCAGCTTGCTGTGCTGCGCCTCGTGCACGAGCGTCACGGCCAACGTCTCCGCGTCCGGCATCGGCGACAGGAACACGCACCCGAACGCGTCGGCCAACGTCGCGCTGCTCGTACCCGTCGGCGACGACGGCATCGGCGTCAGCACCGACACGACCTCGGCGAACTCCGCGGCCAGGGCCGGGTGGTCGCGCCGCAGCAACTCCCACGCCGAACCGACCGCGTCGCGCCACCACGGCAGGTCCACCGAAGCGGCCACCGGCAGCCCGTCCGGCACCCCGCCGCCCGCCCACAGGTCCACCTGCAGCGCGGCACCGCCCAGGTCGATCTCCGGCAACGGCTCGTACGCCCACCCGGGCCCCACCACCACGCCCAACGACGGCAGCGAGAACACCTCCACCGGCGGGAACTCCAACTCCACCGCCACCCCGGCCCGCACCGCCGCCGCGGCCGCCGTGAACGCCAACTCCGCCGGACGAGCCGCGGCACCCGCCAACGCCGTCCGCGTCGCCCAAGCACCGACCGACGGGTGGTCCAGCACCCGGTCCACCGCACCCGGCGCCACCCGCGCCACCTCGCGCAACAGCGAGAACGCGGGCCGCGCCGCCGGATCCGCCGCGATGGACCGGATCAGCAGCAACGTCCGGCTGCGCCGCGCCCGCCGCAACGTGCGCACCACCGACGGCCCACCCCCGCCGCGTGCGAGAGCGGCGAAGTCCGCGGCGGAGACCCGGAACGGCGCGACCGTCACGCCAGCGCCGCCAGGTCCGCGGCCACCCGCGACCGCACGTGCCCGATCAGCCGCGCCAGGTCCGCGCAGTACACCGAGGGCCGGTCGAACCCGGCCCCCTCCAGGAACCGGTGCGCCCGCAGCCCGCCGCCGCACGCCGTCACCACCGGGCACCGCCGGCACTCGTCGGACAATCCCGCCAATCCCGAACGACCGGCGCGCACGTCCGGCAGGTCCAACGCCGCGTCGAACGGGTCGCGCGCCACGTGCAGCCCGGTCGACGACGCCTCGGGCGACGACGACGCCAGGATGTCCGACACCTCGATCGTGCCGTCGGTCTCCACCACGACCTGCGCCGACGGGGTCAACCCGATGCCCTCCACCCCGGAACGCCCGCCCAGCAGCACCGCCAACAACTCCTCGAACAGCCGAACGCCGGTCAGCGGCCGGCCGTACCAGACGTCGAACACGGCGATCAGCCACTCCGCGTACGGCGTCGAGCCGGAACCCGCGACCCGTCCCGGCGGCGGCGCCGACCAGTTGCCGTGCGGCAGCAGGAAATCCACCGCGGGTGGCGAGAATTCCAGCAACGACTCGTAGACGCGCACCGGGTCGTCCCGCACATCGACGACGCACAGCAAACCGCCGTACACCTCCGGGAACGAACGCAACGACGTCAACGCCGCGCGCACCGCCGCCCAACTCCCGGTGCCGTCCGGCCGCACGCGGTGCCGGTCATGCGCTTCGGGCGTGCCGTCCACGCTCACCCCGACCCGAACGCCGAGCGCCGAGAACAGGTCCAGGAATTCGCGGTCCAGCAGCGTCCCGTTCGTCTGCACGGTGAACCGCACCCGCGCGGGCACCACCGAGCGGAACGTCCCGACCAGCGATTCGATCGCGGCACGTCCGGCGAGCAGCGGCTCACCACCGTGCAACACCACTTCCACCTCGGACAACCCGTGCCCGCGCACGTGTTCGGCCACCCGTTCGGCGGTGTGCGCGACGACCCGGGGCGACATCGCCCTCGGCCGGGAACGCCACCGCTGGTCGGCCAGTTCGTAGACGTAGCAGTAGTCGCACGCCAGGTTGCACCTGCCGTGCACCTTCAGGACGAACTGGCGGAACGGCAAACCATTCCCCGAGTCCACAGTCGGCAACCCCCCCGCGTTTTCCGGCCACGCCACCGGCAATCGAGACCCGCCGGCAATCAAGGCCCACCTGCAATCAAACACGGCCCGCCGCCCGCTGCCTCCGCCAATCGGAGGATTCCCGACGGTGACCGTTGTCGTTCACTACGATGGAAGTGCGCCGCCGGTGTTGCCGGCAATCAGGCGAGGAGCGGGGAAACCCGCAGCATTGCGGTGAGGAGGTACGTCGCACATGGCTTCCGAACCCGTCCTGGAGTCCGAACTGCTGGACGTCACGGGCGTGGACCTGGCCCGATTGGCGGATCTGCCGGACACCGCGCTGCGCGCCGCGCTGCACCGGATCCTCGCGGAGAACGCCGAACTGCCCAACCGGTTCGCCGCGTTCGAGAGTTCCCTGTGACTGCTGCCGATCGGGTGAAACGCGGCTGAGTCGCGGACGCGCGGCCCGCGTTCCCGGTATTCCCCAGTCCCCCGCCGCCTTGGAGCAGCAGATGACCACCCCGCGCACCACCTCCGGCCACACCGGGGTCACCGCCTTCCTGTCCGCGACCGGGGGAACCGGCCGGACCAGCGCGGTGGCGAACCTGGCGTGGGCGTTGGCCGCGGCCGGGCAACGGGTCATGGTCGTGGACTGGGGCTCGGAGGTGCCGCGGGTGCGCGAGTACCTGGAGCCGTTCCTGGTGGCCCGGCGGGGACTGCCGGACGCGTTGGGCCGCGGCCTGCTCGCCGCGTACCGGGCGGAGCCGTTGCGCGAGGAGGACCCGGCTCCCGCGGTCGAGCGGTTCGCGCCGCCCGCGGGCGATGTCGCCGAGCCGGGCCACGTCGACGTGGTGTCGCCGATGTCGACCGACGCGGCGGGCCGCCCTCAGCCGGAGAGCAGGCACGGCGACGCGGGCGTGATCGCCGAACTGCGCGCGCGGTTGACCGAGTCCGAGTACGACCAGGTGCTGATCGACGCGCCCACGGGCGCGGGGGACGAGTCGCTGACGCTGATCGCGACGCTGTGCGAGCTGGCCGTGGTGTGCTTCCGCCCGCGCCCCCGGGCCATCGCCGACGCGGCGGACCTGGCCGCACGGCTGCGCAAGCGCGCACCGATACGGATCGACGTGGTGCCGGTGGCGACGCTGTTCGACGACGCCGACGAGCTGTCACGGGCGCAGCGCATCCGGTCCGCGATCCACGCCGCGTTCGCCGAACTGCTGGCGGGCCAGGCGAAACGGGTACCGGACGGGGGCACGATCGAGATCCCGTACCGGCCCTTCGACGCGTTCGACCCGCTGCTGGCGATCCTGGTCGAGGAGCCGACGAGCGGCGGTGCGCTGGAAGCCCAGTACGGCAGGCTCGCCGCGGCGGTGACCGACGGCGCGGTCACCGAGGTCGTCCCGGTGTCGCCGGTGCTGCGCTCCCGCTACCGGCGGGTGTTCGGGCTGACGTCGACGACCGAGCCGGACCGCGTGGTCGTCGTGCACGCCCCGCGTGACCGGCCCTGGGCCGACTGGGTGCGCGGCCAGCTGGAACGCGCGGGCGCGCAGGTCCGCCGCCTGCCCGACGCGGGGGAGTGGTTCGAGGCCGACGTGCCACCGGGTGTGGTGGTGCTGTCCTCGCCGCACCTGGGCCCGGTGGAGCTGCCCGCCATGCCGCTGACGGTGCTGCGGTTGCAGCTGTCGGAGGACGAACCCGCCGTGGGCGCGCTGGCCGTGCACGACCACACCCCGGACACGTTGAGCGCCCGGCTGCTCAGCCACTTCGGCCTGATCGACCGGCCCGGCACGGTGCACGAGCCCGGCATGAGGGTGCCCGGCAGCGACCCGAACGTGTTCGACCTGCCACCGCGCCACGCCGGTTTCGTCGGCCGTGACGAGGAGTTGGAGGCGTTGCGCGACCGGTTCGCCGAGGCGGGCGACGGGCGGGTGGTGGTGACGGTCAACGGCGTGCCCGGCGTCGGCAAGAGCGAGCTGGCGCTGGAGTACGCCTACCGGTTCTCGTCGGACTACGCCGCGGTGTGGTGGTTGTCCGCGCACGACCGGCAGTCCGCGCTGAGCGGCCTGGCCGAGCTGGCGGTCCGGCTGCGCCAACCCGGCTCGACCGACTACGGCACGCTGTCCGCGCTGGAACGCCTGTCCGACGACCCGGCGTACGCGCGGTTCCTGCTCGTCTACGACAACGCCGACGACCCCGACCTGATCGCGGACCTGCTGCCGACGGGCGCCACCGGGCACGTGCTGATCACCTCCGGGCCGGTGGCCGCGCAGGCCGTCGAACTGGTGCCGATGCGCGCCGACGACAGCGTGCGCCTGCTGCTGGACCGCGTGCCGGGGTTGACCGCGCAGGACGCCCGGCGGGTCGCGGACGCCGTCGACCACCTGCCGTTGGCGCTGGACCTGGTGTCGTCCTGGCTGGCCGGTACGGCGCGGGCCGAGGTGGGCGCGGGCTCGCGTGACGCCGACGCCGCGACGTGGGCCACCCGCATCCTGTTCGAACGCCTCGGGCGGTCCGAACTGGACGGTGTGGCGCGGGTCGTCGACGTCGCCGTGGACGCGTTGCGCGCCAACGCCACCGGCCGGTTGGCGGTGCTGGTCGCCCAGCTGTGCGCGTTCCTGTCACCGGAGGGCGCGGACCTGGCGCTGGTGCGCTCGCCCGCGTTCCTCGCCAGGGTGATCGCGTCGGGCGACGTGGACGCCGAGCCGCTGGAGCTCGACGCCGCCGAGATCGACCGCGTGCTCTGGTACGGCGCGCGGTACGGGCTGTTCCGGGTCGACTGGGGCGACCAGTACTCGTTACGACCGCATCGCGTCGTGCAGCGCGCGCTGCGCGGCCGGATGACCCCGGCGGAACGGGAGGAGCGGCGGGCCGACGTGCTCGGCGCGCTGGCCGCGTTGGCGCCGACCGAGGTGGAGGACACCTCGCCGACCAGGCACGCCCGGTTCGCCGAGCTGCAGAAGCACGTCATCCCGTCCGGCGCGTTGGGCAGCGACGACCCGAAGGTGCGCCGCTGGCTGGTCAACCAGGTGCGGTTCCTGTTCACCGACGGCGGCGCGGGCGTGCGGCGGGCCGCGCTGGGGCCGGCGCGCGACCTGCTGGAGGCGTGGAGCGAGAGGTTCGGCACCGCCGACCCGCTGCGCAACCGGCTGGCCACCGAACTGGCCAACGTGCACCGCGTGCTCGGCGAACCGGCCGAGGCGCTGAGGCTGGACGACCTGGCGCTGGCCCAGCAGCGGCGCGCCCTGGACCTGACCCACCCGCGTCCGCTGATCACCGCCCGCGGCCGCGGTGGCGACCTGCGCGGGCTCGGCCTGTTCGCCGAGGCGCTGGCCGAGGACCAGGCCACCTGGGAGGGCCTGCGCTCGGTGCTCGGCGAGGACCACCCGGACACCCGCCGTGCCGCGAACAACCTGGCGTCCTCCATGTTCCTGTCCGGTGACGCGGCCGGTGCGCTCGCACTGGAGGAGGACAACTACCGCAGGCGCCGCCGATTGTTCGGCACGGGCGACATGCGGACGTGGGCCACGCTCGCGCAGATCGGCCTGTACCAGCGGGAACTGGGCCGCTACCCGGAGGCGCTGGACTCGCTGCTGTTCGCGTCGCAGCAGTTGCAGGCGCTGCGGCACGACCTGAACCAGGTCCAGATCGGCGTGCAGTGGAACCGCGCGATCGCGTTGCGGCTGGTCGGCCGGGCCAAGGAGGCCAAGGAACGCACCGGCAAGGCGTTGCGGGACTACCGCGAGCTCCTCGGCCCGCACCACCCGTACACGCTGGGCTGCGCGCTCAGCTTCGCCGCCGACCACCGCCGGGTCGGCGTCGACCCCGAGCTGGCGGTCGAGCTCGCGCGCACCGCGTTGAACGGCTTCCAGCAGCACGTCGGGCTGCGCGACGACCACCCGTTCGTGGCGCTGTGCAAGCTGGGCCTCGGCCAGGCGATGCGCGCGGCGGGCGACGTCACCGGCGCGGTGGACCAGGTCGAGGCCGCGGCGCGGACCTTGCGCTCGCGGCTCGGCGACACGCACCCGTGGACGCTGGCGGCGGCCATCGACGAGGCACGGGTGCTCGCCGCGGCCGGCGAGGCGGACCGGGCCGCCGAACTGATCGCCGAAACCCACACCGACTGCCTGGAGTTCCTGGGGCACGATCACCCGCACACCGCCGTGGCGGCGCACGACGCGCGGCTCGCGGCGCACCCGACCGACCAGGACTGGCGGGAGTGCGATGTCGACATCCCGCACACCTGAGCGCGCAGGAGGGACCGGCGTGGAGCTGCACGAGGACCAAGCCGAGCACGTCGGCCCCGAGTTCGACCTGGCCAGGCAGGCGTGCCGGGAGACGATCACCGACAGCCCGGCGCTGCACTACCTCGCGCACTACAGCAGCGGCGTGTTCGACTTCGGCGTCGACGCCCTCGGCGACCCGGCGCCCGCGCCGGACGCGTTGCCCGGCGGCACCCGCCGCGAGGAGCTCAAGCGGCTCGGCAGGCACCTGACGTTCCAGGTCGCCACGGTGGACCGGACGTTGCAGGAGGTGCGCACGGGCCGGGTCATCCGCGCCGTGCTGCACACCGAGGAGGGCGCGCTGTTCTGCGACTCCGTGGTGCCGACCGAGCACGTCGTCGGCCTGGTGCTGGACCACGCCGGCGCGGGGCCGCTGTTCGGGCACCCGGCGGTGGACGAGGCGGACCGCGCCGTGGCCGGACTGGCCACCCGGCTGCGCGCCCAGCTCAGCCTCGGCTCGCTCAACCCGGGCGGGTGGGAGAGCGCGGTGGACGTCGTGCCGGTGGCGACCGAGGAGGACGTGCGGCCGCACGTGACGGCGGGCGACGGGCCGCTGACCGCGTGCCTGGCCGCCGTGCGGCCGGAGGACCTGCACCTGGTCGCGCACGTCGTCGACGGCGAGGTGCGGGCGATGGTCGACTGCCTCGCCGACCCGTCGCTGGCGCCGTTCTTCAAGCAGATCACCGTGGACGCGCGGCGCCGGTTCTACCACGGGTTCGTGCAGGAGCTGGGCGCGTTGACGACCAAGCTGAACCGGGCGGTGAAGCCCGTGGTCGGCGGGTTGATGGAACGGTTCGTGCTGGACGTCGAGATGGGCGCGATCTACTACTACCGGTTGCGCGCCGGGGAATACCTGGTAGGCGTGACGATCGACCAGGCACGGGTGCGAGCGGCGGATGATCGAATGTCCGCGTTGGCCGTCGAACTCACTCCAATCGGTCCTTGAACGCCCGCACACGCCTGCCTACCGTGGAATGGTGACGCCCGTGATCCGTTCGGCCGCGCTCCTCTCGGCCCTTGGCGCGGGATGGCTCGCCGCGTGGCAGTTCGGACTGCACGAAGTCGACCAATCACCGGTGTACGGGTTCTTCATCACCGCGCTGCTCGGTTTCGGTTTGTACGCGAGCACCAGCGGTATTGTGATCGCGGAATTCCGCAGGCAACTCCGCACGGTGGTCATCGCGGTCACGCTCGGTGTGCTCGCGAAAGTGGCGCTGATCTTCGGCGTGATGTTCCTCGTCTTCCGCGAGCCGAACCACCTGATCCTGGCCGTGGCGGTGGCGCAGATCGACCCGCTGTCGGTGGCCGCGATGCGGGCCAAGTCGCGGATGTCGGACTCGGCGAAGGCGCTGTTGTCGGCGTGGGCGTCGTTCGACGACCCGATCACCGTGCTGCTGACCGTGTACATCACCGCGTTCGCGTTGCGGGGCGGTGCGGTGGGCGGTGCGGGGTCGTTCGCGGTCAACCTGGTGCTGAACCTGGCGTTGGCCGGGGTGGCGTTCATGCTGTGGACGGTGGTGCGCGGGCGGGTGCGGCGGGCCGAGGCGGGCGGTCGTGCGGTCCGGTACGCGGTGCGCGCGTTGATGGTGGTGGCGGTGCTGGCCGTCGGTTTCGTCGCGGTGCAGTACGCGTTGCTGCTGGCGTTGGCGTTGCTGGGGCTGTTCTTCCGGCCGAACCTCGGGCGGTGGGTCGACGGGCTGGCGGAGGCCGGCATGTTCCTGGCCATCGCCGCGGTCGGGCTGGTGCTGGCCGCCGAGTTCAGCTGGGTGCTGGCCGGGGTCGGCGCGGTGCTGGGCGTGGCGGCGTTCGGCGCGCAGGCCGTGGTGGCGTTCGGGCTGACGGTGCCGAAGCGGTGGCGCGGGGACCGGGTGCGGTTGGCGTTGGGCCAGCAGAACGGGCTGACCGCGATCATCCTGGCGTTGCTGCTGGAACCGTCGTTCCCGGGCGCCATCGCCGTGGTCGCGCCCGCCGTCGTCGTGGTGAACCTGCTGCACGCGTTGGCCAACGGCGCCTACGACCGCCTGCCCTTCCTGCCCGCGGTCGCCCAGCGTGAGTTCGACGTCTCGGCCATTCCCGCCGTCCGCCGGCCGAGGCCCGCGCCCCGCGTGCCGCTCAACCCGGCCCCCGCACCACAGGTCGCAGCGCCCTACCGGGTGAAGCCCACCCCCTGACCGTTGAACTCACCCGTCCCGAACGTAGGACACGCCTGTCCTGAACGTAGGACACGCACGCGAGTCCTACGTTCGCGTCGCGCGTGTCCTACGTTCAGGTACCCCGAGTTCGACGTTCAGGTCAGGCGGGACGAGCGGAAGACCGCGCGGCGGACGCGGGGGCTCAGGTCGCGCAACGCCGCCTGCACGCGGGTCCGGCGTGAACCCTGGCTCACCTCGGCCACCAGGCCGCCCACCCGCGCCGACCACGGCGGCAGCTTGAACAGCGGTTCCAGCAGGAACAGCGGCAGGAACTCGACGATCCCGTCGTAGATGCCGCACAGCTCCTCCAGCCGGTCCTCCGCGTCGGTGTCCCCGGGCGACTGGTACCACTGCGACACCGCCGCCCGGAACGCCTGCACGGCCTTCTGCAGGAACATCGCCTGCGTCGCGGCCAGGGTGAACTCCGGCGTCCGCAGCCGCCGGTGCACCGCCTCCTGGGTGTCGGACGGCCCGTGGTCGAACGCCTCCTGGAACATCGCGTCGGCCTGCGTCAAGTCCTCCAACGCGTCCACCGCGTCCCGGAACAGCCGCTCCACCTCACCCGGCAGCCTGCTCGTCGACGACGAAGCGGCCGCCGACGTCGACCCCTCCCGCGTCGACGTGCCGCTGACCAACACCCCGAGCTGCCGCTGGATCGCGCCGAGCTGCCGGTCGGACGACGCCCGCACCCCGTCCACGTGCTCGGTCAGGTGCTCGATGAACCCGTAGATGCTCGACTGCTGCTTGGCCAACTGCTCCATCCGCAACCGCAGCGCGGTCAACGGGTCCGCCTCACCGCCCAACCGCCTGCTCGTCGCGCCCACCAGCGCCTTGAAGTCGTCGGCGAACGTCCGGTCGACGTACACCAGCGGCTCGCGGCCGAGCAGCTCCCGCAGCTGGATCGCCACGCCGTCCGCCACCACGCCGTTGACCACCAGGATCAGCTCGGCGTCCGGGTCGGCCTCGCGCACCGCCGAGACCCGCCGCAGCACCACGCCCAGGTCGGCGTTGTCCAGCAACGACCGGGTGATCAGCACGGCGCACCCGCCGGTGTGCTCGGGGAAGGTGACCCAGAAGTCCACCAGCGACTCCGCGGCCACGCCGAGCAGGTGCCGGTGCAGGTAGTCCCACCCGTTGGCGTCGAGCAGCCTGCGCACCACGCCGTCGATGTCGTCCGCGCTCAACGACCCGAACAGGTCGCGCGCCGCCTGCCGCACCATGTCCTCGGTGACCGCGAACTCGTGACCGGGCGTGCGGGACACGTCGTCGGCCATCCGGAACACCCGGTGGCACAACCGGATCACGTTGCGCGCGTTGCCCCGCGCGATGTCCCGCAGGTACCGCGTGGTGTCCACGGTGAACGGCGTGAGCTGCGGTGCGCCGAACACCTGCTCCTGCGCCAGCTTGACGAACTCGCGCACCTCGCCCTGGCTCAGCCCGGACATCACCACCGTGTACGGGATGCGCTGCCGCACGGCGGGCGGCAGCACGGACGTGAAGTCCGGCAGCCCGCACAGCACCAGGCACGCCCCGGCCTTGGCGAACACCTGCAACAACGTCTGGAACGCGGCCATGGTGCGGGCCTGCGGGCGGCTGTCCGCGGAGAAGATCTTGTCCAGCTCGTCGATGGCCAGCACGAACCGCCGCTGCCTGCCGCCGAACAGCAGGGCGAACACGCCCATGGCCTCCAGCGCGGCCACCTCGGTGTCGATCGGCGTGGCGATGCCCCGCTCCACCAGCACCTGGTCCGGCGCGCCGCCGAGCAGCCACGACCACACCGAGTGCTCGAACCCCGGCCGCAGCAGCAGGGTGAGCGCGGTGCCGAAGTCCTTGTTGTTGGTGACCTCGCGCAGCGTGTCCTGGACCTTGCGCAGCAGCGCGCTCTCCATCAGGCCGAGCCGCTCGACGACCTCCTGCGGCTCCAGCTGCCTGCTGCCGAGCCACTCCAGCATGTCGCTGGTCAGGCCGCTGCTCTGGAGCGAGTCGGCGACGATGTCCGCGTAGTACTCGCTGACCTGCGCGCGCACGCCCTCGCGGCCGAGCTTCTGCATGAACCGGCGGTACAGCTCGATGAAGCTCTCCGCGGTCGCGTCGAGGTACAGCGCGTGCGTCGGGTCGGCCAGCACCTGCCTGGCGTGCCGGACCAGCCGCACGGCGAGGTGCGTCTTGCCCGTGCCGTAGTCGCCGAGCACGGCCACCACGGTCCCGGTGCGGTCGCGCCCGCCACGGGCGGGTGGCGCGTCGAGGTAGGAGGTGAGGTGCGCCAGCGCCTGCCGCGTCGCGTCGGTGGTGATCGCCACGTCGACCGCGTCGGGGTCGGCGTCGAAGTCCGTGATCCGGGCGACCGCCATCGGCGAGAAGGGGTTCTTCCGCGGGGGCGGGAGATCGCTGCTACCGCTCATGGCCCATTCCCCAGTCCATTCCGGGACCTCGTGTTCAAGAACGCTCTGATGTCCTCGACGGTCACCAGATCGGCTTCGGTGTAGCCTAGCCCCGTTTCGAGTTTGTGCTCGTAGGTGCCGTGTAAAAACCTCTGCAACATCGCGACCGATTGGCAGTGCTTGGCCACCAATTCGATCGCGTCATCACTCATCCGTGGAAAAGCTCCCACTTCCGCGTGACGTGACAGCCGGTCTTCGACGAATCGCTGTGCGTCACCGGGATCGAGCGGACCGAGGTGCAGCGTGATCGGTGGCACCCAGGTTTCCAGTTGGCGCACGACGTCCGCCACTTCGTCCGTGCCCAGGTACGCCGATTCGGTCAAGAACAACACTTTCGCGTTGCTGAGCACCCGCGCATAGCGGATCACCTCGTCCACCAGCTCGTTCGGACTGGGCAGCAGCACGATCAGCGCCACTTCCGCGCGCAGCGCCCGACCCAGGCGGGGGAAGACGCGGCGCGGCACGCTGCGGTCGTCGGCCAGCCGGTCGGCCGCGTCGGGCCGCAGCGCGTCGTGGTCGACGAGCAGGTCGAACATCTGGTCGCAGACCTCGACCGTGCGCTCGTCGATGGACAGCTCCTGGTCGGTCGGCAGGCAGCCGGTCAGGTCGAGCACGACGCCGCGCATCCCGCGCCGCGCGAGCTCGCCGGCGACCCAGTCCGCGCACCGGTTGACCAGCGCGGTCTTGCCGCAGCCCGACTCGCCGGTGACCAGCACCAGGCGGCCGTACTCCAGCAGCACGCCCAGGTCGCCCATGTCCTGCCGGAACTGCTGGAACGCGTCCTCGGCGCCGTCCACGGCCACGTAGTAGTCGCGGTGCGAGGGCCGGTGCCACGGGCGCAGCGGGCGCATCGGCGTGCTCTCCCACCCGGGCAGCGGGAACGGGTTGACGCGCGGCGCGGTCACCACGCCGCCACCGTCCCGGTCGCCACGACGCCCTCCCGGTCACGCGGCAGCGCGGCGGCTCGACCGGCCCGCCCGCGGTCCATGCCCACCCCCGTCGCCTCGCGGCGGCACACCGAAAGCTTCACCCTACCGACGCAGAGTCGCACACGGGCGCGATTCCGTGAGCCCTGATACCCGATCGGCCCATTCGCATTACTACTGTCGGGAATGGACGGAATAGTCGGGTGATCGCCTCACCAAGCGGCGGGCGCGTAGTCCTTCAGGAAGCAGCCGTACAGGTCTTCGCCCAGTTCACCGCGCACGATGGGGTCGTACACCCTGGCCGCGCCGTCGACCAGGTCCAGCGGCGCGTGGAAACCCTCGGCGGCCAGCCGCATCTTGGTCGGGTGCGGCCGCTCGTCGGTGATCCAGCCGGTGTCGACGGCCGTCATCAGGATGCCGTCGGTGGTCAGCATCTCCTCGGCGCTGGTGCGGGTCAGCATGTTCAACGCGGCCTTGGCCATGTTCGTGTGCGGGTGGCCCGGCCCCTTGTAGGCGCGGCTGAACTGGCCTTCCATCGCCGAGACGTTGACCACGTACTTGCGGCGCGCGGGCGCGGCGGCCATCGCCGGGCGCAACCGGGAGATCAGGATGAACGGCGCGGTGCTGTTGCAGAGCTGCACCTCCAGCAGCTCCACCGGGTCGACCTCCTCCACCCGCTGCACCCAGCTGTTGACCGCCGCCTCGTCGGGCACCAGGCCGCCCGCGTCGATCTCCCTGGACCCGGCGGTCAGCGCCAGCGCCGTCACCGCCGGGATGGTCTCGGCCAACGTGCCGGCCAACGCCACCGGGTGCGCGGACATGGTGTGCCCGAACGTGACCAGCTCGGGCAGGGTGCCGGACGGCAGTTGCCCCGCGGTCAACGGCTCGGACTCGGCCGCGACCAGCGGCGCGTAGGCCCCCGCCGACCGGCGCACGGTCTGCGCGGCGTTGTTGATCAGGATGTCCAGCGGTCCGGCGGCGGCCACCGAGTCGGCCAGCTGCACGACCTGGGCCGGGTCGCGCAGGTCGATGCCGACCACGCGCAGCCGGTGCAGCCAGTCGGCGCTGTCGGGCATGGAGGCGAACCGGCGCACCGCGTCGCGCGGGAACCGGGTGGTGATGGTGGTGTGCGCGCCGTCGCGCAGCAGCCGCAGCGCGATGTACATGCCGATCTTGGCGCGGCCGCCGGTGAGCAGGGCGCGCTTGCCGGTCAGGTCCGCGCTCTGGTCGCGCTTGGCCCGGTTCAGCGCCGCGCAGTCCGGGCACAGCTGGTGGTAGAACGCGTCCACCTCGGTGTACCGCTTCTTGCACGTGTAGCAGGACCGGGCGCGCAGCAGCGTGCCCGCCATCGCGCCGGGCTCCGGCTCGCGCAGCAGCAGGCCGCGGGTCTCGTCGTCGATGCGGGACGGCGAGCCGGTCGCGGTCGCCTCGATGACGGCGCGGTCGGCGGCGCTGACCGAGGCTCGGCGGTCGGCCTTGCGGCGCTTGCGCAGGCTCTTCCAGATGCCGGCGGTGGCCCGGCGGACGGCTACCGCGTCGGGGTGCTCGGTGTCCAGTTCGTCCACTTGGGCGAGCACCCTTAGGGCGATTTCCAGTTCGGCGGGGTCAATCGACACGCCCAGCACTCTACCTGCGACGAAATTCGCCCCCGGACGGGTGAAATTCACGTGAGGCACCGCTAGGGTGCCCGGCATGCCTACAGCGGGTACCGGCCCACGGGTGCGGCGACTGGCCCACCCGGACGCCGACATCCGGGCGCGTGCCCTCGGCCTGCCCCGCGGCCGCCCGGTCCTCGCGGTGTTCGGCTCGGCCGACGCCCTGGACACCGGACTGGCCGCCACCGTGCTCCCGGTGCTGCGTGCGGTGCTCGCCGCGGCCGCCAGGGCGGACGCGGTCGTGGTCACGGCGGGCGCCGACGTCGGCGTCACCCACCTGGTCGGTCTGGCCGCCGAGTCGCTGGACGGCCGGTGGCCGCGGCTGGTGGGCGTCGCGCCATCCGGCCGGGTGGCCGCGGAGGACGCGGAGCCGGCCGGGTGTGAGGTACGGCTCAACGTGAACCACGACACGGCGGTGGTCGTGCCCGGCTCGAAGTGGGGCGAGGAACTGCCCGCCCTGTTCCGCGCGGTGGACGCCGTGGCCGGGTCGAAGCGCCCGGCGCTCGCCCTGCTGATCGGCGGTGACGACGTGGCGCGGGCGGCCCTGGTGGACCACCTCGGCCGCGACCGGCCGCTGCTCGTGCTGGCCGGTACCGGGTCGCTGGCCGACGAGATCGCGCTCGGCGAGGTCCGCGACACCGAGGTCCGCGACACCGAGGTCCGCGACACCGAGGTCCGCGACACCGAGGTCCGCGACACCGAGGTCCGCGACACCGAGGTCCGCGACACCGGGGTCGGCGAGGTCGTGCGGACCGACGCCGGCAGCGCTGCCACCGAGGTCGTCGTCGCCCCGGCTGCCGACATCACGGTGGACACCGCCGTCGCGACCGAGCAGCACACCGTCGCCGTGAAGCGCGACGACGACCTCGCCGTGCTGGTGCGCAGCGGTCAGGTGGCCGTGGTCCACCTGGACGAGGGCGCGGACAAGGTGGTCGCGGTGCTGCGGCGGGTGTTGGGCAACCGGCCCGGCGCCAAGCTGCACGCCGACGTGCCGCCGCCGGCGGTGTGGCCGAGGGTGCGGTTCCGGGCGCCCGAGCCGCACCCCGTCATCGACCCCGGCTACGTGCTGGACTACCCGCTGCTGGCCGACGCGATCCACGAGGCCAACCAGGTGGTCGCACCCGTGCTGCACGAGTGCGAGGTCGCCGCCCTCAGGTCACGCGAACGCGCGCGCCTGCTGGTGGTGCTCGCCCTCGCCGCCGGGTTCGGCACCACGGCGTTCGCCGCGTTGCAGGTCTGGCTGCGGGACGCGCCGTGGCCCGGCGTGCTGCTCGCGGTGTCCGGCGCGGCCGCGGCGGTGCTCGCGGTCGTGGCCCGCGCCGGTGAGGACCCGGACGCGCAGGTCCGCGCCGAGCAGTTGCGCGCCTTGTACTTCGACCACCTCGCCGCACCACCCGCCGTCGACGACGCCGAGCGCGAAGAGCGCGCCCGCGAGTTGGCGACGGCCGTGGCGCGGCTCCGGCACGAATCGGTGAGCCGTTCATGACCAGCGTCGGATCGTCCGCTCCGCCGACGGTGGTCGACGACCACCGCGAGCAGTTCCTCCGCGCCTACCTGCGCCACCGGATCGGTGAGCGGCTCGCCGGGTTCGAGCAGGCCCAGGCCCGCTACACGGCCGCCCGCCGCTGGACCACCGGCCTCACCGTGCTGCTGTTCACGGCCGCGGCGGCGCTCGGCGCGGTCGCCGTGGCCGACGATCGGCAGCGCGCGCTCTGGGCGTTCCTGGCCACGGTCGCGGCCGCCCTGGCGACGGCGATCACCGGCTACGAGTCCGCGTTCTCGTTCCGGGCGCTCTCCCGCCGCTCCGCGAACGGGGTGGCGTTGCTGCACCTGCTCCAGGCGCACGGCGCGCCGGAGGGCGAGGACGGCGTCAACGCGTTCCGCACCGAGGTGGAGAGCGTGCTCCGGCACTCGGAGCGGTAGGCGGTGGTGGCGACCGTCGACGAGGTGCGCCGGCTCGCCCGGTCGCTGCCGCGCACCGAGGAGGCGGTCGTCCGGGACCGGGTGAAGTTCCGGATCGGGCGGATCGTGTACCTGGCGCTGTCGCGGGACGAGCGGACGCTGGGTTTCGCGTTCCCGAAGGACGAGCGGGCCGCGCTGGTGGCCGCCGAACCGGCCAAGTTCCACCTGCCCGCCCCGTCCGACCTGCGCTACAACTGGGTCGAGTGCACGCTGGCGGAGATCGGGTCGGACGAGATGACCGAACTCGTGGTGGACGCTTGGCGAATGTGCGTGCCCAAGCGCGTGGCCGCCGAGCACCTCGGTCGATAGGTTCTGGCGATGGGCCGTTCGGTGGCAGTGGTTTCCCGCCCCGACGTGCCGTGGCGATAATCTCCGGCGGCCACGCCCGAGCGTTCGCCACATACAACGTCGGAATCGGTCGACGCCGGGGGAGCGCCGTGGAACACGTGGAGCCTGCCGCCGCGGTGGGGCGGTAGCCGTGGAGATCCGCCGACTCGACCCCGCGGACCTGGTCCGGGACAGCGGGCTGGTGTCCCGCAGGCTGATGCCGTGGCCGCTGGTCAACGCGCCGTTCGACGGCTCGTGGTGCTTGGTGCAGCCGGGCGCGGCGTCGAGCACGCACGCCCACCGCGAGCACGAGGTCTGGGTGGCCGTGTCCGGTGCGGCGGAGATCGTCACCGACGACGGCCGGGTGCCGTTCGCGGCCGGCGACATCGTGCACTTCCGGCCCTACGAGCGGCACCGGCTGGTCAACGACAGCGAGGCCGACTTCCAGTTCTTCGCCGCCTGGTGGGACGTGGAGATGGCCGAGCGCTTCAGCGCCCGCGACGAGGACGCGTCCTGAATCGCCCGTCCGGCGGAACCACGGCAAGGGAAATGTCGCCACAGTCGCGGCAGTGTTGGTGAAACTGCAACGCGGCTGGGGGTGGAGTGGAGTTCCGGATCCTGGGCCCGGTCGAGTTCCGGCCGGGCGGCGCGCAGCGGCACGCGTCGCCGTTGCGCCGCAAGCCGAGCCAGGTCCTGGCCGTGCTGGCGGTGCACTGCGGGAAGCGGGTGCCGGTGAACCGGCTGCTCGACCTGGTGTGGGGTGACGGCCTGCCGCCACGCGCGCGCAAGTCGCTCCAGGTGCACATCTCCGCGCTGCGCGGCGCGGGCGTGCCCGTGACGCACCAGGACGCGGGGTACGTGCTGCACGCCGAGCCGGACCAGGTCGACGCCGTCCGGTTCCGCGACCTGACCGCATCGGCCGCCGCCACCGCGGACCTCGAACACCGGCGCGAGCTCTACGCCCGCGCCCTGGCCCTGTGGCGCGGCACGCCGCTGGCGGGCGCGGAGTCCGAACCGCTGCGGGCCTGGCTCTGCGCGCCGCTGGAGGCCCACCACCTGGCCACCCTCGAAGCGGCCATCGACACCGACCTGGCGCTGGGCAGGCACGCCCAGGCGGTGGAGGCACTGACCCCGCTGGTGGCCGAGCACCCGTTCTCGGAGAACCTGCGCCACCAGCTCATGACGGCGCTGCTGGCCTGCGGCAGGCGGACCGAGGCGCTGCGCGTCTTCCAGGACGCCCGCCGCACGTTGGCCGCCGAGCTCGGCGTGCCGCCGGGGCCGCAGCTGCGCGAGCTCTACCGCGATGCGCTGGGCGTTTAGGCGCCGCTTTACCGCACGTCGTTAGCTTCACGCCGCCGGATGCCCGGCTAACGAGGACCCGGGTCGTGGGCCGGTGCCGGGCGGCACAAGACCCACGGCCCGGACCCTCGCGACGGCAGCGGTCAACTGGCCGCCACGGTCAATCCGGTGGCGGCGAGCTTCGCCGTCCGCGCGCCGTGACCCCAGGTCCGTTCCTGGTAGGCGCGCAGCAGCGCCGCGTGGATGTCGTCGACGTACTCGGCCGCGGTGCCGTCGCGCCGCCACACCACGGTGACGCGCCGGTGCACCGGGTTGCCCACGATCGGCTTCAACACCACGCCCGGCAGGTCGTGCCCGGTCGGGAAGAAGCACGCCACCGTGTGCGCCGAGCGCACCAGCTCCGCGGCCGACGCCGGGTCGACGCCGAAGTGCGCGCACCGCGGCGTGAACCCGGCCGCCTCGCAGGCCAGGTGCAGGTTGAGCCGCCCGCCGCCGTAGCTCTCGTCGGGCACGGCCCACTCCTCGTCGGCCAGTTCGGACAGCCGAATCTCACCGCGCGCCGACAACCGGTGCCCGGCCGCGATCCCGACCAGCATCGGTTCGGTCACCACGGTGCGGCAGTCCACCTGTTCGGGAATCCGCAGGGGGCTCTGCGGGAACTCCGTGACCAGTGCGAGGTCGAGCTTCCCGGTGCGGACCAGGTCCAGCACGGCGTCGCTGGTGCGTTCGATGTGCGTGGTCTGCGGGTGCGTGGGCAGCAACGAGCGCACCACGCCGACCAGCAGCGGGGTCAGCGATCCGGCCACACCGCCGAGCCGGATGCCCGTCACGTCGCTCTCCGCGGCCAGCTTGCGCGCGGTGACCAGCAGGTCGTCGAACCGTTCCACCAGGTCACGGGATCGCAGCACGACGTGTCGGCCGAGTTCGGTCAGTTCGACGCCGTCGGTGCGCCGCACGAACAACGGGCCTCCGAACCCTCGCTCGATGCGGCGCAGCTGCGCGGTCAGACCGGCCTGCGCGATCTTCAGCAGTGAGGCGGCTCGGCTGATGCTGCCCGCTTCCGCCACGGTCAGCACGACGTGGAGGTGCCTGAGCTCCATGTTCACTGCGGCAGCCTAGGGCAACCGAACGAACCGAACTTCTCCGTGCGTGTGGAGCAGGGGGCTACGCCGCGTCGCCGGGCCGGGGGTCCGGTTGCTCCAACAGGTGCATAACTGGCGAGTTATCGCCACCTCACACCTCCCGCCGCGCTCGCTGGTTCGACCACTCTGCTGACTGGTCATCGCCGAACGCCGAGGAGGAGTGAGCGACATGAGGAAAGCGTTGCGGCTGCGACGCCTTTCCCGTCCGCGCGACGACAGGTACCTCTTCGTCCCGCTCGACCACAGCGTCTCGGACGGTCCGGTGGTGCCGCGCGACCGGTGGCACGAGCTCATCGACGCGGTCGTCGTGGGCGGCGCCGACGCCATCATCGTCCACAAAGGACGGGTGCGCACGATCGACCCGGACGTGCTGGCGGGCTGCGGGCTGGTCGTCCACCTCAGCGCCGGCACCGCGCACGCCGCCGACACCAACGCCAAGGTGCTGGTCGGCGAGGTGGACGAGGCCCTGCGGCTGGGCGCCGACGCGGTGAGCGTGCACGTCAACATCGGGTCGGACACCGAGGAGCGCCAGCTCACCGACTTCGGCGTGGTCGCCAAGGCGTGCGACGAGTGGAACGTGCCGCTGATCGCCATGGTCTACCCGCGCGGGCCGCGCATCGCCGACCCCAACGAACCCGCACTGCTCGCGCACGTGGTCAACATCGCGGTCGACCTGGGCGCCGACATCGTCAAGACCAACCTCGCCCTGCCCGCCGAGCGGATGGCCGACGTCATCGCCAGCTGCCCGATCCCGGTGCTGGTCGCGGGCGGTCCGGCGACCGGCGGCAACGTGGTCGACCACGCCCGCACCGCGATGGCGGTGGGCTGCGCGGGCCTCGCCGTCGGCCGCCGCGTGTTCACCGCGCCCGCGCCGATGCCGCTGGTCGCGGAACTGGCCTCGATCGTCCACCACCACACCGGATCGGACCTGGTCCGCGCGATGACGGGCGTCGTGGCCTCGTCATGACCACGCCGCCGACGGCCGCCGTCGTCCACCGGACCGGTCGGGCCTCGGCCGTCGCCTGCCGATCGGGCTCTCACCACCCCTTGGAGAACCGTTGAAGTTCGCCTGGATCGACCTCCGCACCGTCACCGAGGCGCACCGCGAGGCCGTCGTGGACGCCGCCGTGCACGCCCGCCTCGCCGGCGTCGTGTCCGACGACCCCGCGCTGCTGGACACCCTGCCGCCCACGATCACCCGCGTGCTCGTCACCGACGCGCCGGTCGAGAGCCCGCACCTGGTCACCGCGGTCGTGGACGACCAGGACGCGCTGGACCGGCTCACCACCGACGCGGCGTTCGTGCAGGTCCGCGACGACCGCACGCTCAAGCTGGCGTGCGCCGCGGCGGTGCGGCTCGGGCACACAGTGGTCGCGTTCACCGACCCGACGAAGATCCCGCTGGAGATCGTCATCGCCGCCGCCGACGGCGCGCCCGGCAAGCTGGTCACCGTCGTGGCCGACCTCGAAGAGGCCGCGATCGTGCTGGACGTGCTGGAGCACGGCTCGGACGGCGTGCTGATGGCCCCGCGCGACGCCAACGACGTGTTCAAGCTGGCCCGGCTGCTGGAGGCGACCACCGCGCCGCTGGACCTCACCACGCTCACCGTCGACGGCATCACCCACAACGGCCTGGGCGACCGCGTCTGCGTGGACACCGCCTCCCACTTCCAGGAGGACGAGGGCATCCTCGTCGGCTCCTTCTCCTCCGGCTTCATCCTGTGCTGCAGCGAGACCCACCCGCTGCCCTACATGCCGACCCGGCCGTTCCGGGTCAACGCCGGCGCCCTGCACTCCTACGTGCTCGGCCCGGACAACCGCACCAACTACCTGTCCGAGCTGCGCTCGGGCAGCACGGTGCTCGCCGTCAACTCCGAGGGCCGCACCCGCAAGCTCACCGTCGGCCGGGCCAAGCTCGAATCCCGCCCGATCCTGACCATCACCGCGCACTCGCCCGAGGGCGTCGAGGTGAGCCTGACCGTGCAGGACGACTGGCACGTGCGGGTGCTCGGCCCCGGCGGGAAGGTCCGCAACGTCACCGAGCTGCAACGCGGTGACGAGCTGCTCGGCTACATCGCGACCGAGCAGCGGCACGTGGGCATCCCCATCGGCGAGTTCTGCAAGGAGACCTGAGCCAAGATGCGCGAGTTCGTCACCGACCTGTTGCGCCGCCAGGGCGACGACGTGCCGGTGTTCAGCCACGAGCACACCGTGACCCACGGCGAGTTGCGCGCCGCGGTCGCCGCGGAGGCGGGCCTGTTCGCCGCCTCAGGGGTGGGCGAGGGGAGCACGGTCGCGCTGCACGTGCCCCCGAGCTTCACCCACTGGGAGGCGGCGCTGGCGCTGTGGAGCCTCGGCGCCCGGGTCGTCTCGGTCGACCACCGGCTCAAGCCCGCCGAGGTCGACGTGCTCCGCGACCTGACCAGGCCGCAGTTCGTCGTGCGCGCGTCCGGCCGGTCGGACGGCGCCTTCCGCGAGCGCCACGAGCTGGTGATCGAGCCCGTGGCCGACGGGCGGCCCGCGGCGACCCGGCACCGGCTGGTCCAGTTCACCTCGGGCTCCACCGGTCGGCCCAAGGTCGTCGGGCGCAGCACCGAGTCGATCATCCGCGAGGTGATGCGGATCGGCGCGGCCGAGGGCATGCCGCAGCGCGGCGAGCGGTTCCTGATGCTCAACTCCACGGCGCAGAGCTTCGGCATCGTGGGCGGGTTGCTGCACGCGTTGGCGGCCGGCGTGCACCTGGTGTTCGCCGAGCGGCCGTCGGCCGAGCACGTGCTGCGGACCGCCGCGCGGCACGAGGTCGACTTCATCACCGGCGTGCCGTTCCACTTCGAGCTGCTCGCCGCCGCCGCGGACCGGAGCGCGCTGCGGACCGTGCGCGGTGCGTTCGCGGGCGGTGAGCTGATGCCGCCCGAGGTCGCCGACCGGTTCGCCGCCGCCTACGGCTTCATGGTCGGCGAGTGCTTCGGCACCACCGAGACCGGCGCGCTGGCCATGGACGTGGCGGGCGCGACCCGGCCGTCGGTGGGCAAGCCCCTGTCCGACACCACGATCCGGGTGCGGGACGGCCTGGTCGAGGTGGCGCTGGACCAGTCGCCGTACCTGGACGGCGGCGAGCCCGGCCGTTACCTGGACGGCTGGTTCCGCACGGGTGACCGGGGCGAGTTCGACGCCCGCGGCAACCTGCGGCTGCTCGGCCGGGCGGACTCGCTCGTCGTGGTGCGGGGCAGCAACGTGGACCTGACGCAGGTCGAGGCGGCGCTGCGGTCGCACCCGCTGGTCACCGAGGCGATCGCGGTGCACGACGCGGCGATCGAGGCCTACGTCTCGACCGGGTCGGAGGCGCTCACCCCGGACGTGCTGGCCACGTGGTGCGCCGAGCGGCTGGCGGAGTTCAAGCAGCCGGCGCGGTTCCACGTGCTGCCGGCGTTGCCGCGCACGCCGAGCGGGAAGCTGGTGCGCAACCCCGAGGTGCTCGCCGACGCGCGGTGATCGGGTGTGTGGGAAGGTGGGCGGGTGGAACAAGTCGTGCTCCTGGACGAGTCCGGTGCCGGGATCGGTGTGGCCGAGAAGGCTTCGGTGCACCACGCGTCCACCCCGCTGCACCTGGCGTTCTCGTCGTACCTGTTCGACGGGGCCGGCCGGCTGCTGCTGACCCGGCGTGCCCTGCACAAGAAGACGTGGCCGGGGGTGTGGACGAACTCGTGCTGCGGCCACCCCGCGCCGGACGAGTCGATGGTGTCGGCCGTGACGCGCCGCCTGGTCGACGAGCTCGGCCTGGCCGAGGTGACCCTCGACCTGGTGCTGCCCGCGTTCCGCTACCGCGCGGAGATGGAGAACGGGGTCACCGAGAACGAGATGTGCCCGGTGTTCCGCGGCCTGGTCTCCGGTGACCCGGTGCCCAACCCGGACGAGGTGGACTCGTTCGAGTGGGTGCCGTGGGCGGAGTTCGCCCCGGCCGTCCTGGCCGGCGCCCGCCCCGTCTCGCCGTGGTGCGCCCTCCAGGTGGCCGAGCTGTGGACCCTGGGCCCGGACCCCCTGACCTGGCCCACCGCCTCACCGACCACCCTCCCCACCGCCGCCCGCCTCACCTGACCACTCACCTCGCGCGTTCTGAACGTAGGACACGCGCGACGCGAACGTAGGACACGCGCGCGAGTCCTACGTTCAGGTCGCGCGTGTCCTACGTTCAGAACAGGCGTGTCCTACGTTCAGGTACCCCGAGTTCAACGCTCAGGAGTGAGAGAGCGCTCTCTCTGCCGGTGTTACGGGATGACCGGAACTCGGTCCTTTCCTTGACTGATACAGGGGGCCGTCTTACGTTCCGCTGTGAGAGCGCTCTCCCAACCTCCCTGCAACGCCCTACGAAAGGGGAGTCGTGATCCCCACCATTCGCCGATGGCGTCGTCTGGTCACCGCTACCACGGTCGCGGTGCTGACCGCGTCCGCACTGACCTTCGTCACCACTCCCGCCTCCGCGGCGCCGGAACTGCTGTCCCAGGGCAGGCCCGTCTCCGCCTCCTCCACCGAGAACGGCGGCACGCCCGCCTCCGCCGCCGTCGACGGCAACGCCGGCACGCGCTGGTCCAGCGCCGCGGCCGACCCTCAGTGGATCCGGGTCGACCTCGGCACGTCCACCGCGATCAGCCAGGTCGCGCTGAACTGGGAGAACGCCTACGCGCGCTCCTTCCAGCTCCAGGCCTCGGCCGACGGCAACGCCTGGACCACGATCGCCACCGCGTCCGGCAACGTCGGCGTGCAGAACCTGACCGTCTCGGCCACCACCCGGTTCGTCCGCGTCTACACCACCGCCCGCGCCACCCAGTACGGCGTGTCGCTGTGGGAGTTCCAGGTGTTCGGCGTGCGCAACGCCAGTGGCCCGATCGTGCGGGTCGCCGAGTTCCTGGCCGACTGCCCGTACAGCCACCGCCTGCCCGACGACCCGATCGTGGCGCCGAACCTGCCCGGCGGGTCGCACATGCACAGCTTCTTCGGCAACACCACCACCAACGCCCGCTCCACCGTCCAGTCCCTCCTGGCGGGCACGAGCAACTGCAACCCGGGCACCGACCTGTCCTCCTACTGGGTGCCCACGATGTACCAGGACAACCAGCCCGTGGAGCCGACCGGCACCACGTTCTACTACCTGGGCGAGGGCGTGCGCGACGACGTGATCGCACGCATCCAGCCGTTCCCGCTGGGTCTGCGGATCGTCGCGGGCAACGCCAAGGCCACCCAGCCCGACGCCAGCACGATCTCGCGCTGGTCCTGCCTGCACGCCGGGCACGTGGGCGCGTCCAAGGACTTCGTGAACTGCCCGGCCGGCACGATGCTGGAGTCCTACCTGGACTTCCCGCAGTGCTGGAACGGCCGCGACCTGGACTCGGCGGACCACAAGAGCCACATGGCCTACCCGGTGAACGCGGACTGCCCGTCGACCCACCCGGTGCCGGTGCCGAAGCTGCGCCAGGTGCTGCGCTACCCGGTGAACGGCGACCCGTCGCGGTTGCGGCTGGCCTCCGGCGCGGGGTTCACCATGCACGGCGACTTCTTCAACGCGTGGCCGGAGGCCGAACTCGCCCGCCGGGTGCGCGACTGCATCAACCCGATCATCAAGTGCGGCGCGGACGGCCGCCCGTGAAGCGCCTGATCACCGCCATCGCACTGCTCGGCGCGCTGGTCGTGCCCGTCGTCACCGCGCGGGCGGCCGAGTGCGGCACGGCCAACGCCGCGCTCAACGCACCGGTCACCGCCTCCTCGGTGGAGACCGGCAGCCCGTTCGTGGCCGCCTCGGCGGTGGACGGCAACGCGGGCACCCGGTGGTCCAGCGCGTTCAGCGACCCGCAGTGGCTGCGGGTCGACCTGGGCGCGAGCCGCGAGGTGTGCGGCGCGACGTTGCAGTGGGAGGCCGCCCACGCGACGGCGTTCCAGGTCCAGACCTCCGCCGACGGCAACGCCTGGACCACGGTCTACCAGACCACGACCGGCGCGGGTGGCACGCAGAACGTCACCTTCGCCGGCACGGGCCGCTACGTCCGCGTCCACACCACGGCGCGCGCCACGCAGTACGGCGTGTCGCTGTGGGAGTTCGCCGTCCGGACGGGCACGACCGGTGGCAACCCGCCCGGCGAGCAGCTGCTGTCCTACAACAAGCCCGCGTCCGCCTCGTCGTTCCAGGACGACGGCGCCTGCCCGGGGTGCACGCCCGCCAAGGCGCTGGACTTCAACCCGGCCACCCGGTGGGCCACCAACGCCACCACCGGCTGGGTCGACCCGGGCTGGATCTCGGTCGACCTGGGCGCGACCGCGCAGGTCAGCAAGGTCGTGCTGCAGTGGGACCCGGCGTTCGCCACCGGGTTCGAGATCCAGACCTCGGCCACCGGGTCGAGCTGGACCACGATCCACACCGTGGCGAACGGCACCGGCTTCAAGCAGACGTTCACCGTGTCGGGTACGGGTCGGTACGTCCGGGTGAACCTGACCAAGCGCAGCGGGCAGTACGGCTACTCGCTGTGGGAGTTCCAGGTCTACGGCACCGGCGGCAACCCCACGCCGCCACCGCCGCAGGCCCCGGACCCCGGCAACCCGCTGCGGCTGGTGTGGAGCGACGAGTTCAACGCGCCCTCGGGCACGAGGCCGGACGCGGGCAAGTGGCGGCCGGAGATCGGCACCGGGCAGAACGCGGAGCTGCAGTACTACACCGACAACCGCAATGCGTTCACCGACGGCGCCGGGAACATGGTGCTGGAGGCCAGGCGGGAGGTCACGCCGGGCTCGGCGTGCCCGGTCGACCCCGTCAGCGGCTCCGGTACGTGCCAGTACACCTCCGCCCGCCTGATCACCGAGGGCAAGGCGTCCTGGACCTACGGCCGCATGGAGGCCCGCATCAAGGTCTCCGGCACCAAGGGCCTGTGGCCCGCGTTCTGGATGCTCGGCAACGACATCTTCCAGGGCACGCCGTGGCCCGCGAGCGGCGAGATCGACATCATGGAGCACCTCGGTCGCGAGCCGAACACGGCGTACCAGACGATCCACGGCCCGGCGTACTTCGGAGGTGGCGGCATCGGCCGGATGCGCGACATCGGCCAGGACTTCGCCAACGCCTTCCACACGTTCCACGTGGACTGGAACAGCCGGGGCATCACGTTCGGCATCGACGGTGTGACGGTCATCTCCATCGACAAGGCGACCGTCGAGGCCACGCGCGGTCCGTGGGTGTTCGACAAGCCGTTCTTCATCCTGCTCAACAACGCGGTGGGCGGTGAGTGGCCCGGTCCGCCGGACGCCACCACGGTCTTCCCGCAGCGCATGCTGGTCGACTACGTCCGCGTCTACCAGTGACGGGGTGGGTGCGGCCACGCCTCGCGTGGCCGCACCTCCCGGTATAAAGACGGACGTGGACCGCAGACCAGTCACGTTGGAAGAGGTCGCGCGGATCGCGGGGGTTTCCCGGGCCACGGTGTCCCGGGTCGTCAACGGGGTCGCCACGGTGGACCGTGAGCTGCGCCAAGTCGTGGAGAAAGCGATCTCCACGACCGGGTACACGCCGAACCGCGCGGCGCGTTCCCTGGTCACCCGCCGGGCGGGTGCGATCGGGCTCGTCCTGCCGGAGGAGGGCCGCACCGTGCACGACCCGTACTTCGGTCGGGTGGTCAGCGGTGTCCTGCCGGTGATCCGACCGCTCGGCGTGCAGCTCGTGCTCACCACGGGGGACCACCGCGAGGTTGTGGACGACATCCGGCAGCACCGGCTGGACGGCGTGATCCTGATCCACACCCACGGCGCGGACCCGCTGCCTCGGCAGCTGATCGAGGCGAACCTGCCGGTGGTGCTGGCCGCGCGCCCCGTCCGGCCCATGTCGATCACCTTCGTCGACGTCGACCAGGCCGCGGGCGCGGGACTGGCCGCCGACCACCTGGTGTCGTCCGGGTGCCGACGGCTGGCGACCATCACCGGTCCGCTGGAGACGCCCGCGGGTCAGGACCGGCTGCGCGGCTTCCGCGAGGCGGTGGCCCGGCACGGCCTGCCCGAGCCGGTGGTGGTGGAGGGCGACTTCTCCCGCGAGGGCGGGGCCGAGGCGGCCCGGAAGCTGCTGGCCGGACGGCTGTCGGGGCTGGACGTCGACGGCCTGTTCGTGGCCTCCGACCTGATGGCGACCGGCGCGCTGCCGGTGTTGCGCAACGGCGGTCGGCGGGTGCCCGAGGACGTCAAGGTGGTCGGCTTCGACGACAGCAGCCCGGCGGTCGAGTGCGACCCGCCGCTGACCACGGTGCGCCAGCCGGTCGAGGACATGGCCGCCGAGATGGCCCGCCTGCTGGTGGAGCGCGTCGACCGCCCGGACCGCCCGGTGAGCTCCGTCGTGTTCGCGCCGACGCTCGTGGTCCGCCAGTCCAGCTGATGTCCCTCCAGTCCAGCTGATGTCCCTCCAGTCCAGCTGATGTCCCTCCAGTCCAGCTGATGTCCCTGCGGCGGGGTGGTCGCCGCCGGGCCGGCCGTTTTATCCGGCTAACGTGAGACATGCGGTTCAGGTTGTCCTGGGTTGCACACTTCGCCCGGCCGAGTGAGTCTGGTCGCCATCAGGGCAGAGGGCGGGGCGGCTGTCGGCGAGCTGTCGATTCGCCGGCTGCGGAACAACGTGGTGGTCGCCGTCCGTTCTGTCCGTTGTGCTGACCGCTGAGCCCACCCCGACCCGTTCCCCGGCCCGCTTCGTCGCCCTCGGGGGCGCTGTCGCCGTGCTGCTGACCGTCGCCCTCGTCGGCGGGATGGACCTCTACCGGCTCGGCGAGTCGGGCAGACACCTGCGCCGCACCATCAGCGAGTACGCCCTCGGGCCGCAGCGCTGGGTGTTCGACACAGCCGTGCTGCTGCTGGTGGCCGGGTCGGTCGCGATCCTCGCCGTGCTGGTGCGGCGCGGGGTGGCGAAGTGGAACTCGGTGGGCGCGGTGGCGTTCGCGGCGTGGTCGGTCGGGTTGACGCTGGTGGTGGTCTTCCCGAAGAACGACTGGGCGCTCGGCCCGAGCACGAGCGGCAGCATCCACCGCTTCGGCAGCCTGGTCGCGTTCGTCGCCCTGCCGATCGCCGCGACGCTGCTGGCCCGGCCGTGGCGGCGCGACCCGGTGTGGGGCGCGCACGCCCGCCGGACGTTCCGGCTCGGCCTGCTGTCGGCCCTGGCGTTCACGCCGATCCTGTACGCGATCGGCGTGAACGCGGTCGTCGGCACCTCGTGGTGGCGGGTGTTCCCGCTCGGGTACGTGGAGCGGGTGCTGGTGCTCACCGAGGTGCTGGCGGTGCTGGTGGCCGGCGCGTGGGCGATTGCGGCGGCCCAGCGACCCGTCAAGGCGCCCGAAGCCCAGGAGCTCGAAGCCCGGGAACCCGGGGTTCAGGAGCCCTGGGTTCAGGAGTACAGGCCGTCCAACACGTCCCGGTAGCGGGTCTCGATCTCCTTGCGGCGCATCTTCAGGCTCGCGGTGAGGGTGCCGTCGTCCACCGAGAAGTCCTCCGGCAGCACGGCGAAGGACTTGATCGTCTCGTGCCGGGCCAGCTTGGCGTTGGCGGCCTCGACGGCCCGGCCCACCTCGGCGTCCGCGTCGAGGTCGGCGGGCGCGAGGTCGGGGTCGATGGTGACCAGCGCGACGCAGTACTTGCGGCCGTCGCCGTGCACGAGCACGTTGCCGATGTACGGGCTGTTGGCCTTGACCAGGCCCTCCACCGCCTGCGGCGCCACGTACTTGCCGCCGGAGGTCTTGATCAGCTCCTTCTTGCGGTCGGTGATGCGCAACCGGCCCGCCTCGTCCAGCTCGCCGATGTCGCCGGTGTGCAGCCAGCCGTTCTGAAGCGTCTCGGCGGTCTCCTCGGGCAGGCCGCGGTAGCCGCGCATGATCCCGCGACCGCCGATCAGCACCTCGCCGTCGTCGGCGATGCGGACCTCGGTGCCGACCAGCGGCTTGCCGACCGTGCCGAGCTTGTTCGCACCGGGCCGGTTCACGAACGACGCGGCCGACGACTCGGTCAGGCCGTAGCCCTCCAGGATCGTGATGCCCGCGCGGTCGAAGAACTCGCCGACCGGCCGCGACAGCGGCGCCGAGCCGGACACGAAGTACTTGATCCGGCCGCCGACCCGGTCGCGCAGCTTGCTGAACACCAGCTTGTCGGCGATCTTGCGGCGCAGCGCCCACTCCGGGTGCTCGGCCACGGTCAACGCCCAGTCGAACAGCTTCGCCTTCACCCCGCCCGCCTCGCGCATCGACGCGACGACCCGCTGGTGGATCTTCTCGAAGATGCGCGGCGCGGCGGCCACCACGGTCGGCCGCAGCTCCAGCAGGTTGGCCGCGATCCGGTCCACATCGCCGTCCACCGCGGTGGGCACGCCGGTCGCGAGCATGCCGACCTGGAGCACCTTGCCGAACGCGTGGGACATCGGCAGCCACAGGAAGTGCAGGTCCTGCGGGGTCAGCACGCCCAGCTCGCGGATCGCCTCGGCGGTGTAGAGCCAGTTGTCGTGGGTCAGCTCGACGCCCTTGGGCGTGCCGGTGGTGCCGGAGGTGTAGATCAGCGTGGCCAGCCGGTCCGGCGTCAGCTCGTCCACCATCGCGTCGTAGTCGCCCTCCCCGTCCGAGCCGGGCACCGGGTCGGGCTCCCAGTCGGGCGTGACGACCTTCGCGTCGACCTTGCCCGCCAGCTCGGGGTCGGCGACGACGAGCACGCTCTCGGAGTCGCGGACGATGTGCGCGACGACGTCCGGCGTGCTGCTGGGGTAGATGGTCGTCGTCACGCCGCCCGCGGCCAGCACGGCCAGGTCGGTGAGGATCCAGTCCACGCTGGTCGCCGCCATGATCGCGACCCTGGCCTCGTCGCGCACGCCGAGCCCGCGGAACCCCAGCGCCCGCCTGCGCACGTGCTCGCCGACCTCGGCCCAGGTCAACGACGTCCACGTGTCGCCGGTGCGGTGGCGCATGGCCTCGGCGTCCGGGGTCTCGCGCACGCGTTCGCGCAGCAGATCGGGGATGGAATGGGCCACGGTGACCTCCTGGGGAGCGACGCTCTAGAGCGGTACTCTAACCCCATGGGATCGACTGGTCGGCGAGCCGTGCTGGACGCGGCGCTCGCGCTGGTCGACGAAGGAGGGCTGGACGCGGTCACGATCAGCGCGCTGACCGCCCGTTCCGGGGTGTCCAACGGCAGCGTCTACCACCACTTCGGCAGCCGGGCGGGTCTGTTCTCGGTGCTGTACGGGGAGAGCTTCGCGCACTGCGTCGCCGCGATGGTCCCGGCGCTGGACGCCGGTGACGCGCAGCGGGCCGTGCGGGCGGTGGTGGCGCGGTACCTCGGGTGGGTCGCCGAGCACCCCGGCCGGGCCCGGTTCCTCTACGCCGCGCCGGCCACCGCCGACCCGGTGGTGAAGGCGGAGGTGTTCGAGCCGGTCGCGCGCTGGTTCGCGGTGCGGATGGCGGCGGGTGAGGTCCGCGAGATCCCCTTGTGGGCACTGGATCCGGTGGTGATGGGTCCCGCGCACGAGTGCGCCCGGCGTCACCTGATGGGCGCGCTCGACCTGGCCGCGGCCACCGATGTGGTCGGTGATGCGGTGTGGGCGGCCGTCGCGCCCGTAGGGTGATCGCATGGCCACTTGGGGCGACCTCGCCGCATACGTGCACGACACCTATGACGTGATCGCGGAGAACGAGGACGAGATCCGGATCCTGTTCAACTTCGAGCAGTTCGACGAGGACGACGAGCGGACCCAGGTGGTCATCCTGGTCCGCGAGGTGCTCGACAAGCTGCACGAGTGGGTGCAGATCGCGTCGCCGATCGGGCTGGCGGCGAACGTCGACCTGCACGCGTTCCTCACCGAGGTCGGCAACTCGACCATCGCGTGCGGCGCGGCGATCATGGGTGACCACGTGGTGCTGCGGCACTCGTTGCCGTTGGTGGACCTGGACATCCACGAGTTCACCGAGCCGCTGGCGCTGCTCGCCGGCACGGCGGACCGGCTGGAGGAGACGTTCTTCGGTGGGGACGACTACTGATGCGGGAATGAGCACTGGTGCTAGGTTAGCCTTACCTAAGTGCGAGGAAGGGCTCACCGCGTGTCCACACGGCCTGTGTCTGTAGCCGGGTACGAGTGCATGACCGTCCAGGTGCGTGCGGGTCTGGGTGAACGACGGCTGGTCGCGGCCGTGCGGTCCCTGTTCGTGCGGCACGAGGTGTTGCGGGCCGACGGTGTCACGGCCGAGTCGTGCGTCCACCGGGTGGTGCTGCCGCCGGGTCTGGTGCCGTTCGCCGCCGTGCAGGACGTGCCCGGTCGGGCGCCCCTGCGGGTCGTGTGGTTCGACGGTGGCGCGGTGGGTCGGATCGTGCTGGCCGTGCGGCGTGACGTGCTGGTCGGGCTCCCGTGGCACGTGCTGCTGCCGGGTCTGGTGTCGGCGTGGAGCGCGAGCACCCACCTCCGGGTGCGTCGGCCGGTGCCGGTGTCGGGGCTGCCGGTGGCCAAGCTGCCGGTGTCGACGCCCTGAATCGTTGACACGTGGTGCCC
The DNA here is from genome assembly GCF_040673975.1 of Actinosynnema sp. NPDC050801. Taxonomy (NCBI): domain Bacteria; kingdom Bacillati; phylum Actinomycetota; class Actinomycetes; order Pseudonocardiales; family Pseudonocardiaceae; genus Actinosynnema; species Actinosynnema sp. NPDC050801. Next base: position 77,588 of record NZ_JBFAQZ010000014.1, on the reverse strand, counting down.
GGGGGTGCTGTGATCCACGCGACAGATAGGAAACTTTCCTAACTGAGCCGCCGCCAGCGTGTTCCACCTCACCCCGTGACCCGTGGGAGGCACCCTGTGGCACCCCGATGGCCCGTACTCACCCTGCTCGCGCCGCTCGTCGCGGCCGTCTTCACCGTGCCGACGGCCTCGGCGGACGTCGGCGCGGCGGCCGTCACCGAGCACCAGGCGGAGAGCGCGACGATCTCCGACGGCCTGGTCGAGTCCAACCACGCGGGCTACACCGGCAACGGCTTCGTCAACTACGACAACGAGTCCGGCTCGTACGTCGAGTTCACCGTGACCGCCGCGACGGCCGGCCCCGCGACCCTGTCCTTCCGGTACGCCAACGGCACCACCGCCAACCGGCCGACGAGCGTCACGGTCAACGGCGGCGGCACGGCCGGCATCACGTTCCCCGGCACCGGCGCGTGGTCGACCTGGGGCACCGGCTCCACGACCGCGTCGTTGGCCGCCGGCGCGAACCGCGTGCGCGTCACCGCGACCACCGCCAACGGCGGCCCGAACCTCGACCGGCTCACCGTCGACACCGGCACGGTCGGCGCGGGTCGGCCCGCCGACGTCAACGGGCAGCTGCGCGTGTGCGGCGTGAAGCTGTGCAACCAGTACGGGAAGCCGATCCAGCTGCGCGGCATGAGCACGCACGGCATCCAGTGGTACGCCCAGTGCGTGAAGCCCGCGTCGCTGGACGCGTTGGCGGGCGACTGGGGCGCCGACGTCCTGCGGATCTCGATGTACGTGCAGGAGGGCGGGTACGAGACCGACCCCCGCCGGTTCACCGACCTGGTGCACGGCTACATCGAGGAGGCGACCCGGCGCGGCATGTACGCGCTGGTCGACTGGCACCAGCTCGACCCGGGCGACCCGAACGCGAACATCTCGTCGGCCCGCACGTTCTTCACCGAGGTCGCGCAGCGCCACCGGGACAAGACCAACATCATCTACGACATCGCGAACGAGCCGAACGGCGTGTCGTGGGCGGGGATCAAGTCCTACGCCGAGCAGATGATCCCGGTGATCCGGGCGCAGGACCCCGACGGCGTGGTGTTCGTCGGCACGCACGGCTGGGGATCGCTCGGCATCTCCGACGGGCGCAGCGAGCAGGACATCATCGCCAACCCGATCAACGCCACGAACTTCATGTACACCTTCCACTTCTACGCGGCGTCGCACCAGGACGAGTACTTCGCCGCGTTGCAGCGGGCGGCGGCGCGGCTGCCGATCTTCGTGACCGAGTTCGGCACGCAGACCTACACCGGCGACGGCGGCAACGACTTCGCCTACAGCCAGAAGTACCTGGACTTCCTGGCCGCGAACAAGATCGGCTGGACGAACTGGAACTTCTCCGACGACTTCCGCTCGGGCGCGGTGTTCAAGGAGGGGACGTGCGCCGGTTCCACGTTCACCGGCACGGGTGTGCTCAAGCCGGCGGGCGTCTGGATCCGCGACCGGATGCGGACGCCCGACGACTTCCCGACCAGCTGAGGGTTGCCACCCGTCGGCGGCACCGGGCGCCGGTCCGCCGCGATGCGGTGCCGCCGACGCGGTGGACCAACCCCCTTGCACCACCAGGACCACGGCCCGTGAGCAGTAGGTCTACGCGGTAACGACGTCGTGCCGGGCCCCGATCACCGGCGTGACCGGGGCCGTCCGAGGCCCCGCGACACCGGGCGGGCCGAATGTTCCCCACCGACACGGCAAGGCGCAGGGCCGGCACGGCGACGGCCCGGGTGTTCGCGGTAGCCGTCCTCATCCTCGCGCTGGTGGTCGCTCCGACCACGTGGCGCGCACCGACGGCGGTCGCCGCGACGGCGACCGCGTTCACCGACGTGCCGGAGACGGCGACGGTCGGCGCGCGGTACACCTTCTCCGGCACCGTCACCGACGAGAGCCCGGTGGCCGGCGTCGAGGTGTCGACCGACGCGGGCGCGACGTGGGACGCGGCCACGTGGCAGACCGGGCGGACGACGTGGAGCCACACGTTCACGCCGTCGGCGTCCGGCACCGCGCAGCTGCACGTCCGCGCGCTGGACGCGGCGCTCGGCACCGTCGACGAGGCGTCCGCGCAGACGTCGGTCGCCGCCAGGGTCTGCCCGTGCGGCCTGTGGTCCGACGCCGACGTGCCGTCGACGGTCGAGGCGGCCGACAGCACGGCCGTGGAGCTGGGCGTGAAGTGGCGGTCGACGTACGACGGCCACGTGCGGGGCGTGCGGTTCTACAAAGGACCGAACAACACCGGCACGCACACCGGTTCCCTGTGGACCGCCCACGGGGTGCGGCTGGCGACCGGCACGTTCCGCGGCGAGACGGCCGGCGGCTGGCAGACCCTCGTCTTCCCGGAACCCGTCGCGGTCACCCGCGACACCACCTACGTCGCCTCCTACTTCGTCCCGGCCGGGCGCTACTCGTACGACCACGGGTACTTCGACCGGTCCTCGCGCTACCTGGAGCCGCTGACCGGGCTCCAGACCGGGGTCGACGGCCCCAACGGCGTGTTCCGCGCGGGCGGCGGTTTCCCCGACACCGCCTCCGCCGCCACGAACTACTGGGTCGACGTGGTGTGGGCGCCGGAGCCGGGCGCGGACACCAGGGTGCCCGACCTGGTCCGCACCGGGCCGGTCGACGGCGCCGGCAGCGTCGCCCTGTCCGAGGCCGTGACGGCCGTCTTCGACGAGCCGGCCGCACCGGAGTCCGTTGAGTTCACGCTCACCGGCCCGGAGGGCCCGGTCGACGGGGGACCCTCGCAGTCCGGCACCGGGCGGACGGTCCACTTCCAGCCGCACCGCCCGTTGGCCGCGGGCACGACGTTCACCGCGTCGGTGCGCGTCAGCGACGCCGCCGGCAACCGGACCGACGCGCACACCTGGCGGTTCACCACCGGCACGCCGCGCGCGGCCGGGTGCCCCTGCACGCTGTGGGACGACTTCACCACCCCGGCCGTCACCGCCGTGCCCGACGGGCAGCCGGTCGAGCTCGGGGTCAGGGTCCGGTTCGCGGGCCGGGGCGAGGTGCTCGGCGTGCGGTTCTACAAGGGCGAGGGGAACACCGGCACCCACACCGGCTCGCTCTGGACGTCCGCGGGAGTGCTGCTGGCCACCGGCACGTTCACCGACGAGACGACGACCGGGTGGCAGGCGCTGACGTTCGCCGCGCCGGTGCCGGTCCAGGCCGCGACCACCTACCTGGTGTCCTACTACGCACCCCACGGCCGATACGCGGCCACCCAGCGGCACTTCGAGGCGCAGCCGACGACCCACGGCCCGATCACCGCGCCCGGTGACGGCGCGAACGGCGTGTTCCGCTACGGCGGCGGCTTCCCGAGCGCCGGCCACCTCGCGTCCAACTACTGGGTGGACGTGGTGTACCGCAACGGCCTCGACGGCGACCACACCCGACCCACCCTCGACACCCGCACGCCCGGACCGGACGCGACCGACGTGCCGCTGGAGGGTGCGCTGACGCTCGGGTTCAGCGAACCGGTCGACCCGGACTCGGCCGTCGTCACGCTGGCCGACGGCGCGGGCGCGCTGCTGCACGGCACGTCGGCGTTCTCGGCCGACCGCAGGACCCTGACCTGGATGCCGAACGGTCGGCTCGCACCGGGCACCCGGTACTCGGCCCGCGTCGAGGCGGCCGACGTCAACGGCAACACCCTGGAGTCCGCGGCCACCTGGACGATCACCACCCGGGCCGCGGCGGCCTGCCCCTGCTCGCTGTTCAGCACCGCGACCGTGCCGCGCACCCCGTCCGCGAACGACGACGGCTGGTACGAGTTGGGCGTCCGCTTCGCCACGACCCGCGGCGGCTGGGTGAACGGCGTGCGGTTCTACAAGGGCGAGGGCAACACCGGCACCCACACCGGCTCGCTGTGGACGTCCGCCGGCGTGCGGGTCGCGACCGGCACGTTCACCGACGAGACCGCCACGGGCTGGCAGACGCTCGTGTTCGCCGAACCGGTGCCCATCGCCGCCGACACGACCTACGTGGCCTCCTACACCGCGCCCAACGGGCACTACGCGGCCGACCACGAGTACTTCACCCGCCGCGGCCCGGTCGTCTCGGCGCCGTTGAGCACGGTCACGGTCGGCACGGCGGGCGTGTTCGCCCCGGGCGGCGGTTTCCCCCACCGGTCGCACCTGGGCAGCAACTACTGGGTGGACGTCGACTTCACGCCGTCCACCGACACGGCGCCGCCGGCGCACACCGGGCACACGCCGACCGACGGCGCCGGGGACGTCCCGCTGGACGGCGCGCTCACCGCCACCTACGACGAGCGGGTGAGCGCGGTGGGCACGACCTTCGGCGTGGTGGACTCCCGCGGCGTCACCATGCGGGGTTCGCTCACCCGCGCCGACGGCGACCGCACGCTGGTCTGGACGCCGGCCGCACCGCTGGTCCGGGGCACCACGTACACCGCGACCGCGCGGGCGGTCGACGTCTTCGGGAACGCGGCGACCGAGGCCGTCACGTGGTCCTACACCACCGGGAACCCGCCGTGCCCCTGCTCGTTGTTCAGCGAGGCCGCGGTGCCGGAGGTGCTGGAGGGCTCCTACTTCGGTGGCGCGGGCATCGGCGTCAAGTTCGTCCCCGCCGTCGACGGCTTCGTGACCGGGGTGAAGTACCACAAGTCGCGGGCCAACGGCGGCACGCACACCGCCGCGCTGTCGTTGCCGGACAACACCACCCTGGCCACCGGGACGTTCACCGCGGAAACCGAGTCGGGCTGGCAGCGGATGACCTTCGCCACCCCGGTTCCGGTCACCGCGGGCACCACCTACCTCGCCTGGTACACCACCTTGCAGGGCCGCCAGTCCGAGACGCGGGACTACTTCCGGTCCGGTGGCGTCACCACCCCGCAGCTGACCGCGCCCGGCGGCCCCGGCTCGCCCAACGGGATGTTCGGCCGCATCCAGGGCTACCCCGACTTCCCGCGGACCGCGGACAACCACAACTACTGGGTCGACGTCGTCTTCACGACGGCCTGACCGATCGGAGGACCACGGCGACGCGGGGTGCGGCGGACACCGGTGGTGCGGGAGCATCGGTGGGGGACGCGACATCCGGGGGGCGCACGTGCGGGACAAGTCGGGCAGCGGTGACACGGCGGCGGTGGTCGGTTTCGGGGTGGCCGCGGCGCGCGGCGGCAACACCGAGGAGGCGGAGGTCTGGTACCGCGCCGCCGCCGACCGCGGTGACGTCGACGGCATGAACCTGTTGGCGCTGGCCTGCGAGGGGCGCGGCGCGCTCGCCGAGGCCACGCGCTGGTACGCCCGCGCGGCGGGCGAGGGCGACACGGTCGCGATGCACGGCCTGGCCCGTCTCGCCCGGCAGGACGGACGCCTGGACGACGCCGAGCGCTGGTACCGGGAAGCCGCCGAACGCGGTGACCAGGAGGCCATGATGGCGTTGGCCGACCTGATCTCGGCGGCGGACCGGTCGGGTGACGACGAGTGGTACCGCCGTGCCGCCGAGTCGGGCAACCCGCGGGCCCTCGCGGTGATCAGCACCCGGCTGCGGGCCAGGGGTGAGACCGACGAGGCGGAGCGGTGGTTGCGCCGGGCCGTGGAGACGACCGGTGAGCCGTTCTTCATGGCTGAGCTCGGCTCGGTGCTCGCGGGACGTGGTGCGGTGGACGAGGCGGAGACGTGGCACCGGCGTGCCGCCGAGGCCGGTGACGTCGACGCGATGGCCGGGCTGGGCGCGGTGCTGGTCGTCGCGGGTCGGGCGGCCGAGGCCGAGGAGTGGTACCGGAAGGCGGCCGGCGCCGGTCGGACGTCCGCCATGGCCGACCTCGCGGTGCTGTTGGTGCACCGGGGCGAGACCGCCGAGGCCGAGATCTGGCTGGAGCGGGCGTCGAACGCGGGCGGGGTGGAGGTGGACCACGACCTGTGGGCCTCGCTGCCGCCCCTGGATCCCGCTGCCCTCGGCCGCCTGCGACGTGACGCCGCCACCCGCCGCCGGGTGCTCGTCGTGCTGGGCGCCCTGGCCCGGCGGCGCGACGACCTCGACGAGGCCGAGGACTGCTTCCGGCGTGCCGCGGACGCGGGTGACACGCAGGCGATGTACGAGTTGGGGATGCTGCTGACGCGGTGGGGGAGTGCGAGCACCCGTGCCTCGGCCCACCGCCCGGGCCGGCGGGTCGAGCCGTCGTCGGAGCGGGCGGAGACCTGGTTCCGCCGGGCGGCCGAGGGCGGCCACCCGGACGCGATGTTCAGCCTGTCCGCGCTGCACAAGGGGCTTGCGGAGGGCGAGCGGTGGTGGAACCGCGCCGTCGAAGCCCGGCAGGCCGACGCCATGAAGGCACTGACCGCCCTGCAATCACCACCTGACCACCCCTGACCCCGACCCCGGCCGCGCACGCCCCACCTGACCGCGTGCCACCTGACCGCGCACCACCTGACCGCGCGCCACCTGGCCAGTCACCGCCCGCCCGGCTGCTCACCGCCCGACCGCGCACCGACCGACCATTCGCCGCCCGGCTGCTCACCGCCCGGCCACTCACCGCCCAACCGCGTACCGCCCGGCCACTCACCACCCGGCCACTCACGGCCCGGCCGGCCGCGCACCACCCGACTCGAATGCTTCGCAGGGGTCCTCGCCCAGGGGACCCCTGCTTTTATTCTGCCGGCGGGGTCCGACAATTTCCGGCGTCAGGACACCGGCCAGGTGTGCACGGGTTCGTTGCTGTGCATCAGGTCCCGGTACGTGCGCAGCATCCGGCGCAACGCCTCGGGCCGGTCCAGGGCGGTGTGGTCGTAGTGGCGGTGGAACGAACGCGCCTGCCACGTCGCGCCGTTCACGCCGGTCAGGCAGCGCTGCTCGATCACACCAAGCAGGCGGTCGCGTTCGGCCGCCTCGACCTTCATCCGCACCAAGCCCTCGTGCGCCATCGGCAGCAGGCGGCGCAGCACCAGTTCCGCCACCGGCACCGTGCCCAGACCCGGCCAGTACACCTGCGCGTCGATCCCCGCCCGCGCGCCCGAGGTGAAGTTCTCCTCCGCCGCGCTGAACGACATCTGCGACCACAGCGGCCGCTCCTCCTCGGCCAGCACGCGCACCAGGCCGTAGTAGAACGCGCCGTTGGCCAGCATGTCGACCACCGTCGGCCCGGCCGGCAGGGTCCGGTTCTCCACCCGCAGGTGCGGCTGGTCGCGCACCACGTCGTACACCGGCCGGTTCCAGCGGTAGACGGTGCCGTTGTGCAGCCGCAGCTCCGCCAACGACGGCGTGTCCCCGCGCTCCAGCACCTGCAACGGGTCCTCCTCGTCGCAGATCGGCAGCAACGCCGGGAAGTACCGCACGTTCTCCTCGAACAGGTCGAAGATCGACGTGATCCACCGCTCCCCGAACCACACCCGCGGCCGGACGCCCTGCTCCTTCAGCTCGTCGCTGCGCGTGTCCGTGGCCTGCTGGAACAACGCGATCCGGGTCTCCCGCCACAGTTCCTTGCCCATCAGGAACGGCGAGTTGGCGCCGATGGCGACCTGGACCCCCGCGATGGCCTGCGCCGCGTTCCAGTACGCCGCGAAGTCCTCGGGCGAGACCTGGAGGTGGAACTGCGTGCTCGTGCACGCGCCCTCCGGCACGATCGAGTCCGCCGTCATCTGCAACCGCTCGACCCCGCTGATCGCGATCTGCAGGTCCTCGCCCCGCGCGGCCAGCACCTGCTCGTTCAGCAGCGCGTACCGGGGGTTGCCCGACAGCGCGCTCACCGCCAGGTGCTTGGGCTGCAACGTCGGCAGGATCCCGATCATCACCATGTGCGCGTCCACGCCGCGGGCCTTGTGCTCGGCCTCGTTCAGCGATCGGCGCACGACCTCCTCGAACTCGGTGATCCCGCCGCCGGTCAGCAGCCGGGGCGCGACGTTGATCTCCAGGTTCCACTGGCCGAGCTCGGTCACGAAGTCCGGGTCGGCGATGGCCTCCAGCGCCTCGGCGTTGCGCATCGCCGGGTCGCCCGCGTCGTCGACCAGGTTGAGCTCGATCTCCAACCCGGTCGTCGGCCGGTCGAACTCGAACCGCGACTCGCGCAGCATCCGGGCGAACACGTCCAGGCAGCGGCGCACCTTGGTGCGGTACCGCGTCCGGTCATCGCGGGTGAACTCCTGTCGCCCGACGTCGTCGCCCATACCGCCGCCTCCCCAACCCCGATCAGCGCGCGGGTACCGCGATCGCGGTGACCACAAACCCCTCCCGGGCCAGCCAGCGACCGGTGAACCCGTCCAGCGGCACGCCGTGCACCACCGGCGGCTCGATGAGGATCCGCGCGGTGAACGTGCCGTCGTCCGGGTTGATGGTCACCTCCGCATCCTCGAACCCCAGCCACGTCCGCGCCAGCGGGAACCATGCCTTGTACACCGTCTCCTTCGCGCTGAACAGCAGCCGGTCCCACGCCACCTTGTCGCCGGCCGCCCCCAGCTCGACCATCCTGGCCAGCTCGCCGGGCACCGCGATCGCCTTCAGCACCCCGTCGGGGGTCGGCTCGTTCGGTTCGGCGTCGATCCCGATGGTCCACACCTCGGACGTGCGGGCGACGGCCGCGGCGCGGTAGCCCTTGCAGTGCGTGATGCTGCCCACGACCCCGTCGGGCCAGGTCGGCTCGCGCTTCGGACCGGGCAGCAGCGGCGCGGGCGGGAACCCCAGGCCGGCCAGCGCCGTGCGCGCGCAGTGCCGACCGGTGGTGAACTCCCTGCGCCTCTTGTCCACCGCCCGGGCGATGTGCTCTTCCTCCTCGGGGAACAACACCACCCCGTCGGGGTCGCCGAACGACTCGAACGCGGACACCGGCGGCGCGAGCAGGTCGGTGATCATCGCGCGTCCCCCTCGCGCAGCACGTCCAGCAGCGGCGCCGCGGTCCAGCCGCGTGGCTGCCACTCGCGCGGGTAGCCCAGCGACACCTCGTCGAAGCGGACGCCGTCCTTGCGGATCGTGCGCGGGATGTGCAGGTGGCCGTAGACCATTGCCGCGGCGCGGAACCGCAGGTGCCAGTCAGCGGTCCGCTCCGTGCCGCACCACAGGGCGAATTCGGGGTACCGCAGCACGAACGTGGGATCACGGACGAGTGGCCAGTGGTTGATCAGCACGGTGCGCAACGAAGGGTCCACGGCGCGCAACCGGCGTTCGGTCTCCTCGATCCGCGCCGCGCACCACGCCTCACGGCTCGGGTACGGGTCGAAGTGCAGGAAGTACTCGTCGGTGCAGATGACACCGGCCTCCTGGGCGGCGGCGAGCGCGGACGCCTTGTCCGTGGTGCCCGCCGGGCGGAACGTGTAGTCGTAGAGCGTGAACAGCGGCGCCACCGCCACCGGCCCGCCCTGGCCCTCGAACACCGCGAACTCGTCCTCGGGCGTGAGCACGTCGATGCTCCGGCACAGCTCCACCAGCTGCTTGTAGCGCACCTCGCCGCGCGCCTGCGCCGGGTCGTCCTTCGTGGTCCACAGCTCGTGGTTGCCCGGCGACCACACGACCCGGGCGAACCGGCCGCGCAGCACGCCCAGCGCCCACTCCACGTCGTCGAACCTCTCCGCCACGTCACCCGCCACGATCAGCCAGTCGTCGGGCGAGCGCGGCCGGATCCCCTCGACGAAGTCGCGGTTCTGCTGATAGGTCACGTGCAGGTCGCTGGTGGCGAGGAGACGCGGCGGCGTGGTCACGCTTTCGAGCGTATCCGTGGTCGGCAGCCTCCGGGGAGTGACGACCGCTCATCCGCTCGTCGCTCCTGCGTTGCCGTTCGGCGGAGTTCGGGTGGCCGCGTGACGCTGGACCACTCCCGTTCGTCGCGCGTTCCCTTACCAGGGGGCTTCGGTGTTCCTAGCGTGATGGGCATCACGACAGTCCTGGGCGGAGGACCTGATGACCAACTACGTACGACCAGCGCAGCCGTTCGGTCGAACGGTGGGCGCGGAGATCGCCCGCCAGGTGCAACAGCACTCGCACCCCGCGGTCGCTCCCAGGCGCACGGACGACGCCGCCCTGGCCATGTTGCTGCGCGCCCGCCAGCGCGGCGACGCCCAGCGGCAGGAGCCGTGGGTGCGCCGGGCGCCGGAAGCGCCTCCCCGTCCGCCGCACGCCGACGTGATCGAGCAACTGGCCGTGCGCCTGGTGCCGCCGTCGCTGTGGGCGGTGGTGGAGCCGCTGCTCCCACCCGCGAAGGTGCGTCGCCAGGGCGGCGGCCGGGGCCGGGTGTCGGACCGGGCCATCTTCACCGCGATCGTGTTCGTCCTGACCAGCGGTTGCGCTTGGCGGCACCTGCCGCCGACGTTCGGCGTGACCGTGCCGACCGTGCACCGCCGGTTCCAGGAGTGGAGCGAGGCGGGGCTGTGGCTGCGGCTGCGGCGGGTGGCGATGGAAGGCGCGGCGACCGACGCCGAGTGGTTGCGGCTGGTGTTGGAAGCAGCGGAACGACGCGGCGCGCGCGCCGCTGGTTGAGCTCAACGGGAACGACGGTGGCAACGCGGACGTCCCACGAAGTGAACCGGGACGTCCGCTGCGCCGTTCGTCCCTATGGAGGTGTAGTTCATGAAGGAGCTGTCCAGACGTGAGATCGCCCTGCTGAGGGCGACCGTCGCGAACCGGGTCGACCTGACCCGCAGCGCCGAGCCGGACGTGCGGGTGGACGGTCTGCCGTTCTGCGACCCGACCACGGCGCGTGCGCTCGTGCACGCCGGGTTGATCGAGGCGGCGAGCCCGGTCGCGCCGGGTGACCGCGCACCCGCCCGCCTCACGGCCGCCGGCGCCGCGGCCCTGGGACTGGCGGTCCTCGCGGCCTGACCGACGCGCTCAGCCGAGCAGGTTCGCCAGCTTGGCCGCCAGGTCGGCCAGCACCCGTTCGCCGTCGTGCGGCGGCAACTCGCTCAGCGTGGTCTGCGCGGGCACGCCCTGGAACCGGTTGAGCGCGGGCGTCTCGTCGAACAGGCTCGGCCCGACCAGCACCGGGATGACCCGGCAGCCGCCCTCCTCGGCGGCGGCCAGCAGTCGTGGCAGCTCCTCGGAGTTGATGTAGTCCGAGGCCAGCGAGTCCGCGCTGACCAGCACCAACGCCACCTTGGCGCGGGCCAGGGCGGCGGTGATCTCCCGGTGCCACTGGTCGCCGAGCTCGATCCGGCGGTCCGACCAGACGTCCAGCCGCAGTGGCTTGAGGTGCACCTGGAGCCGGTTCAGCCAGTAGGCGTCCTGGTGGCTGTAGCAGACGAACACCTGGTCACGGGCCACGGGCAAACGCTTGCCGGCCAGTTCGAGCAGGTCGTCGCGGCGCAGTTGGCCGAGGTAGAACCGGAACTGCGGGTCGTCCGCGACCAACCGCCGCCCGCGCGGATCGTGGAACAGGTGGTCGCCGCGCAGGCCCTCGAACAGCTCCGCGCGCTGCCCGTCCAGCTTGAGGATCCCGTCCGGGGTGCGGGCCAGCTCCAGCAGCAGGTCCACGCACACCGCCTCGTCCGGCCGGTCGCGCGTGACGAAGTCGACCACCACGTCGTGGTACTTCAGCTTCAGCCGTTCGGTGACCTTGGCGCGGGCGTGGGCGAGGTCCGTGCGCACCGACTTGCGGCTGGGCTCGGTCTGCTCGACCCCCGCCGTGACCGCGATCTGCCAGCACAGCATCTGCGCGGTGAGCAGGCTGCCCGCCGAGGCGCGGGAGATCTCGGCCTTGCGGTCGAACGCGATGTTCAGCGCGTTCTCGCCCTGCTCGATCATCTTGATGACAAGACCTTCGACGGCCGCCCCGAGCCGGAACACCCGGATGCGCGTCGCGACGTCCGTGCCGACGGAGACCAGGTTGCGCGCCGTGCCGGGGATGCCGAGGAGCACCAGCTGTCGCCCGGAGGAACCGTTGTCCGCCAACAACTTCAGGTAGTCGGCCAGCCTGTTCTGGAGGTCCTCGGGTAATCGCTGGAAGTCGTCCACCGCGACCAGCCCGGTGTGCTTCTCGGGTAACGCGGTGATGGCGGGCAGGTCGGCCGGGTTGCGCGCGCTGAGGACCGTGACGTCGCCGAGCCTTTCCTCGTCCAGCGCGACCGCGTTGCGCAGGAGAGTCGTCTTCCCGATCCCGGACGGCCCTTCGAGCACGATGCCCAACCCCGGTTGGCGCAGGGACATCCGGAACTCGGCGAAGTCGTCCGGCTCCACGAACGTCACCGTCGGCACACCTGCCACGGTGAACACCTCGCCCAGGCTCCGGGGTTCCGCCACGGTCTTCGCGTCCACGGGCAGCGGCGGCTCACCACGCAACTGCTGCACCGCGAACCGCACCCCTTCGACCACGCTGAGCAGCGCCTCGTCCTGGCTCGGCCAATCGACCACCGGCCGACCACCCGTGGGCAGCGGCGCCAAGGAGCCGAACGGCTGCTCCTCCCACGACGTCGGCCGGTACACCACAGGCAGCACCACGGCGGCTTCACGCCGATGCCGTTCCATGGCCACCCCGAGTTCACGGCTGGCCCCGTACCCGGTGGCCAGCAGGTGGCGACTCACGATCAGCAGCACCAGGTCCGCGTCCCGGACCGCAGGCACGACCACGGTGTCGAAGTCGAAGCTCTCGTCCACGAACCGCAGGTCCACGTGCGACAGCGTCCCCTCCGACAGCAGTCCCGCCAGCGACTCCCTCAGTGCCTTGGCGAACACGTGGTCCGGCTTGGTGACCACCACGGCGAGCTTCGGCGCCCGGGGCTCACTGCGGACCACGGGCAGGGTCGCCGGACCGGGCTCACCGGGGTATCCCGGCGCCTCCTTCGCCCCGACCGCGATGCCGAGCGCGGCGAACAGCCGATCACGGGCGGCCTGCGATTCCAGCCCGACGAGGTCGCACGTGCGGTCGAACAGCTTCGTCGCGGTCCTCACCGCCACTTGGACCGCGACGACCTCACCAGGCAGTTCCAGCGCGGCGGAGACCTCCTCACGCGACAGGTTCTGCGACAGGACCACCAACACCCTGTCGACGCGGTCGAGCACCGGCGTGAAGTGCACCCGTGACAGCCGCAAAGCTCGCGCGTCCAAGACGGCGGAGTACCCGGCCTGCCGGAGCTGGTAGGCGATCCACTCGGCCCACTCGGCGTCCTCCGAGTCGTACAGGACCGCGAAATCCGCCCACTCGGCCTGCACCGCGCCAGGCTCACCTGTGCGGATCCAGGCGACGGCACGGGTCCCCTCCACCTCGATGGCAACCTTCCGGAATGCGGCGGCTCCCGCGGTGTGCTCGAAGGCTCTCTCGAAGAACGACTCGGAGACGATGAGGCTCAACCGGTGGGGCGCTGTCCTCGCAGCGACACGCATCGCCGCCGAATCGAGGAGCCGGTAGGCGAAGGCGACCTCCGAGCCGATGAAGCCGAGGTCGGCGATCAGCACCTCGCCGAAGTCCAGCGCGACGCGCATGCGCAGGTCGAAGAGGGTCTCGTCGAGGCGCCGTGCGAGCGCGGCGAACCACTGTTGCGCGACGATCCCCATCGGCACCTCTGCGGGGAGCGCGAACAACATCCCGTCACCGCGGTTCTCGTATTGCGCCTCCTCCCAAGGCAGGCCCACGTCGCCGAACGACGCCCGCACCAGCTCGAACACCACTCGTTGGACCGATCGCAGCCTGTGCGCGCCGCCTTGGCCCATGGCGGAGACGTCGATGGCGATGATGGTGCCGTGCAGTGCGTATCCAGTCGACCCTGCCATCGGCCCCACCCTCGTCCGTGCGGCTAGGCGTGCACGCCCGCCTGGTACTTCGGCACCCTCACGCTGATCTTCGTCCCCAGCCCCTGTGCCGTTTCCACGACCAGACCGTAGTCGTCGCCGTAACAGCGCCGGAGCCGCTCGTCGATGTTCCCCAGCCCGATCCCGGCGGTCTCGCCGACCTGGCCGGCCAGCGTGCGGCGCAGCGCGTCGGGGTCCATGCCGATGCCGTCGTCCTCGATGGTGATGTGCGCCTCCGCGCCCGCGTCCGCCGCCAGGATCGAGATGTGCCCCGGCCCGACCTTGCCCTCCATCCCGTGCCGCACCGCGTTCTCCACCAGCGGTTGCAGGCACAGGAACGGCACGGTCACCGGCAGCACCTCGGGCGCGATCTGCAACGTCACCTTGAGCCGTTCGCCGAACCGGGCCCGTTCCAGCGCCAGGTACTGGTCGATCGACTTCAGCTCCTCCGACAACGTGGTGAAGTCACCCGCCCGGCGGAACGAGTAGCGGGTGAAGTCGGCGAAGTCCAGCAACAGCGTGCGAGCGCGCTCCGGGTCCGTGCGCACGTAGGACGCGATGGCGGACAACGAGTTGTAGATGAAGTGCGGCGAGATCTGCGCCCGCAGCGCCCGCACCTCCGCCTCGACCAACCGGGTCCGCGACCGGTCCAGCTCGGCCAGCTCCAGTTGGCCCGACGCCCACCTCGCCACCTCGTTGGTCGCCCGCACGAGCCCCGCCGACGCCTCACGGCTGTACGCCGCCAGCACGCCGACCACCCGCCCCTCCACGGTCAGCGGCGCCAGGACGGCCGTGTGCACGGGGCAGTCGGGCGCGTCGCACGTGATGTCGAACGCGCGGGTGCGGCCGGTGTCGAACACGTCGGCGGCCAGGGTCATCGCCTCGGCCGCGTGGTGCTCGCCGTCGCCCTCCCACGCCACGACCTCGGTCTCGTCGGTCAACGCCAGCGCGGGCGTGCCCAGCAGCGTGCGCAGGTGCTTGGCCGACTTCTTCGCCGCCTCCGGCACCAGCCCGGCGCGCAGCGGCGGAGCGGCGGACCACGCGGTGTGCAGCGTCTCGAACGTGATGCGCTGCTCGTGGGTGAGGAAGTCGTTGCGGGTGCGGGAGGTCCACCACAGCGTGCTCACCACGGCCAGGCCGACGAGCAGGATCGCGCCCGCCGTCCACAGCGCGGTCACAACCGGTCCTGACTGCGCAGACCCAGGTTCTCCGGCGCGTGCAAGCGCACCATGACGTGGTTCACCCCCGGTGGCACCTTGCGCGGTGTCAGCAGCGACACCACGTACATCACGACGAAGCCCAACGGCACGGTCCACGCGGCGGGCCGGGCCAGGAACACGTGGTACCACTCGTCGCGGCCACCGGCGCTGATCGTCACCAACCCGGCCACCAGCGCGGGCATCCCGCCCGCGACCATCCCGGCGACCGCGCCGACCGTGGTGATGCGCGTGCTCCAGATGCCCAGCACCAGCAGCGGGCACAGCGAGGACGCGGCCACCGCGAACGCCAGGCCCACCATGTCCGCCACCGGCACCTTGCCCACCAGCCACGTCATGCCCAACGGCACCAGCACCGCGAGCACCGTCGACACCCGGAACCCGCGCACACCGCGCAACCGCAGCACGTCCCGGCTCAGCACGCCCGCCAGCGACACCATCAGCCCGGACGACGTGGACAGGAACGCGGCGAACGCACCACCGGCCACCAGCGCGCCCAGCAACTGCCCGCCCAGCCCGTCGATCATCCGGCTCGGCAGCACCAGCACCACCGCGTCCGTGTCACCGGTCATCAGCAGTTCCGGTGTGTACAGCCGACCGAGCGCGCCGTAGATCGGTGGCATCAGGTAGAACACGCCCAGCAGCCCCAGCACGATCAACGTGGTCCGCCGCGCCGCGCGGCCGTTCGGGTTGGTGTAGAAGCGCACGATCACGTGGGGCAGGCCCATGGTGCCCAGGAACGTGGCGATGATCAGCGAGTACACCGCGTACAGGGGGAACCGCTCGCCACCGCGCATCGGCAGCGCCCACACGTCGTTGGTGTTCGAGGGGATCGACCGCACGTGCGGCACGGCCGCGCCCTCGGGGAACGTGAGCCGCGTTCCGGCGGCCACCTCGTGCCGACCCGCGGTCAGCTCGCCGCCGCCCTCGACCGGCTGCCCGTCGACCCGGCCGGCACCGGTGTAGGGCGTGGCGCGGGAGGCGTCGAACGTCGTGTCGGTGTCGAACGTGACCGTGGTCTGCTTCGGGAACTCGGGGAACTGCGGCCCGGTCAGGTCACGCGCGCCGTGCGCGTGCCAGGCCATCACCAGGAACACCACCGGCACCGCGATCGCGGTCAGCTTGAGCCAGTACTGGAACGCCTGCACGAACGTGATGCTGCGCATCCCGCCGGAGATCACGTTCGTGGTGACCACCACCGCGACCACCAGCGCGCCCACCCAGTCCGGCGCGCCCGTGACCGTGTGCAGCGTCAGCCCGGCGCCCTGCAGCTGCGGCAACAGGTACAGCCACCCGATGGCCAGCGCGAACACGCTCGCCACCGCGCGCACCGCGGGCGAGGCGAACCGCGCCTCGGCGAAGTCCGGCAACGTGTACGCGCCGCTGCGGCGCAGGGGTGCGGCGACCAGCGCGAGCAGCACCAGGTAGCCGGCCGTGTAGCCGACCGGGAACCACAGCATGTCCGGGCCGTGCGCGAAGATCAGCCCGGCGATGCCGACGAACGACGCCGCCGACAGGTACTCGCCGCCGATGGCGGAGGCGTTCCACCACGGCGAGACGGTGCGCGAGGCGACGAAGAAGTCCGACGTCGTGCGCGAGATCCGCAACCCGTACGTGCCCACCAGCATGGTGCCGACCGCGACGACCAGCACCGCGACGATGCCGTACCCACTGCTCACGAACGTTCCACCAGTTCGGCGAACTCACGCTCGCTGCGCTCGGCCTGGCGCACGTAGAACCAGCCCGCGAGCACGAACACGGGGAACACCAGGAAGCCGAGCAGCAGCCACGGCAGCGGCAGGCCGAGCAGTCGCTGCGCGCCGACCTGCGGCGCGAACGTGAACACCAGCGGCAGCGCGGCCACGCTCCCGCACACCACCGCGCACAGCAGCAGCCCGAGCCGTCGCTGGGTCCGGATCAGGGACCGCATGTAGACCGCGCCCAGCTCACTCTGTTCGTCGATCTCGCGTGACGCGGGGTACGGGCGGGGGGCGCGCGGCGCGCGGGTGCGCGGGCTCGTCACCACGACGCGCTGGGTGGGCGGTCGCTGCGGCGAGGTCACGACGGCTGCCGGTTGCGGCGCACCAGCAGCTGCCGGAGGTGCCGGGCGTGCCGCCGGCTGACCGGCAGCACCGCGCCGCCGATGTTGACGCTCAGGTGACCGTCCTCCAGCCGCAGCTCGTCGATGTGCCCGAGTGACACGAGGTGACTGCGGTGGATGCGGACGAACCCGGCGGAGCGCCACCGCTCCTCCAGCCCGTTGAGCGCGGCGCGGACCAATCCGCTTCCGGTGGCGGTGTGCAGCCGGGCGTAATCACCGTGCGCCTCGACGTACCGGATGTCGGCCAACCGGATGAACCGGGTGATACCGCCCAGTTCGACCGGAATGACCTCGTCGCCCACGTCGGGTGTTTTCTCGGTGGGCGCGGCGACGGCCGGTTCCGCCGTCTTCGAATGGAGCACTTCGTGCACGATCCGGTGCACCGACTCGGCCAACCGCTCCGCCCGGACCGGCTTGAGCAGGTAATCGAGCGCTTTCAGCTCGAATGCCTCGACCGCGGGTTCCTGGTGCGCGGTGACGAAAACAATCCGCGGCGGCTGGGCGAACCGGGACAGCACGCGGGCCAGGTCCAGCCCGTCCAGGCCGGGCATCCGGATGTCGAGGAACACCGCGTCGACCGGCTGGCCCGCGTCCATGGCGCGGTGCAGCGTGCGCAACGCCTTGGTCGCGTCCGTGACCGCTTCGACGTGGGCGACGCGCGGGTCGGAGCGCAACAGGTAGACGAGGTCTTCGAGCGCGGGGGCCTCGTCGTCCACGGCGAGCACCCGCAGCGTGCGCTCAAGCGCCCCACGGCGCTCCGGGCCCTCGCAGAGAGGGCAGGGAAGTCCTGAGGTCATGGAGTTCCAATGCGGGTCGGCAGCGTCGGCGATTAGACCACCGGACGCCTATCCTCGCCCGTCGGGGTGGCCAAGGGCAATGACCGCCGCGCGGCCTGCGCGTCACCGAGCGTCATCTCCAGTTCGAGGAACGCCTCCTCGGCCCGCCGCGCGGCCAGCGACACCGACGCCGCCGCCGCGCTGCCCACCAGCCGGCGGGTCGGTTCGTGCAGGCCGCGCACCACGTCGGACCACTCGTCGGCCAGCCGCGCCAACTCGGTGAGCGCGCGGACCAATTCGGCGGAAGTGCGTGGCGTCGGGTCCGCGATCCGCGCCAGGTCGACGTGCGGACCGTATTCCATGACATCCCCCACGAGTGAGCCGCCGAAGTAACGAAACCCGATGCTCCCGTTGATCGACACACCGGTCAACGACCCGGAGGAGTGGTCTCAATTGGACCGCGAAACAAAACGCACCGACCGGTCACGGGTGGCATCCGATGCGCTCGAAGTTCAGCATTCCAGCCCGGGCTGGACCTGAGCACTCCGATCGGTCACGGTGCCGGGTGAAGCGAGAGTGGTCACGCTCCGTGTAGTCTCGAATCGGCTCAGTCATGTTCGGAGGTGAGGGATCCGTAGCCCATTCGGGTGGAATCCAACTCATCCGCCGGGTAATGGTCCTGGTCGTCGAGGTGGCTCGTCACGCGTCGTTGGTGTGCCGGTAACACCCCAATGGGGGGCGACTATATGCATCGACAGGGTGGTGCGTGTACCAGGCCGAAGTGGGAGTTCCGCGTCGTGAACGCGGCTCCGCGAAGGCCGCTCGCGCCGTGAGCGGCGAGAACATGAGGTCAGTGTCATGAGCGGGTGGACTGAGGGCGTTCCGACGGACGGCACTGTGGAACTACCGCCCGATCCCCGCGCCTTGGACGCCATCGGGAGGAACCACAGGCTCGAAACCGCTCTCGCGGACCTCGTGGACAACTCCATCGACGCCGGTGCCTCGCACGTGTTGATCAGGATCGTGCGGGCCGCCGGCAGGCTCCGGTCCCTCTACGTGGTCGACAACGGACGCGGCATCACTCCGGAGGCGATCAACTCGGCGATGACCGTAGGCGGCCGCCGGTCCTACGGCGCGGACGACCTCGGTCACTTCGGGCTGGGGCTCAAGGCGGCCTCGTTCAGCCAGTCAAGGGCATTCTCGATCATGTCGCGGGCCGTCGGAAGCGCCGCTGTGGGGCGTCGGTGGCGGCTGGACGGGGCGGTGACGGGCTTCTACTGCGACATCGTGTCCGAGCGGTTCGCGGCCGACGAGGTAGACGGTGACTGGGACATCCCCATGTCCGGCAGCGGCACGGTCATCCGCTGGGACGAGGTCGGCGCCTTCCCGGTCAGTGACGAACCGGCCCGCGTCGAGCGCTTCATCGAGCACACGGTCACTGCGGTCGGCGAGCACCTCGGCCTGGTCTTCCACAGGTTCTTGGAGAAGGGGCGCGTCAACATCGAGTTCGAGGTCCGCGACGCCGAGACGGGGTACAGCGGCGTTCGGGTACCGGTCGCCCCGCTCGACCCGTTCGGCTACACCCGTCCCGGCCGGGTCGATTTCCCCAAGGTCGTCAGGGCGACGAGTGGCGGCGTCGAGGTGTCGTTCCGGTGCCACATCTGGCCAGGACGGTCCACGAGCCCGGCCTTCAAGCTGCCGGGCGGCCACGTCGAGCGACAAGGTCTGTACTTCTACCGCCACGACCGACTGCTGCACGCCGGTGGCTGGGACGGGGTCCACGCACCGCACCCCAGGCTGCAACTGGCCAGGGTCGAGGTCGACATCGACGACGGCATGGTCGGCTTCTTCCGGATGAACCCCGAGAAGTCGCGGGTGCAGGTCGGTCCGGAGTTCGCGAGCCTCTGCGAGGCCGCCCGGTCCGACGACGGCATGTCGTTCACCGGCTACCTCGACATCGCCGAGCAGGTGTACCGGAAGTCGCGCGAGCGGGACAAGAACCGCAAGGCGATGATCATGCCCGGTTCCGGGTTGCCCCCTCGGGTGCGTGCCACGATCGAACACGAGATCCCGACGGTGGCCGGCAGCGAGGCGATCGACATCCGATGGCGCCAGTTCACCGACGAGTCGTTCTTCGAGGTCGACCGGGCCGCGAACACCCTGTGGCTGAACAAGCGCTACCGCAAGGTGCTCCTGGGCGGCAAGCATGGCGGGCTCAACGACCTACCCCTGATCAAGACACTTCTCTACCTCGTCGTGGAGAGCGTCTTCGAAGGTGACAGGCTCGGTGCGAGGGACAAGGACAACATCGACCTGTGGCAGGAACTCCTCACCACGGCGGTCAAGGCCGAGCGCCAGTGAGCCCTCCGAACGATGAACGCCACCTCTCACCGGCAGGACTGCGCAGGTACCTGGACGAGGGGATCCCCATCGTCCTGCGTGTCCCAGGTGATCCGCACGTGGTGCTGTTCATCACCCCGAGTGCCCGTGAACTGGGGCTGCGGGTGCGCACCACCTCGGAGGACCGACCGCCCGAGACGAATCTGAGGCACCTGGTGGCTCGACGCACCTGGAACGACGGCCATCAGTGCCTGGAGGTGGTCGTCACCGATCCGGCGCTGTACCGCGACGCCTACCCGTTGCTGTGCGCCATGTCGGACAGGATCCAACTCGACGGGATGCGTCCCGCCGACGCGCTGCGCCTCACGTTGCGACAGCTCTCGCTGCTGCTGCAACGGACCGAGCGCTTCTCGCCGGAGAAGGAGATCGGCCTCCTCGGTGAACTTCTGGTGCTCGGTGGGCTGATCGGTTCCTTGGGACCGGATGCCGCCGTGCGCGCGTGGCGGGGCAGTGCCTTCGAGGAGCACGACTTCGGCCTGGCGGTCCTCGACGTCGAGGTGAAGACGACCAGTGGTGAGAGGAGGAGCCACTGGATCGAGTCCTGGACGCAGTTGCTGCCCACCGGTGACCGATCACTGTGGTTGGTCTCCCACCAGATCACCCAGGCGGGCCTCGGCTCCGGAACCAGTCTGCCCGAACTGATCGACGCGGTTCGCCGGGCGGTCGGCGCGGGAGCGGCCGGTGACGAGTTCGAGGCCGGGCTCGGCATGGTCGGGTGGACCGACCGCCTCGCACCGACTTGCGACACGAAGTGGACCAGGCGGACGCCGTCGCTCGCCTACGCGGTGGACGGCGGATTCCCGCGGCTGACACGCGAGGGCTTCGCCGCGGGCGCGGCCGGTCTCGTCCACGTGCCGGAGATCAAGTACCGGGTCGACCTCACCGGGGTCGCCCACGACGAGCCGGTCGACGTGTTGCGCTCGGCCCTGGCCTTCGAAGGACAGTGATGACGGAGCCACTCGCCGACGCCTACATCAGCGCGCTCGACGCCATGAGGCGACTCGGTCCCGGTAACCTGCACGACAAGGCCGGCAGCGCGGCCGAGGAACTCGACGCCTTCGTCGACACGTCCGACGCGGCCCTCCGCGACTATCTCGCGGACGCAGGCCCGGATGACGAACTACGCCTGGCCCTGCACCTCAGGATCGCCGCCTGGGACGGTGCTCGTCCCGAGGACGTGCGTTGGGCCGAGAACACCGGACCCCACACCCGCGCGCGTCGTGAGGTGATCACCCGCCGGTTGAAGGTCGACGAGGCCACCGCGAACCTGTTCGACGAGTTGTTCCCGATCGCGGATCCGGACGGCACCGTGGTCATCGCGGACGACTGGGAGCCCTGGTACACGGCTCAGGTGCGCCAGAAGCGCGACTTCTACTGGACCCACTACGCCGACTACCTGACCGAACGGCGGGGCTGGTCACCCGAGGCCGTGACCAAGCTCGACACCGCCACGACCCATGTCGTCGAGCGACTGAGCGACCCGACCAGGAAGGAGCCGTACCAAGCGAAGGGTCTGGTCGTCGGTTACGTGCAGAGCGGCAAGACGGCGAACTTCACCGGCGTCATCTCCAAGGCGGTCGACGCGGGGTACCGGCTGGTGATCGTGCTCACCGGTACCACCAACCTCCTGCGGGAGCAGACTCAGCGCCGGATCGACATGGAACTCGTCGGTCGCGAGAACATCCTGCGCGGCATCGACCTCAACAACCCCGAAGCCCTCGTGGACGTCGACTACCAGGCCGATCAGGACTGGGCGGACGGCCGGTTCGTCAGCCACGGCGCGCAACCGGCCGACATCGGGCGGCCCGACATCCACCGCATGACGACGTACCGGTTCGACTACCGCAGCCTCAAGCAGGGGATCAAGGCGCTCGACTTCGAGCGGTTCGACCGCGCCAAGCCGCTGAACCACCCGGACAACCTGTTCCGCGCCGACGCGCGCCTGGTGATCGTCAAGAAGAACAGCGGCGTCCTGGAGAAGCTCGCCAAGGACCTCGGCGCCATCACCGCGAAGTTGCAGGACATCCCCACCCTGATCATCGACGACGAGTCCGACCAGGCATCGATCAACACGACCAACCCGAAGCGCTGGGACGACGGCAAGACCGAGCGCACCAGCATCAACCGGCTCATCTCCAAGTTGTTGGGGATGCTGCCGCGCGGCCAGTACGTCGGCTACACGGCCACGCCGTTCGCCAACGTCTTCGTGGACCCGGGCGACGCGCAGGACATCTTTCCGAAGGACTTCCTCATCTCCCTGGAACGACCGCCCGCCTACATGGGCGCGGCGGAGTTCCACGACCTCGACCTCGCGGTCCCCCTGGAGGAACGGACCTACGCCAACTCGAAGGAGAAGGCCCACGTCCGGCTGCTCGCCGCCAGTGACGAGCACGCGGACCTCCAGGAGGCCATGGACTTCTTCGTCCTGGCGGCCGCGGTCAAACTGTTCCGGAAGAACCGGGGCGCCGGTTCGTACAAGCACCACACGATGCTCGTCCACGAGGCCATGAGGACGGCCGTGCACCGCGACACCGCCGGGATCATCAAGCGAACCTGGGCGGAGGCCGGCTACTACAGCCCGAGCAGCCACCCGCGGTTGCGGGAGCTGTACGAGCGAGACCTGCTGCCCGTGTCGCGCGCGATAGAGCCGGAGCTGCCCACGCCTGACTCGTTCGAGGAGTTGGCACGCCACCTCGGCGAGGCGATCCGACGCATCAGCCCCAAGGGCAACCCGGTCCTCGTGGTCAACAGTGACAAGGACATCGAACAGGACGACCTCGACTTCGGGCAGCACGATGTTTGGCGGATCCTCGTCGGAGGCAACAAGCTGGCACGTGGCTTCACCGTCGAGGGCCTCACGGTGTCGTACTACCGACGTGACGTTAAGGACGCCGACGCGCTGATGCAGATGGGTCGCTGGTTCGGATTCCGAGCCGGGTACCGCGACCTTGTCCGCCTGTACGTCACGCGAGGGCTCAGGGATGCGTTCGAGTCGATCTGTCGCGATGAGGAGGAGTTCCGCGCCGAGTTGCGCCAGTACGCCAAGATGATCGACGGCCGCCCGGCGGTGACGCCCGCGCAGGTGCCTCCTCTGGTGACGAGCAGGGTGTTGCGTCCCACGGCGGCGGCGAAGATGTACAACGCGGTATTGGTGGAGCGCCGCACCCTCACCAAGGAACCCAGTTCCGGTTACCCGGAACTGAGCAGGACTGACGTCCTCGAAAGCAACATCGATGCCTGTGTTCCACTGTTGGTGGCCGCCGTGAACGAAGGCAGTCTGGTCTCGCTGAGGGGAACGACCCAGGGTTTTCTGGGCACTGTCACGCACAACAAGATGATCGCTGCCCTCAGCAAACTGCAATGGGCGCACGAGGACACCTTCAAGCCCGACCTGGCCTGGCTCATCGGCCTGGACGAGGATCAGATCCGCGACTGGAAGGTCGTCATGCCGCAGCAGAAGGGCGGCCGCCGGGGAATCCTCCGGGGTATCGGTCCGTTGAGCCTGCACGGTCGCGCGTTGGACCCGACGGCGGGAACACCGCGTTTGCGCGGTAACTCCACGAGCGCCGACCGCGCCGGGGTCGAATCGCTCAAGACCCAGAACCCCTCCAGCGGTGTGATGCTCCTGTACCCGGTTGTCAGCACGGAACCGGATTACGATCCCGGGTCGGTCGACGAGGATCCGCGGGAAGTCGTGATGGCGATTCGACTGGAGCTTCCGGGGGACGCCGCGCCGTCGGACAGGAGGCCGCTCGCCTACAGGACGCAGGATTCCGGCAGGCCGCCGTACTCCGTCCTGGATGAAGCCAGAGCCGGTGTGACGGGGACGCCGCCGGCATTGCCTCGGGGAGCGGGGTGAGAGGTCCCGTGACCTGGGGTGCCACCGCCCCCGCTGCAGAGATCGGCGGGATGGTCTGCGCTAGGCTGCCCGCCGTGCCGCGACGCCCGAGGAAGCCTGCGCAAGACCGGACATCGGTCGAGTTGTTCGCGGGGGGTGGCGGCCTCGCCATGGCCGTGCACAACGCCGGGTTTCGGCCTCTGCTGCTCAACGAGTTCGCCAAGCACGCCTGTGACACCCTGCTGGCCAACGACATGGAGTTGCGGGGCGAGGAGGAACGGATCCCCGGTCCGGAGGACCCCTGGTTGGTCGTGCCCGGGGACGTGCAGGAGCTGAAAATGGGCTACCTGCACGGGAAGGTCGACATCATCGCCGGCGGACCACCGTGCCAGCCCTTCAGCCTGGGCGGCGTCGCCAAGGGTGACGAGGACAGGCGCAACATGTTCCCGCAGATGTTCCGCGCGGTGCGCGAGATCCAGCCCAAGGCCGTGATCTGCGAGAACGTTCGTGGTCTGCTCCGCCCTTCGTTCAGGCCCTACTTCGACTACATCCTCCGGGAGCTGTCGCTCCCCTTCAAAGAACGCGACCCGGCGTCGACGTGGCTGGAGCACGACGCCGTGCTGAAGGGGATCGACGAGGATTCCGTCGACCCGCAGATGCGCTACGAGGTCGTCATGACCCAGGTCAACGCTGCCGACTACGGCGTTCCTCAGATCAGGAACCGGGTCATCATCGTCGCGTTCCGCGCGGACCTCGGGGTCGATTTGGACGCCTTCAGGAAGGCAGTGCGACCGACCCATTCGGAAGCGGCGCTTATCCACTCCATGCACAGCGGTGAGTACTGGGCGAGGCACCCGGAGGTACCCGACCACGTGCGTCAGCGAGCCATGAACCGGTATACCCAGGTTCCACTGGCGAACGACGGCCTCCTGCCCTGGCGGACGCTCAGGGACGCCGTCATGGGCGTGGACGGTAATGAACCGCTTCAGCCGATCACCTGGGACAGGTTGGACCGTCGCGAGTACTTCCCCGAGGGACCGATCACCGATCACATCGGGTGGCCGGACGCGAGAATCTACCCTGGACACACCCCGAACGAGTTGGACCGGCCGGCCAAGACCGTGAAGGCCGGTGTCCACGGTGTACCCGGCGGCGAGTCCGTGATGCTTACCGACGACCTCCTCGACGAGGCCGCGTCGCTCGAGGACCGGGTGTACCGCCACCGCTACATGACCGTCCGGGAGACCGCGCGGGTCATGACCTTCCCGGACAGCTGGAAGCTCAGCGGCCCGAGGGGGGAGAAGATGCGCCAACTTGGCAACGCCGTGCCGGTTCGATTGGGCGAGGTGTTCGCGAAGGCGGTCGCCCGGAGCCTCGACGAGGTGGCGAACGGATCGTGACCGGTGGGGGACGGGCCGCGGCTGCCCGCGTCGATGAACGCCCCCTGCCCGAACGGGCGTGGAAGGCACCCAGGGGGCGGAGCCGTACCGCCGCGTCCGCGGAGCAGGACCGGGTCGCCGGAGGCCGTCACCGCAGGGTCGTCCCCATCGCGGGAGGGGAGGCGCTGGGCACCGTGGAACTGAGGCGCCGTGCCTCCGGCTCCGTGCACGCCTATTTGCGTTGGACCGACGGCGGCCAGGTGCGTGCCAGATACCTCTGTGCCGTGGACCAGCCCTCGCGGATCAAGAACCTCGCCGCCGGATGGGAGCACGCCCGGATCGCAGGGCTCGTACGAGACGAGACGCGAGCGGAGGGGTCTTGGGCGTCCTCGCCCGATGTGCGCGCCTCGATGCGCGGCAACAGGGGGCGGGACACGGCTCCAGAGATGCGGTTGCGCTCACTGCTCCACGCGCGTGGCCTGCGGTACAGGGTCTCGACACGACCCGTGGCCGAGGTCCGGCGGACCGCCGACGTGGTGTTCCCACGCGCCAAGGTCGCGGTGTTCGTCGATGGTTGTTACTGGCACGGTTGTCCGGAGCACTACCGACCGGCATCGACCAACGCGGAGTTCTGGCGGCGGAAGATCGAAGGCAACAAACAGCGCGACGAGACGACCAACCGGTTGCTGGGCGATGCCGGCTGGACGGTGATCCGGGCGTGGGAGCACGAGGACCCGGTGACCGTCGCCGAGCAGGTGGCCCGAGCCGTCCGAACCGCCGGTGCGCGCTGACGTCAGGCGCGTCGACGTGGAGGGGGAGTGTTGACCACGGATCTTGAGATACCGAAGGCCGTTCGCGAGGCGGTGGTCCGGGAGTTGTACCTGCAGGTGGAGTCGCTCGACTGGGAGGCGATGTCGGCGCGCGACAAGACCCGGCAGTACGCCCGGTGGATCGAGGATCCGGCCATCGGCGGTGAACTCGCGGACTGGTACACCGCCGAGCACATCAGGGTCTGGCTGAAGGACGGCCCGCTGAAGGAGTACGCCCGTGCGCTCGAGGGCGTGGGACCGTTCGCCGAGTACACCAGCAAGCGCCTCACCGACCCGGCGGAGCTGGTGCGTCGCTCCTTGGGTGACGGTTGGACCATCGTGTCGAACACGATCCGGGAGAAGCCCATGCACTGCCACGCGGTCCTCAGTGGTGCGCGGAGGTACGTGTGCTGGGGCAAGCCGGGCACCTTCCGGGATCTCCTGTGGGCGGCCGTGAACGCGGCCGTGGCGATGTCCACGAGGCCGATGGTCGTGGTCACCCCGCGCGAGGGGCAGACGATCGATCCTCTGCTGCGGCGCAAGCACGAGCGTCTCGCCGACCACTGCTCCCTCGACCTGGCCTACGTCGAGCGACGCCTCGTCGCGAAGACGACTGCCAGCTGACCTCCCCACCGCTCGGACCAGGTCGCGTCCGGGGTCAGGTGAGTTCGGACAGGGCGGTGGTGGCCATGGCCTCGAACTCGCCGAAGCCGCAGCGCAATGCCAGGTCCCGGCCGACGCGGGCGTGCCGGAGGGCTTCCGCGCGGCGGCCGTCGACGGCCATGGCGCGGATCAGGTGGACGTGGGAGCGGGCGATGCCGTAGCGGTAGTCGGACGACGTGGCCAGTTCCAGCGCGCGCAGGTGGGCCGCCAGGGCGCGGGTCGGTTTACCGAGGTGGCACAGCACCACGCCGAGGGCGTTGTGCACCTCCGACTCGATGCGCGGGCTGCCGCCCAGCTCCTGCACCAGCGCCAACGACCGCTGGGCCGTCCGCAGCGCCTCCGCGTGCTCACCGCCCAGGCACAGTGCCGCCGCCAGGTGCGCCATCGCCTCGGCCCGCGCGTGCCGCGCCCCGGTCCGGTGCCACGCCGCCAACGCGTGCCGCAGCAGCTCCACCGCCCGCTCGTACTCGCCGACCGCCGTGTGGCACCGCCCCAACAACGCCGCGCAGGCCGCCTCCAGGTTCACCCCGTCGGCCGACCTCGCCAGCTCCAGCCCCTCGGCCAGCAACGACTTCGCCGCCACCGACTCGCCGCGCATCAACCGCAGCGCACCGAGCCCGGCGAGCGCCCCGATCCGCACGTGCGGCCCGGCCCACTCCTGCCCGCTCAACGCCATCAGCCGCTCGAACGAGGCGAACGCCGACGGCAGCTCGCCCAGCTCCAGGTGCACCACCCCGTCCAGCCCGGCGTGCAGCCACACCGTCCGCCCGACCGGTCGCGCCGACCGCAGGTACCGCTGCGCCGACCGCAGGTTGCCCAGGTTGCGGTGCTCGGCCGCGAGCCACACCAGCATCAACGTCTCCGCGTCGTGGTCGCCCTCGGCCCGCGCGGCACCCAGCGCGGCGTCGATCGCGTGCACGAACTCCACGTGGTGGCCGTGGGAGCCGAAGTACCCGCCGACCGCGTCGATCAGCCGCCACGCCATCGGCAGCGGACCGTGCGCCGCGCAGTGCTCGGTCGCCGCCAGCACGCTGGGCCGTTCCGCGTCCAGCCACGCCCTGGCCACGTCCGGCGTCATCCGGGGCGGCCCGGACGCGCCCAGCTCCGGGTACAGCACGTCGCCGACCTCCAGCGACGTGCGCAGGTACCAGTCGAACAGCCGTCCCCGCGCCGCGACCAGGTCCTCACCGGCCGCCTCGGCGCGGTCGGCCGCGTAGTCGCGCAGCAGGTCGTGCAGCGCGAACCGGTCCACCCCGACCCGCTGCACCAGGTGCGCCGACGCCAGGTCCTCCAGCAGCCCGCGCGCCACGTCCTGCGACGCGTCCAGCAGCGCCGCCGCGCCGAACACGCTGAAGTCCGGCCCCGGCAGCAGCCCGGTCAACCGGAACAGCCGCGCCGCCCCCGGCGCCAACGCCGCGTACGACAGGTCGAACGCCCGTCGCACCGCCGCCGTGTCGTCGTTGTCCACCGCCAGCGCCGCCAGCCGGTCACCGCCGCGCAGCTCCTCGACGTACGACGCGACGTCGACGTGCGGCGCGCCGACCAGGTTGCCCAACGCGATCCGCAGCGCCAGCGGCAGGTACCCGCACAGCCGGGCCAGCTCGCCCAGCGCGTCGAACTGCGCCACCGCCGCCTCCGGCCCCAACGACCGCGCCAGCAGCTTCCACGCCTCGTCGCCGCGCAGCACGTCCAGCCGCACGGTCGTCGCACGCAGCCGCAGCTCGTTGCGGCTGGTGATCACCACCGAGCAGCCGGGGTCGCCGGGCAGCAGCGGCAGCACCTGCTCCACCGACGCCGCGTTGTCCAGCGTGATCAGCACCCGCCTGCCGCGCAGCCGGGCCCGGTAGCCGCGGACCAGCTCCTCGGTGTCCACCGGGATGTGGTCGGCCCGCACGCCCATCGCCCGCAGGAACCGCGCCAGCACCGCGGAGGTCGGCAGCGGCGGCGACGAGGCGTGCCCGCGCAGGTTCACGTACAGCTGCCCGTCGGGGTACCGGTCGCGCACCGCGTGCCCCACCGAGGTGGCGAACGCCGTCTTGCCCACACCCGGCGGCCCGCTCACCACGACGGTCGCCGTCGCCCGCGTCAGCAGCCCCGTCACCCGGGTCAGCTCCGCGGCGCGGCCCACGAAGTTGCCCACCGGCGCGGGCAGCTGCGACACCGGCGCCCACGTGCTCGCGGCCGGCTGGTGCAGCGCCGGGTCGCCGGTGAGGATCGCGTGGTGCACCGCGCGCAGCGAATCGCTCGGGTCCACGCCCAGCTCCCGCGCCAACGCCGTCGACGCCTGCCGGTAGGCGTCCAGCGCGTCGGCCTGCCGGTCCACCCGGTACAGCGCCACCATCAGCTGCGACCAGAACCGCTCCCGCAACGGGTGCTGCGCGGTCAGCCTGCGCAGGTCCGCGATCACCTCGTCGGACCGGCCCAGCCGCAGCTTCACGTCGACCAGCTCGGAGATCACCCGCAGCCGCTGCTCGGCGAGGTTCGGCACCTCGGTCTCGTGCAGCGACTCCGACGGCACGTCGGCCAGCGGCGGACCGTGCCAGCACTCCAGCGCGCGTTCGTAGGCCTCGGCGGCGGCGGTGAAGTCCTCGGCGGCGGCGAGCTTCGCGCCCTCCTCGGCCGACGTGGCGAACCGGTGCAGGTCCAGCGCCTCGGGCGGCACGTCGATCCGGTAGCCGGTCGGCGTGGTGTGGATGAGCTGCGGCTCGCCGAGCGTGCGCCGCAACCGCATCACGTACACCGGCAGGGTCTGCGCCGCGCGGTCCGGCGGCGTCTCGCCCCACACCCGGCGGATCAGGTCGCTCGCGGGCACCGAGCGGTTCGCGTCCAGCAGCAGGGTCGCCAGGACGATGCGGTGCTTGGCGGCGGTGACCGGGACCGAGCGGCCGTCCCGGCGGACCACGAGGGACCCCAGCACGCCGAACTCGTCCTGAGACAGGGTCAACCGCCTCCGTTCTCTCCCGACCTTGACATGCTCGTACGCAGGTCCGGACCGCAGTACCACCGGATGGACCCCAGGCCTGCTACAGCCTGCCCACTTCGGTGATCCGCAGCGCCGCCGTGCCGATCTCGTCGGACCCGGCCAGGTCGACCTCGGCGGTGAAGCCCCAGTCGTGGTCCTTCGCCGGGTCGTCCAGGATCTGCCGGACGCGCCACAGCCCCGGCTCCTCGGTGATCACCAGCAGCGCCGGCCCGCGCGCGTCCGGCCCCATGCCGATCTCGTCGTGCTCCTCGAAGTACGGCTCCAGCGCGTCCTGCCAGTCCTCGGCCGACCAGCCCGCGTCCCCGTCCAGCTGACCGAGCTCGTAGTAGTTGCGCCTGGCCGCCAGCTCCACCCGCCGGAACAACGCGTTGCGCACCAGCACCCGGAACGCGCGCACGTTGCCGGTGACGGCGGGCGGCGCGTCGTCGGTGGAGGCCTCCGCGGTGTCCTCGGAGGGGTTGCGCAACTTCTCCCACTCGTCCAGCAGGCTGGAGTCGACCTGGCGGACCAGCTCGCCCAACCACTCCTGGAGGTCGCTGAGCTCCTCGGTCTTGGCGTCCTCGGGCACGGTCTGCCGCAGCGCCTTGTACGCGTCGGCGAGGTACCGCAGCACCAGGCCCTCCGACCGCGCCAACTGGTAGTGCGAGACGTACTCGGTGAAGGTCATCGCCCGCTCGAACATGTCCCGCACCACGGACTTCGGCGACAGGTGGTGGTCGGCGACCCACGGGTGCCCCCGCCGGTAGGTGGTGAACGCGGCCTCCAGCAGCTCGGCGAGCGGCTTCGGGTAGGTCACCTCCTCCAGCAGCTCCATCCGCTGGTCGTACTCGATGCCCTCGGACTTCATCGCGCCGATGGCCTCGCCGCGCGCCTTGTGCTCCTGCGCGGACAGCACCTGGCGCGGGTCGTCCAGAGTGGACTCGACCACCGACAGCACGTCCAGCGGGTACGACGGCGACTCGCGGTCCAGCAGCTCGATCGCGGCCAGCGCGAACGGCGACAGCGGCTGGTTGAGCGCGAAGTTCACCTGGAGGTCCACGGTGAGCCGGATCTCGCCGCCCTGCCGCTCCACCACGCCCGCGGCCAGCAGGCCCCGGTACATCTGGATGGCGCGCAGGATGTGCCTGCGCTGCGCGGGCCGGTCCTCGTGGTTGTCCTCCAGGAGGTGCCGCATCGCGCCGAACGCGTCGCCGGGCCTGCCGATCACGTTGAGCAGCATGGCGTGGCTGACCTGGAAGCTCGACGTCAGCGGTTCCGGCTCGGCGGTCTTGAGCCGTTCGAAGGTCTGGTCGCTCCACGACACGAAACCCTCGGGCGCCTTCTTGCGCACCACCTTGCGCCGCTTCTTCGGGTCGTCACCCGCCTTGGCCAGCGCCTTCTCGTTCTCCACCACGTGGTCGGGCGCCTGCACCACGACCGTGCCGACGGTGTCGTAGCCCGCGCGGCCCGCCCGTCCCGCGATCTGGTGGAACTCGCGCGCCTTGAGGTGGCGGGTGCGCTGGCCGTCGTACTTCGACAGGGCGGTGAACACGACCGTGCGGATCGGCACGTTGATGCCGACGCCGAGGGTGTCCGTGCCGCAGATGACCTTGAGCAGGCCCGCCTGCGCCAGCTGCTCCACCAGCCGCCGGTACTTCGGCAGCATCCCCGCGTGGTGCACGCCGATGCCGTGCCGGACCAAGCGGGACAACGTCTTGCCGAACCCCGACGTGAACCGGAAGCGGCCGATCATCGACGCGATGGCGTCCTTCTCGGCGCGGGTGGCGACGTTCACGCTCATCAGCGACTGCGCGCGTTCCAGGGCCGAGGCCTGGGTGAAGTGCACGACGTAGACCGGGGCCTCGCGGCCGTGCAGGAGCTCCTCGATCGTCTCGTGCAGCGGGGTGGTGACGTACTGGAAGTTCAGCGGCACCGGTCGTTCGGCGGAACGCACGACCGACGTGGTGCGGCCGGTGCGGCGGGTCAGGTCCTCCTCGAAGAACGCGACGTCGCCCAGGGTCGCGGACATCAGCAGGAACTGGGCCTGCGGCAGTTCGATCAGCGGCACCTGCCACGCCCAGCCGCGGTCCGGCTCGGAGTAGAAGTGGAACTCGTCCATCACCACCTGGCCGACCTCGGCGCGCGTCCCGTCGCGCAGGGCGATGTTGGCCAGGATCTCGGCGGTGCAGCAGATGATCGGCGCGGTCTCGTTGACGCTGGCGTCACCGGTCATCATGCCGACGTTGGCCGCGCCGAAGGTGTCGATCAGGGCGAAGAACTTCTCCGACACCAGGGCCTTGATCGGCGCGGTGTAGAAGGTCCGCTTGCCCTCCGCCAGGGCGGCGAAGTGCGCGCCGATGGCGACCAGCGACTTGCCCGAGCCGGTGGGCGTGCTGAGGATGACGTTCGAGCCGGAGACGATCTCTATCAACGCCTCCTGCTGCGCCGGGTACAGCGACAGCCCCCGTTCCCCCGCCCACTCGGCGAAGGTGTCGTAGAGCACGTCGGGGTCGGGGGTGGCCGGCAGGCGGTCGGTGAGAGTCATCGCAGGCAGAGCATAGTGGCAACCTCCTGTGACGGTAGGTGACGGCAACGCCCGTCGGGCGGGGGCCGGGGGGGGGCGGGCCCCCCCGGGGGGGGGGGGGGGGGGAACCGGCGATTGAGATAGCGTGGGGGGGGTCGTGGGGGCGGTGGTGGGGC